>NZ_FQVJ01000013.1 GCF_900129125.1 Acidocella aminolytica 101 = DSM 11237 | reverse complement strand
CCGCCTCACCTCATGGGGCAAGGCCATCTATAAACGACGAAAAGAGACGGTCGAGCGGTCCTTCGCCGATGCCAAGCAACTCCTCGGACACCGCTACGCACGCTTCCGAGGCTTAACCGGCGTCACCTGCCAATGCCTGCTCGCCGCCACCGCACAAAATATCAAAAAAATCGCCATGGCACTCACCAAAGCACCAACGCCAAGCCCGGCCTGAAAGGGAAACCCCCTCACAAACAGAACAATTACAAGCCAAACAATAAATAAAACAAAACCCCGCCAAAAATGACGGGGGTTGTCAGCAGTCTGAAGGGGCCGCGAGGCCCCTTTTTTCTTACTCCGCCATTGCCGAAGCTTCGGAGCGGGTCGCTCCTACCCGCGCGGCGAGCGAGGATGCCAGGAACGGGTCCAGCGCGCCATCCAGCACTGCTGCGGGGTTTCCGCTTTCATGGTTGCTGCGCAGATCTTTCACGAGCTGATAAGGGGCGAGTACGTAAGAGCGGATCTGATGCCCCCAGCCGATCTCAGTTTTGGAGGCTTCCGTTGCCGCCGCTGCTGTTTCGCGCTTCTGCAATTCCTGTTCGTACAGACGCGCTTTCAGCATGTTCATCGCGGTGGCGCGGTTACGGTGCTGGGAGCGGTCGGTCTGGCAGGCCACAATAATGCCGGAGGGCACGTGGGTAATGCGGATGGCGGATTCGGTCTTGTTCACGTGCTGGCCGCCCGCACCGGAGGCTCGGAACGTATCCACCTTCAAATCAGCCGGGTTGATCTCAATTTCGATCGTGTCATCCACGACCGGGTAAACCCAGACGGACGCAAAGCTGGTCTGGCGCCGGGCATTGGCATCGAAAGGCGAAATGCGCACCAGCCGGTGCACGCCTGCCTCCGTTTTCAGCCAGCCATAGGCATTGATGCCGCTGATCTGGATGGTCATGGATTTGATCCCGGCCTGCTCGCCTTCTGATTCTTCCATGATCTCGGTCTTGAATCGCTTGCGTTCGGCCCAGCGCAGATACATGCGCGCCAACATTTGCGCCCAGTCCTGAGCTTCGGTCCCGCCGGCGCCGGCATTAATTTCCACGAATGCGTCACGGCTGTCGGCCTCACCGGAGAGGAGGGATTCGATCTCTTTCTCCTTGGCGGAGGTGGCCAGACGTTCCAGCGTAGCAATGCCATCCTTCACCATGGTTTCGTCGCCCTCGGCCTCGGCCAGCTCGATCAGCTCCAGCGTCTCCTTTGTTTCGGTTTCGATCATGTTAACGCCGTCAACCATAGAAGCCAGCCGGTTCCGTTCGCGCATGACGGCCTGCGCGGCCTCGGCGTCGTTCCAGAGATTCGGGTCTTCGGCCCGGTGGTTCAGCTCAGCGAGCTTGAGAACAGCGGCATCCCAGTCAAAGATGCCTCCTCAGCAGGGCGACCGAGCGGCCGATCTGCTCATTCAGTTGGTCAGATTCAGTGGTCATTGCCGCGATATACGCTCGCCGCGTGCTAATTGGTAGGGGCAATTACAAAAGCCCGGCTTGCCAAGCATGGGAGGGGCTGCAATGCAGGCGCACATGAACGCCACGCTCCTGGTTGTACTGATCGCCCTTGGTTTCCGCCTCATCCTGGCCTGGGGCTCGGGCCTTGGCATGGATGAAAGCTATATGGTGGCGGCCAGTTCGCATTTCGCTGCCTCGTATTTTGACCATCCGCTTGCCTCCTGGTGGCTGGAGCTGGGGGCGCGGCATGTGTTCGGCTCGGCGGTGCCTATTGTGGTACGGCTGCCGTTTGTGCTGCTTTCGGGCGTATCGTCCTGGTTGCTTTATCTCATCACCAGGCGGCTGTTTGGAGCCAAGGCGGGGTTCTGGGCGGTGGCTGCCTATTCCATCGCGCCGGTTTTCTCGCTGGCATTCGGCAGTTGGGTGCTGCCGGATGGGCCGTTGAACGCAGCATTGCTAGCATTTCTTTATGCGTTGATCCGCGCCCTGGGGCTGCCTGAAGAACAACCCGCACCGCGCTGGTGGCTGGCGGCGGGGCTGTTCGCGGGTTTGGCCATGCTGTCCAAATATAACGGCGCCCTGGTGTTGGTGGGGGCGGCACTGGGCGTGCTGCTGGACCCGGCGGGGCGTAAACAGCTGGCAAAACCCTGGCCCTGGCTGGGGGTGTTGCTGGCGTTGATTTTGTTTTTGCCGGTTATCATCTGGAATGCCCATCATCATTGGGCGAGCTTCGACTATCAGGGCGGGCGCGCCACCGGCTTGCGGCTGCGGCCCTTGATGCCGTTTTCCGTCTGGGGTGGAGAGGCGCTCTATGTGTTGCCCTGGCTATGGGCGCCCATGATATGGGTGATGATTCGCGGCTTTGCCGCGGGGCCAGCCCAACGCGTCTCCTGGCTGCTGGCCTGTGCATCGATTATTCCCGTCATGCTGTTCTCCATCGTGGGGCTGTGGTCGCAGACGCATATTCTGTTTCATTGGGCAGCACCGGGTTATCTGATGCTCTTCCCTCTGTTGGGTGAATGGGCAACGCGCCGGTCCGGCAAGCTCATTGGCTGGGTGGCGGGACTGTCTGGTGGTTTGCTCGCGTTTGCCGCGCTGCTCATTGTGGCGCTGGTGCAGTTTGGGTTGCCGCCTGTTCTCGCCAATGCCTTCAAGCCCGGCAAATCTCCTATGCTGCAGGCCGTGGACTGGACGAGCATCACCAAGACCTTCCCGGCGGGGGTGGACGCGGTCGCCGCGCAAAAATGGTTCGACGCAGGCAAAATCGGCTATGCGCTGCGGCGTAAGGGGATTGCCACGCCCGTTACCGTGTTTGGAGCCAAACCGCATCAATTTGCCTTCACCACGCCGCCCGCAAGCCTTATCGGCAAGACGGTCCTGGTGATTGCTATGCCCGGCAGCACTACCCAGACCTGGAACCGCTTCGCGCCGGATTTCGCCAGCTTCAAGCCCGGTCCGGTTTTAACGGTGCAAGATCATGGCCGTGTGCTGCTGGCGATCCCAACGTTTATCGGCACCGGCCTAAAACGCGTACCTTAATCAAAAGCCTGTGCACGGCAAAGCCGCATAAACCCAGCCGCGGCCTGATTAACGGGGCGGCCCGCCACGGCGGTGAGCAGCACTTGCCGGTCCAGTACCGGATCCACAAAATCCCGCGTGGCCAGAGGTGGCGCAATAACGATGCGGTTGGAAAGCAGTGCCAGCCCGAGCCCGGCGCGCACCAGCTCCTGCATCTGGCTCGCGCTCGCGCGCATCCGCTGGGTTTGCAGTGGCGCTTCCGCCATTTGCGTTAGCCTGTCACCGAAATTCCCGCATTCATGGCCCAGCAGCAAGGTTTCCCCCTCCAGGTCTACGAGTCTGCACTGGTTGTGCCGTGCAAGCGGGTGCGTTTCCGGACAGATCAGCGCGGCGTTGTCCCTGAAGAGGGGCCAGCGGTTCAGACGCTCGGGCAATGGTGCATCATCTGGCAGAAGCGCGCAATCCAGCCCGTCAGCCAGCATGGTATCCACCAGTGTACCCGAGGGCGCCTCCGTGAAGTGAATCTCCGTGCCGGGCAGCACGCGTAAAATCTCCGCCACGGCGCTGGTGATGGGCGTGGCGGGAATCCCCGGGCCAAGCCCGATTCTTAAAGAACGCGGCGCTGTTTTTCGCCGTGCAGCCGCCAGGGCGTGCGCGGCCTCCGCAGCTTCCACCATGGTTTCGAAATGCGGGCGCATCTCCAGCCCCAGGGCGGTCAGCCGGGTGAGGGTACGTTCACGAAAGATCAAGGCGCCGCCCAGCTCTTCCTCAAGCCGTTGGATGGCGCGGGAGAAGGCGGGCTGGGTCACATTGCACGCCTCCGCCGCCCGCGAGAAATTCAGCGTGCGGCAAAGGGCCAGGAAATAACGGACCTGCGCCAGCTCCATCAGCACAATCCTTCCAGCGTGCTGATAATTTCACTAGGTTCTGGCCATTTAGTGAAATCCACATCCACGAAACTCCGAGCTATGAAACCATCCGGCCGGATGAGAAAGATGGCGGGCACAGGCAGACACCAAGCGGCGTTGCCGTGGCGGATGGAGAGATCCAGCTTCGCGGTGTTCAGATTGGCTCTATAAAGCGGCGGGATTTTATAAACCACCCCGGCCTGCAGCCCGACGCCGAAATCCACATCGCACAATACCTCAAAACGGTTGTCGTGTCGCGCCTGCAAAGCGGCGGGCAGAGCCCCGGTTTCCGGGGTCAGGGCAAGTAACGATGCGCCCTTGGCCTGGATACGTGGCATTGCCTCGGCCAGCGCTTCCAGCATCAGCTTGCAGAACGGGCACCATGTGCCGCGGAAGAAACCCAGAACAACCGGACCTTGGCCGCACCGCTCCTCCAGCGAAACCAGCTGCCCCGCCGCATTGGGCAACATGAAATCCGGGAAGACCTCGCCAGGGCGCATGATCCCCGCATGGAACCCGTCGTGCTCCAGCGTATGGATCATTTGAAGATACGCCGCGTCCCAGCCGGCATTCAGGCGTCGGCTGCGGCGTAGCTCCGTGAGTTTCTCCGTCAGCTGGCCGATATCATCCTCCACCAGGTAACAGGGGCGCCGAGTGAAATGAGCTTAGGCAGCACGGCGCCCTTCTGGCAATTATTGCGTATTGTTGGCATGGCCCATGGCGTTTTGGCTCATGTTGGCATTATTGCCCATCGTGTCATGGCTCATCGAAGAACTCTGATGGCCCATGCTGTCCTGATTTGCGGCCATGCCATTCACCATGGCGTTGCTGGTATGGCTGGTGGTGGTGCCATTGCCCATGGTGTCACGGGTCATGCTGTTTGAGGATTGCGCGAAAGCCGTGCCAGCGCTGGCCAGGGACAGAACGCAGGCGGCAACGGTAAGAAAACGGGGCATGTGATGATCTCCTTTGTTGAAAAAGCCGGGCAGTCCCGGACAACGGAGATATGCAGCCTGCCACTGTCGCGGCTCCAATGCCGTTTGGGCATTGAATTCATGCCTTGCAGCCCGCGCATCCAGAGCGCCATGCTGTGCGTATATCTAATATGTTTCCAACTGGAGAGGGGAGTGCGGCTTATGAGCGGGCGCGTCATCCACCCATGGCCTTTACGGCTGACCCATTGGCTTAATGTTATCGCCATGGTGATCATGATCGGTAGCGGCTGGCAGATTTATAATGCCTCGCCTTTGTTCGATTTTACCTTCCCCTTCACCATCGGCCAATGGTTGGGCGCGGCGATTGCTTGGCATCTGGCGGCCATGTGGCTGCTGGTGCTCAACGGGTTGATCTATGTTGTTTGGAGCTTGGCTAGCGGCCATTACAAAAAACTGTTCCCTATTCGCCCACGCGCGTTGTTGCGGGATTTGCGCGCCGCACTCAGCTTCGACCTGAAGCATGAGAGGGGTGTTTATAACGCGGTACAGAAGCTGCTTTATGTGGGCGTGCTGTTTGCGGCGCTTGTGGCGGTGCTATCCGGGCTCGCCATCTGGAAGCCGGTGCAGCTCTGGTTCTTGAGCGATCTATTCGGCGGCTATGTTGTGTCCCGCTTTGTACATTTCTTCGCGATGACCGGAATTTGCCTGTTTATTCTCATTCATCTGCTATTGGTGGCGCTGGTGCCGAAGGTCTTGCCGCCAATGATCACGGGAGGACGTCTGCCATGATCAAGCGCCGCTCCATGCTGCTGCGTGCCATGGCGCTCGGTGTGTCCGTGCCCTTAGGCGGCTGCAATTATGAGGACCCGGAACACCCGGACCTTGCGGACAAGTTTCTACATGCCATGTCCGCCTGGAATGACCGGGTGCAGGCGGCTTTGTTCGACCCGCATACGCTGGCACCAACCTTTAAGCCGGACCAGATCACCCGCCCGCCACGCTTCAATGCCTTTTACAGCATCGATCAGGCGCCGGTGGTGGATGAAGCCACATACAGGCTGGAGCTTGGCGGCCAGATCCAGGATAAAACGCCATGGAAGCTGACCCAGCTCAGGGTATTGCCACAGGAATCGCAGATCACTCGGTTTGTTTGCGTGGAGGGGTGGCGCGTGATCGGCCAATGGTCAGGGGTGCCCTTACGGGATTTTTTGCGCCGTGTGGGGGCGGATACACGTTGCAAATATGTCAGCTTCAAATGCGCGGATGGGTATTACAGCTCCATCGACATGCCGTCCGCCTTGCATCCGCAAACCATTTTGGCCCTGGATTTCCTAGGCCAGCCGTTGACGCCACCATTTGGTGCGCCCGTGCGGCTGCGTATTCCCACCAAGCTTGGCTTCAAGAACCCGAAATCCATTGTACAGCTTGCGGTCACCAACATCTACCCGGGCGGCTACTGGGCGGACCAGGGCTATAATTGGTTTAGCGGCTCCTGAAACGGCAAACGCCCGCCAGAGGCGGGCGCTTTTTGGCGCAAGCGGGTTAGTAAAGCCCGCCGAGCGATTTATCGATAACCGAAGGCGTGGAGGTGGCAGGCGTCCCAGTCCCGGGAGAGGCGGGTGCGTTGCCATTGTTGTTGCTGCTGGACCCGCCAAGGCTATCCATGCCGCCGCCCAGCAGGCCAAATGCGTTTTGCGCGCCGGGGCTCTGGCCGGGCTTGAAGGCTTCCGTGACCATCCGCCCATCCGGTTCAGGTACTTGCTGTAAGGTCATGCCGGGTGGGGTCGCAAAGTCGAGGTCTGGCTGCTCTTTGAGCGCCACCTTCATAAATTCGTTCCAGATGGGGCCACAGACATTCCCGCCTGTCTCGTTATTGCCGAGGCTGGACGGGGTGTCGAAGCCAACCCAGCAACCGGTCACGACACCCGGCGTGAAGCCGATGAACCACGCGTCGTTGAAATTATTGGTGGTACCGGTCTTGCCCGCCACAGGCTGGGAAATTCCCCGCACCGCTGGAATACCGGTGCCCCGCAGAGCCACGCCGCGCATCATGACTAGCATCTGATACACTGAATCAGCATCAGCTACTTGCTGGCCTGTAGGGGTGAGTTGCGGCGGCTGGTCCGGGTTGCCGTTAACGCAGTTCGCGCAATGCTCTTCGGGGGCCTGATACAACACCGTGCCGTCCGGGTTGGTCACGCTGTCAATCAGGCTTGGCGTGACCAGCCGGCCATACTGGTCCAGCGATGCATAAGCTGCGGTCATCTTCCACAAGGTGGTGTCGATGGCGCCGATGGCGGACGGGTAGTAAGGCGGCATTTTGTCCACAATGCCAAAATCATGGAAAGTTTTGGCAATCGCTGGCAGGCCGATCTGGCGGGCCAGATGCAAGGTGGCGAGGTTGAGCGATTGTTCCAGCGCGTGGAAAATCGGCACCGGCCCTTGGAACGTGTTTTCATAATTGCCGGGGCGGTAAACGGAACCATCCGGCATCACCTGCACAAACGGCCCGTCCAGCACGTCGGCGTCCGGCTGGATGCCTTGTTCCATGGCGGTGAGGTACACCAACGGCTTGACCGAGGAGCCCGGTTGGCGCTGCGTCTGGATGGCCCGGTTGAAGGGGCTGACATCATGGCTCCAGCCGCCGATCATTGCCACAACCCGCCCGGTGCTTGGATCCATGGAAATCAGCGCGCCCTGAACTTTCGGGATTTGTTCCAGTGACAAGGATTTCAACGCGCCCGATACCATCACCACATCGCCGGGTTTCAGCACCTGCGCGGTGGAGGTGGGATGCGCGCCGGGGCGGCCATGGTCCAGAGGCCGGGCCCAGCGCATATTGTCCAGCGGCAGGGTGCCGGTCGCTAATTTACCGGTTGTCATGTTCTCAGTGCCGATTCGCGCCGCGTCGTGCTCGGCGGAGAGCACGATTCCAAGCCGCCAGCCGCTCCGCATTCCGGGTGGAGTTGGCTGTTTGGCCAGCAATTTCTCCCAGTTGGTGGCAAGGTCGGTGTCAGAGACATGAGTGACCAGCCCATGCCAGCCACCGTAAATATGGTCGTAATGCTCCAACCCGTCGCGCATCGCCTTGGCGGCGGCTTCCTGCAAGGTGGGGTTGAGGCTGGTGCGAACAATCAGCCCGCCGGTATTCACGGCCTTCTGGCCAAATTTCTGAATCAGTTGGGCCCGGACGGCATCAGCGAAATAACCGCCATCCGGCACGGATTTTGTGGTTTTCCCGGCTTTGGGTAGCAGCGGCTCGGCCTGGGCTGCTTCAGCCTGCGCCTTGGTGATCACGCCATCATCCAACATACGGCCGATGATAAAATTGCGCCGTTGCAGAGAGGCGTTCGGATGCAGGAAGGGATTGTAGCTGGTGGGGGCCTTGGGCAAGGCGGCCAGCGTCGCGGCCTGGGCGATGTCGAGTTGGGAAAGCGGTTTGTCGAAATAAGTCTGCGCCGCCGCCGCCACACCAAAGGAGTTCTGCCCCAAATCCACTTCGTTCAGATAAAGTGTTAGAACCTGCTTCTTGCTCATCGCCTGGGACACACGCATTGCCAGGATCGCTTCCTTGATCTTGGTCACGAAGGTGATGTGGTTGTCCAGGAGCATGTTCTTCACCACCTGCTGGGTGATGGTCGAAGCGCCGATGGGCCGCCGGCCGGTGCCGATCAGCGTGATGTCGGTCAACCCGGCACGAACGATTGCCAGCGGGTTGATGCCAGGTTCCACCCAGAATAGCCGATCTTCCGCCGAGATGAAGGCGTTTTGCACCACTTTGGGGATCTGGTCGTACGGCACATAAATACTGTGCTGCGTGCCCATTTCCGCCAGCAGGTTGAAGTTCGAGGCGTAAACGCGCGACTCCAAGGGCGGTTTGTACGTTTTCAGGCTGTTGATGCTCGGCAGCCCGGCAGAGAAAAACAGAAACGCCCCGCCCGCCGCGATAATACCGGCGACGATGACAAGAAAAACCAGTCTGTAGAGGCTGCTGATGAAGAAGCTCACGATCCGCCCGATCAGGCTATGGCGTTTCCGAGGCTTTGGCGCCCGTGGTTCACGCGGTTGCTTGCGTTGCGGCTTTGGCGCATTGCGGCTGGGGCGCGCCAACCGGTCGCCGGCGGAAAAATCGTCATTCTGATCAGACATGCCGGGCTCTTAGCATCTCATTTCCAAGGCCGCGAGACGGCGAAAATGACAGCTTCGCAATTCAGCCAGCCATACGGCCATTGGCGGTATCCTTAAAATAGCTATCGATGGCATCACTGAGCCGTGCGACAAGCTGGTGACGCTGATGTGTATTCCGCAGGCGCTGCTCGTCCTCCTCATTGCTGAGGCACCCCATTTCGAGTAGCACGGAGGGGGTCGAAGGGTCGCGCAACACCGCGAAATTGGCGCTGCGCTGCGGGTCGGGTAGCAGCGGAATCCCGCCGGAAAAAGCCGTGGCGATATCCTGGGAGAAGGTGGCGGAGCTGATTTTGGTGGCGCGGGTGGTCAGGCTGGCCAGAATATTCGCAACCTGGGGCGAAACACCTGAGATGGGGGCGTTCGGGCCGTCGGCGCTGTTTTCATCCTGCGCCACGGCGGCGGCCAGCTTATCCGAGGCTTTGTCGGATAACGTAAAAATAGACGCGCCGCGCAGATCCTGCTCAGGCAGATGGTCGCAATGCATGGAGAGGAACAGGTCCGCTTTATGTTTAAGCGCCATATTCACGCGGCCTTCCAGGGGAATGAAACGGTCCGTCGTACGAGTCATGGCGATGCGGTAATGCCCCGTCGCTTGCAAGGCATGGCGCAGTTCCAGCGCGGTTGTTAGCGTGATGGTTTTTTCATAATACCCATCCGGCGCGATGGCGCCCGGGTCATGGCCGCCATGCCCCGGGTCAAGCATGACCAAAGGTTTTTGCCGTGCCGCGCGGGACAGGCGGGGAAGGGCCGCCAAACCCGCGGCACCAAAACCAAGGCGCAAAAAGCTTCGCCGTGAGGCGTTGCACATCAAACACATGGACAAAAACCTAACACGCCGCTTTCACCCCTGGCTATGACTTGCTGATAAATCGCGTCTTTAGCCGTCAAAGGTAACGGGATTATGGCTATTCGTGACATTTTTCAGGGGGCGGTTCCTAGCGTGGAAGGGTTTTGCCAAAGGGCCTTGCGGAATCCCAGTCGCTCAGCTATAGGCTCGCCGCATCGGAGTGTAGCTCAGCCTGGTTAGAGTACTGTGTTCGGAACGCAGGGGCCGGAGGTTCGAATCCTCTCACTCCGACCATTCCTTAAAAATTTGGCAGTCAGATTTTCATGCCTTCCGTGCTTTGCGCGTGGTTCCAGGGTTTCAATTGTCGTTGGCTGGCACAGGCTAAAATTCATAAAATACTTCCTCTTGCCAGATTGCTTGGACAAGGTTCCTGACCCATAAGGCGGCGTTGTGCTGGTTAGTAACCAGACACCGGACTTATCTTGCCGGTTGATGCCGGATGACATTTTGGAAGGGAACTGCATCTCGGAGACTTCAGCAGTTGATTTGAAAAGGGCGCGCGACGTTGTAGCTGCCGCGTTCCTGGGCTGGACGCTGGGTGCATTCGATTTCTTCATTTTGATTCTGACCCTGGATAACGTCTCCCAGGCGTTTGGGTTCAATATTGCCTCGGTGGCGTTCTCGATCACCTTAACGCTGGCGACTCGTGCCATCGGTGCCTTCATTTTCGGACGGCTGGGTGTCCGGGTTGTTGCAGGCGGGGTATCCATTCAACGCTTTGCTGGCCACGCTGTTGTTCGATTTCGGGATGCAACCGTTGGGTTGGCGTGGCATGTTCTTCGTCGGCGCGCTACCCGCGTTGCTGGTGCTGTTTATCGCCACCAAGATTGAGGAAAGCCCGGCCTTTGAGGCCATGAGGCACTGTCCGACCAAGGTTTCCATCAGCACCGTGCTGAAGAAAACGCCAAGCTGGTGCTCTATGGCGTGGTGATGATGGCGGCATTCAACTTCCTCTCCTACGGCATGCAGGACATCTATGTTAAGTTGTTCCTGGGTCATCAGCTTCATTTCAACCATAGCCAGATGGTCAATGCCGGATTGATCTTTAACGCTGGCGCGGTGATCGGTGGGGTACTGTTCGGCTATCTCAGCGAGAAGATTGGCCGCCGTTATGCCATTATCGGCGCTTGCGCCATTGTGCTGATCACGCTGTGGCCCTGGTCGCATGGCACAACCTTCGCCACCATCGCCATCGCGACCTTCTTTATGCAGATCGGCGCACAGGGGCTTGGGGCGTCGTGCCGGTGCATCTGAACGAGCTATCTCCGTCTGAGATTCGCGCGACCTTTCCGTGCTTCGTGTAACAGCTGGGGAATTTAGTGGCGTCCTTCAACGCGCCGATTCAGACCCATATCACATCGCTGAATGGCGGTGATTATGGTTATTCGCTGGAACTGGTCGGCGGCATCGTGGCTGTGGTGTTGATCCTGTTGATGATTTTTGGGCCTGAAGCCTGCAATGTCTCCATGACGCACCGCACGGAAGCATGAATTGAGCGGAAAAGGTCGATAAAGTTTCGCCTTTTCCGATAATGAGACGCCAGGGATGCGACCCTGCCGCCGGTTAAGGGCGGGGAGGGGCGCATCCCTTGTTTTTATCTGTGACAAGGCAAGTTCAAACCGGCTGATCCAGATAAGAACAACATGGTGTGAAGGGCCTTATGCTGCTTTTGATATGGATCAGTGCGATCCTTGAGAGTAAGCAGGCTTTATGAGTTCATTTGGCAAAATCGCCTCTCTGCGTCATCCGGTCGCAATCAATCTGGCGGACCGTCCCTCTGCTTCCGCCTGTGAGGATTGCGGCGCCCGTCATTTGGGCTTGTGCGACGCATTGTCCGATGAGGAGTTAGTGTTTCTCTCCAGCGCCGCTCACCGAATGACCTTGCCGACTGGAAGGCTGTTTCTAGAGGAAGGCGATGCGGCGCAATTCTTCTATAATGTGAATTCCGGCACGGTGCGACTGTTCAAGGCCCTGCCGGACGGGCGCCGTCAGATCACTGGTTTTGCAGGGCCCGGGCATTTTATCGGCTTGGCCGCCACGGACATGAATGTGGTGTCCGCAGAGACGATGGAGCCCGTGCAGCTTTGCCGGTTCTCCCGCGCCGGGATGCGCGCGATGTTCGAGGAGTATCCGGCCCTTGAGCGCAAGCTGCTGGATGTGGCGATGCATGAACTGGTGCTGAGCCAACAGCAGATGCTGCTGCTCGGCCGCAAGACCGCGCTGGAACGTATTGCTAGCTTCCTGCTTTCCTGGGCGCAGCGGCAGGAAAATTGCAACACTGGCAAGCTGCCGCGGCCCAACGCGAAGCTCACTTTGCCGTTGTCGCGGACCGACCTCGCGGATTATCTCGGCCTGACGATTGAAACTGTCTCCCGCTCACTCAGCGCTCTGAAAAAAGAGGGGCTGATTGAGATACCCAATATCCATGAAGTCGTGCTGCTGCGTCCACAGGCATTGGAGAATATTGCCGAAGCGGCGAATTGATCATCATCAAAGCGCACGGCGAAGGAACATGACAAAAACAAAACACTAAGCCTTGAGGAGGGTGTCATGAATGTCGCCGAAATTATGAACCGCAACACAATTGCCGTGCAGCCCCGGACCACCGTGGTTGATGCAGCCCGGATTATGTTGGCCAACCATGTCAGCGGTTTGCCGGTTCTTGATGAAAATGGCACCTTGGTGGGCGTGGTGACGGAAGGCGACATGCTGCGCCGGGCCGAAATCGGCACTGAAGGCACCCCAGCCGGATGGCTCAAAGCGCTGTTGCAACCAGCCGCCGTGGCTGCGGATTATGTGGCGACCCATTCCCGCCATGTGAGCGGTGTGATGACGCATAATCCTGTCTTTGTAACGCCTGATACCTCTTTAGCTGAAGCCGTACAGATTATGCTGCGGAAGCATTTCAAGCGTCTGCCGGTGATGGAGAATAATAAACTGGTGGGTATTATTGGCCGGACCGACCTGCTGAAGGCTTTAACCGCCAAGCTAATCGAGACGCACGAGTTGGTCAGTGACGATGATATTCTGGCTTATATCAAGAACGAGATTGGCCAAGCCAAATGGGCGCCCCGCTCCGGTTTGCAGGTCGCGGTCAAAGACAGTGTGGTGACACTGGAAGGCACGATCTTCTCTGACGAGGAACGCCGGGCCGTGGTCACCATCGTAGAGAATGCACCGGGCGTGAAAGAAGTGAAGGACGAGTTGGTGTTCGTCGATCCCGGCTCGGGCCTTGCCTTTCCCGCCGCCAGCCTCTGAAGGTGGCGAGTTACTCTGCCGCGGCGCGTAGAGCGAGCCCCGTGCCAAGCGGGGCAAGCGGCAGGGCGGCCAGCAACATGGCAAAGATCATATAAAAAGGCGGCGCCGGGTGGGGGCTGGTTGCCGCCGCTGTCCCGAAGATCAGACTTGGGATCATTAGTGGCAGTGTGATCAAAGGCATCAGAATTGCCCCGCGCCGCGCACCGGTGGTGAGTGCTGCCGCCATTGTTCCCAGTAATGAAAAAATCAGCGTACCCGGCAGCAGCGTCAGCAGCAGCACGGGCAGCCTGTCGCCGGGCAGGCGCAGCATAACGGCGAGTGGCGCAGCCATAATAAGCAGGGGCAAGCCGGTGGTCAGCCAATGTGAGGCCGCCTTGGCGGCGGCGATCTCATAAGCGGGTTTGCCGGAGAGCAGCAGCAGGTCCAGCGTGCCGTCCTCGAAATCTGGGCCGAACAGCCGGTCCAGGGGCAACAATGCGGCCAGCAATGCGGTCACCCACACCACGCTTGGCGCAATGCGCGACAAAATGGACGGATCAGGCCCCACCCCGAAGGCGAACAGCGTTCCGGCAATAATGAAAAACAGCAAGGCGGCCATGCTTTCGGCGCCGTGCCGGAATGAAAGCCGCAATTCCTTGGCAATTAGGCTGATCATAGGGCCAGCACCTCTGTATTAGGCAGGTCGATGGGAGTGTGGGTACTGGCGATGATCATGCCGCCGCGCGCTCTCTGGGCGCTGCATAAGGCCAAAAACCGCTCGATGGATGCGGAATCGAGTCCTGTGGTGGGTTCATCGAGCAGCCAAAGCGCTTTTGGCGTTGCCGCCACCCGCGCGATAGCCAGCCGGCGCTTTTGCCCGGCTGAGAGGAAACGCGTTGGCAAATCTGCGAATCTTTCCAACCCCACCAGTGTCAGCGCGCTTCTGGGCACTTGCTCGGCCGGGGTGAGGGCGGGTTTCACCGCGTCCTGATGCCCCAGCCAGCCGATCCGTGCGGCATGGGCTTCGCGGTCCGCGAGGGCAGGCAAATCGTCCCAAAAGAGGTCACCTGAAACCAAAGGCGTCAGTCCGGCCAGGGCGCGCAGCAGGCTTGATTTGCCCGCGCCATTCGCTCCACGCAGGAGTAGGATGCCGCCAGGGCGCAGCGCGAAGCTGACTCCGTTCAAAACTAGCCGTTCGCCACGGAAAATCGCGAGTTTTTGAGCAGTGAGCAGGTGCAAAAATCCTAAGGTTCGGAATAGACGGGCGGGTACGGCTATGGTTTAAGCCGGGCCAAATCACAAGCGGCAACTGCAGAAAGGTTTTGCCTCATGACAGCGATCGGCCACGATAGCCTGGAAACCAAGAAAACCCTGAATGTTGACGGCAAGTCGTACGAGTATTTCTCGCTTCCGGCCGCCGCCGCTAAGCTGGGTGATATCTCCAAGCTTCCTAAAACCCTAAAGATTCTTCTGGAAAACGTGCTGCGGTTTGAAAATGGCGGCAGCTACACCACCGAGGACGCCAAATCCATCATCGCTTGGCTAGAAAAAGCCAACTCTTCCAAGGAAGTGCCATTCAAGCCTGCCCGTATCCTGATGCAGGACTTCACCGGCGTGCCCGCCGTAGTCGATCTGGCCGCGATGCGCGATGGTATCGTCAAGCTTGGCGCCGAGCCTGAGAAAGTGAACCCGCTAATCCCGGTGGATCTCGTGATCGACCATTCCGTGATGGTGGATTACTCCGCTTCTCACGATGCACTGCAGAAGAATATCGACCTGGAATTCGAGCGTAACAGCGAGCGTTATCGCTTCCTGCGCTGGGGCCAGGAGGCTTTCAATAATTTCCGCGTCGTGCCCCCCGGCACTGGCATCTGTCACCAAGTGAACCTGGAATATCTGGCACAGGTGGCCTGGACCTCCGAGAATGGCGGCAAGACCTATGTCTATCCTGACACACTGTACGGCACCGACTCCCACACCACCATGGTCAACGGCCTGGGCGTGCTGGGCTGGGGCGTGGGCGGCATTGAGGCCGAGGCCGCGATGCTCGGCCAGCCGATCGCTATGCTCATTCCGGATGTTGTCGGCTTCAAGCTGACCGGCAAGCTCTCCGAGGGCGTGACAGCGACCGACCTCGTGCTGACCGTCACCCAGATGCTCCGCGCCAAGAAGGTCGTCGGCAAGTTCGTCGAATTCTACGGCGAAGGCATGGCCGAGATGGCGCTGGCTGACCGCGCCACTATCGCCAACATGGCCCCCGAATATGGCGCCACCTGCGGCTTCTTCCCGGTTGACGAAGTCACCCTGGACTATCTGCGCCTCTCCGGCCGCGACGAGCACCGCATCAAGCTGGTCGAGGAATACACCAAGACCCAGGGCCTGTGGCGTGACGAGCACGAGCCCGTTTTCTCCGACACGCTGGAACTGGACCTCTCCACCGTACAGCCCTCCCTGGCTGGCCCGAAGCGCCCGCAGGACCGCGTGCTGCTGAAGGAAGCGGCTTCCGCCTTCAAGAGCGAGCTGACCAAGAGCCTCGGCGTGCCCGCCGAAGCCGTTGCCAACAAGGGCGCCGTGGCTGGCACCAATTACGAGATCACCCATGGCGACGTAGTGATTGCGGCGATCACCTCCTGCACCAACACCTCCAACCCTTACGTGCTGGTGGCCGCTGGACTTGTGGCACGCAAGGCCCGCGAGCTTGGCTTGGCGCCGAAGCCTTGGGTGAAGACCTCCCTGGCCCCTGGCTCGCAGGTTGTGACCGACTATCTGAACAAGTCCGGCCTCACCGAGGATCTGGACGCCATCGGCTTTGAAACGGTTGGCTATGGCTGCACCACCTGTATCGGCAATTCCGGCCCGCTGCCGGATCCGATTGTGGATGCGATCGAGAACAACAAACTGGTCGCGGTCTCCGTGCTGTCCGGCAACCGTAACTTCGAGGGTCGCGTGCACCCGAACGTACGTGCGAACTACCTGGCCTCCCCGCCGCTGGTGGTTGCGTACTCCCTGTTCGGTAACATGCGTGAGGACATCACCACCGCGCAGATCGGCACCTCCAAAGACGGCAAGCCAGTGTATCTGAAGGACATCTGGCCCTCCAACAAGGAGATCCAGGACATTGTGGGCCAGGTGCTGACCCGCGAAATGTTCCAGGCACGCTATTCGGACGTGTTCAAGGGCCCGGCCGAGTGGCAGGCCATTGAGTTCTCCGGCGGGACCGACACCTACGCCTGGCCCGCCGGTTCCACCTATGTGAAGAACCCGCCTTACTTCCAAGATATCACGCCTGAACCGAAGGCGGTTTCCGACATCAAGGGCGCGCGCGTCATGGCGCTGCTGGGTGACTCCATCACCACCGACCACATCTCCCCGGCCGGTAACATCAAGAAGTCTTCTCCGGCGGGCGTGTTCCTGTCTGAGCATCAGGTGCAGCAGAAGGATTTCAACTCCTACGGTTCGCGCCGTGGTAATGATGATGTGATGGTGCGCGGCACCTTCGCGAACATCCGCATCAAGAACGAGATGATGGGTGGCACAGAGGGAGGCAACACTAAGCACTATCCGGGCGGTGAGGAGATGTCGATCTACGACGCCGCCATGAAGTACAAGCAGGAGGGCGTGCCCCTGGTGGTGTTCGCCGGGCAGGAATACGGTACCGGCTCCTCCCGTGACTGGGCGGCCAAGGGCACCATGCTGCTGGGCGTGAAGGCGGTCATCGCGGAGAGCTTTGAGCGTATTCACCGTTCCAACCTGGTGGGAATGGGCGTTCTGCCGCTGCTGTTCAAGAATGGCGAAACCCGCAAGTCCCTCGGCCTTACTGGCGAGGAGACCGTGGATATCGTTGGTCTTGAGAACCTCTCCCCGCGTATGGACATTAAGGCGATCATTACCCGCCCGGATGGCTCTAAGAAGGAGATCGAGTTGCTCTGCCGCGTCGATACCGCTGACGAGGTGAACTACTACAAGCATGGCGGCATCCTGCAGTACGTGCTGCGTGGTATGGCCAAGGCCGCCTGATTTTTCTGCGCCGGGGCACGGTCAAACCGCGCCTCGGACTGACGTTTGTAAAATTTTTGGATGCAGCCTTTTCTATGAAGGCTGCATTTTTCTTGTGCCCAAACGCCAAAAAATCCCCGAAGGGCTTTTGTCTAAGGCTTTGAATTTCAGGGAATTGGTGGGCGCGACAGGGATTGAACCTGTGACCCTTCGCGTGTGAAGCGAATGCTCTACCGCTGAGCTACGCGCCCAATGACACACTGGCTTGGAATGGTGGGCGCGACAGGGATTGAACCTGTGACCCTTCGCGTGTGAAGCGAATGCTCTACCGCTGAGCTACGCGCCCAGTGTGTGGGCGGCTGCTTAGAGAAGCCACTCCACCCTGTCAATCCTGCCGGGGCTAGCTTCCAAGTGCTAGAACAAAAATGCTAAAGCCCGCCCATGGCTGGACATTCGCAATTTAAGAACATCATGCACCGCAAAGGCGCGCAGGACGCCAAGCGGGCCCGTATTTTCGCAAAGCTGATCCGCGAGATCACCGTTTCCGCCAAGGAAGGTTTGCCCGACCCGGCTGCGAATCCGCGTTTGCGCGCAGCTGTGGCGGCGGCGTTGAAGCAGAACATGACCCGCGACGCGATCGACCGCGCGATTAAGAAAGCCGCCGGTGCGGCAGGGGCGGAGAATTACGAGTCGGTACGCTATGAGGGCTATGGGCCCGCGGGCGTGGCGGTGATTGTCGAGGCGCTGACAGATAACCGCAACCGCACGGCCTCCGTGGTGCGCGCGGCCTTCAACAAGGCGGGCGGGGCGCTGGGCGAAACCAATTCCGTGTCGTTCATGTTCAACCGCCTCGCGGCGATTCGTTATCCGGCTAACGTGGCTTCTGCGGATGAGGTGCTGGAAGCCGCCATCGAAGCGGGTGCCGATGACGTGGTGAGCAACGAGGATGGTCACGAGGTGCTGGCGGCGGTGGAACATTTCTTCGCCGTGCGCGACGCGTTGGCCCAGGCTTTCGGTGATCCGGCGGAAGCGGGCATTGAATGGCGCCCGAACATGACCGTGGCGCTGGATGAGGACAAAGCTGCCTCCGTGCTGAAGCTGATCGATACTCTTGAGGATGATGATGACGTACAGAACGTCTATGCCAATTTCGAGCTCTCTGAAGACGTTCTGGCGAAGCTCTCGGCCTGATGGTGCAAGGCCGGGTCCGCATTCTTGGTATTGATCCCGGCCTGCGTTTTACCGGCTGGGGCGTACTGGAGGCTGAAGGCAACCGTCTCCGCCATGTCGCGGACGGCGTGGTGGCGACGGACGGCACCGAAGGCGTGTCGCTGCGCCTAAAAGCGCTTGATAACGCGCTGGCTGAGTTGCTGGAACGCTATAGCCCGGACGAAGCGGCGGTTGAGGAGACTTATGTGAATCGCAACGCCTCTGCCACCTTGAAGCTGGGCTATGCCCGTGGTGTGGCTCTGCTGGCCCCGGCTCGGGCGGGGATCCCGGTTTTTGAATATGGCGCCAAGACGGTGAAGATGGCCGTAGTCGGCACTGGCGGGGCGGATAAGGAGCAGGTGGGGCTGATGGTGCGGCGCCTGCTGCCCGGTGCAGCACAAAAACGCGCCGACGCGGCGGATGCGTTGGCGGTGGCTATTTGCCATGCCCATCATCGTTCCACTACAAATATCTGGAAGCCCGTCTCATGATTGCGCGTTTGCGGGGCATTGTTGATTCCATCGAAGATGGTCGTTGCGTGATGGATGTAAACGGGGTCGGGTATCTCGTTTTGTGCTCCTCCCGCACGCTTGGTGCGCTGCCGGAGGGGATGAGCACGCTTCTTATCGAGACCCAGGTGAGGGAGGATGCCATCACGCTTTATGGCTTCTTCACCACCGCTGAACGCGAATGGTTCCGGCTACTGACCACCGTGCAGGGGGTGGGCGCCAAGGTGGCCTTGGGCATCCTCTCGGCTTTGTCGCCGGACCAACTCATCAGCGCCATTTCCGCCCAGGATAAAGCGGCTTTGACCCGCGCCCCTGGGGTGGGGCCAAAACTGGCAGTGCGGATCCTGACCGAGTTGCAGAGTAAGGCTGGGGTAATGCCCGGTGGCGGCACGGCGGCCTTTCCCGCCGCGGTGGGCAGGGGCGCGGCCTCTGATGCGTTGTCCGCTCTCACAAATCTTGGCTACCGCCGTGCCGAGGCTGAAGCTGCTTTGGCCAAGGCGGTGGAAGCGCATGGAGAAGACGCTTCGCTGGATATTCTCATTCGCGCCGGGCTGAAGGGCTTGGCCAAGTGACCCCTTCGCCTAAAAATTTCAAAAGTTTTTGGTGCAGTCTTTGCCCAAAAGCTGCAAATCCAAGCCTATGAACGACCGCATTACCTCCGGCGAACGCCTCTCAGATGACAGCGCTGAAACCTCCCTGCGCCCGCAAAATCTTGAGGATTTCACCGGCCAAGCCGCCAGCCGGGAGAATCTAAAAATCTTTGTCCAGGCCGCGCGGAGTCGTGGGGAGGCTCTGGACCATGTGCTACTGCACGGCCCGCCGGGGCTGGGTAAGACCACGCTGGCGCAGATTGTGGCGCATGAGATGGGGGTGGGGTTCAAGGCGACCTCTGGCCCGGTGATCCAAAAATCCGGCGACCTCGCGGCGATCCTAACCAATTTGCAGCCGAAGGACGTGCTGTTCATCGACGAAATCCACCGTCTACAGCCTGCGATTGAGGAGATCCTTTACCCGGCGATGGAGGATTTCCAGCTTGACCTCATCATCGGTGAGGGGCCGGGGGCGCGTACCGTGCGGATCGATCTGCCGCCTTTCACGCTGGTGGGGGCGACCACCCGCGCCGGGCTGCTGGCCACCCCGCTGCGGGACAGATTCGGGATTCCACTGCGGCTGGTTTTTTATACGCCGGACGAACTCACCGGTATTGTCATCCGTCTGGCGCAGAAGCTGGGCATGAACCTGTCCTATGATGGTGCATATGAGATCGCCCGACGCTCCCGCGGCACACCGCGTGTCGCCGGACGGCTGACGCGCCGGGTGAGAGATTTCGCCACCGCCGCCGGGGTTACGGAAATTTCACGAGATCTTGCTGATGAGGCTTTGACCCGGCTGGATGTGGACCAGAAAGGGCTGGACGCCATGGATATGCGTTACCTTAAGCGCTTGGCGGAGCACCATAATGGCGGCCCGGTGGGGGTTGAAACGCTGGCTGCCGCCCTGGCCGAGGCGCGCGACACGCTGGAGGATGTGGTAGAGCCCTATCTGATTCAGGAAGGCTTACTTTTGCGTACATCACGCGGGCGTATGCTGGGTGATCCGGGATGGCGTCATCTGGGCTTCAACCCCGCTCAACGCGGGCCGGATCTGCTGGACATGCTGGGTGAATAAGGCTCGCGGCCAGTTGCCACAAAATGGCCGTTTTCGGCCTTGATCATGGGGTTAGAATAGGAAGTTGATCTACCGTTACACCACGCGCATCTATTACCAGGACACGGATGCCGGGGGCATTGTGTATCACGCGAACTATCTCTCCATCGCTGAGCGCGGGCGGACCGAGGCCCTCCGGGAAATGGGGGCGCCTCATGCGGAGATGGTCGCGCGCTATGGCGTCATGTTTGTGGTGCATCGTGTGAATTTGCTCTATCAGCGCCCCGCCAGGATTGATGAGTTGGTGACGGTGGAAACCGAATTTGCAGAATTGCGTGGTGCGAGCGTTACATTACGGCAGAAATTCCTGCGAGACAGCGACTCGCTGGCCATGCTTGAGCTTGGGTTGGGGTGCGCACGTGTGTCCGATGGCCGGGCCACGCGCATTCCGCGTGAATGGGTTGCGCGCCTGAAATTTTGAACGGGGAAAGATAGTGGACCAAACGGTGTCTCAGGCGGCCATGGCCGCGCCGCAGGCAAATCTCTCGCTGCTCGGCCTGTTCCTGCAGGCGGATGCGGTGGTGAAGCTGGTGATGATCATTCTTTTGATCGCCAGCATCTGGGTGTGGACCATCATTATCGAGAAAGCCATGACCATCCGCCGTGTGAACCGAGCGGCCGATACGTTCGAAGATAATTTCTGGTCTGGTGGCAGCCTGGATGAGCTGTATGACCGCGAGGGAGCCGATCCCTCCAACCCAATGGCCGCCGTATTCGGTGCGGCGATGAGCGAATGGAAGCGCACCGCGCGCATCGCGGGCACCGAGATCGGCAAGACCGGCGTGAAGGAGCGCGTGGACCGCGCGATGAACGTAACCGTCATGCGTGAGATGGACCGGCTGGAACGGTTTATGATCTTCCTGGCTTCCGTGGGTGCTACAGCGCCGTTTATCGGCTTGTTCGGCACGGTGTGGGGCATCATGCACTCCTTCTCGGCCATTGCCGCCATGCACAATACAGACCTTGCCGTGGTCGCGCCCGGTATCGCGGAAGCGCTGTTTGCCACCGCCATCGGTCTTGTGGCCGCCATTCCAGCGGTGTTGGCTTATAATAAGCTGTCCAACGATCTTTCTCGCTTCGCCGGGCGGCTCGAAGGGTTTGGCGCGGAATTCTCCGCCATTCTTTCCCGCCAGTCTGAGGAGCATAAATAAATGGCAGGCGGGCTGATCGGCCCTGGCGGGAACGGCCGCCGCCGCTACCGCCCGATGGCGGAGATTAACGTCACCCCGCTGGTGGATGTGATGCTGGTGCTGCTGATCATCTTCATGGTCACGGCACCGATGATCACATCCTCGGTAAAGGTGAATCTGCCACAGGCCAACGCCAAACCGGCCAACGCCGATTCCAAGCCGATTACCGTGACCGTGGATTCCAAGGGCAATGTGTATCTGAATAACAGCCAGATCCAGCTCTCCAATCTGGTCAGCACGTTGCAGGAAGCCTCTAAGAACAATGCTGATCAGCGAATTTTTATCCGTGGCGATAAAGAGGTGAATTACGGCGTCATGCTCCAGGTGATGGCGGATATCGTGCAAGGCGGGTTCACCAAGGTTTCGCTGCTGGCGCAGCAGCCCGGGCAATAACGCCGGGCAGGGGAGTTGCAATTTGGACCGCGATCTGCGCCGTAGCGCGATTGTCTCTTTTATTGTCCACGCGGCGATCATCGTTGCCGCGATTGTGACATTGCCTATGCAACCGTTGAACACCTCGGCGGATGAAAGCGTGGATGTGGACCTTGTTGGCCCCACCCAGCCGCAAACGGCGCAAAATACTGGCAAGGTGGCGGCGCCCAGCAATACGCCGGTGCCGCACAAGGGGCCGGTGAATCCCAAGCCGCCCCAGCCGAGGCCGGTGCAAGCGCCACCACCACCACCTCCTCCTCCCCCCCCGGCGCCGGAGCAGAAACCAACGCCGACGCCCCCAACGCCCGCGCCGCCGCCGCCGCCGCCCACACCCGCTCCCACGCCGGTGCCAACACCGCCTCCGCCGCCGCCTAAGCCGCCGCAGAAGCAGACGAGCGAGGAGAAGCAGCCAGAGAAGCCACAGCCGGCGAAGAAGCCGCCCGCCCCCGCGAAATCGGCCACGCATCAGCAGCATGAGGTGAAAACGCCACTGCCGCTTAGCAAGAACGTGCTCAACACGCTCTCGCAACTGCGCGTGAACCAGAAGCAGGAAAAGCCGCCGACCTCGCAATATAACCCGGACCAGGGCGGTGCGCCCCATGGTGGTGGCAGCCCCAACAGCACGGCCAATTCGGGCTTGAGTGAGGCTGACCGCAACGCCATCGGCGCGCATGTACGTCCTTGCTGGGGCATTGATGCGGGTGCGCCGGGGATTCAAAATTTCTCCGTGCAACTGCTGGTAACGACCGATGCCTCCGGCACGGTGCGTGAGGCCGTGGTGGCCCCCGCCTCGCAGGGCAACATGGGTAACCCAATTTATTCGGCCTATGCCCAGCGCGCGATCGCGGCTGTGGAGAATTATCAATGTGCGACGCTGCCCTTGCCGTCCTACATGCTGGGTAAGGTGCATACCTTCTTGTTCAACTTCACCCCGTAAGAGGTTTGATGATGACGCGTCTTCTTCTGCCGCCGTTTTCCCGCCGCCGGCTGCTGGGCACGGCGGGTGCCGCAAGCCTCGTGGCTCCTGCGGCCTTTGCCCAGACTGCTCCGGCCACCTCGAATAACGGCCCGGCCATCCAGGTTAGCGGCGCGCAGAACGCGCCCATCCCTATGGCCATCATGCCCTTCGCAGCCCAGGGCGTTGGCGCGCAAATCACGCAGGTGATCACGGATGACCTTTCTCATTCCGGCCTATTCCGCGCCATTGACCCCTCCAGCTTTGTGCCGAACTCGATCAATAACGGCACGCCGGTCTGGCAGAACTGGTCGCTCCTCGGTGCGCAAGGGCTGGTCACGGGGGATGTGCAGGATGCAGGCGGCGGCCAGTTGCGGGTGGAGTTCCGACTCTGGAACGTGCAGCAGCAGGCGCAGGTCCAAGGCACGGCCTATACCACCACAAAGAATAATTGGCGTCGGATTGCCCATATCATCGCCGATTCGATCTATCAGCAGATGATTGGCGAGAAGGGCTATTTCGACAGCCGGGTGGCGTTTATTTCGGTTGCGGGGCAGGTGACCAGCCCCATCCGCCGTCTTGCCATTATGGATTATGACGGTGCGAACGTGCAGTTCCTGACTAATGGCGCCAATATGGCGCTCTCCCCGCAATATAACCCAACTCGCCAGCAGCTTGCCTTTGTCAGTTTCCGCGATGGCAGCAATCCGCGCGTCTATCTGTTCGACCTGCAAACCGGCGCCACCAAGCTGGTTGGCGGCTTTGGTGAAATGACTATCGGCCCGCGTTTCTCGCCGGATGGCAATTCGCTGCTGATGTCGGTTTCGCATAATGGCGGCGCGTCGATTGTGAAAACCGATCTGAGCGGGGGCAATATGGTCCAGCTCACGGACAGCAGCTCAATCAACGTGACCCCCTGTTATTCGCCGGATGGATCGCAGATCGTGTTCAACTCCGACCGCGACGGCAACCAGCAACTGTTCGTGATGAATGCTGATGGCTCGGGCGTGAAGCGCATCTCCTTTGGCCCCGGCCAGTACGCCGAACCCGCTTGGTCGCCGCGCGGTGATCTGATCGCCTACACTTTCTGGGGTTCGGGCGGTTTCTCTATTGGCGTGATGGCGCCGGATGGCACAGGGGAGCGGATTTTGTCCCAAGGTTATCTGGTGGAAGGCGCCACCTTCTGCCCAAATGGTCGTGTGATCATGTTCTACCGCGAGTCCCCGACACCTTCCGGCCACAGCGCACGTTTGGTAACGATCGGAGTGGACGGGTTCAATGAACGGCTGGTGGACACCCCCACTTATGCCACCGACCCCTCTTGGGGGCCGCTACTGACCTGAGTAGCGGCAGGCGCGGTCTGGCAAAAAAGTCACACTTCTTTAATTCCCGGCCTAGCCGGGAATTTTTGTTTCAGATCAAAGAACAGAAGCCAGGGCACTTCTATTGAGATCGCGTCAATCCAATCGGGAGCCTTCCTCTAATGAACGTCAAACTTTGCTCCGCCGCTGCTGTTCTCATGGCTGCCACGGCCTGCACGCCAGCCCTGGCGCAAGGCTATAGCCTCCTCTCTGGCCCCACGGGCTATAAGGCCGGAGATATCATGACGCACCTGAGCATCATCGGCGTGATTCCTCAGAATATGGACAGCCACATCACGGGTATTCCTGGCGCAAGACTTGGTATTACCACAGGGGTGTCGCCAGAGGTAGATGCATCTTACTTCGTGACGCCGAATCTCTCCTTCCAGCTAATCGCCGCGACGAGCCGCCACACCATCACCGCCAAGGGCGGCGCGTTGGGGAACGGCGCCACGCTGGGATCCACCTGGGTTCTGCCGCCGACTCTAACCGCTCAATGGCACTTCCCGCAAATTGGTGTTGTACGCCCTTATGTGGGCGTGGGCATCACGGTGGCCTTCTTTTACGGCACCAGCCCAAGTTCGCAGTTGCTCGGCACGAGTGACAAGTTAGGCCTGCGTACCGCTGTCGGTCCGTCTTTCGAGGCTGGGTTCGATGTTCCGGTTCAGGGGAACTGGAGCATTAACGTGGATGTGAAGCAGATGATCCTGCCCACCGCCGCCCGCCTGGACCACGGCGCCATCCACGCCATGACTGGGTTGAACCCGACAGTGGTCGGCTTTGGTGTTGGTTATAAGTTCTAAGCCGCGCTGTTTGCGTGCAATCAGAAGGGCAGCATGACGCTGCCCTTTCTTTATGACAACAGATGAGCGCCGTTTCGGGTTGAAATTGGCACGAAAATGCGCGATATGCCCGTCGCCCGCGCGGTGCGGGCAAATTCACACGTGGGGGCCTGTCCGGGTGAAAGCCTGTTAGGTCCGGTGTTCGCGAGAGCGCTTTCCCCACGGAGGATAAAACCGGATTAGATAAGGAAAGAGAACTGCCAATGGCACTTCCCGACGTTTCCCTGCGCCAACTACTTGAAGCCGGCGTTCATTTTGGCCATAATACCCGTCGCTGGAACCCGCGTATGGCGCCCTATTTGTTTGGCGTGCGCAACCAGGTCCACATTATCGACCTGCAGCAGACCGTTCCTTTGATGGAGCGCGCGCTCAAGGCCATGCGCGATGTGACCGCCGCCGGTGGCCGCGTGCTGTTCGTGGGCACCAAGCGCGCCGCCGCTGAGCATGTGGCTGAAGCTGCGCAGCGTTGCGGCCAGTATTATGTAAACCATCGCTGGCTGGGTGGCATGCTCACCAACTGGAAGACCATCACCGGCTCCATCAAGCGCCTGCGCCAGATGGACGAGATGCTCTCCGGTGAGACCCAGGGTTATTCCAAGAAGGAAATCTTGAACTTCACCCGCGACCAGGAGAAGCTGGAGCGCGCTCTGGGTGGAATCAAGGATATGGGTGGCCTGCCGGACATCCTGTTCGTGATCGATACCAACAAAGAAAAGCTGGCCATTGAGGAAGCCAATAAGCTGGGCATTCCGGTTGTCGCCATCCTCGATTCCAACTCCGACCCTGCTGGCGTGACCTACCCGATCCCGGGTAATGACGACGCGATTCGCGCCATCACCCTGTATTGCGACCTGGTTGCCGGCGCGGTGCTGGACGGTATCTCTGCTGAGTTGGGTGCTGCGGGCGTGGATCTTGGTGCTGCTGCTGAGCCGGTGATCGACGAGGCGCCGGCTGAGGCCCAGGGTTGATTTTCACGGGCGCCAGAAAGGTGCCCGGTTAAAACCGAATGGACGCGCGGGGGTGGTGAGCCTTCGCGCGCAACCGTGTCATAAGGAGCGAACACATGGCCGAAATTACCGCTGCCCTGGTGAAAGACCTGCGCGAGACCACCGGCGCTGGCATGATGGATTGCAAAAAGGCGCTGACCGAGGCTAATGGCGACAAGGAAGCCGCCATTGACTGGCTACGCAAGAAGGGCCTTTCCGCCGCTGCCAAAAAATCTGGCCGCGTCGCCGCCGAAGGTCTGGTCGGCGTTGCTCTGGAAGCTGGCAAGGCTGCCGTGGTCGAGGTGAATGCCGAGACCGACTTTGTGGCCCGTAACGAGGCGTTCCAGAACTTTGTTGAGACCGTCGCCAAGCTGGCGCTTGAGGTTGGCGAAGATGTCGAGGCGCTGAAGGCCGCCGCTTACCCCGGCACCGGCCGTACCGTTGCCGAGGAAACTGTGCATCTGGTCGCCACCATTGGTGAGAACATGAATGTCCGCCGTGTGGCCGTGATCAATGTTCCGGGTGGCACCGCCGCCGCTTATGTGCATGGCGCGCTGAAGCCGGGCCTGGGCAAGATTGGCGTGATCGTCGGGCTGGAAGGCAACGCGAACGAGGCGCTGGAGACGCTGGGCCGCCAGATCGGCATGCATGTCGCCGCCACCCGCCCAGACGCGCTGTCCGTCGCCGAGGTCGACCCGGCCGCGCTGGAGCGCGAGAAGAACGTGCTGTCCGAGCAGGCCCGTGCTTCCGGCAAGCCCGAAGCCATCATTGAGAAGATGGTCGAAGGCCGTGTGAAGAAGTATTATGAAGACGTGGTGCTGCTGGAGCAGACTTGGGTGCATGACGGCGAGAGCAAGGTGAAGGACGTGGTCAAAAAGGCCGGTTCCAACATTACCCGCTTCGTCCGCTTCACTCTAGGCGAAGGCATCGAGAAGGAAGTCTCTGACTTCGCGGCTGAAGTTGCAGCGGCCGCTGGGGTTTAATCCTTTCCGCGTTTGCGCTACCCAGGGGCGGTCCGGGCTTTGCCTGGCACCGCCCTTATTCTAAGGACGATCCATGAGCGAGACCCCACAATATAAACGCGTTCTTTTAAAAGTGTCCGGCGAAGCCCTGATGGGCAAGCGTGATTACGGGCTTGACACGGAGACGGTGAACGGCATCGCGGCTGATGTGCGGGACGTGATCGCCATGGGGGTGCAGGTTTGTCTGGTGATCGGCGGTGGCAACATCTTCCGGGGTGTGGCGGGTGCCGCGGCGGGTATGGACCGCGCCCAGGCTGATTATATGGGCATGTTGGCCACGGTGATGAACGCACTGGCGATGCAGTCCGCTTTGGAGAAAATGGGCGTTCCTACTCGAGTGCAGAGCGCGATCTCCATGGAAGCCGTGTGTGAACCCTATATTCGCCGCCGGGCGGAACGACACATGGAAAAAGGCCGGGTGGTGGTTTTCGCCGCCGGCACCGGTAACCCGTTTTTCACCACCGATACAGCCGCCGCCCTGCGAGCCACTGAAATGAAGTGCGACGCGATGCTGAAGGGGACGCAGGTGGATGGTGTCTATTCCGCCGATCCGCGCAAGGATCAGTCCGCGAAACGTTATGAGGAGCTGACCTATCTGGACGTTCTGGCCCGTGACCTGAACGTGATGGATGCATCCGCCATTTCGCTATCCCGTGAGAACAAGCTGCCTATTCTGGTGTTCAATATTCATGCGCCCGGCGCTTTCGCCTCCGTGATGCGCGGCGAGGGGCCCTTTACCCGCATCATTGAGAGTTGAAAAAAGGTTCATCACATGGCTGATTTAGACACGATCAAAGTTGACCTTACCCGCCGCATGGACGGCGCCCTTGAGGCGCTGAAGCGCGAATTCTCCGGCCTGCGTACCGGCCGCGCCAGCCCGGCGCTGCTGGAGCCTGTGAAGGTGGAAGCTTATGGCTCGCTGATGCCGATCAATCAGGTGGCCACCATCGCCGTGCCGGAAGCGCGGATGATCACCGTGCAGGTCTGGGACCGCTCGATGGTTAACTCCACCGTTGCCGCCATCCGCGATTGCGGACTGGGTCTCAACCCGCAACCTGATGGGCAAATCATCCGCGTGCCTCTGCCGGTGCTGACCGAGGAACGCCGTATCGAACTGGTGAAAGCCGCCAATAAATACGCCGAAGCCGCCCGCATCGCGGTACGCGGTGTGCGCCGCGACGGTATGGAGCAGATCAAGACCCTGCAGAAGAAGTCCGAAATCTCCGAAGATGAGGAGCGTGATTGGGCGGAGCAAGTGCAGAAATTGACGGATAGCTACATCAAGCGTGTGGATGAGAGTTTCGCCGAGAAAGAAAAGGATATCCGGCAGGTTTGATGGCAGACGCTGCTTCGCATTCCGGGCCTTTGCACGTTGCCATCATCATGGATGGCAACGGGCGCTGGGCTACCGCCAAGGGGCTGCCGCGCGTGGCGGGTCACCGCGAGGGCGCCAAGGCGGTTCGCCGCGCTATCGAGGCAGCAGTCACCAATGGTGTACGCTATCTTACCTTGTTTGCTTTTTCTTCAGAAAACTGGCAGCGCCCGGCGGGTGAGGTGCAGGACCTGACCTTTCTGCTAAAGCATTATCTGCGCTCAGAACTGGCTGAACTACATGCCGAAGGGGTGCAGCTCAAAGTCATCGGTGAGCGGGAGCGCTTCGGCCCGGCGCTGGCAAAGGAATTGGAAGAAGCAGAGCGCAAAACCGCCAATAATAAACGCTTGACCCTGGTTCTGGCCCTGTCCTATGGCGGCCGGGCTGAGATTGTGGCGGCCGCGCGCCGGGCGATTACGGCGGGGATGAAACCAGAAGATCTCACCGAGCAGAACTTCTCAGACTTCTTGTTCACGGCGGGGATTCCCGACCCTGATCTTGTAATCCGCACATCAGGCGAACAGCGCGTAAGCAATTTCCTGCTTTGGCAGCTTGCTTACGCGGAAATCTGGTTCACAAAAGTGTTATGGCCGGATTTCTGCGCGCAGCATTTCGCCATGGCGCTGGAGGATTACGCGGGCAGGGAGCGGCGGTTCGGTGCCCGCCCTATCTGAGGTGATGGACCCCAAACCCGCCAAAAGTCGATGGTCTGATTTTTATGTTCGGACCGCTTCGGCTTTGGTGCTGGGGCCGCTAGCTTTGTTCTGCCTTTGGCGCGGCGGGCTGGCGTGGGATTTGTTCATTGGCGTCGGCATGGTAGGACTGGGACATGAATGGGCCCGTCTGGCGGGCCGGAAACAGGCTTGGCCCTTGGCGGGCGTGCTCCTGCTGATATGGGGGATAACTCTCTGTCTTGGCTTTAGCGCTGGAATACAAGCCGTTGTTTTTTTTGCATTGACCTCTTGGCGTGTGTTCGGCCGCTTTGCTGCGGCGGGCGTGCCCTATGCCGGGTTGGGCGGAATTTCCCTGCTGTGGCTGCGTCACCGTCCGGAAACCGGGCTGGTGGATACAACCTTCTTGATCCTGGTGATCTGGGGCACGGATATTGGCGCTTATCTGGTAGGGCGGCTGATTGGCGGGCCTAAACTGGCGCCACGCATCTCGCCCGGTAAAACCTGGAGTGGCGCGCTGGGCGGGCTGCTCATCAGCGCTTGTTGTGGCGCCGCCCTGGCGTTAGCGACCCAGGGGGCACCGGCACATGCCTTTGTTGCCGGGTTGATTTTAAGTTTTGTCGCACAGTTTGGCGATTTGCTGGAAAGTGCGATCAAGCGCAAAGTAGGCGTGAAAGATTCTGGACGAACGATTCCCGGTCATGGCGGATTGTTTGACCGGTTGGATGGTTTTCTGACAGCAGCGCCTTTGGCGGCGCTGCTTGCGGCCTGCATGCAAGGAGGCATGGCGTTATGGGGGTAAAGCGGCTGACAATTCTCGGGTCCACGGGCAGTGTCGGTACGCAAACTCTCGATTTGGTTGCGGAAAATCCGTCCGCCTACGAGATTTGTGCACTGATCGGCGGACGCAACTTGGCTTTGCTGGCTGAACAAGCTCGCAAGTTCCGCCCTGAGATTACCGTGATTTCTGATGAGGGGTTGTTGCCTGCCCTGCGTGAGGCGCTGGCGGGCACCGGGCTGGAGGTTGCGGGCGGTCGCGCCTCTGTGTTGGAAGCTGCTGGCCGCAAAGCGGATTGGACCATGTGCGCGATTACCGGCACAGTGGGGCTGGAGCCGACCTTGGCCGCCGTACGTCAAGGCGGCACCATTGCATTTGCTTGCAAGGAATCGCTGGTTTCAGCGGGAGATGTCTTTCTACACGAAGTTGAGCAGGCGGGCGCCACGCTGCTGCCAGTAGATTCCGAACATAACGCGATCATGCAGGCGATGGCGGATGGCAATGCCAAGGCGGTTGATAAGATCGTGCTTACCGCTTCGGGCGGGCCATTCCGTAATCATAGCCTTGAGGATATGCGCTCCATCACCTGTGAGGCGGCTTTGCGCCACCCAGTCTGGTCCATGGGCGCAAAAATTTCCATCGACAGTGCGACTATGTTCAACAAAGGCCTCGAAGTGATTGAGGCTGCAAGATTATTTGGCCTGTCGTCAGAGAAAATTGAAGTGCTAGTACACCCGCAATCGGTGATTCACGGCATGGTTTGCTATGCGGATGGCTCAGTGCTGGCGCAGCTAGGGTCGCCGGATATGCGGATTCCCATCGCGCATGCGTTGGCCTGGCCGCAACGCCTTGCCACCCAGGCCCCAAGGCTGGACCTGACCGAGGTGGCAAAGCTCGAATTCCATGCGCCGGATGAACTGCGCTTTCCGGCCTTACGCCTGGCGCGTGAGGCGCTGGCGGCGGGGGCAGGGGCGCCTGCCGTGCTGAATGCCGCTAACGAAATTGCCGTCGCGGCGTTTCTGGACCGAAAGATAGGATTCCTTGATATTGCCGGGATCGTCGAGGCCGTCATGCAGAAGCTGGGCGCGCCCACCGTTCCGGACCTGGCCGCCGTGCTGGCGATCGATGAAGCGGCCCGCACCGCTGCCTCAACCCTTGCCGCCGCCAAGGCAGCCTGATCATGTTTGATATGCTGCGCACCATCTTTGCTTTTATCGTCGATATTGGCGTGCTCATTTTCTTTCATGAGCTTGGCCATTATCTCGCGGCGCGCAGCCAGGGCGTGACGGTGGAAACCTTTTCCGTGGGGTTTGGTCCGGCGCTGCTGAAGTATAAGGCGAAGAAGTCCGGCACCGTCTGGCAGGTTTCAGCCTTGCCCTTGGGCGGTTACGTGAAGATGCAGGGCTGGGGTGAGGAGCAGACCAAGGGGCCGGCGAGACCCGGTTCCTTCGCAGCTGCGTCCTTGGGCTCGAAAGCGGTGATTGTCGCTGCTGGGCCCTTGGCGAATTTGCTGCTGGCGGTGGTGATTTACGCCGGGCTGTTCATGTCCACCGGGCAGGTGACCACGCAACCCGTGCTGAATCAGATTCAGCTGGGTTCTCCGGCGGCGGAGTCGCACTTGCAGGCGGGCGACCGGGTTCTGGCCATAGGCGACGCGAAAATTCATCATTTTTCCGATCTTCAGCAGATTGTGGTTGAACACCCGGACACAGTGCTGGATTTCACCATTGAGCGTGCGGGCAAGGATTTAACTTTGCCAGTAACGGTAGGCGAGACGACCCTGGATGGGGAAAAAATTGGCCATCTTGGTGTGATCGGCACGCAATCGGCACTCAAGCGGCTGGCTCCCGGACCAGCGATTGCTGCGGCTTTTCACGAGACAGGACGGCAGATTTCCGGCTGGTTCTCTGGCATGGCAACGCTGATTGTGCACCATAAAGGGCTTAAAGATCTGGCTGGGCCGCTTGGAATTGCCGAGATCAGCGGGCAGGCCGCCGCTCTTGGGCTGGTGTCTGTCATCAGCCTGATCGCCGTGCTGTCCATCAATCTTGGGCTAGTGAATCTGATCCCCATCCCGATTCTCGATGGCGGGCATCTGCTGTTTTATTTGGTGGAGTTCATTATCCGCCGTCCCGTGCCGGAGCAGGCGCGTGAGGCTGGCCTACGGGTGGGGGTTTTGTTTATTCTGTCCCTGGTGGTTCTGGTGACCTTCAATGACCTCACCCGGTTGGGGGCATTCGCTTGGTTCTCACATTTACTTTAGGTTAAAGCCGCTGCGTATGGCGTACGCATCTTGCCGGGCAGGCTGGTGCGTGCCAAACGCCGCGAGATGGCAAGTCCCGGGCTCCGGGGTTCATGGTTTGGGAGATTTCGATTGCTAAAGCCGCGCTCCGTTCTTCTGGCGTCAGTCTGCCTGTTGCCGGCCATGCTTGCGGCCCCTGGCCCAACTGCCGTGGCGCAGGCCGCCACCCCGGCCAATGCCCCTATCCGCACCGGAGGCACCATTGCCGCCATTCAGGTCACGGGGAACAAGCGAATCGAGACCAGCACCATCATTGCTTACATGGTGGCGCAGCCGGGTCAGCCTTTCAGCCAGGAAGCGATCAACCAATCGGTTAAGACACTCTATGCGACAGGGCTGTTCAAGAGCGTGAACATCGCGCGCAGCGGAAACAACCTTGACGTGTCCGTGGTTGAGAACCCGACGGTCAATCAGGTGCTGTTCTCGGGCAATAGCGAATTGTCGGACAAGGACGCCCAGGCCGCCTTGAGCCTGAAGCCGCGCGCCGTTTACACCCCCGCCGCGGCGGAGGCAGACCGCCGGGCCCTACTGAACGCCTATGCCAAGAAGGGCTATTATAATGCCGAGGTGACGGCCAACATCATCAAGCTGCCGGATAACCGCGTGAACGTGGTGTTTCAATGCAATGAAGGCCATGTGACCGACATCAGCCGGATTACCTTCGTCGGCAACAAGCATTTCTCGCAATCCACCCTGCGCGGTGTGATTTCCAGCCGCCAGTCGGCGTGGTGGCGATTCCTGTCCAGCGCGGATCAGTTCAATTCAGATCGTGTGGAGTATGACGAATATCTGCTCCACAAATTCTACTTCCATAAGGGCTACGCCAATTTCCAAGTGGTGAGCGTCAACGCTAATCTCAGCCCTGATCGTAAATCCTTCTATTTGGCCTACACGGTCGATGAAGGGGCCCGGTACAAGATTGGGTCGATCAAGGTTGTCTCGAACATTCATAACCTGACCGAGAGCGAGCTGCGCGGGTTGGTGCCGCTTTCCAAGGGCGATTGGTTCGATGGCGATGCCTTGCAGGAAGGCGTTGAAGCGCTGAACAAGCGGGCCCTGAATTTGGGCTATGCTTTTGCCACGGTGAACCCGGATGTGACGCTCGACCACAAGAACCACACGGTCAATATCGTACTGAATGTGGTTAATGGTCCGCGCGTTTGGATTCAGCGCATCGATATTGTTGGGAACACCCGCACTGAAGACAAGGTCATACGCCGTGAGCTGACTGTGGCGGAAGGGGATGCCTATAATCAAAGTCAGATCGACCAATCCACCAAGAACATTAAGAATCTTGGCTTCTTCAAGAATGTGAAGATGAGCACCGACCAAGGCTCCACGCCGCAGCAGGTAGTGTTGAAGACTTCGGTGCAGGAACAGGCGACCGGCCAGTTCTCCTTGGGTGGCGGGTATTCAACCTCCCTGGGCGCGTTGCTGAATACCGGTCTGAGCCAGAATAACTTTATCGGCACCGGCATCAACGCCTCAATCAACGCCTTGATCGCTCAGCATGGCACGCAGATCAACGTGGGCATGACCGACCCGTACTTTCTGGACCGCAATCTGATCGCGGGGTGGGATATTTTCCGTACGGTGACGAATTCTTACACGAATACCTCGCAGAATTATGCTTACTCAGAGAGCAATATCGGCGCGGATATCAGGCTGGGTTACCGCTTTAACCAGAATGTCCAGCAGACCTTTACATACACGGTCAGTAGCCGGAATATTTACGATATTCCGACTGGCAGCAGCACGAATATCTATATCGAAAGCGAAGCTGGAAAATCTTCACTTTCGCAGCTCAGCCAGACTTTGAGCTTCGATTATCTGGATAGCGATCAGGATCCGCATTCCGGCCTGCTGCTGAATATTACAACGGATCTCGCTGGGCTTGGCGGGGATGCCAAATATTTCCGGATTAACCCAAATCTCTCATATTACATCCCGCTTGAGCATGTGTTTGGGAACCCTAGCTGGGTTCTGAAACTGAGCGCTTCCGCTGGTTATCTGGTGGATATGCGCGGGTATCAGGATAAGATCGAGGATCGGTTCTTTCTGGGGGGTGACTCTCTGCGCGGCTTCGCGGATGGCGGTGTCGGCCCCTATGTCGAGCCGGTTTATAACAGCAGCGGTACGCTGACGAGCAGCGGCGGTCAGGTTGGCGGCCGTTATATGTGGACCCAGTCCACGGAACTGCATTTCCCGCTGCCGGTCTCCAAGGATCTGGGGGTCTCCGGCTTTGCCTTTGTGGATGTCGGCTCTTTGTGGGGGGCGTCCACAATTGGTACGGCCACGCTGCTGGATAGTTCGGCGCCGCGCGTGGGTGCCGGTGTGGGTGTGTCCTGGAACACGCCATTTGGCCTGATCAATCTGTCTCTGGCCCAGCCCGTGGTCAAACAGCGGGGCGATCAGGTTCAGCAATTCCGCGTCTCTTTTGGTACGAGGTTCTAAGTGTCCGCTTTTTCCCGTTACGCGCTTGTTCTGCCCCTGCTGACATTAGGCGCCGCACCGGCGGCCTATGCTCAGTCCTCATCCTCCGGGTCGGCGGGGTATTTCATGCCGCCCAGCAGCCAGCCTCATACGGCTCCGGCGCCGAAACCGGAGCCCAAGCCGAGCACCCCGACCGAGCATGTTGCGCCGCAAGGGCAGCAGCAGGCGGATTTCAAAGTGCCCAACCTGCCGCCGCTGCCGGCTGAAGCACCGCCTCCAACGGCTGTGATTGGTGTGTTGTCCGTGCCGGAAGTGCTCCAGAATTCCACCGCTGCCCAGGACGTGCAGGCCGAGATTCAGAAGCGCCAAGCGGCTTTGGCCAAGGATGCGCGCGAGGCCAGGTCAAAGATTCAGGCCAAACAGCAGGCGATCATGGCGGAGCGCGGTAAGCTGAGTGATGCCGAACTTGAGAAGAAAGAGCAGGCGCTGCAGAACGAGATCGCCGCGACGCAGACCAAGTTCCAGGAGCGCAACCAGGCCATTCAGAATGCCGGCCAGAAGGCTCTGCAAAAGATCGAGGCCATGATGGCCGGAATTGTCAAGCAGGAAGCTCAGGCCCATGGAATGAATCTCGTGCTGCACCGCGAACAGGCTGTGCTGAACGTGGCGGCTTTTGATATTACGGACGAGACCGTGAAGGAGCTGAACAAGCTGCTCCCGCATGTGACCGTACCGCCTAGCGTGGTGACGCCGGACATGAAGGTCAACCCGCCTGAAGGTCAGGGCGACGGCGTAGGCCCCTGATTCATGATGGAGGCTGGTAAGCCTGGTGACGAGCGGTTTTTCCGCCGTGCCGGGCCACATTCCCTGAGTGTCCTCGCGGCTTTGCTTGGTATTGAGGGGCGGTTACCGGAGGTTTTGATCTCTGGCGTGGCGCCTTTGCAAAGTGCCGGGCCGCAGGATGTGAGTTTTCTGGATAACCGGCGTTATGCCGGGCTGTTGGCGGAAACCAAAGCGGGTGCGGTGATTTTGCACCCAGATTTCGCGGACAAGGTGCCAACAGGGTGCGTGGCGCTGGCCGTGGCTGAGCCCTATGTCGGCTGGGCCAAGGTCTCTGCGTTGTTTTACCCGTACCCCGCGCCGGTGGCGGGTGTGCATCTCTCCGCCGTGATTGATCCATCCGCGGTAATCGACCCCAGTGCAGAGATTGGTCCTGGTGCTGTTATTGGGGCCGGGGTGGAAATTGGAGCTGAGACGTCCATTGGCGCGCTTGCTTACATTGCGCCGGGCGTGGTGATCGGCAAACAATGCCGCATTCATGCGCAGGTGACGTTGAGCCATGCCATTTTGGGCAACCGTGTGGTTATCTACCCTGGCGCGCGGATTGGGCAGGACGGGTTCGGCTTCGCCATTTCCAAAACCGGTTTCACCCCCGTGCCGCAGCTTGGTCGGGTGCTGATTGGCGATGGTGCGGAGATTGGCGCCAACACAACCATCGATCGTGGCTCGGCGCAGGATACGGTCATCGGCCCGGGCGTGCATATCGATAACCTTGTGCAGATTGGCCATAACGTGAATATCGGGCCGTTTTCCGTGGTGGTGGCGCAGGCCGGAATTTCTGGCTCAACCCAGATCGGTCAGGGGGTGATGATCGCCGCGCAAGCCGGACTGACAGGGCATCTGAATATTGGTGACAAAGCGCGTATCGGCGCCCAGTCCGGCGTGATGCAAGACGTTCCGCCGGGTGAGGAAGTGCTTGGCGCGCCCGCTCAAAATTCCAAGAGTTTTTTTCGCGAGGTGATCACCTTGCGTAAACTCGCCCAAGGTGGGCGCAAAGGACAAAATCAGGGACCTGGCAAAGAATGAGTGACGAGACGGTGCAAACCCTTCCGCCCGTGGATGTGGCGATGATCGACATTAAGCAGATTCTGGGCATGATCCCGCATCGCTACCCGCTACTGCTGGTTGACCGCCTGGTGGATGTTCGCAAGGATCATTCCGCAGTTGGCATCAAAAATGTCAGCGTGAACGAGCCGTTCTTTCAAGGCCATTTTCCGGGCCACCCGGTTATGCCCGGTGTGCTAATTGTTGAGAGCATGGCGCAAACCGCCGCGGGGTTGGTAATTTCCACCCTGGGACCGGAGGCTGGAATTCCAATCGTGTATTTCATGTCGATCGACGGCGCGAAGTTCCGCAAGCCGGTGATCCCCGGTGACCAACTGCGCTTGTTGGTGACCAAGGAGAAGCGGCGTGGGCAGATTTGGAAGTTTGCCTGTGAAGGGCGCGTGGATGGCACGGTTGTCGCGGAAGCCACAATCACTGCCATGATCATGGACAAGGAAAAACCTGTCTGATCCACCGTGACATACGCGGTAACTGAATGTGATTGGCTCTGACCTGCCTGCTTGCGTACAGCGCGAAGGCAGGTTTGGAGCTGACGAAAGATGCTGGATACGGTAAAGAGTATGATCCACCCCTCCGCCATCATTGAAGATGGCGCCACCATTGCACCGGGCGCGAAGATTGGGCCTTTCTGCACAGTCGGCAAGGATGTCGTGCTGGAGGAAGGGGTTGAGCTTGTCTCTCATGTCGCGATCTCCGGTCGGACATATTTGGGGGCGGGCGTTAAGCTGTTCCCGTTCTGCACGGTGGGGCTGGAGCCTCAGGATCTGAAATATAAAGGCGAGGAGACGGAAACCGTCATCGGCCCGCGTACTCAGATCCGGGAACACGCCTCCATCCATCGCGGTACCGTCACGGGCAGCGGCATTACCAAGATCGGCGCGGACTGTCTGTTGATGGCGACCGTGCATGTGGCGCATGATTGCGTATTGGGCGATGGGGTCATTATCTCCAACAATGTGGCGCTTGGAGGCCACGTTGAGATTGGCGACCGGGCGGTGATCGGCGGCAATGCCGCGCTTCTGCAATTCACCCGCGTTGGGGCGGGCGCCATGGTAGGCGGGCTGACCGGTGTTACCCGTGACGTTATTCCCTTTGCCCGCGTATTTGGCACCCGGGCCGAGCTGCTGGGCCTTAACATAATTGGCCTGAAACGCCGGGGGATTAATAAGGCGCAGCTGGTTGAGATCAACCAGGCTTATAAATTCCTGTTCACTGGTCCGGGCGTGTTTGCCGAGCGTGTGGCGCAAGCCGCCGCACTCTACAAAGATAATGTCTTTGTGGGCGAGATGCTGGCCTTTATGGCAACGCCCTCCAAACATGGTATCCTGACCAACGTGGCGGGCGAGGCGGAATAACCGCCACCGGTTGACGCCGTGCGAGCAATATTCGATTGCTTGTGTAGGCAATTCAGAGTGTTTTCTATGGGGTTAGGCGCATGACGGAGCCACTCGGCATTATCGCCGGGGGTGGGCCATTGCCGGGGCAGGTGGCTGCGGCCGCGCAGGCAGCAGGGCGCTGTGTGTTCATCGCAGGGCTGGATGGCTATGCGGACCCCTCTGTACTCAGCCCGTTTCCACACCATTTTTTCCGCCTTGGCGCCATTGGCGCGATGATTCGCGCGTTGCGGGAGCGCGGGTGTGTGGAGTTGGTCATGATCGGGCCAGTGAAGCGCCCGTCTTTTCTCTCGGTCCGCCCGGATGCTGAAGGTGCCCGGCTGCTGGCGCGTGTCGGCAAGGCAGCCTTTTTGGGCGATGATGGCTTGCTGGCGGCCATTGTACGGGTCCTCTCAGAGGAGGGATTTCGCGTTCTGGGCGCGCACGAAATCATGAAGGACGCGTTGGCCCCGGTGGGGCTGTTGACGCGTACCGCGCCGGATGAGCAGGCCCGGATGGATATTCAGCGCGGGGTGGAGGTGCTGAAGCTCACTGGCGCCGCCGATATTGGCCAGGCCTGCGTGGTGCAGCAAGGGATTGTTCTTGCAGTGGAAACGGTGGAAGGAACAGATGCGATGCTATCGCGAATCCGCGCCGTGACCCGTCCAGGACCGGCTGGCGTCCTGGTGAAAATCGCTAAGCCGCAGCAAGAGCGCCGGGCGGATTTGCCAACCATAGGGCCAGATACGGTGAGGCATGCGGCGAAAGCAGGCCTTCAGGGGGTCGCATTCGAAGCGGGCGGTACTATCTTGGCCTCGAAGACACAACTTATTGAAACAGCTGACAAAGAAGAAATGTTTTTGGTTGGCGTTTCTGTTTAGATATGGTTTCAGAATGAGAGGCAAAACGATGAGCGAATTCAGCTATCTTCATACCATGTTGCGGGTTGGTGATTTGGAACGGAGCGTGAGCTTCTATACGGGCCTGCTGGGCATGAATGAGTTGCGCCGTACCGAAGTGCCTGAAGGAAAATACACCTTGGTATTCGTTGGGTATGGCGATGAGGACAACAACACCGTGCTGGAACTCACTTATAACTGGGGTGTCGATCACTATGAGATGGGCACCGCTTTTGGGCATCTGGCACTTGGCGTGCCCGACATTTACGCCGCCTGCGACAAGCTGCGCGAAGCTGGCGTGAAGATTACCCGTGAGCCTGGCCCGGTGAAGTTCGGCACCACGGTGATCGCCTTTATTGAGGACCCGGATGGTTACAAGATTGAATTGATCGAACGGAAACCGCACTAAGATGACAGCTTTGGCGAGGGTTCTGAGCCGTGGGTTCAGAGTGGCTGATCGGATTGTGCCTGATTCGGCCTTTGCGGTTGGGGATGCGTTGGCATTGCTCCGTGCCGCCAAGGTTGCCCCCTCGCCAGATGCGGTTGAAGGGCTTGAGCGGCTGTTGGCATCGATTAAGGCTGAGTCGGAGCTCAGCCTGTTCGGCCGCGTGTCCCTGAAATGGGATTTTGTCCGCCTGCTGCGCAATGCCCAGCTTATTGAAGATTCGCATGCTGCTTCACCATCCCTCACGGCAGCGCCAATCAAGGCTCCTTTATTTATTTTGGGCTTGCCGCGTTCAGGCACGACCTTCCTGCATGACTTGATGGCGCAGGATCCTGGTAATCAAGTGCCGCGTAACTGGCAAATGATTTACCCAGCGCCCCGCCCGGCTGGTTTTAATTCGGCGGGGGATAGGCGGATTGTCCGGGTGGATAAGCAGCTTGATCTTTTCAATGGTCTCGCGCCCGGTTTCAGGGAACTGCACCCGATCTATGCGGACAGCCCGCAGGAATGCAGCGAGATCACTGCGCATGTGTTCCAGAGCCTGCGGTTTGATTCCACCCACCGCGTGCCGTCTTATTTTCAATGGCTGGAAAAGCATGGGCATGACGACGCATTTCTGTTCCACAAGAAATTTTTGCAGTTCCTGCAAGATGGCAAGCCCGCCCGCTGGGTGCTGAAGTGCCCTGATCATACATTCACGCTGGATGCAATTTTGCGTGTTTATCCTGACGCGCGCTTTGTTGTTTTGCATCGCGACCCGATCGCGGTGCTGGGGTCCGTGGCGCATCTCACGCAAGTATTAAGACGGCCGTTTCTGCGCGGGATCAACGCGGCCGAGATTGGTGCGCAAGTGGCCGCGCGCTGGACGCAAGGTGCTAATTTACTGCTGGATTTTGACCGCCGGGCGGATGTTCCCGCGTCACGCAAATTTCACATGAAGTACGAGGAATTTACGGCGGCGCCGCTCGTCGCGATTCAACGCATTTACGCGCATTTCGGGGAAGAGCTGACAGAGCAGGCTACCCAGGCCATGATACGGCAGATTGAAGCCAAGCCGCGCGGTGGCTATGGGCGTCACGCGCCTTATCGGCTGGAGGCGTTTAAGCTCAACGCTTCGGCACTGCAGGCGGGGTTCATGCCTTATGTGCAACAATACTGCCAAGCAGTTCGTTGATTATCTCGGCAAGAATCGGCACGGTGACGTTCAGACTGTAATTCTGCTCCACCCGCCGCCGTGCGGCCATGCCCATGGCGGCGGTAAGGTACGGCGCGTCGCGTAATGTGCGTAGATGAGTCACCCAATCCTCCTCCGTTTCCGCTCAATTTCCGACAGCAGGGAAAAGGCTCTCCCATAAGCGGCCAGAGCCGCGCCGCGACGTGACTGCCCGGCATAAAGGGCGGCGAGGTAAGCATTATCCAAAAAAGGGCGAAGCGCGATATCCAATCCCGCCTTACGCAGAAACGGCACATATTGCGCGACGCGCAAACGTGAACTCGCGCCGAGCGCGAGCATAACGCGTGGCACAAAGCAAGCGCCCCGTCATGCAGGCATTGTACCATGAACAAAAGGGGTTTCGACCTAGCGCGCAGGCAGCAGGGTGGGGTGAGACATGGGAAATTCTTAAAGAAACGTTAGGAGAAATGAAATCGAAACTTACGCGAGTCATGGTTTTGCACAATAGGTGCGGAACGGCGCGGCTGGTGATGTTTGAGCATTTATCAATGGCTCATCGTTTCTGGCGGCTATTATCGGCTGGTGCGCCACGGGCGGGGCTGAATGGCGTGGCGGCGGCTTTGGCGCCACACGCTGATCCCAAGCCCCCCTGCCGCGCATGACGTGTCTGTAGCCGGGGAGATCGCCAGCCCCACCGGGCTAGGGTCTGGCTGCGCGTATTCTGGCGCAAGCCGCTGGGCAAATGGGGGGTGGCGGCCATGGAATACGGTTGGGTGTCGGGCAGAAACGCCGCCGCGTGACACCGCCTTTGGGCCTAGGAGCTGCCCATTGCGCTGCCCGTCTGGAAAGCAGGCAGACGTTATGTGCATGAGGTGTGGGAGCCGTTGGATGTTGTGGCGCAGGCCTTGGCGCCGCTTCTGCCAGGCAGGGTGAGAATGGTGCCGCATCCGCTGGCTCTATGCCTCTTGCCGCAAGCTGAGGCACTAACCGGGCTGGCGTTAGCGGACCCGGTGGTGGTCGCGCTGATGGTTGTGTCTTTAGTGGTCTACCTGATACGCAAAGATCCTCTGGCCGGGATTGCCGCGCTCTGGAAAGCGTTTCGAGACCGGCTGGACCAGATTATTAGTCATTAAGCTGCAAGGTGCCAGGGGTTACCCGCGTGAAGCCGCAAGGCAGGAGCCTGAGGCCGGGCTAAATATCAAAATCTTCAACAATGTCTGGGTATCGGCACAGATGGCGGGGTTGATGGCGCCGGCTGATATTCTGCTCAGTCTGCATCGGGCGGAAGAATTCTGGCTGGTGCTGGCGGAGGCGATGTTGCGCGGTAAACCCGTGGTCGCAACTTGGCGGTCAGGCGGTCTGGCCTTTGTGGATGCGAGCAGCGCCGCACTGGTGGGGTATCGGCTTGTACTTGTTATGGATGAAGCGCCATTTACGCGCCCATGCAGGGGGCTAAATGGGCGGACCCGGATCAGCCATGCGGCCGAGTGGCTGGCGCGGTTGGGCGACGATAAAGCATTGCGGGCTGAACTTGGGGGGCGCCCGTATTCATGCATAGGCTCGCTTAGGCGTAGAAACCATGCGCGCTGCATTGGCCGCGAGCAGCACCGCGCCCGTCTAAAACCATCAGGGTAGACGCCGTCCGATTCGCGGTGTTTGCTGCTCTCTGACTTATCATTTGATGGAGAACAGAGTTTCCATGACGGCTGCACGAATCGGAATTGGCGGGCCAGTTGGCTCAGGAAAAACCGCGTTAATTGAGGCGCTGATCCCGGTTTTGCAGCGCCGGCGTATCAATTTTGCCGTGATCACGAATGATCTGGTGACGGCCGAGGACGCGGAGCGTTTGCGCAGGTCCGGGTTGATTGACCCGGCCAGAGTGGGCGCGGTGGAGGCGGGGGCCTGCCCGCATACGGTCATCCGTGAAGACCCGACCCTGAACATGCTGGCGGGTGATCGCATGGAGGCGTCGATCCCAGGGCTGGAATTGATCATCTACGAATCGGGCGGCGATAATCTGGCATCCACTTTTTCGCTCGACCTCGTCGATTGGTGGATTTTCGTCATCGATGTGGCGGGTGGTGACGACATTCCCCGTAAACGCGGGCCGGGTGTGCTGCGCTGTGACCTGCTGATCATCAACAAGACGGATCTCGCGCCGCATGTGGGGGTGGATCTGGAGAAGATGCTTGAGGAAGCGCGTGAAGCCCGCTCGGGCAAGCCGCTCATCGCCACAAATGCGCGCGGCGGTGAGGGGGTTGAGGCGTTGGCGGACGCAATTGCCGAGGCCGTGCTGTTTACGCAGCCCGCCTAAGGGAATCTTTGAAAAGCCTTGATTTTTAAAGAAAAACCTGGCTCCCGAAGTAGGACTCGAACCTACGACCGAGCGATTAACAGTCGCTTGCTCTACCAACTGAGCTATTCGGGACCGGTGGGCGGCTCTATAAACAAACCAAATCAGGCTGGCAAGTGGAGCCGGGGAAGAAAAATTCACCCGGTACTGATTTCATGAATTTGAGCCTTCGGGCGCGGAGGCTCAAAACAGATTTGCGGTATCCAGTTGATTTCGGTACGAGCCTCACTTAAACAGGCGCTCACCGGGCGGGTGTGGTGGAACTGGTAGACGCGCCGGACTCAAAATCCGGTTCCAGCAATGGAGTGTCGGTTCGATTCCGACCACCCGCACCATTTTTCTCAATTCCAACCCAGCACGCGGTCCAGTGAGAACTTGCCAGCCCCGGTGACGTACAGCAGCAATAGTCCGCCCCTGATGCTGATATTTTTGCAAAAATTGATCATCGCCTCAAACCGCGCCATGTCAGTCATGGTCCAGAAATGATGCCCGATCAGCGCGGTACCCAGCGTGTAAACCAACATCAAAATCGCCAAGGGCCGAGTGGCGATGCCAAGAACCAGGGCGATACCGACAAAAACTCCATAACCACGGCGATCAGCGGGGCCAGAATCGGCAACGTCGCACCAACATGGGCCATATTGCTCAATCGTACCGCTGAAATTTGCAAGTTTTAGCCAGCCGAAAATGACGAAAAGCAGCATGAGAAGAAGGCGAGCGAGTAGAGCCGCGCCGTCAGGACAGCGCCCGGAACCAAATTTCATCATGCCCGTAAAGCGCCCGCGGAGATTTAGTTGAAGGTGAATTCCCGCTTTTGCGGCACTTTCCATATATGCCCCTCAATGGTTTGAGCAGCCACAAAAAACACCTTGAGGCGCTACAAAAGCAGCCCATTTATGGGGCGAACAGTCACTGGAAACTGAACACCAACCAAGGCGTTGCACATGTCCCTGCGAATGACCGCAAACAACCTTGCGGATAATACTACAAAAGCCTCTATCGCGTTGCTCCAGTGCTGCCGCGTTGGCGTTTTTGCTAGCGGGCGCGGTGGGTTGCCACATCCTGTGTGGGCCACCATGTGTGGCATTATCGTCTCGCAGGAAGAGCTGAACGACACAAACCGCGTCACGCTCTGGCAGTTAACGGGCACGGTTGTGAGTGTGATCTCGGCGGTGATCTTGGCGGTACGCTGCTGGCTTTTTATGCTTGATTCCGTTTCTGCTTGTCGGGGCGGTTGCGTTTTACACGTTGCTGATGCGCCTCTGGCCAGATCTGCGTGTATCGATGTGGACAGCGCCGATTGTTTTGCTCACACGGCCTGACCAACAATCGATTTTGTAAACGGGATTGTGGCGGGGTGTAGAAGTGCTGCTTGGTGGGCTTGTTGGCATAAGCTGTCAGTTCCTGGCTGAGCGTGTGATTACATGGCTTGATGCGCATGAGCGGCACACCTCGCCTAGCCCGCGGATAAATGAATGATAACGATAGCTGTTCTTCGTCAGGAGTGTTTTTGAATGTCTGAAAAACTTCGCTTTGAGACGTATGAGGCGCCAGCGGGTGGTTGGGGCGCGGCAAAAGCCACGGCGAAAATCCTGCTGGAGCAGAGTGTCGCCGTAAAAGGTAGCCAAGCACTGCTCAAGATGAACCACCCGGACGGTTTTAAATGCCCTAGCTGCGCCTGGCCAAACCCCGACCGCGAGAAGAAGCTGGAATTCTGCGAAAACGGCGCGAAGGCCCTGGCGGTTGAAGCTACCCGTAAGCGGGCATCGCGGGCATTCTTTGCCCAGTACAGCGTTTCTGAGCTGATGACGCAGAGCGATTACTGGCTGGAAGAGCAGGGCCGCCTGACCGAGCCAATGCGCTACGACCCCGCCACGGACCATTATGTGCCTGTCTCCTGGGGCGATGCCTATAAGCTGATCGCCGCTGAACTGAATGCGCTGGAAAGTCCGGATCAGGCGGAATTTTATACCTCCGGCCGTACCTCCAACGAGGCCGCTTTTTTATATTCCGTGTTCGTGCGGGAATTTGGCACCAATAATTTCCCAGACTGCTCCAATATGTGCCATGAGCCCACCAGCCGTGGCCTGCCCATGTCCATCGGAATCGGCAAGGGAACGGTGGTTATTGGTGATTTCGCCAAGGCGGAAGCCATTTTCATTATCGGCCAGAACACCGGCACCAACAGCCCGCGTATGATGAGCGAGTTGGTGAATGCCCGCAAACGAAACGCGCCCATCGTCGCCGTGAACCCGATGCCTGAACGCGCGTTGATCCGCTTCACAGAGCCGCAGGATGTGTTGGAGATGGCCACCTTCGGTTCCACGCCTATCTCCAACGAATTTGTGCATGTTAAAATCGGCGGTGACGCTGCGTTCCTGAAAGGCATCATGAAGGTGCTGTTCGAGCGCCACGCCGTTGGTGAGGTCGTGCTGGATGAAGCCTTCATCCGTGACCATACGCACGGCTTCGAGGCGCTGAAGGCGGATATCGAAAATACGGCGTGGGACGATATCATCCGCGTCTCAGGTATCGCGGAAGAGCAGATTCGTCGCTGTGCTGATGTTTATATCGCGTCCAACGCGACGATCATTTGCTTCGGCATGGGCGTCACCCAGCACCAGCAGGGCGCCAGGGTGATTCAGCAGATCGTCAATCTGCTTTTACTTCGTGGCAATTTCGGCAAGCCCGGAGCAGGCATCTGCCCTGTGCGCGGCCATTCCAACGTGCAGGGTGATCGCACTGTGGGGATCGATGAGAAGCCGAGCGAGGCTTATCTCGACCAGCTTGAAAATGTATTCGGCTTCAAGCCGCCGCGCCGGCACGGGCATCATGTGGTGGAAAGCGTGCGCGCGATGATCGATGGCACGGCCAAGGTGTTCATCGGCATGGGTGGCAATTTCATCCATGCCATTCCCGACACCAAAGCAGCGTACGAGGCGATGAGCCGGTTGAACCTGACCGTGGGCATCGCTACCAAGCTCAATCGCGGCCATCTGGTGCATGGCAAACAAGCGCTGATCTTGCCGGTAATCGCGCGGTCTGAGATCGACCGGCAGGCCAGCGGGGAGCAGTTCGTGACCATCGAGGATGCGATGTCCAACGTCACCGCCTCTCGCGGTGTTCTGGAACCTGCTAGCCCGGACCTGCGTTCAGAAATCGAGATTGTCTGTGGCATGGCACGCGCCACGTTACCGGAGAGCGTTGTGCCGTGGGACAGCTTCATCGCTGATTACAATCTGATCCGCGATAAAATCGCCGCCGTTTATCCAGATCTGTTCAGTGGGTTTAATGAGCGGATCAAGGCGCCGGGAGGGTTTCACCTTTCCAACCCGCCGCGTGAGCGCAAATGGAACACGGAAACCGGCCGCGCCAACTTCCTGCTGTTCCCGGGGCTGGATGAGAACAAGCCGGTTGGCGGCGCGGAAATGTTCCGGCTTTCCACCGTGCGCTCACACGACCAATACAATACCACCATCTATTCCAACTCGGACCGTTATCGCGGTGTTTATGATGGGCGCATGGTGCTGTTCATGAACGAGGACGATATGCGCGCGTGCAATATCGCGTCACGGGCTCTGGTGGCGCTGGAAACCATCGCGAATGACGGTATGGCGCGCCGGGTGGAAGGGCTGACGGTCTATCCTTACCAGATGCCACGTGGCAGCTTGGCGGGCTATTACCCTGAGCTGAACCGGCTTCTGCCGCTTGGGCATCACGATGAAATTTCCGGCACCCCGGCGGCGAAGTCGATCCCCGTCAGGATCGTCGTGTGAAGCGAGCGGTTTAGTCTGAGAGCTTTCCGGTAAACAGCATTTGCGAATCAGACCGGGCGATGGCCACAACCGTCAGCCCGGCCTGTTGTGCGACCCGCAGCGCCAGACCGGTAGGGGCGGAAATGGCGACAATGGTCCGAAACCCCGCAATGATGGATTTCTGGACCATTTCGTAAGAACAGCGCGAGGTCAGCAGGCAAAACCCCTCAGAGAGATTTTGCCCGGCCCGTAATCCGGCGCCGATGAGTTTATCCAACGCATTATGCCGTCCCACATCCTCACGAACCAGCCGGATCTCCCCCTCCAGCCCGCACCAAGCCGCGCCATGCAGCATTCTGGCCTGTTTGTTCAGTGTCTGATGGTCCGACAAATCCGCCAAGCCACGCCGGATGGCGGCCAGCGACGTTGGCGGGCCAGGCGGTAAAGCGGGCAGGGGGCGCAGAACCTGCCCAGCCTCTTCCGTGCCGCATACCCCGCAGCCGGTCCGTCCCACCACCATCCGTCGTGAGGCCTGCATCAGCCGATGAAACGGCTCGGCCGGAATCCGCAGATCAGCGGTGATAAAGCCATCCCCGTCTTCGAGGGTGATGGATTTAATCTCATCTGCATGGGCGACTATGCCTTCGGTTATTGAAAACCCCACGCAAAAATCTTCAATGTCACGCGCGGTTGCAATCATGACGGCATATTGCATCGTATTGTACCGCAGATTGACCGGCGTTTCCTCAGCCAAGGCCAGAGTACGGGATTCCGGTTGGGCTGTTTCGCCAAGGCGGGTCGCAGGCCAGTTGATGAGCGGCACATCGGGCATGAGGTGAAGCTAGGTCAGCGGCATTAAAAGGCAAGGGCATGAAGCATTGCGTTTAATGCTGTGCCGTCAGGATAATCGCCCATTCCAATTTTATGCCCCTGCGTCCATATATATATATTACGTAACGGGTCCCTAACGAACAGGAGCAAGGGCAATGCGGCGTTTGGGTTTGGCTTTAGCGGTGGTGCTGGCCCCCGGGGGTATGGCGTGGGCCCAGGCAAGTGTCTCAGGCAGCACGCAGATTACTGGCAATCCGAATGGCTCAGTCGTGCAGCCCGGCATAGCCAAGCCGCCATCCGGGCATGAGGAGAAAACGCCTTCGAAAAAACCGGCCGGAAGAAGCGCGACCTTGCCCAATGATCCAACGCTGCCTCAAATCGCGGTGCAGCCTTCACCAACCATCGGGTCCGGCGTGCCGATCTCGGGGGCGGGTGGCACGACAAAATCGGTTAAGGGAAAATAAACAAACGTACGGCCCGCGAATGCGGGCCTTACTTTAGCTGTAAAGCAGGCGGTTATCGATGGCCTGAATAAGCATGGTTCGGACCATCGGGCAGGTGCGCGATATCATCGCTGCGGCAAATACATTCGACATATTTTCCGTGATGCTCACGGAACACCCATCCATCCTCAACAATAAATCTTTCCTGCGCGGGGTCGCTGCTCCGGAGAAAAGTTTTCTTCAACGAGACAATCCGGGAACCGTTCGTGAGTGTATGGAATTGGCGCATCGTTTCCACCCCTTTTTTCTCGGACGGAAGGGAGCATAGCGGCAATCGCCACGGTTTTACAAACTTTAAAACATAATCTTGCCAAATTTTATGTTCAGCGCGGACAACGGTGTTTGGTCAAGTAAATCAGCACTTTGTCTCGAAATTCAGAGTGATTCGTTGAAGAGTTTCCCGCAAGTGCCACGAAGAGACGGTTGTGAAACGCCTTTCGGGCATTTGCTGCGGTGCGTGAAAAATTTTACTCCACCGTGACAGATTTGGCGAGGTTGCGTGGCTGGTCTACATCCGTGCCTTTCAGCACTGCCACATGATAGGCCAGCATTTGCACTGGGATGGCGAGCAGGATTGGCGCAGCGAATGGGTCGATGCTGGGCAGCAAAATGGTCTCGGCGGCGATCGGCGCCAGCTTGGATGCGCCTTCCTCGTCAGAGAACACCACAATCTGCCCGCCCCGCGCGGCGGCTTCCTGCAGATTGGAGGCTGTTTTCTCGAAGAGCGGGCCGGAGGGGCAAATCGCGATAACCGGCACGCTTTTATCAATCAGCGCGATAGGCCCATGCTTCATTTCGCCCGCCGCATAGCCCTCGGCGTGGATATAAGAAATTTCCTTCAGCTTCAGCGCGCCTTCCATGGCGATGGGGAAGCAGCCGCCGCGCCCCAGATATAGCACGTCCCGCGCCTCGGCGATCCGCTCCGCCAGCCTGCGGATAGGTGCGTCGTTGCCTAGAATTTCTGCTGCCCTGGCGGGCACTTCCAGCAGGCTTGCGGCCAAGCGGCTAATCTCCGCCGGGCTTTGCTGGCCTTTGGCCTGCGCCAAGGCCAAAGCGAAAACCGCGAGGACCGTAAGCTGCGCGGTAAAGGCCTTGGTGCTGGCAACGCCAATTTCAGGCCCGGCGATGGTTTCCAGAATGGCATGGCTTTCACGTGCCATAGTGCTTTCCGGCACATTCAGCACGGAGAGGATTTTCTGCCCCTCGGCTTTCATGTACCGCAAGGCGGCCAGCGTATCGGCGGTCTCGCCGCTCTGGCTGACTAGCAGCCCCAGCCCGCCCGCATCCAAAGGCGGCGCCCGATAGCGGAACTCACTGGCCACATCCGCCTCCACCGGCACGCGGGCCAGATTTTCCAGCCAGAATTTGGCGGTCAGCCCGGCATAGAAAGCCGAGCCGCAGGCGCTCATCGTAATCCGTTGAATGCCCGCCAGATCAAAGGGCAGGGCAGGCAAACGGGGCGTTTCGGCTTCCAGCATCCTGTGCAGAACATCCCCGATCACCACCGGGTGCTCGTGCAGCTCTTTTTCCATGAAGTGCCGGAAATTCCCTTTACCGATCGCCGCCCCGGTAAGCGCGGTCAGTTTTTTCTGGCGGGTGACCTCGGCGCCGGTGCGGTTATGAAAAACCGCGCCCTTGCTGGTCACCACCACCCAGTCGCCGTCCTCGAGATAGGCGATTTCGCGGGTTAGCGGGGCCAAGGCCAGCGCGTCGGAACCAAGATACATTTCCTCTGCCCCATACCCAACGGCCAAGGGCGCGCCGCTCTGCGCACCAATCACTAGGTCCTGATGCCCTGCAAAGATTAGCGCCAGCGCATATGCCCCTTCCAAGCGGGTAAAGGCCTGAGACGCGGCTTCAATGGGCGCCATGCCCTGCTGCAACAAATAATCGACAAGTTGCGCCACAACTTCGGTATCGGTCTCGGTCGAGAAGCTTTGGCCTTTGGCCTCAAGCTCGGCGCGCAGGGTCAGATGATTCTCAATGATGCCGTTATGCACCACCGCCACGCGGGAGGTCGCGTGCGGGTGGGCATTGTCCACTGTGGGGGCACCATGTGTCGCCCAGCGTGTATGGCCAATGCCCGTGGTGCCCGCTAGCGGATCAGCCTTCAGCACAGCGGCCAAGTTTTTCAGCTTTCCTTCCGCGCGACGGCGCCCGATATGGCCGTTAATCAGCGTCGCGATGCCCGCGGAATCATAACCCCGATATTCCAGCCGCCGCAGCCCGCCGAGCAGCAGCGGCGCCGCTTCCGAATGGCCCACGACCCCAACGATTCCGCACATCAGACTTACTCTCCATGGTAACGGCTTTGCGGTAGCCCTGCCGCACGCTCTGTGTCAAAGGAGAGGAGATTCAAATTGTACGACGGAGTATTTCATGCGCGCGGTGATTTTCGATTTGGATGGCACCTTGATCGACGCCGCGCTAGATATCACCTCGAAGCTGAATCAGGTGTTAGCAGCAGACGGCCACGCCCCGCTGACTCTGAATGAGGTCCGCAGTATGATTGGGGATGGCGCCAAGGTGCTGGTGGAACGCGCTTTTGCCGCGCGCGGCACGCAGGCGCAGGCCCAGAATTTTGAACGGTTCATGACCATCTATGCCGAAAACCCGGTGATTGAGACAGTGATTTACGAGGGCATCATTCCGGCTCTGGAGACGCTGCGGGATGAGGGACGGCCGCTTGGCATCTGCACCAACAAGCCCATGCGCGCGACCCAAGAAGTGCTGGCGGCGCTGGATCTTGCACGGTTTTTTGGCGCCGTGGTCGGTGGGGATTCGACGCCCTACCGTAAACCCGATCCGCGCCACCTAGCCGCCGCGCTGGCCGGGCTTGAAGTGACCGATGCGATTATGGTCGGTGACCACGCCAACGATATGAACGCCGCCGCCGGGTTGGGGTTGCCCGCCATATTCTGTACCTGGGGCTATGGTGAGGGCAAAGGCGAGGCCCGCGCCGAGCATCCCGCTGAGCTGCCCGGTCTCATCACCAGACTCGGCTGAACCGGCCTTTATATGCCGCGCAACATTGTGTAACGCGCGCTTGACGATCCGGCCTTGATAGCCCATTTTGGAAACAGGACTAATTAGGTCCGTTTAATGGGGTCGTTATGCTGAAACTCTCACGCCTGACCGATTATGCGGTGGCCGCCCTTGTCCGCCTGGGCACGGCTGAGGGCGTTGAAACGTCGCCCGGTATCGCAGCCGGAATCGGCGTGCCGGAACCCACTGTTGCCAAGGTCATGAAAGCATTGGCCGGGCATGGGTTGGTTATTTCCACACGCGGCGCGCGCGGCGGCTACCGGCTAAGTAAATCTTTGGCCGATATTCCGGTGTCGGATGTGATTGTCGCCATTGATGGTCCCATTGCACTGACCTCCTGCGTGGAAGGGGCGGCCGCGACCTGTGAGAGCCACTCTCTTTGCCCCGTTGCCGGGCGATGGGACCCGGTGAACGAGGCCATCCGTAACGCGCTCTCTCATATTTCCCTGGCCGATATGGCGGCGGCGTCAATTCCGCCCGCATTCCGTATCCCGGCCCCGACGATCAACGAGGTTGCCTGAACTATGTCCATGACCACAGAAGCCACAATCCAGGAACTGGCGGCCCAGAAATATAAGTACGGGTTCACCACCGATATCGAAATGGAAGAGTTCCCCAAGGGGCTCTCGACGGACATTGTGCGTCTCATTTCCGCCAAAAAGGGTGAGCCGGAATGGCTGCTGGCTTGGCGCCTAAAGGCTTATGAGGCGTGGCTGAAGATGGAGGAGCCGCATTGGGCGCGGGTTCATCATCCACCGATCGATTATCAAGCCCTCTATTATTACGCCGCGCCAGCCAAGGCCGCGCCGAAATCGCTTGATGAGGTCGATCCTGAGCTGCTGAAAACCTATGAGAAGCTAGGCATCCCGCTGAATGAACGCGCGGCGCTGGCGGGTGTGGCCGTGGATGCGGTGTTCGATTCTGTCTCCGTCGCCACCACCTTCCGGGAGACGCTGGCCAAGGCGGGCGTGATCTTCTGCTCCATTTCCGAGGCGGTGAAAGAACACCCCGAACTGGTGCGCAAATATCTGGGCTCTGTGGTCCCGGCGGGCGATAATTACTTTGCCGCCCTAAACTCCGCCGTGTTCTCGGACGGCAGCTTCGTCTTTATTCCCAAGGGCGTGAAATGTCCGATGGAGTTGTCCACCTATTTCCGTATCAACGCCCGCAATACCGGGCAGTTTGAGCGCACGCTGATCGTGGCGGAGGAAGGTGCTTCCGTTTCCTATCTCGAAGGCTGTACCGCGCCGATGCGCGATGAAAACCAACTCCACGCCGCCGTGGTTGAACTAGTGGCGTTTGATGACGCCAAGATCAAATATTCCACCGTGCAGAACTGGTATCCTGGCGATGCGGACGGGAAGGGCGGGATTTATAACTTCGTCACCAAGCGCGGCGCCTGCCGGGGACGGAATTCAAAGATATCCTGGACGCAGGTGGAAACTGGCTCTGCGATTACCTGGAAATATCCCTCCTGCATCCTGCAGGGTGAGGGCTCGGTGGGCGAGTTTTACTCGGTCGCTGTCACCAACAGTCATCAGCAGGCCGATACCGGCACCAAGATGATCCATGTCGGCAGGAACACCACGAGCACCATCATCTCCAAAGGTATCTCCGCCGGTAAGTCCAACAACACCTATCGCGGCTTGGTGAAGATCATGCCCGGCGCTTCCGGCGCGCGTAATTTCACCCAGTGCGATTCGTTGCTGATCGGCGATCAGTGCGGTGCGCATACAGTGCCGTATATTGAAAACCGCAATTCCTCGGCCAAGGTGGAGCATGAGGCCACCACCTCTAAAATCGCCGAGGATCAACTGTTCTATTGCCGCTCCCGTGGTCTCTCGGAAGAGGATTCGGTGGGCCTCATCGTCAATGGCTTCTGCAAGGACGTGCTGAAAGAATTGCCGATGGAATTCGCCGTTGAGGCACAAAAACTATTAGCTGTTTCTCTGGAAGGTTCGGTGGGCTGATGCTCGAGATCAAGAATTTGCATGCGCGTATTGGCGATGCGGAAATCCTGAAGGGTGTGACGCTCACCATCCCCGATGGTGAAATCCATGCCATCATGGGCCCCAACGGCGCTGGCAAATCCACGCTGTCTTACGTTCTCTCTGGCCGCGAGGGCTATGAGGTGACCAAAGGCGAAGTGATTTTCAACGGCGAGAACATTCTGGAGATGGAGCCGGAAGACCGTGCCGCCGCCGGGCTTTTCCTGGCGTTCCAGTATCCGGTGGAGCTGCCGGGTGTTGGCAATGCCAATTTCTTGCGTACTTCGCTGAATGCCATCCGCCGTAAGCGCGGTGAGGAGGAACTGGACGCCGTCGCTTTCCTGAAACTGGCCCGCGCCGCTGTGAGGCAACTGGCGATGAAGGAGGATTTCCTGAAGCGCAACGTGAATGTCGGCTTTTCCGGTGGTGAGAAGAAGCGCAATGAAATGCTGCAGATGGCCATTCTAAAGCCGCACCTCGCCATTCTGGACGAGACGGATTCCGGCCTGGATATCGACGCGCTGAAGATAGTGGCGGAAGGTGTGAACGCCCTACGCGATGAGAAATTCTCCGCCTTGGTGATCACTCATTACCAGCGCCTGCTGGACCATATTGTGCCGGACGTGGTGCATGTGCTGGCGGGTGGAAAGATTGTCCGTTCCGGCCCCGCCTCCTTGGCTCTGGAGCTGGAAGCTAGCGGCTATGCAGGGCTGGAAGTCGCCTGATCATGGTCGCTCTGCCCACCAAAAAGCTGGAAGCCTGGCGCTATACTGATCTGCGCCCGCTTTCGGCCGTCACCTTCGGCGCACCGCCTGCCGCAGCAGCCACGCCGGACCTGCCAGACCTGCCGTTCCCGCGTTTCGTGTTTCTGAATGGTGTGCTGAATGCGGCGCTGTCCAGCGGTTTCGCGTATGCCAAGCCGTTTGTCCCGGTTGAGGGGCAGGGCACCCAGCCGATGGCGCTGATCAATGCCGATTACGCCCAGGACGGCATCAATATCGAAATCCCCGCCGGGCAGGATGCCGGAGAGCTGCTGCTGATCTCGCAGTCTGACGGCATCACACCCTTTGCCTTTCACCCGCGCCATCGCGTCAAGCTGGGGCAGGGGGCGAAATTCGCGCTGATTGAGCTGAACCAGGGCGAGGGCACATATTGGCAGAACGCCGTGTTCGAGGTCGAGGTCGCTGAAGGCGCGAAGTTCCAGCATTTCCGCCTGCAGGAGGAAAGCGTTGAAGCCTTCAACACCACCACCATCTATGCCGATATCGAAGGCCAAGGCTCTTATGAGCATTTCACCCTGACGCTGGGCGCCAGGATTTCCCGCACGGAGATCGAGGCCAATCTGCTGGGCCAGAACGCGCTAGCGCATCTGAATGCCGCGCAGCTTTTGGGTGGCACGCAGCACGGCGATTTCACCACCATCATCCGCCACAAGGCGCCCAATTGCCCCTCGCGCCAGACGGTTAAGTCGGTTCTTGCGGGCAAGGCGCATGCTGTGTTCCAGGGCAAGATCGAGGTGGACCAGATCGCCCAGAAGACAGATGGCTACCAGATGAGCCAAGCGCTTCTGCTCTCCCCCGAGACGGAAATGGACATCAAGCCTGAGCTGCAGATTTTCGCGGATGACGTGAAATGCTCCCACGGCGCGACCATCGGCGCCCTGGATGAGGAGCAGGTGTTTTACCTGCGCTCGCGCGGCATTCCCGAGGCGGAGGCAAGGCAAATCCTCATCCGTGCCTTTCTTGAGGAAGCGCTGGAACCTGTCACGCATGACGCCTCCAAGGCGTTGTTCGAGGAGGTTCTGGAAAGCTGGTGGACTAAGCAATGAGCATCACTTTGCCTGCGCTGGACGTACATGGCTTCCGTCAGGATTTTCCGATCCTGTCGCAGAAAGTGCATGGAAAGCCCTTCGTTTTCCTGGATTCCGGCGCCTCCGCGCAGAAGCCGAAACAGGTGATTGAGGCCATGCGCTTCGTGATGGAGGAGCAATATGCAAACGTCCATCGCGGTTTGCATTATATGTCCGAGAAAGCGTCGGACGCGTATGAGAATGTACGCGACAAGGTGGCGGAGCTTCTCAACGCCGCCTCGCGCGAGGAAATTGTTTTCACCCGCAACGCGACGGAAAGCATCAACCTTGTTGCTTACAGCTGGGGCCGCACCGTGCTGAAGCCGGGTGATGCTGTTGCGGTTTCCGAGATGGAGCACCACGCTAATCTCGTGCCCTGGCAAATGCTGCGTGACGCCCACGGTACCGAGCTGCGGATTATCAAAATCACTGACTCCGGTGAGCTGAACTGGAACTCTCTTGAGGACGTCTTTGCCGATGGCAAGGTGAAGTTGCTAGCGCTCACCCATATGTCCAACGTGCTCGGCTCCTATACCCCGGTCGAGCGGCTGGCGAAATTCGCGCATGAACATGGGGCGAAGATCCTGCTGGATGGCGCACAGGCCATCGTCCACAGGGCCGTGGATGTGCAGGCCATCGACGCAGATTTCTACGTTTTCTCCGGCCATAAGCTCTACGGCCCCACCGGCGTCGGCGTGCTTTACGCCAAGGCCGAAATTCTGGGGGCGATGCCGCCTTTCATGGGAGGCGGCGACATGATTGCCTCCGTTTCCTACGAAAAATCCGTTTGGGCCAAGCCGCCTCATCGTTTTGAGGCCGGCACCCCCGCCATCATCGAAACCATCGGGCTTGGCGCCGCCATCGATTATGTCCGCGCCATCGGCTTTGATGCAATCGCCGCGCATGAGCAGTATTTGACCGAGCACGCGCTGGCGACACTCAGCCGGATCGAAGGGCTGCGTATCCTGGGTTCCGCGCAGGACCGCGGCGGCGTGATCTCCTTCGTGATGAAGGACGCTCATGCGCACGACATTGCCACGTTGCTGGACCGCCAGGGCATTGCTGTGCGCGCCGGACATCATTGCGCCGAACCTTTGATGGGCCGCCTTGGTGTTTCCAGCACCGCGCGGGCCACTTTTGGCCTCTATACGCTGCCCGAGGAAATTGACGCCCTGGCAACCGGCCTGGAGAGGGTAAGAAAGATCTTCGCATGAGTGAGGCGCTTTACCAATCCATCGTGCTCGACCGCAGCCGCCACCCGCATCATGCAGGCCGTCCGGCTGTGTTTGACGTTGAGGGAAAAAGTGAGAACCGCATGTGCGGTGATATGGTGAGCGTTTTTCTCAGTGGTGCTGATGTGCGCCATGAGGCCGATGGATGTGCCATCCTTGTCGCCAGCGCGGAGCTGATGTGCGAGGCAGCCACCGGCAAAACTGACGGTGAGATCGCCATATTGAGTGACAGGTTCGAACATCTCGTGAAAACCGGGCAGGAAAACCCGGAATTGGGAGACTTGAATGCGCTTGCAGGCATTGCGCAATATCCTTCCCGCCTTCGGTGCGCGACGCTCCCCTGGAGTGCCCTTCGAGACGCCATTGCCAAAGGCGGAAGTGCAGGAGATACCGCCAATGGCTGACACAAAACCCGAACCGGACCAGATGCAGCCGGTGACAAGCTGGACGCCCGATGGCGAAACCGCCCCCCGCGTGACCGAGGAAGCAGTGATCGGTGCCATCTGCACGGTTTATGATCCGGAAATTCCGGTCAATATTTATGAACTCGGCCTGATCTACGCGATAGAACTGGCTGAAAATGGCGATGTGAAGGTTGAAATGACACTCACCGCCCCCGGCTGCCCCTCAGCGCAGGAACTGCCGGAAATGGTCCGCAACGCCATCGTGCAGATTGATGGCGTGGGCGACATAACCGTCGAAACCGTCTGGGACCCGCCTTGGGATCAGAGCCGCATGAGCGAGGAAGCCCGCCTCATGCTGAATATGTTTTGAGGTAAAGACATGGACGTTATGCACACCGCCGCACCCAAGAAGCGCGAACTCCCGCCGCTGATGACCCTGACGGATGCCGCGGCCACGCGCCTGCGCAAGCTCTATGAGGGGGGCGAAAAGGGTAAGTTGCTGCGCATTTCTGTTGGCACTAAAGGGTGTTCTGGGATGTCATACGAGATGAGCTGGGTGGAAGCACCCGGTGCGTCTGATGAGGTAGTGAAGTCCCAGGAACTCACCGTTCTGGTGGACCGCAAGGCCACGCTGTTCCTTATCGGCACGGTGATGGACTACCGGGAGGACAAGTTGACGCGCGGCTTTACTTTCGAGAACCCGAATGAGAAGGGCCGTTGCGGCTGCGGTGAGAGCTTCCACGTTTAAGCCGCCCTCTGAAGCGGCTTAAACTTGTTTTGCCCTTTAGGCGGTTAGCGTAACCGAGACGGGTACATGGTCCGAGGGCTGGGCCTTGGCGCGTTCATCTTTATGGATGGTCACAGACACCAGCCGCTCCGCAAGGCGTGGAGACAGCAGAGCATGGTCAATCCGCAGGCCGATATTGCGGTCCCAAGCCCCGCCCTGATAATCCCAGAAGGTGTAAAGTGTCTCGCGCGGGTGCAGCGCTCGCACGGCCTCCGTCAGCCCGGTATGCAGCAGCGCATGAAACGCCGCTCTGGTTTCCGGGCGGACCAGCGCGTCATTCGCGCGCAGAGCGCGGGGGGCGTAGTCTGCGTCGGTCGGGCAGACGTTATAATCCCCGGCCAGGATGAAATCCTCATCGCCCTCCATCATTGCCGCCGCATGTTCGCGCAATGCGGCCATCCAGTGCAGTTTATATTGGTAGCCTACATCCCCGCCGGAATTGCCGTTAGGCAGATACAGCCCGCCAATTCTCATCCCGTGCGCCCGCACCTCCACGAAGCGCGCATGAGAATCTTCTTCATACATGCCGGGCAAGCGCTTATGCGTCACCTTCGCGCCGCCCTTATGCAGAATGGCAACGCCATTATAAGATTTTTGCCCGACAATTTCCGCCTCATACCCCAGCGCGGAAAACGCCATGGCTGGGAATTGGTGCGCTTCACATTTAATCTCCTGCAACAGCAGGAAATCCGGCTGCTCGCGCGCCAGAAAATCTGCCACATGCGCCTCGCGCGTGCGGACAGAGTTTACGTTCCAGGTGGTAACCTTAATCAATGGAAAATGACGTCCCGCAACCGCAGGAGGCGGTTGCATTCGGGTTTTTCACCAGAAAATGCGCGCCCATCAGGCTGTCTTTAAAGTCCAGTTCTGCGCCGGCCAGAAAATCTAGGCTCACCGGGTCCACAAAAACGGTTGCCCCGTCACGCTCCAGCACCAGATCTTCCTCGGTCCGTGCGTCCGTCAGGTCGAATTTATATTGCAGGCCAGAACACCCGCCTGCCAGCACTTCCACCCTCAGGGCCTTTGCGCTGGGGTCATCAGCCAAAATCTCCGCCACGCGGGCAGCAGCGGCGGCAGAAATGTCGAAAGAGGCAGTTATATCATTCATACAACACATATAGCGCGTGGGGGCCTTGGTGGTAAGGCCAGGGTGCTCTAAAGCCCTGGCCATGATGAAAGCCCCCTATGCCGTGCAGGAAAACAACTCACGCGGGCGCGTTTACGAGCAAACCCGCTCGGATGACCGTAGCCCCTATCAGCGTGATCGCGACCGCGTAGTGCACAGCTCCGCCTTTCGCAAACTGCAATACAAGACTCAGGTATTCATCAACCGTGAAGGCGATTTCTACCGAACCCGCTTAACCCACAGCCTGGAAGTGGCGCAGATCGCCCGTGCCATCGCCCGAGCCTTGAATCTTGACGAAGACCTGACTGAATGTCTGGCCTTGGCGCATGACCTTGGCCATCCGCCGTTCGGCCATGCCGGGGAAACAGGGCTGGACGAGGCGCTGGTAGAATTTGGCGGGTTTGACCATAACGACCAGAGTTTCCGCGTCGTCACCCAGCTTGAACGCCGCTATGCGGCGTTTGACGGGCTGAATCTGAGCTGGGAAACGCTGGAAGGGCTGGCCAAGCATAACGGCCCCCTGAAGAACCCGCCGCCCACCATCGCCGCCTTTAACACGCTGTGTGACCTTGATTTAGGCCGCCAGACCTCTGCCGAGGCGCAGACCGCCGCCTTCTCGGACGATATTGCCTATAATACCCACGACCTTGATGACGGCCTGCGCGCCGGGTTGTTTGGGTTTGAGGATATTCTGGCCCTGCCGGTAATCGGTGATCTGCTCCGCGACGCGCAAAAGCTCACGCGTGAAAATAACCGGATCCGCGCGGAGCTGAGCCGGCGCGTGATCAACTGCCTGGTGCATGACACGCTGGCTGAAAGCGCTCGCCGGATCGATCATCTGGCTCCGCGCTCGGTTGAGGATATCCGCGCCGCCACCAAGCAGGTGATCGGCTTCTCCGAGGAAATCAAGGTCGCCAATATCGAGCTGAAGCGCTTTTTGATGGCGCGTATGTACCGCCACTGGAAGCTGAACAGGATGACATATAAATGCGTTCACGTCACCCGTACGTTGGGCGGCTTGCTGTTACGCCGCCCGGATTTGCTTCCCGATGATTGGCGTGAGCGTGCAGGACAGGCTGAAACTGCCCAGGCCGCCGCCACTGTCCGTGACTATGTGGCCGGTATGACCGACCGCTACGCCCAGGATGAGTTTTCCCGTTTGACGGACCCTTCCGTCCCCGCTTGAGAGACAAGATGCAAGACGAAAATCTGTTTGCCGCCCTGCGTGGCGAGGTTCTGATCGCCCTTGAAGCCCTAGCCCCCGGCTTGGCGCCGGACGTACTGGCGCGCGTGGAAGTGACCCCCACCAAGGACCCGGCCCATGGTGACATGGCCACCAACGCCGCCATGATCGCCGCGAAGCCTGCGAGCAAAAATCCGCGTGAACTGGCCGCAGGGCTGGTGGAAAAACTCTCCACCCATTCCAGCATTGCCAAGGCTGAGGCGGCAGGGCCGGGCTTTGTGAATCTGACGCTCTCACCCGCTTTGCTGCTGGCGCAAATTCCTCTAATTCTGAACGCGCAAGAAGCTTATGGCCAAGGTGTATCCAAGAGCCGTAAGATCAATGTCGAGTACGTCTCCGCCAACCCCACAGGCCCGCTGCATGTGGGCCATTGCCGGGGCGCGGTGGTGGGTGATTCGCTGGCCAACCTGCTGTCCAAGGCTGGTTACGACGTCACCAAGGAATATTATGTCAACGATGCCGGGGCCCAGGTTCTGGCCCTCGCGCGGTCCGTTTATGTCCGTTATCTGGAGGCATTGAAGCTGCCAACGGAGGCCTATATCGCCACTGTGCCCGGCGGTATGCAGTATGGCGGCGGCTATCTTGTCCCTATAGGGGAGGCGCTAGCGGCACGGCACGGCGATAAATTCGCGGGCCAGCCGGAAGATATCTGGCTGGATGAATTCCGCACCTTCGCGGTCAGCCGCATGATGGACATGATTCGTGATGACCTTGCCGCGCTGGGCGTGCGTCATGACGTGTTCTCCTCCGAGCGCGCCCTGGTCGAGAATGGCGGGGTGGAGCGCGGTCTGCAGGTGCTGCGTGACAAAGGTTTGATCTATCGCGGCATATTGGAACCGCCTAAGGGCAAGAAGCCTGAGGATTGGGAGCCGCGTGAGCAGGAGCTGTTCCGCTCATCAGACTTTGGCGACGATGTGGACCGCCCCATCGCCAAGTCTGACGGTTCTTACACCTATTTCGCCAACGACATCGCCTACCATGCGGACAAGGTGGGGCGCGGCTGCCCGGATCTGATCGACGTTCTGGGCGCCGACCACGGCGGTTACGTCAAGCGGATGCAGGCGGCGGTGAAGGCGCTCTCCGGCGGGCGGCTGGATGTGATTCTCTGCCAAATCGTCAAGGTGATGAAGAATGGTGAACCGGTCAAAATGTCCAAGCGCGCCGGCACCTTTGTCGAGCTCCGGGACCTGATCGACGAGGTTGGGCCGGATGCCGTGCGTTTTCTGATGCTTATGCGCAAGGCTGACGCGCAGATGGATTTCGACCTTAACGCCGCCGTGGCGCAGACTCGTGAGAACCCGGTGTTCTATGTGCAATACGCTCATGCGCGCTGCCGCTCCGTGCTGCGTGCGGCGCAGGCGCCCTCGGGGGAGGTTGATTTCTCGTCTCTTACCGCGCCGGAGGAGGTGGCGATGATTCGCCGCCTCATCACTTGGCCACGCTTGGTGGAACAGGCCGCCGAGGCGCGTGAGCCGCACCGCGTGGCGTTCTTCCTGTACGATCTCGCCTCGGACTTCCACGCCTTGTGGAATGCGGGCCGCGACAATACTGCACTGCGCTTCCTGCAAGAGGACAAGCCGGTTGAAACTGCGGCGCGTATCGGGCTTGTCGCGGCTACCGCCATCGTGCTTCGCTCTGGCCTTGCCGTGCTGGGCGTCAATCCGGTTGAGGAAATGAGGTAAGGCTTGCAGGAGGAAGATGACGATTTCCTGTATCGTCCGCACCGCGCCAAAGGGCAGCGGGTGGACCCAGCCATCAAGCGCATGGCGATCGCGGCGGGCGGTGTATCGGTGCTGGTTATCATCATCGCCTGGACGTGGAGCGGCATCCACCCATACAGCTTTGGCCCTCCTCCGGTGATCAGCCCCCCCGACACGCCGTTGCGTGTTGTGCCCGCCGACCCTGGCGGGCTGGTGGTGCCAGGGGCTAATATTCCCATCATGTCCGGTGAAATGAATAACGGGACGCCGCATCTGGCGCCCGCTGGGCAGGCGCCGGATATCGCGGCGTTGGATCAGGCGGCGGGGCTAACGAAATCCGCCGCTTCCGCACCGGCCGAGCAGATGGCCGCCGTGCAAGCGCCTTCACCGTCACCCACGGATAAGCCGAAAAACGTAGTCCCCGCCGCGTCGCAAACGCCGCGCCCCGGCTCCACGGCCACCAGCGCGGCGGAGGCTGAGGGGCTGTCCTCCGTACAGCTCGCGGCTACCAGCACAGAGGATGGCGTGCTGGGGGTATGGGTGAAGTTGCAGCAGAAATTCCCGGATCTCATGAAAGGGCGGCAGCCGGAGATTATCCCGGCCATCGTCAATGGCCGGAGCTTTTGGCGCCTTCGCCTGGGCGGTTTTGCCTCGGCAGAGGCGGCAAAGGATTTTTGTTACCAGCTCAACTCTAAGGGTGCGGATTGCACCGTGGCGGCATTTTGAAACCTGCAATCCTTGGGATTTCTGGCACGTCCATGACGGCGCAGGAGCGGGATTTGTTCCGCGACCTGCCGCCTCGTGGGGTTATTTTATTCGCGCGGAATATTAAGGATCCTTCCCAGCTATCTGATCTTATAGCTGAATTGAAAGCTATTTTGTCGCCTGGAGCGGTATTGATGGTGGACCAGGAAGGCGGACGGGTTGCGCGCCTTAAACCGCCGCATTGGCCAGCTTTGCAGCCTGCGGGTAGTCTGCGCACGGCTGAGGAGGCTTTTGCCCATGGTCGTGCGCTGGGCCAAATGGTCCGTCAGGCGGGCTTTAACTGCACCGCCGCCCCGGTGCTTGATATTCGTGTACCCGGCGCTTCCGATGTGGTGGGGGACAGAGCCATAACTGGCGATGCTGCGGCCGTGGCGCACCTGGGTGGTGAAATCGCCCGTGGGATCATGGCTGAAGACGTGTTGCCAGTGATGAAGCATCTGCCTGGGCATGGGCGAGCGCTGGTTGACTCGCATGTGGCCTTGCCGTCCGTGGCTGTGTTGACCGACGATGATTTGTTGCCCTTCATCGCCAATAACAAGCTGCCCTGGGCGATGACGGCTCATGTAGTGTACGAGCAATATGATCCTTTAAATCCAGGGACTTTATCGCTAATCGTCATACAACATCTTATCCGTGAACGGATCGGGTTCAAAGGTGTTCTGGTGTCTGACGACCTTGCCATGGGCGCGCTGAGCGGCACCCCGGCGGAACGCGCCGTGCGTGCCCTGGAGGCAGGGTGCGACATCGCGCTGTACTGCCCCGGTGATTTCGAGGACAACCGCGCCGTGCTGGAGGCGCTGTAAGCGATGACACATATCCTGCTTATTATCGTGGCCCTGGCCATCGCCATTATCATGCACGAGTTGGCGCATGGCGTGGTGGCGTATTGGTTGGGCGATCATACAGCGCGCTGGGCCGGGCGGCTGACGCTTAACCCGGCGAAGCATATCGATCAGACCGGCACCATTGTGGTGCCGCTGGTGCTGGCGTTGGGGCAGCTTCTCACGCTAGGGCGAATTGCGTTTTTATATGGCTGGGCGAAGCCTGTTCCAGTCAATCCAGTCAATTTGCGGATTGGCCATTACCGCAATGCACGCAGGCTGATGGCGATTGTGGCCGTTGCTGGCCCGGCGATGAATTTTTGTCTGGCATTGGCCGGCGGACTTGCCGTCCATGCGGCGGTGGCGCTGCATTCCGCCCAGATTTTGACATTTTTGGCTTATTTCATTCAAATCAATCTGGTACTGGGGCTGTTCAACCTGATCCCGCTGCCGCCGATGGATGGCGGGCGGATCGCGGTGGGAGTGCTGCCGTTATCGTTGGCGATCAAACTGGCGCAGGCGGAAAAATTTGGCATTGCCGCCGTGCTGATCGTACTATTTGTGCTGCCCTTGGCGTTGGAACAGGTAGGGGTGCATTTTGACCCGTTTCGTGAGGTAATGGGGCTGCTGCTTCCCGCCGCAGAGCGCGTTGTGCTGACCCTGACGGGGAATGGCGTTGGATACTACTGAATCGCTTGTTCTTAAGCTGGAGGGATTTGAAGGCCCTCTAGACCTGCTGTTGGAGCTGGCCCGTGCGCAGAAAGTGGATCTGGCCAAGATCTCCATTTTGCAGCTGGTTGAGCAGTTTTTGTCTGTCATTGATGGTGCCCGGCGGGTGAGGCTGGAGCTGGCAGCGGACTGGCTGGTGATGGCGGCTTGGCTGACTTGGCTGAAATCCCGCCTGCTGGTGCCTCAGCTTGGCGAGCCGGAGGACGCCGAAGTTGCGGCTGAAATCCTACAATCCCGGTTGATTGAGCTGCAAACTATGCGCGAAGCCGCGAAATGGCTGGGCGCGCAGCCGCAACTCAACTGGGATGTATTCGAGCGCGGGCTGCCGGAGGATCTGACCGAACTCGACCGCTCCAAACTGAAGCTGGATATGACCGGGCTGCTCTCAGCCTATCTGGCCGCAAGGCGCCGGGCGGGGGCGAAGCAGCGCTACCGTCCCAAGCCGATGGTGTACTTCTCTGTTCAGGATGCGTTGCAACGCGTGGGGAGATTGCTCGGGTCTTTGCCGGACTGGGCAAGTCTTGAGCAGTTTCTGCCTGAAGGGTTGCAGGATGGCGTTCCGCTCCGTGCCGCCATATCTTCAACGCTGATCGCGGGGCTGGAAATGGCCAAGCATGGGCAGCTAGACTTGAAACAGGATGAAAAATTCGGACCTATCTTCATGCGTAGGAAAGAGGAGCGTGACGGTTTTGATGGTTGAGGGCTTCACGCCAGAAATGCGGTTGGCCGAAGCGGCGATTTTTGCCGCGACACAGCCGGTGACCACGCGGATGCTCGCCAAGCTGCTGCCCGAGTATGTGGACGTGGAGGCGGTTATGGCGGCTCTTGCTGCGGCCTATGAGCCGCGCGGGGTGAACATTGTAACGGTTGGCGGGGGCTGGCAATTCCGCACCGCGCCGGACCTTGCCCCGGCTTTGCGCAAGGTGGTTGAGCTGCCGCGCCGCCTGCCGCGTGTGGCTATGGAATGTTTGGCGATTATTGCTTATCACCAGCCCTGCACCCGTACCGAGATTGAGGAGATTCGCGGCGCGGCGTTGTCGCAGAACACGCTGGATCTGCTGCTGGAGAATGGCCTGATCACGCCCAAGGGCCGCAAGGAAACCCCTGGCCGACCCACGCTGTGGGGTACCACGCCGGCATTCCTGGCACAGTTTGGGCTGAATGATCTGCGGGAACTGCCCAAGCGTGAGGAATTACTGATCGACCCCCCTGGCCCGGCACTTGCCGCCGCGCCAGCACCCACAGCAGCCCCAGCCCAGGAGGCCGAGCAGGAATGACCCAGCTGCGCATTACCCGAGAGACGCTGAAGGATGGCACGTTACGCGCGCGCCAGCGCGAATACGCCCAGAGGCACCCGGATATGCGTTGGCGCAGCGATACTGAAATGGCCGAAATCTTTGAACAAACCTTGGCCGCGCATCCGGCGGATGAGGATTTGTGGGTGTTTGGCTATGGCTCGCTCATCTGGAATCCGGCGTTTCATTTCAAGGAACAGCGTTGCGCCCTGCTGCGCGGCTGGCACCGGCGGTTTTGCCTGAAGCTTATGATTGGGCGTGGAACGCCGGAAACGCCGGGTGTTATGCTGGCGCTGGACCATGGCGGCGCGTGCCGGGGGGTGGCTTTCCGAATCGGGGCCGAGCAAATCCGTGAGGAACTGTGGCTGCTCTGGCAGCGCGAGATGTATGGCGGCGCTTATAATGTCCGCTGGGTCTGGCTGGAGGCGGGCGGCAATCGGGTGCGAGCCGTGACATTCGTGATCAACCGGCGCCATCCGCGCTATATCAAACAGCTTTCCATTGAGCAGACAGCGTCCTTGATTGCCTCCGGCCGGGGGGATTTGGGGACGTGCCGCGAATATTTCGAAAATACAGTGTCGCATCTGCGAGAGCTTGGGGTGAGGGATGCGGCGCTTATGCGGATCGCCGCGTCTTTGCCAACAGCGTGAGGGGCTGCTAGCAAGCCTGCACGATGTTTGGATTTTCATGGGGAGAGATCGGGCTGATCATGGCGGTGGCACTAATTGCCATCGGACCAAAGGATTTGCCTGTCGCCATCCGTACCGTCACCGGGCTTATCAAGAAGGCCAGGGGTATGGCGGCGGAGTTCCAGGGCCATATCGACGAGATGATGCGCGAGGCGAATCTCTCGGACGTAAAAGGCGAAATCGACAAGCTCCGGCGCTTTGATTTCCGTGCCGCAGCCGAGGAGACGATAGACCCGGACGGGTCTTTGCGCGCCAGCGTGCAGGAGGTGAATGACGGCGTTTCCGCCACCGCTGCCTCTTACACGCCACCCGCCCCAGTTGAGGAAGAACCGCCCAACGCCCCCGCGATGATTCCCCCCGACACGGTGCGTAAAGCGCCGGTTCCCGCCTTTATTCCGCCTGGCACCAGGCGCTGGGGTTTTTAACGCATGGCCGCCGATGATAATGAAATCAACGACAAGGAAATGCCGCTGCTGGAGCATCTTTCGGAGCTTCGGCGCCGGTTGATCTGGTCCGCCGCTGCGTTTCTGATCGCGTTTCTGGTTTGCTACCATTTCGCACAGCAGATCTACGAATTCCTGGCTGCCCCTTTAGCCCACGCGCTGGAGGCCCGGGGTGAACGGCCGGAGCTGATCTATACCGCGTTGTATGAGGCATTTTTTACCTATGTGAAGGTGGCTGTGTTCGGGGCGGCGTTTATCTCCTTCCCCGTGGTGGCGGCGCAAATCTGGCTGTTTGTCGCGCCGGGTTTGTATAAGCGCGAGAAGCGGGCCTTGATGCCGTTTCTGGTCGTCACGCCGATTTTGTTCTTCGCGGGCGGGGCGCTGGCTTATTATGTGTTCTTCCCGGTTGCGTGGAAATTCTTTCTGTCATTCCAGGAGAATTCGGGCGGGGTGGATATTTCGCTGATGGCGAAAGTGTCCGACTATCTGAACATCGTGATGAAGCTGATCTTCGCCTTTGGACTCAGCTTTGAACTGCCGGTGTTGCTGACGTTGTTGGGAAAGGTGGGGATTGTAAACCACGCCGCGCTAAAGAAATACCGCCGCTATGCCTATGTGGGCTGCTTTGTGCTGGCGGCGGTGATGGCGCCACCTGATGTGCCGAGCCAATGCATCATGGCCGGGCTGCTGATCTTCCTGTTCGAGGTGTCTTTGTTCTTCGTGCGGATGGTCGAGCCCAAATATGAGGAAGAGGCCGAAGAGACGGCCGAAAGCGAAACAGAGCAAGAAAAAGACCCCGAAAATGCATGACATCAAGATGATCCGCGAGGATGCTGCCGGTTTTGATGCGGGGTTGGCCCGCCGCGGGATTCTGCCGCTCTCCTGCGAGATTTTGGAGTTGGATGAGCAGCGCCGCGCTGCTCTGGCCAAGCTGCAGGAGTTGCAGGCGGAGCGCAACGCGGTTTCTAAGAAGATTGGCGAGGCAAAGCGCAACAAGCAGGACAGCGCGGACCTGGAAGCACAGGGGGCTCGGATACGCGCGGAGATCGAGGCGCTGGACGCTGAAGGCCCGCGTCTGGACGGGCTGCTGCGCGATACGCTAGCGAAAATCCCTAACCTGCTCGATGCTTCTGTGCCGGAGGGGCGGGATGAGACGCAGAACAAGCAGGAGAAGCTGTGGGGCACGCCGCGTGAATTTGCCTTCGCGTCGAAGCAGCATTTTGAGCTGGGTGAGGCGCTGGGGCTGATGGATTTCGCTGGAGCCGCCAAGCTGGCCGGGTCGCGTTTTACCGTGCTGAAAGGCGCGCTGGCCCGGCTGGAGCGTGCCCTTGGCCAGTTCATGCTAGACACTCATACTGGCGAGTTTGGCTATTCTGAGACCGTGGTGCCGCTGCTGGTGAATGACGCCACCATGTATGGCACCGGCCAGTTGCCGAAATTCGCGGAGGATTTGTTTGCCACGACTGATGGCCGCTGGCTGATTCCCACGGCTGAGGTGCCGCTTACCAATCTGGCGGCGGTGGAGATTACCCCGGCGACGAAATTGCCGCTGCGCATGACCGCGCTCTCTTATTGCTTCCGTTCGGAGGCTGGCTCGGCCGGGCGAGATGTGCGCGGCATGTTGCGTCAGCACCAGTTCAGCAAGGTGGAGTTGGTGAGCGTCACGACGCCGGAGCAAAGCTGGGACGAGCATGAGCGTATGACCCGTGCCGCTGAAACAGTGCTGGAGCGTTTGGGCTTGCCTTATCGCCGTATGCTGCTCTGTGCGGGCGATACCGGGTTCTCCGCAGCCAAGACCTATGATCTGGAGGTCTGGATGCCGGGGCTGGGTACGTATCGGGAGATTTCTTCCTGTTCCAACACGCTGGCCTTCCAGGCGCGACGGATGAATGCCCGCTACCGCGCGGGTGAGGGTAAGCCGGATTTCGTGCATACGCTCAATGGGTCCGGTGTTGCCGTGGGGCGTGCGCTGATCGCCGTGATGGAAAATTACCAGAACGAAGACGGCTCCATTACCGTTCCCGAGAAGCTGCGGTCTTATATGGGTGGGCTGGAACGCATTACCGCCGCCTGAACCAGCAGGCGGTTTCGTTGACAGGGGCGGCGGACTCTTCGCATGGTCCGCCGCGTATTTTTGGGGAAAGACGAAATGAGCACCGATCTGAAAGCCGCCATTGAAGCAGCCTGGGAAAACCGTGGCGATATCTCGCCCGCCACGCAGGGTGCGGTGCGTGAGGCGATTGAGGCGGCGCTGGAGCTGCTCGATTCGGGCAAGGCACGCGTTGCGGAGCCGGGGGCGGAAGGCTGGGTGGTCAACCAGTGGCTGAAGCAAGCAGTGTTGCTGTCTTTCCGGCTGTACCCGAATGTGATTCAGGGCGGCGCCGGTGGCGCGCCGGTTTACGATAAGGTATCGGTGAAATTCGCCGGATGGGACGAGGCGCGCTTTGCCGCCGCCGGTATGCGCGCCGTACCGGGGGCAGTGGTGCGCCGTTCTGCCTACATCGCGCCCGGCGTGGTGCTGATGCCGAGCTTCACCAATGTCGGCGCCTATGTGGGCGAGAACACTATGATCGACACCTGGGCGACCGTGGGGTCCTGCGCGCAGATCGGCAAGGACTGCCATATCTCCGGCGGTGTTGGCATTGGCGGCGTGCTGGAGCCGTTGCAGGCCAATCCGGTAATCATCGAAGCTGGCTGCTTTATCGGCGCGCGTTCCGAAGTCGCTGAAGGTGTGATTGTCGGGCAGGGAGCGGTGCTGTCCATGGGCGTGTTCCTGGGGGCTTCTACCAAGATTGTGGACCGTGAGACGGGTGAGGTGTTCTACGGCAAGGTACCGCCTTATTCCGTGGTGGTACCGGGCGCGCTGCCGGGCAAGACGCCGACTTCGCCCAGCTTGGCCTGCGCGGTGATCGTGAAGCGTGTGGATGCGCAGACGCGGTCCAAGACCTCCATCAACGAGCTGTTGCGCGCGTGATTTCCGCGCCCGTCCTTCTGCGCGATTTGCTGCGCTGCCCGTCTGTGACCCCTGCCGACGCCGGGGCGCAGGGTGTGCTGATTTCCGCGCTGGAGGGGCTAGGGTTTGAGGTCGCGAGGCTGAAATTCGGCGAGATCGAGAATTTTTTCGCTGAACGCAAAGGGCCGGGGCGGCATCTTTGTTTCGCGGGACATACGGATGTGGTCCCACCGGGTGAGGGCTGGTCTCATCCGCCTTTCGCGGCTGAAGAGCAGAGCGGCCTGCTGTATGGGCGCGGGGCGGTGGACATGAAAGGCGGTATCGCCGCCTTTGTGGCCGCCTTGTCGCGCGTGCCCGGGCATGTCTCGCTGCTGATCACCGGGGATGAGGAAGGCGACGCGGTGGATGGTACCGTGCGTGTTCTGGAATGGATGCAGGCCCACCGTAAAATTCCGGATTTCTGTGTGGTAGGGGAGCCAACCTGCAAGACCTGCCTGGGGGATGTGGTGAAGGTGGGACGGCGCGGCAGCCTGAACGCCACCATCACCATGCCGGGCCGTCAGGGCCATGCCGCTTATCCGCATTTGGCTGATAATGCCGTGCACAAGCTGATTCCTGTTTTGACCGAGCTCACCGAGCGACGGCTGGATGAAGGGTCTGAGTTTTTTGAACCTTCGAGCTTGCAGGTCACGACCGTGGATGTCGGTAACAAGGCGTCCAATGTGATTCCCGGGGAAGCGGTGGCAAAGTTGAATATCCGCTTCAATGACCTGCATAGTGGCGCGTCCCTGACCGCCTGGATCAAGGATGTGCTGGCCCGGTACGCGCCGGATGTAACGCTTGCCGTTAAGGTTTCGGGCGAATCATTCCTGACGCAGCCGGGCGATGAAATCGGCGCTCTAGTCCGGGCCATTGAAACGGTGACAAAGCGCGCGCCAGACCGCAATACCGGTGGCGGCACGTCCGACGCACGGTTTATCTCCCGCTACTGCCCAGTCGCGGAGTTCGGGCTGGTGGGGACCACCATGCATAAGGTCAATGAGGCCGTTCCGATAGCGGAGCTTGAGCAGCTCGCGGATATTTATGAGGCCTTGATCAAGGAGTTCTGCCTATGATCCTGCAAGGGCTTCTGATGCTGGCGCGCGGCAACGCCAAGGGGATAGAGGAGTTTTCCGGCACGCTGGAAGCTTTTTCCGCCTCGCTGGCACCGCTTATAGCGTTTCCTTTGGTGGGGGCGTTTATTACGGCCGTTGGCGGAGATTGGAGGGCGGGTCTTGTGGGGCTGATGTCGCGGTTATGCGCTGTGCTCACCTTGCCGGTACTGACCTTTGAGTTTTCCCGGCTGTTTGGCCGCCGGGACGCATGGCTACGTACAGCTACGGCCCTTAACTGGTGCTTCTGGCTGGTTTTGCCCTTGCTCTTTTTGGCGGCGCTGCTTGGATCCATCATTGTGCAGTTTGGCTTGCCCATGAACCAGGTGGAAATCGGGATTGTGGGGCTTATTGGCCTGTATCTGCTCTGGAACCGTTGGTTTGTGTTCAAATCTGGCTTGCAGATCACGGGTTGGCGTGCGTTTTTAATGCTGGCGGCCAGCCTGGTGCTGACATTGCTGTATGCTTTGGTGCCCTGGATCGCGGGACTGCCGTTGCCTAGCTTGGAAAACGCGCCGCTCCCCTAAACAAGTTACCTTTTGTCATTCACTGTTTTTCTGGTGACAAGGACAAAACAGGTCAGGACCAGTATAGCATCCCATGTAGTATAATCACGGGAGCTGGGTTTGTTGTTTGGATCTAGTTCTGGCCATTTTGGCGGTCGGGGGCGTTGGGCTTTATTCGGCGCTTTTGTGTTGCTTGTAGCTTTTGTTTGGTGGCGTCACACGGGGCACAGAAAGGCTTTTGCGGGGCAGAGCGTGCCAGCTGTTGGGGTGGCGACGGTCACCAGCGGGCCGATGAAGGTGGTGCTGGATGAGCTGGGCACGGTGACCCCGACGGACACGGTGACCATTATGCCGCAGATTAGCGGGTATCTGACCAAGGTGGGCTTCAAGCAGGGGCAGATGGTGCAAAAGGGGCAGTTCCTGGCGCAGATCGACCCGCGGACCTATGAGATCCAGCTTGCGCAATATCAGGCGGCCCTGGCGAAGGATATAGCCAGTCTGGCCCAGGCGAGGTCGGATCTGGCACGGTACAGGAAGCTGGCGGCGCAGGACAGTATTTCCGCCCAGACCGTATCTGACCAAGAATTTACGGTGGCGCAGGATGCGGCGGCGGTGAAGGGGGACCGTGCAAATATCGATTCCGCCAAGCTGGATCTGGTTTATTGCCATATCACCTCGCCAGTGACGGGGCGGATTGGCCTGCGGCTGGTGGATCCGGGGAATTATATTACTTCAAGCTCCTCCACCGGCATTGCGGTGGTGACGACCACGAATCCCACTACGGTGATTTTCTCGGTCGCGCAGCAAAATCTCACACCTGTTCTGGAACAGATTGAAGCCGGTAAGACGTTGACCGCTAGCGCCTATGGCAGTGATGACGTGACCAAGCTGGAGGAAGGTACGCTGACCGCAGTGGATAATCAGGTGAACACCTCCACTGGCATGGTGAAGCTGCGCGCGGACTTTCCCAACAGGGACAATAAGCTGTTTCCGAATCAGTTTGTGAATGTGCATCTGTTGGTGAAGACGCTGGAGAACGCCACGCTGGTTCCTAGCCCCGCGGTGCAGGAAGGCGCACCAGGCACCTATGTGTATGTGTTGCAGCCGGACGATAAGGTAAAGGTGCAACCCGTGATCATGGGGCCGACGGATGGCATTAACACTGTCATCACCAAAGGGCTGAAGCCGGGTGAGGTGGTGGTGGTGGATGGCGTGGACCGGCTGGCGGATGGTAGCAAGGTCATGGTCACGGGCCGTGAGACGGTGACGACCAACGGCACCCAGGAAACCCTGACGCCTGTTGCCTCCTCTCATAAAGGCCAGAACACGAAGGCTGGCCCGTGAATCCATCTCGGCTTTTTATTCTCCGGCCGGTCGCGACATCGCTTTTGATGATTGCGTTTGTGCTGGTCGGCTTGGTGGCGCTGAAATTTCTGCCGGTCGCGGCGCTGCCGGAAGTGAATTATCCGACAATTCAGGTTGAGACATTCTATCCGGGCGCATCGCCGGATGTGGTCAGCACTGCGATTACCGCGCCATTGGAGCGCCAATTGGGTGAGATGGCCGGGTTGCAGCAGATGTCCAGCCAAAGTTCGGCCGGGGCGTCGGTTATCACGTTGCAATTCGATCTTTCGCTGAGCATGGATGTCGCGGAACAGGAAGTGCAGGCAGCCATTAACGCGGCGGGTAATTTGCTGCCGTCGGATCTTCCGGCGCCGCCGATTTATAACAAGGTGAACCCGGCCGACGCGCCGATCATGACATTGGCGATCACCTCCAAGACCTTGCGGCTGACCGATGTTCAGCAGATCGTGAATGCGCGCTTGGCTTCGAAGATTTCAGAAATTCCAGGCGTGGGGCTGGTGTCTGTTTCCGGTGGGCATAAGCCTGCGGTCAGGATTGAGGTAAACCCGCAGGCGCTGGCAGCTTATGGCATTTCTATCGACAATATCCGCACGGACATTGCCAATCTCAATGTGAATTCGCCTAAGGGCAGTTTTTCTGGGCCGCAGCAAAATTATACGATCAATGATAACGATCAGATCAGCGAACCCTCGCAATATGAAAACCTCGTTATTGCGTATAAAGACGGCACGCCAGTTTTTTTGAAGAATGTGGCAAAGGTGATCGCCGCGCCGGAGAATGCGGAACTGGGTGCCTGGGCCAACCGAACGCCTGCTATTATTTTGAACATCCAGCGACAGCCCAACGCTAATGTCATCCAGACGGTTGATGACATAAAAAAAGCGTTGCCGCGCCTGACCACGGGGCTGCCCGCGGCGTTGCAGATCGCGGTGATGAGCGATGGTACAACCGCTATTCGCGCTTCTGTGCAGGAGGCGGAGTTTGAGCTGCTGCTTAGCATCTTTCTTGTCGTGGTGGTGATTTATCTGTTCCTCGGCAGCCTGCGTGCGACCATTATTCCGTCCATCTCGGTGCCGGTTTCGTTGATCGGCACGCTGGCTTTTATGTATCTGGCAGGGTTCTCACTCAATAATCTTTCACTGATGGCGCTGATCGTTGCGACTGGGTTCGTGGTGGATGATTCGATTGTGATGATTGAGAATATCTCCCGTTATCTGAAGATGGGCGAGAGCCCGTTGCAGGCGGCGTTGAAAGGGGCGGGACAGATGGGATTCACCATCATTTCGCTCACTGTCTCGCTGATCGCCGTGCTGATCCCGCTTTTGTTCATGGGAAATGTGGTGGGGCGACTCTTTTCTGAGTTCGCGGTGACATTGGCGGTGACAATCGTTATCTCCGCCGTGGTGTCGCTGACATTGGTGCCGATGCTGTGTGCGCGCGTGCTGCACCCGGCGTCGGAGGAGCATCCGGGCCATATCGCGCGGGTGGCGGAGGCTTATTTTGCGCGTGTGGTGGCGGCATATGGACGCGGGTTACGCTGGGTGCTGGAGCATACCCGCCTCACGCTTGGTGTGGCGGTTGGAAGTTTTTTCCTGGCGGTTTTGCTTTATGCCTTTATCCCGAAAGGATTTTTCCCGGTGCAGGATACTGGGCAGATTCAGGGCATCAGCCAGGGGGCGCAAAGTACATCCTACGCGGCCATGGCCCAGCATCAGCAACAGCTAGCCGATGCCTTGCTGAAAGACCCGGATGTGGTCAGCCTGACCTCTTATATCGGTGTGGACGGCACCAACACTACGCTGAACCAGGGGCGGTTTCTGATCAATCTGAAGCCGAAATCAGAGCGCCGTCTCAGCGCCGCGCGGCTGATCCCCCGGTTGAACAAGGCGGTGGCGGATATTCCCGGTATCTCGCTTTATTTGCAGCCGGTGCAGAGCCTGACGCTGGATACGATGATATCGCCCACCCAATATCAGTTCGTGCTTGAAGATCCGGATTCCGCCGATTTTACCAGCTATGTGCCGAAGCTGATGAAAAAACTCCAGACTCTGCCGCAAATCACCGACGTGGCGAGCGGCCTGCAGGCGCAGGGTGATTCGGTTTATATCGACATCAATCGTACCAACGCGGCGCGCTTTGGCATTACCCCTGCCACCGTGGATAACGCGCTGTACGATGCGTTTGGTCAGCGCATCATTTCCACCATTTTCACCCAGAGCGATCAGTTCAGGGTTATCATGGGAGTGCCGGCGGATAAGATGACCTCAGTGACCTCACTGGGGAATATTTATCTGCCGTCTTCCTCATCCTCCGGTGGGCAGGTGCCATTATCGGCCATCGCCACTTTTAAGGTGGAGAAGGCGCCGCTGGTGATTCAGCATCTCGGCCAGTTTCCGGCGACCACCATCTCCTTCAATCTGGCGCCAGGGGCGACGCTAGGGCAGGCGGTGAATGCGATCGAACGGGTGGAAAAAGCCGTGAACCTGCCAAAGGCGATGCAAACCTCTTTCCAGGGTGCGGCGGCGCAGTTCCAGACCTCGCTGAGCAGTGAAATTTATCTGCTCATCGCGGCCATCATCGCGGTCTATATCGTGCTGGGCGTATTGTATGAGAGTTTCGTGCATCCGGTGACGATTTTGTCCACCTTGCCATCGGCGGGCATAGGAGCGCTGGTGTTTCTGTGGCTGGCGGGCGACGGGCTGGGGGTAATCGGCATTATCGGTATCGTACTGCTGATCGGGATCGTGAAGAAAAACGCGATCATGATGATCGACTTCGCGTTGCAGGCTGAGCGCGGCGAGCAAAAGCCCCCCCGCGAGGCGATTTATGAGGCGGCGCTGCTGCGCTTCCGCCCCATCCTGATGACCACGCTCGCGGCCATGATCGCCGGCCTGCCGTTGATCTTCGGCGGCGGCATGGGGGCTGAACTGCGCGCGCCGCTCGGCATCGCCATCGTAGGTGGCTTGCTCGTCAGCCAGGTGCTGACGCTGTTTACAACACCCGTGATCTATCTCGCCTTCGACGCGCTGGCGCGGCGGGTAAGGGGGCAACACGCGTGAATATACCGGCGATCTTTATTCGTCGGCCGGTCGCAACCATTTTGCTGACCATTGGCATCGCGCTCTCTGGCATATTGGCATTTACTCGTATGCCGGTGGCACCGCTGCCGAAAATAGCTTTCCCGACGATTCAGGTCATGGCCCAGATGGCGGGTGCCAGCCCGGAGACAATGGCCTCGACGGTGGCCGCACCGCTAGAACGGCATTTGGGGGCCATTTCCGGCGTGACTGAGATGACCTCGCAATCGGGGATCGGGTCCACGCGCATTGTGCTGCAATTTCGGTTGAGCCGGGATATCAATGGCGCCGCGCGTGATGTGGAGGCGGCTATTCAGGCGGCGCGCGCAGATTTGCCGACTAGTTTGCGGGCTAATCCGACCTATCATGAATTCAACCCCGCCGATGCGCCGATTATGATTCTGTCGCTGACATCGGGCACGATGACACCGGCCCAGCTTTATGATTCAGCTGATACGGTGCTGGGACAGAAATTTTCGCAGGTTACCGGCGTAGGTGAGGTGGAGCTAGGCGGCTCTGCTCTGCCGGCTGTACGGGTGGAGTTGCAGCCGGGAAAGCTAGCGCAATATGGCATCGGGCTTGAGGACGTGCGAGCCGCGCTGGCGGCGGCGAATGCCAATTCGCCCAAGGGTTATTTCGATGTAGGCCCCACGCGTTACCAGCTTTACACCAACGACCAGGCGACGAGGGCGTCGCAATACCGGGGTTTGGTTGTGGCTTATCGCAATGGCGAAGCAGTGAAGCTGTCTGATGTCGCGAAGGTCGAAAACTCGGTCGAAAACACTCAGAATGCTGGGCTTTATAACGGCAAGTCGGCGGTGCTGGTGATTATTCACGGGACGCCGGACGCCAATATTATCAAGACAGTGGACGCCATTAAGGCACTACTGCCGGAACTTAAAGCCGCCTTGCCGCCCGCCATCCATGTGGCTGTCGCGATGGACCGCAGCCAGTCCATCCGCGCCGCGGTGGATGATACTGAGCGCACGCTATTCATCGCCGTGCTGCTGGTGGTGGGGGTGGTGTTTGTGTTTCTGCGCTCACAGCGTGCCACGCTGATCCCCGGACTGGCCGTGCCGGTTTCGATTATTGGTGCATTCGGGCCGATGTATCTGCTGGGGTTCTCGATCGATAATCTTTCGCTGATGGCGCTGACCATTGCCACGGGGTTCGTCGTGGATGATGCGGTGGTGGTGACGGAAAATACCATGCGCCATCTGGAAGCCGGGATGGCCCCCGTGGAGGCGGCGCTGCGCGGCGGGGCTGAGGTGGGGTTCACCGTGCTGTCGATGAGCCTGTCGCTGATTGCGGTGTTTGTGCCGATTTTGTTGCTGCCCGGCTTGGTTGGCATGTTGTTCCGTGAGTTTGCGGAGACGCTGTGCATCACCATCCTGATCTCGCTGCTGGTCTCGTTGACCACCACGCCCATGCTCTGCGCCTTGCTGTTGCGCCCGATCCGGCATGATGAGCGCAAGCCGCACCGGTTGCTAGATGCCATGGAACGCGGCTTCAGCCGGATGCGGGGCGGATATGAACAATCCTTGCGCTGGGCGCTGCGTCACTCCAAGCTGGTCGGATTTGGTTTTCTGCTCACCATCATTCTGAATATCGCTTTGTTTGTGGTGGTGCCGAAAGGGTTTTTCCCGCAGCAGGATACCGGGCTGTTGATTGGCAACATGCAGGCGGATCAATCCATCTCCTTCGCCGCGATGAAGGAAAAAATGGCTAAGGCACAAGCGATCATCGAGGAAGATCCGGCTGTAGAATCAGTCTCCGGCTTTACCGGTGGGCGTTCAACCAATTCCGCCTTTGTCTTCGTCACCCTAAAGCCTCGGAGCGCCCGGCTTGCCTCCGCGGCGAAGGTTGTGGCGCGTTTACGGGGGCCGTTGTCCCGGATTGCGGGGGCGCGGACGTTTCTGGTTCCAGCCCAGGACTTGCGCGCGGGCGGGCGGCAGAGCAATGCCGAATATCAATACACTCTGACCAGCGACAGCCTGGGGAGCCTGAAGCGATGGGTGCCGAAGATTGTCGCGGCGCTGAAGCAGAACAAGGCGCTGGTGGATGTGAATTCCGACCTGCAATCTGCGGGGCTGGAGACGGATATCAGGATCAACCGCGCGCAAGCCGCGCGTTTTGGCATCACGCCGGAGCAGATTGACGCCACCTTGTACGATGCATTTGGCCAGCGCACTGTGTCTACCATCTATAATGAGCTGAACCAGTATGAGGTGGTGATGGAGTTCGCGCCGCGTTACCAGCAGACGCCGGCGGATCTTGCACGCATTTATGTCAGCACCACGGGTGGTACCGCCAGCGGCACGGCTTCGACCCAGCTTGCCGCCGGGTCGGTCTCCACTGGTAGCACCAGCGCCACGGCTGCGACCACCGTCATTGCCGAGGACAGCGTCACCAACGCCGCTATCAATTCCATCACTGGCATCAAGAATGCCTCCTCCGGCGCGGCGGTCAGCACCAATAAAGAGACGATGGTGCCACTTTCGGCCTTTGCCACCATCTCCCCCGGCACGACCCCGATTACGGTGAACCACCAGGGCGGGCAGATTGCGGCGACGATCTCCTTCTCTTTGCCGCCTGGCGTGGCGTTGGGCACGGCGGCAGCGCTGATTCAAGAAACCATGAACGATCTCCACGTACCGCTGACCATTAAAGGCGGCTTTGCGGGCACGGCGGCGGTGTTTGAATCCTCTCAAGCCTCCGAACCACTGATTATTCTGGCGGCGCTCGCGGCGGTCTATATCGTACTGGGGATTTTGTATGAGAGCACGATCCACCCGTTGACCATTCTCTCCACCATTCCCTCGGCGGGGGTGGGGGCGACGCTGTTCTTGCTAATGCTGGACACACCGCTGACGATTATTGCGCTGATCGGAGTGATTCTTCTGATTGGCATCGTGAAGAAAAACGCCATTTTGATGATCGATTTCGCGTTGGCCTTGCAGCGAGGCGAGGGCCTGGCACCGGAGGATGCGATCTTCCGGGCCGCGAGTCTGCGCCTGCGGCCGATTTTAATGACCACCTTCGCCGCCGTACTGGGGGCGTTGCCGTTGGCGATTGGCATTGGCCAGGGGGCGGCGTTGCGCCAACCGCTGGGGTTGACCATCATTGGCGGGCTGCTGGTGAGCCAAGCGTTGACGCTGTACACGACGCCCGTTCTGTATCTCTGGCTGGAGCGGCTTGCCACGAAGTTGCGCGGCGGGCGGGATAATGCCGCGCCGCGCTCAGGAAGTATTGTGGAGGTGCCATGAGGCGCATCGCGTGGACTGGGCTGCTGGGCTTGTTGAGTCTTTCAAGCTGCATGGTGGGGCCGGATTATCAAAAGCCGCATCTCGCTGTGCCCGTCGCCTACAAGGCCGCGCCCGGCTGGGTAAAGGCTGAGCCGGCCGATGCCTCCCCCAAGGGCCAATGGTGGGAGAATTTCCAGAGTTCGGAGTTGAACCGGCTGGAAGCCAAGGTTGCCGTGAACAATGCCACGCTTGCGGCGGATTATTACGCCTACAAGCAGGCCGTGGCGCTGGCGCAGGAGGCCCGGGGCGGCTTGTTCCCGACGCTGGGGCTGACCGGCTCGGCCACGCGCGCGGGTGAAACTACAGCCAGCGCCGTAACCCATGGCGGCCCCACCACCTCCGGCAGCTTTGAGGGGCAGGCGAGTTGGAGCCCGGATATCTGGGGCAAAATCCGCCGCCAGGTTCAAAGCGATGTGGCTAGCGCCCAGGTGAGCGCGGCGGATCTGGCCAATGCCACGCTGAGTGCCCAGGCGCAGTTGGCGTCTGATTACGTGTATCTGCGCTCGGCCGATGCGAATATCGCGCTGTTGCGGCAAACCGTGGCGGCGTACCAGGAGAGTCTGCGGATCGCGCGGAATAAATATGCGGCGGGCACAGTGTCGCAGTCCGACGTGATCACGGCGCAGACTGAACTGGAGGGCGCGCGCTCCAGCCTCATCGCTGAGCATGTGGCCCGGGCACAATATGAGCATGCCATCGCCGTGCTGATGGGCGAGGCGCCAGCGCAGCTTTCCATTCCCGAGGGGCCGCAGATTGCCACGGTGCCGGTGGCGCCGCCGCAAGTGCCCAGCACGCTGTTGGAGCGTCGTCCGGACATTGCCGCTGCCGAGCGCACGATGGCCGCGCAGAATGCGTTGGTGGGGGTGGCGGAGGCGGCGTATTATCCGGTTTTGTCACTGTCGGCGCTGGGCGGGTTCTCGGCCAACCCGATCTTGGGGTTGTTTAATGCTTCGAACGAGCTCTGGTCGTTAGGCGCGACCGTGACGGGGAATTTGTTTGAAGGTGGTGCGCGCGGCCAAGCGGTGACGGCGGCGGAGGCGGCCTATATGGAGAGCGTGGAAACCTACCGGCAGACCGTGCTGAGCGCCTTCCAGGATGTGGAGAATGACCTCTCCAACCTGCAGATCTATGCCCGCCAGGCCGAGGTACAGGCCCGTGCCGTGGCAGACGCCACTCGCGCCGCGCAGATTGCCCTGAACGAATACCGTGCCGGAACGGTGGATTATACCACAGTGGTTAGTGCCCAGGTCACGTTGCTCTCGGATCAGCAGACGGCGCTCTCAATTCAGCAGAGCCGTTTGCTGGCCAGCATCGCCCTCTACCAGGATCTCGGCGGTGGCTTTAAGGAAAGCGATTTGCCCAGTGCGGCGAAGATACAGGAAAAACTACCGTTTCAACCCTGAGCGCGCGGAGACAGGGCAAGAAGGGTTTGGCTACCTGACTGGTAGAGTGTGCCGGTGCTCAAGCTTTGCAAGCGTGGTGGCAGCGGGTCGCTAAAGGCTGACTGCTGGGTGTGGTGCGTGTTGATTTGCGCGGCGCTGATCTTGCCATCGGCAATGGCGTCGCGCAGAGCGCTGTCTTTATGCGTGGCGAGAAAGCGCTGCCCATAGAGAAAGAAATCAAGCGGGTAGCCTTTGCCAGCCCAGTAGCAATAGGCCAGATCCTCACACGCAACGGGGCCGGGCTGGGCGCGAATCTGCGCCTCCATGGCCTGAAACGCCGTCAGCCGGGCAGGGTAGCTAGTCACGTCATGCCAGCCTTTCACGGCGCCCAATGGCACGAGGGCGATAAAGGGAACTGCAAACCATCGCCATGCGCCCGGCGCGCGGGCCAGGGCAAGACCAGAGAGGATACAAAGGACGGACAAGGCTTCAAAATGCGCGTTGATATCCACGCCCATTCCGCCCCGCTCCACAACGCCTGTGACAAGCGCCATGAGCGCACAAAGCAGCAGCAAGCGCAGGCGCGAATCTTCCTGCCTGAACCGGGCTAGCCAGAAAGATGCCCAGATCATCGGCAACAGGGCCAGAAGAAAGGGCAGGGACTTCAGAAAAGCCCGAGATGCCTCGTAATGCCGCGGGGTAAGAAACACGTTTTGGAAGAAAGGCGTGCCATAGACACTCGCGCAAAGACCAAAGCCCAGAGCCAAAGCGGTAATGGCAGCCGCAAGCCAAACGGCAAAGGCGCGGCGGCTTTCCATGGCTAGCCAGACCGTGACCGCCAGAGGCAGGCCGACCAGGTTTTGTTTCACAAACCCGCCTGCCACGAACAGAAACGCGGCGAGGGTTATCCGCCACCCACCGGGAAGCGTGGAAGAATCCCGCGGCAGCAGAACCGCCAGCCCCGCCAACGCGAACGCCTGGCCAAGCCATTGCGGGTCATCCATACCGAGATAAGAACGGCAAAGGGTTGCGTTGTAGAGTATGAAAAGCAGCAGGGGCCAGGCGGAGGCTAGGCGGTCCCGGGTTAGTTTAAAGCTGATCTGCCAGACCAGCCCCGCGACACAGACGATGCTAAAAAGTGCGAGCAAACGGCCGGCGAAGATCATATCGCCCGTTATCCTGCCGAGCAGACCCGCCAAAAGAAAAGAAAGCGGCGGGTAGTTTGTGCCCGTCAGCCCGCCAGACGGGGGGTAGAGCACGCCGCCGCCAATAGCGAGTACGGCATGAGCGGCATTCCATCCCTCATCGGGGTCCGTGCTGACAGGCGCAAACAAAAAAACAAGCCGCGTGCCGGCGAGAAGCGCTGCTACCACGAAGCCTAGAAAGAAGGTCTTACGGCCGCATATCCTGGGTCGATTGTGAATGGCAGAAGAGTCGCAGTTCGAATGAATGGCTTTGGAGGGGCGCTTTCCAGCATTGCCGTCAAAAAAGCTATGTTGTGTCAAGGTGGCCTTTCCTCTATGCCAGCAACGGCATTGTCTCTTTCTGCTTCGATAGCAGCGTGAGCGCCGTTTTGTCGAAGGGCATCGACTTGTTGTTGCTCGGCCATTAGCCATGGCCGAGGAAGCCCCCTCACCAGCAGTGTCAGGTGTTCACCGATTCACTGTACGATATTTCGGTTTTCACATGCTTGGGTCTGACAGATAGCTACGCTCTCAGGTCCCATTAGTGAATCCTACTCATAAACCATATGTATGTAACAAAGCCTATTTAAAAGCCGCGCGTATATCCTCTTTGTCCCGACCTGTGGCAAGAAGCGCCAGCAACAGAATCCGCGCTTGACCTGGCCTCAAAATCCTCGCGTGGATAGCTCCTGCCGCAGCAAGATCATGCCCGCCGCCGCCGCCGCCGTAGCCGCTTGTCAACAGCCCATGTGGCACACGGCTTGAGACGACAACAGGGATATCAAGTGCCGTACAATCTTTTACAGCCTCAACTAGGCATGGGTTGGCATTGCCAGACCCAAGTGCGGCTAAAACAATACCATTGGCGCCGGCAGCTAAGCTGGCTTGCATGTGTGTATGGTCGCAGCCTGGATAAACTGCGACAATGTCGACACGAATTTTGCTAATATCACCATCAAGCCGAGGACTTGATAGTGAGTCTATTCGCTTGGATTGTCGAAACGCATCGGCCCTTTCAGTAGAGTATTTATAGGTTCCCCAAACCGGCAGGAGCTTTGAGGCGAAATGTAGCAAAACCCCGCGACGGGCATGTTCAGGACAAAGAGCCGCTGCGATCGCACCGGAAAGATTACCGGGGCCGTCTGATTTTATATGGTCGGAAGTAAACTGTGCCCCCGTGAATATGACCGGCTTGGCAAGTTGGTACTGTAAATGCACAAGCAATGCCGTTTCCTCCATCGCATCCGTGCCATGCAAAACCACTACCCCCGCCACCTCGGGGTCGCACAATTGTATCTTCACTGCTTCGCTGATTTGTTGGATGTCATTCAACGTGAAGCTCGCGGAATCCTTTGCCATCAAATCGATGGCGCGGATCTGGCACTTATCGCGCGGCATTTGCGCCAGAAGGTTTTGTCCAGTCAGCGTAGGTGCACTTGCACCGCTGGCTCCCCGCTGGCTGGCGATAGTGCCACCAGTGGCAATAACTGCCACCAGTGGTTTAGTATGATTAAGGCTCACACGACCTCCTGGTTTGCTTGAAGCGTCTGTGCATCAACGGCCTCCTGACGGCGATTACGCATAAAATACCACCCTGAAACCAACAAAGGTATGATCACGATCAGAGACGCAATTGTCCACGTTCCGGTTGGGTAATCCAACGCCATCAACACCAAAACGCCCGCCAGAAAGAGGAGCGTGAGGATGCCAGTATAAGGGGCACCTATCATACGAAACGCTGGACGGGCAATTTCGCCACGCCGTGCCCTTAGCCAAAGCTTGAGTTGGCATAAAATGATGACGCACCAAGCGGAAATGATGCCCAAAGCTGCTACGTTAAGCGCGATCTCAAAAGCAGAGGAAGGCACAATGGCATTGAGTCCCACGCCGATCATGGTTACCACAGCGGTGACAGCAACACCCATATAGGGAACACCGGCTTTATTCATTTTCATTAATGCAACTGGCGCCGAACCTGAGACCGCCATTGAATGGAGAATGCGGCCTGTGGAATAGAGGCCGGAATTGAGGGAGGAAAGCACTGCCGTCAAAACCACCAGATTCATGATGATTGCGGCATCATGGTATCCTAGTTTGCCAAAAAACGTCACAAAGGGACTCTCGTTCGCGCTATACGCGGTGTAGGGGAGCAGCACAGCCAAAAGCAGCACAGAGCCTACATAAAACACGACCAAGCGCAGAATAACTGAGCGTATGGCAGCAGGCATTACCTTCATGGCGTTTTCGCTTTCACCCGCCGTCGTACCGATTACTTCGATCCCAGCATAGGCGAAAACAACCCCTTGCACGATGATCAATGCTGGCAAAATGCCATAGGGGAAAAAGCCGCCATGATTCGTTATAAGGCTAAAGCCCGGTGTGTGGCCATCCACGGGCGTACCTGTGACGACGAAATAGATGCCAATACACAAAAACGCTACTAGTGACGAAACCTTGAGCAAGCTGAACCAAAATTCCAATTCGCCAAAGACCTTCACTGACAGAAGATTCATGACCAATACCAGCAATAACGCTGACAACGCGAATATCCATTGCGGAATGCCCTGCAACCACGTCACATATTGCTGAAAGAAATTCATATATAGAGCTGCAGCGGTCACATCCGCCACTGAAGTCATGGCCCAGTTCAACCAATACATCCACCCTGCAGCGAACGCCATCTTCTCGCCATAGAATTCACGAGCATAAGAGACGAAGGAACCAGAACTCGGGCGATACATGATCAATTCCCCGAGCGCCCGCATTACCAAAAATGCAAAAAAGCCGCATAGTGCATAGACAAACACCAGAGCCGGGCCTGCCAGCGCAAATCGTCCGCCGGCACCGAGAAAGAGCCCAGTGCCGATTGAGCCGCCGACCGCAATCATCTGAATCTGCCGGCGTTTAAGGGCTTTTCGGTACCCTGAATCTTCAGAGATTTCGATTTGACGTTCGGTTGCCGCCCAAGCCTGTGTTTTCTCTGTCATAATTCCCTCTCCGCAGAGTTGTGTTTTTATGGGCTACGCCGATAGGCGCCGACATCCTCGTTTACTGTTCGGCAGCCGCGCTAGTGGCGCAGTTAATGTGACTAATATCTGTAAGGCAGCAATACAGCAATACCTATTGACCATCCAAACTCAGGAGGATAACCAAAATAAGTCGGACAGCCTGACAGATTTTCCATTAACAAACAAAGGCAAACGAACGTGGTTGAAATGCGTACCGAGTATGATCTTCTGGGAACAAAGGATATTCCGGCAGACGCCTATTGGGGCGTACACACGGCAAGGGCGATGGAGAATTTCCAGGTTACCGGCGTTCCAATCGGCCATTATTCCCACCTTATCCGTGGGTTAATGTTCGTCAAGGAGGCTGCCGCTTGCGCTAACCACGAATTGGGCCTGCTTGATGCCGAGCGGCTGACAGCAATCGTCCAGGCGTGCCAGGAGATCAGGGGCGGCGCGCTGCGCGAACAGTTTGTAGTTGACGTCATCCAGGGAGGAGCCGGGACGTCGACGAACATGAATGCCAACGAAGTGGTCGCCAACCGCGCACTCGAATTGTTGGGTAGCCGTAAGGGGAATTATGCGCGGCTTAACGCCAACGATCACGTCAATCTCAGTCAATCGACCAATGATGCCTACCCCACGGCGCTCAACATCGCGTTGATTGAGGCCGCTGACGAACTCGAATCGGCAATGGAGGAGCTGCAACAATCCTTTGAGCGCAAGGCACAGGCATTTCGTGACTTCCTGAAAATTGGACGCACCCAGTTGCAAGACGCTGTGCCTATGACTCTCGGCCAGGAGTTCCACACTTTTGCGGTTATGCTCGGGGAGGACAGGGCACGGCTGATCGAATCGTCTGCCCTGCTGCATGAAATTAATCTCGGCGCGACCGCGATCGGTACCGGCCTCAACGCGCCAACAAACTATGCTGAGAGGGCTTGCGCGCATCTCGTCAGGCTAACAGGTCGTCCACTTGTCACCGCCAGTGATCTCATTGAAGCAACTCAAGATCCCGGCGCCTTCGTTCATCTCTCTGGTGTTCTCAAGCGTATCGCAATTAAGCTTTCAAAAACCTGTAATGACCTGCGTTTGCTTTCCTCTGGCCCCCGCGCTGGCCTGGGTGAGATTTCTCTACCTCCGATGCAGGCTGGCTCGAGCATCATGCCAGGAAAAGTCAATCCGGTTATTCCCGAGATGGTAAATCAAGTCGCTTTCGTGGTCATTGGCAACGATATGACAATTACGATGGCCGCCGAAGGTGGGCAGCTTCAGCTTAACGCCTTCGAGCCCGTTATTGCGCGCTCTCTTCTCGATAGCCTTCTCTCGCTTGCTGCTGCTTGCCGAACCCTGGCAGATCGCTGTGTTGACGGCATTACTGCTCATGAGCAGGTTATGGCGCACCGGGTAAAAGAGTCCATTGGCCTTGCTACAGCGCTCAACCCGTTCATAGGTTATCAGGCGGCAACTCAAATCGCCAAGGAGGCGCTGGCGACAAATCGCAATATTGTAGAAGTTGCGATTGAAGGCGGCTTTTTAACTTCCGCCGAACTGGCGGATATTTTAACTCCAGAACGGCTGCTAAATCAGCCGGCAATCATTACTCACAAGTCTGATCTTGCCCAATAATCTTACTTAACACGGTTTTTACCTGGCCAAGATGCGCGCTCATGGCGGCCTTGGCCTCTTGTTCAGATCCCGCCGCGATCGCCTGGGCGATCCGGCGGTGCTCAACATTAGATGCTTCCCTTCGATGCGACATCAGATTGAGCAACGCCGATTGACGCATTAGGGCGTTCTGAATATCGCCAAGAACTTTCGTGAAAACGGCATTTCCTGAAGCCTCAATAATCAGGCTATGAAACTCTCCATCCAGCGTCCCCCACTCACTGAGATCGTCTTGCTTTTCCATCTTGTCACATAAGGTATGAAGCCGTAACGCTTGGCTTTCACTGCGGCGCAACGCTGCCCATCCTGCCGCGGGCACTTCTATGTGCGGGCGTGCCTCAACCAGATCACGGGCCAGATATGTTCCGTAGCTTAACTTAGGGTCCGGAGACGCCATAATCACAAACGTCCCGCTACCGGTACGTGTCTGGGTCAGTCCTAATGTCTGCAATGAGCGCAATGCCTCACGGATGACGGGGCGGCTAACCTTATAACTACGGGCAAGCTGTAGTTCTGAGGGCAGGCGCGCACCCACGGGCAAGCGCCCGGAGGTAATTGCCGAGCGTATGTCATCAAAAACAGTCTCTGCAGCGTTTTTCTTATCAACAGGATGTGCATTCGACAGCCATGCCGTCACGTCATTCATAATAATGCTCTTTACTAATACGCGCAGCGCTGCTCGCCATCTGGAAGGTATTGGCCTGAGCGGGCAGTTTCTTGACATTAAAGACTAAAGGGGTGGTCCCGGAATGGCAATGCCATGTTTGTTCTTTAGAGAGCGTTGATATTGTTTCTTTATTGTACCTTTAGTCGGAGAATGTCTAAAATTTCGTAAAATTTGTGTGGGTTCAGATTGAAACTGGTCAGGACTCCGATTTAAATCTGGTCACCTGGGGAGGCTATTTCCGTCGTTTTTGGGTGGGTCAGCAACTCGGGCATTTGCGCGTCGTGAGCAATCACGGGGGGAGGCGGACGGCGGTGAAGAGAGAGCTGACGATGAGGCAGATGCAATACACATTACGGCTGGCAAGTGAGGGTATCAGCGCGAGGGGATTGGGCGGATGCTCGGTGAGGCGCGGAGCACGATCCAGGATGATCTGAAGCGCGCCAGGGTGACGGGATTGACCTGGCCCCTGCCAGACGACGTGACCAACGCGGCGCTGGAGGTGCCGGATAATCTGAAGGCGTGCGTCAATGCGGAATGGAGTTCGGAGCGATTCTGTCGCTGGGGCGCCTCGGCCGCGCCCAACACCGAAGAGCTGATGATCGCTTTTCTGGCCGGCCGTTCCCACTAGGAGCAGGGGGCGGACATGTCTTGGCATCCTGCGGTTGTTCAAGGAGCTTAACAAGATCTGCGCCGAGGTAGTGACGGCACGTACCCTCGCGCATATTGCGTTCACCTATAAACGCATCGCCTCAATCATCGCCAGCAAGCTCGATTAACCTGGATGATAGGACCTTCTTCCATTCCGGAATAAAATTTTCCTCCTAAATTCCGTAAGTTAAAAAATTAGATTAAATGTTCAACCGTAATGACGCGCAATGGATCTTCAAAACTGTGGGGCGCGCGGCGATGAAGATGCGTGTTAGCTTGGTTAAGTCGTTCAACTGCCTGCTCGAGATGGTCCTCGGGCAACGTAAAGGGCAAGCGCACGAAACGCTCGAATGCATCCCCCACTCCAAAGCGCGGGCCTGGCGCAACATGCAGGCCAAAGCTTTGGGCCATCGCCGCAAGCGCAGAGGCTTCTGGGCGTGGTAATTCCGCCCACAGTGCTAATCCGCCCTGGGGCCGTGACGTACGCCAGTGAGGTAGTTGATCGGAAAGTAGCGCAATCAGTTTGTCGCAACGCATCTCCATTTCGGCACGATGCCCACCTGCCCCGCAACCCTTTTCCAGCATCACTGTGACGGTCAGTTGTTCCAGCACTGACGTTGCCATGTCGAAAATTGCCCGCAGACGACCTAGCGCTGCGATGCGCTGTTCGCTGGCGCGAATCCAACCAATCCGCATACCTCCCCAATAACGCTTGCTGGCCGAGCCAAGACTGATAACGAGGTGACCTTCTGGATCATGGGATGCGACCGCCGCAGGAACGGCGGTTCCAAAGCCTGTTTCAGCCATGGTTTCATCAATCAGTAGCGGTGTGCGTGTTCGGGAAGCGATTGCTATCAGGTCCCGTCGGCTGGCATCGTCCATCAGCCGCCCAGTGGGGACATGGAAGTCGGGTATCAGATAAGCAAAACGTGGCCCCGTCTGTCGAAACGCTGCGTCAAGGCCGGCAATATCCCAACCTTCCTCTGGGAGACTTACGGGCACCGGCTGACAGTTGTGACGTAAGATGGCACCCAACGCGTTGTGGTAGGTAGGGTGGTCAACCGCAATACGGTCACCTGGCGCCGCCAGCGCACGTAAAACAAGGCTAAGGCCATTTTGCGCGCCGCTTGTCACGATGATCTGGCTGGGCCGGGTAGGACAGCCGCGCGTTTCATAATCACGCGCAATCGCTTCTCGCAGGCAGGACAGGCCAAGGGGCTCATAGCCAATTCCCGCGAGGTAGCCGGGAAGGCGTTGCAGGGCTTCCTCGTAAGCCTGCCAAAGTCCAGCAGAGGCAGGCAAAGCAGCCGCAGTCCAGTCTATTAATGGTTCGCCCTGAAAAACATCACCAAATTCAACAGTGGTAGGTCCGCCGGGTAAATGAGTAACGCTTCCCGACCCCTGACGGCTCAAAAGAAAGCCCTCGTCTCGCAATTGGTTGTAAGCGGCTGTTACGGTCGTGCGGCTTAGGCCGATTGCTTGCGCAAGTTCGCGTTCTCCCGGAAGTCGAACCCCCAGACCCACGCGACCGTCTAAGATTAGCAGTCGTAGTGATCTAGCCAGCAGCCGGTATGTCGCATCGGTACTTTTATCTCCGCGCCAATTGCCGAGAAGACGCGACATAGAGCCAGCCCTAAGTGTGTTTGTATTCATGAGATAGCCATTATAGCAAAAGTGGCTATTTATAATAGAGCCATTCGCGCCAATTTGGTGGTATGTTCGATCGCATTCGTATTCACGTCCGTCTTGCTCAACTCCTGGTTGGTTTGAGTCTTTATGGCATTTCTATAGCCATGATGGTCCGGGCCAATCTTGGCCTCGCGCCATGGGACGTACTGACCCAAGGGCTTGCTCCACTGATTGGCCTTAGCTTTGGGCTGACGGTCAATCTAATCGGGCTCGGCGTTCTCTTGTTGTGGCTACCGTTGCGCCAACGTCCAGGACTAGGCACGGTATTGAACATTCTTGTGATAGGCATAGTCGCCGATATCGCCCTCGCTTTAATTCCGTCGCCGGAAGCCTACGGCTCACGGCTTGCGCTTCTCGGGTTTAGTATTCTGCTGAACGGCGTAGCAGGGGGAGCGTATATGGGGGCGGGGCTCGGTCCTGGTCCACGTGATGGTCTGATGACGGGTATTTGTAAACGCTCAGGCCTGCCCGTGAAACTCGTGCGGACAGGGATAGAAGCTATAGTGCTCTCAGTCGGTTGGGGGCTGGGAGGCACGGTCGGCGTTGGTACTGTTTTGTATGCGATTTGCATCGGGTGGGTGGTCCACCATGCATTACCGATCTTGGCCTTTGATAAAGTTCCCAGGAAACTTGCACCAATTACGGACTAAACTCAAAAGTCAATTGATTGCTTGAACTCTTGATTGGACTGTTAAGCGCGCACGGTCGGCTCGACCTGCTTGAAGCCCGTGTGATCGGCTCGCTGTAAAAATAGAGCCATCACATTTGCGTCAGAATTAATTTTGTACGCTGAATAGCTGTCCGATCCACATCACTCGGCATGGTACCGACATATGTCTCAATGACGGTTTCTTTAATCCCCGTGGATTATATCGTTGATAGTGTGGAGTATGTCATGCTTAACTGTTGGTTTTTAAATTATATCATATATCAACGAATTTTATTTTTGCTCTTCCCAGCTTGATTTCGAATCAAGGTATTTAACAATAACTCTCTTGTGATGGCATTAAACATACCATTTCCGATAAACTTGGTCTTTTCCATGTCCCAACAATTGTACGGCCGTTCCCTGCGTCGATAGTTACGGACCCCTTTCTTGTCGAAGGACACAAAGGATTCGCCACCCCGGCCACCTTGTCTTCATATGCCATCAAGCCGTCGGCGAAGTTACGCCCCGGCGCCACGGACTTGGTCGTTGACTTATACGACCCGCCTGGAATCTGAACTTGAGCCGGTGTGAATCCCAGGCGAGTGGTCACAAACGCGTTAACGCGGCACGGCTCAGCCGTAATCCCTGGAAGGCATTTCTGGTGCCGGATTTGGTAAATTTAAAGTAAATTCAACAAAGTGTGGTGCCATTTGGTACCGAAACCTCCGGGATAAGTCTCATAATTTGCTACAAATTGTCAAAAACTGCACTCAAGATTGAGGGTGGTCCCTCTTGATTTTGCCTACAAAAAAATTGCTTTTGTTTAATAAACGAGCGGTGATGGTCATCGTCGGCTGGCGGGAGCATAAAGATGGTGGCGCAGCATTGCATTTTGCGGCTGTTTGCATTCGGTTTTGTAAGCCTGATTCTCGCGGCACCCGGGTTTTCCCGCGCGCAATGTAACAGCAGCAATTCTCCGCAGCCGACGGCCTTGCAAACCTTTAACTACAGCAATCAGACGTTTACCGCCCCTTATGAATTAGTAAATATTGGCGAGAGCGGTTGTGCCGGTGCGTCCAGAGGTCTTGATACAAATGGTGATCCAGGCTCGCCCGGCCAGGCGTCCGGCGGGATCGACAATACGGCTTCGAACGTAAACATCTCCACACCGGGTTTTTTAGGGGGCGGGGGGGTAATTTTGGCGCTTGGCGGCAGCGGCGGTAACGGCGGTAATGCGGGCAATCCCGCATTCACGGATCAAGTTACAGGCGGCAACGGCGGTGCGGGAGGTGACGGTGGTGCCATCAGGGTCGAATTTTCTGGCTCCATCAAGGGGATAGGGATCGTTGTGGGATTTGCGGCGCTTAGCGAAGGTGGCGCTGGTGGTGCAGGAGGCAGCACCGGAACTTTCGGTGCCGGCGATAAACAAGGAGGGGCGGGAGCGGTTGGCGGCGGGGCGGCAGCCGTTCAGGTCACCGCGAGTGGTCAGGTTCAAGCCGCAAGCGAAGGGGTCGTCGCCGAAAGTGCGGGCGGCGCCGGTGGTGCGGGCGGTTCGGTGAGTACGAGCGATGTTTTGGTGACCAACTATGCTGGTAATGGCGGGGGTGGCGGTAATGGGAACTCAGCCTCGCTTAATTGGCAGAGCGGATCGATTCAGACGAACAAACAAGCCTCCCGGCCATCGATAGGTCTCTTCGCATATTCCATCGGTGGAGTCGGCGGCGCCGGTGGTGCGGCGTCCTACGGAGATACGGATTATGGTGGCACCGGGGGGGTGGGCGGCAATAGTAGCAACGCCACGGTCTCGATGACGGGCGGCTCGATTACGGTTAACGAAGGAAACTATAACTCATATAATGCCGCGGTAATTGCGCTCTCAGAAGGCGGCACCGGCGGTGCGGGAGGGTTCAGTGGCGATGGCGTCGGCGCGGATTCGGGCGATGGCGGCCAAGGGGGCGGCGCTGGCGCAGCCAGCGCGTCGGTTGATGGAACGATCAACTATATCGGCACTGGTACGGGTCCGGGGCATGCGATCTACGTCGAGTCAGCGGGTGGTCAGGGAGGTGTTGGTGGTTCCGCGAATGCGCTAGAGGGCGGCGCCGGTGGCGGGGGACGAGCCGGCGCGGGTAACGCGGCATCGTTGACATTGGGTGAGTCTGGGCAAATGGTGGCGGTAACCAGTAGCGGAAAATACGCCAACGTCGCCGTTGTACAGAGCATTGGCGGCGGCGGCGGAAATGGTGGTGTGGGCAACTTCCTGGCCGATGGCGGCACAGGAGCAACAGGAGGGGCTGGCGGCAATGTCAGCGCCGATTTCGTCAATGGCTCTTTGGTCACAAACGGCGCTGCGGCGAGCGGGCTAATCGCCCAATCGATTGGCGGCGGTGGCGGCATCGGCGGTGATGCAACTGGTATTGCCGTTGGTACGGCCTTGGTGGTTGGCGGTAATGGAGGTTTGGGGGGCAATGGCGGCAACGTTACGGTCCAGCTCGGCGCGAAAGCTATTATTGGTTCACTGAGTACGTTGGGCGACAATACCGTCCTGGCGCAGTCGATTGGCGGGGCGGGAGGCACGGGCGGAAGCGCGGTGGTGCGGGGCATTGGCGCCATTTCGCTGACGATTGGCGGCAAAGGCGGTAACGGTGGCTTGGCGAAAAACGTGCAGATCAGCAATGATGGTCTCGTTACCAGCTATGGCGATCACGCGGCAGGGCTTCAGGCGCAATCGATTGGCGGCGGCGGCGGTAAGGGCGGGGCGGCGGTTTCATTCCTTGGAGGAATTTTGCCGACCGCTTCTATCGCGATCGGTGGCAATGGTGGCGATGGCGGGGCGGCGGCGGACGCCACAATCACCAATATGGGTCAGGTGACCACCTACGGCTCCGACGCCTACGGCATCCTTGCCCAATCAATTGGCGGCGGCGGTGGTAGCGGCGGCGCTTCGGCGGCGCGCGTGGTCTCCCTCGCGCCGGGCGACAGCGTACCGGCGGTATCCTTTGCGCTTGGTATTGGTGGCCAAGGCGGTACCGGTAATACAGGTGGCGCGGCGAGCGTGACCAATAGCGGGATCGTCACCACGGCCGGCGAGGGCGCTTACGCACTCGTCGCGCAATCGGTCGGCGGTGGCGGCGGTGCCGGCGGCGATGCGACTGCGGCCTCCTATTCGGGCGGTGCAGCCTCGAACATCACCGTTTCATTTTCGACTGCGATCGGCGGTGGTGGGGGCAAGGGCGCAATTGGCGGCCTAGTCGGTCTCGATAATACAGGGTTACTGCTGACATATGGCGCGGACGCTTATGGCGCTTTTGCGCAGAGTGTCGGCGGCGGCGGTACCGGTGGCACTGGCGATGCAACTGCGACCGCAAACAATGCCGATGCGAGCTTTGGTGCGGCGATCAGCGTGGGGGGCAACGGCGGCAGCGGAGGCACTGGCGGCGCGGTCGACGCGGCCAGCAGTGGCGGCATTTTTACCACTGGTGATGGAGCCGATGGCATGTTCGCGCAATCGGTGGGCGGGGGCGGTGGTGCTGCCGGTGGCGGTACCGCCACCGCGAATGGCGACAGTCTGTCGATCAGTGTGGGTGTCGGGGGCTCTGGTGGTGCGGGAGGCGACGGCGGTAGCGTGACCGCATCCAACGCAGGCGCCATCGTCACCCGCGGCACCGACGCGGACGGGCTGCTGGCACAGTCCGTCGGCGGTGGCGGTGGCGTGGCCGGCAAGGGCGGTGCCACGGCCGGTGGTGTCACAAAAGTATCGAACGCAGGCAATCTAGCCACCATTCTGAGCCAGGGGCTCAATCTCGGCGCCAGCGTGACGCAGCCTATCGCCGGCATCTATGCGATCGCCAATCTGGCAAGCAACGCCTACGATGCTGCCAACGAACTTTACGGCATCGCGGCCCAGGCGGCTGGCGGGCCCTATGAGATCGGCAACGCGACAAGTATCGATGTCGGGGTTTCGGTGGGTGGAAAAGGCGGTGCAGCTGGCAATGGCGGTACGCTAAAGGTGGATAATACCGGCGAGATCAGCACGTTCGGCGCCCAGTCTGACGCTGTATTCGCTGAATCTGTGGGTGGCGGCGGTGGCAAGGGAGGGGCCGCGAGTTCGACGGACAGTTCGAGCGACGATTCTCGGACGCAGATCGCGGTCGGTGGCGGGGGCAACGGCGGTGCTGGCGGCAATGGCGGCGATGTCAGTGTCCTCAACGAAGCCGGCGCGTCGATTGAAACGCAAGGGGTGCTCGGATTTGGTATTCTCGCCCAGTCCGTGGGCGGTGGCGGCGGTTCGGCGGGGCTAGCGGGAACTGTCTCGGGCTCGCTCGCAAGCCTGTCGGTCGGAATCAGCGGCTCTAACGGCTCCTTTGGCACAGGCGGCAACGTGGATGTCACCAATGATGGTTCGGTCACCACCACAGCGAAGAATGGCATCGGCATCTTCACCCAGTCGATCGGCGGCGGTGGCGGGCTTGTCCGTACGATGACAACAAACGAAACTTTCAACCCCGCTTATGTCGCCAACAACCCACAGGGGCGCATTGGCGATGTCCAGGGTCTGTCATTGTCATTCAGAGGAAGCTCGAACACGACCGGCAATGCGGGCGCCGTGAAGGTCAAAGACGCTGGATTAATCACGACCACCGGCCGCGACGCGCACGCAATCGTTGAGCAGTCGATTGGCGGCGGCGGCGGCGCCGCGATCGGCGGGCAGGTCATCGCAGGGCAGCCAACAGGCGGAACCAGCAATGGCGATGCCAGCAAAGTGACGGTCGACACAACCGCTGGTGCTATAATCTCTACCGCAGGTGATGGCGCCTACGGTATTCTGGTGCAATCAATTGGCGGCGGGGGTGGACTGGGCGGCGACCTTGCCAATGTATCGAAGGTCCAGCAGCTTGCCGGCGGCACGAACGTCGTACAAGCGGGTACTGGCTCAGGCGGGCAAATCACCATCGGGCTGACGGGAACGATGTTAACGACTTCGGGCACGTTCGCGCCAGCAATCTACGCGCAATCGCTTGGTGGCGGCGGCGGCCTGGTCGCGGAGAATGGTACGTTATACAGCGGCGGGGCGGGGGGATCTGGCAGTGGGGGCGATGTCTCGGTGACGCTGGTTGATAGCAGCATCAGCGCCATAGGCGTCCAATCGCCGGGGATCGTCACGCAGACCAACGGGGCAGGCGGCGCCACGGTGTCCATCGATGCGCGGAGTTCCGTGACCGGCGGCACGATCAACAATGCCAACGAAACCTCGATGGCCGGTGCAATCTATATGCAGCAGGGTGTCGGCGACACGATTATTAACGCCGGTAAGATCATAGGCGCCGGAACCGTCAACCCCACGGCTGTGCTGTCTGACGTTGCTGTGCAGATTAACAACACCGGCACGATCACCGGTGCGGTTGACCTCGGCGGCAGCGGAAGCACATTCGACAATGCTATAGGTGGCACATTCGATCCAGGAACGACAATCAATCTCGGCACTGATGGCAGCCTCGTCAACGCGGGTAAACTCTATGTCGGTGGGGCCGGCACAATCGGCACCACCACCCTGACCGGCAACCTTTCGAACTCCGGCCAGATCGTGTTCGATGCCGATTTCGCGCATGGCGTGGGGGATGCGTTGGTGGTGACGGGCAAGGCGAACCTCACCGGGCAGATCAAGGTCGATCCGGTGACGATACGCAACACGACGCTCCGTCTGGCGTCGGCGGCTGGTGGGCTGAAACTCGACCCGGCGCTCGTCGCGGCGCCGAGCGCGACCGAGATATTCACCTACCGCTTCACCTCGGACGGCACCAATCTTTATGCCACGCCTGTGGCGCAGTTCACGCAGGCAGCGAGCGGGCTCGGCCAGGCGCAGCAGGCAGTTGCCAAACATCTGCAGACGATGTTCGACGCTGGCCAGCTATTCGACGCGGGCTATACCGCGATCGCCAGTCTTGCTTCGCCGCAAGCCTACGCAGCTACGCTCTACAGCCTGACCGGCCCGGCGCTGGGCGGGGTGGTGGCCGAGCGATATATGGCGACTAACCGGTTCGTCTCTGACGTCGATGGCGGATGCGACACTGGAGGCAGGTCCAGCTGTGGCTGGGCCCGGATCCAGGGCGGAAGCACTAGCCAGGGAGAGACATCAGACACGCTCGGCTATGATGCGACCTACCAGATGTACGAGACGGGGGGACAAACCCGCATCTCGGGTCGGCTCTACATCACCGGCGCGCTCGCCTATGAGCACTCTCAACTGAGCGACGCTTACGGTTATGGGCATATCCGCGGCGATAGCGTGCTTGAGGCGCTCGGTCTCCGCTACAGCGACGGCGGGCTCAACATTGTAGGGTCGGTCGATGGCGGCTATGGCTGGTATACTTCCAATCGCGAGGTGGTTGCGGGCGCTTACACGACGGTGGCGAACGCTCAGCCTCGGCTGTGGAACGTTGGCGTCGACCTGTACACCAGCTATCGTGTGTCGCTGGGGACGAGAAGCTTTGTGAAACCCTTTGCCGAATTGCGCGGTAGCGAGGTCCATTCCAGCGCTTTTAACGAGCAGAGCAGCTCAGCGTTTGCGCTCAGCGTGGAGAGCCAGGGCAACTTGGTGATGGCTGGCGCTTTTGGGGCGTCGTGCGGCACCACGATCGATCTTAACAAGCACACGCAGGTGAAGCCATTCATCAGCGCCGCAGCCGAACTCTCGGGTGGGGCTGATTGGAAAAGTACGGCCCGCTTCATGGGTGACGGCACCTCGCTCTTTACCGTCAGGACCAAGTTGCCTGGCGCGTATGGAAGGTTTGGCATCGGCGTCGACCTAGCCCGCGGACCTAATTTCGACCTCGTTCTCTCCTACGATCCCGAGTTCGGCAGCAACTATACGACCCAGCAGGGCGTCGCCCGTCTCACATACCGGTTTTGAGGAGTGTCTTAAACGCGACGGCTCGCCTAAGCGGTTCTAAACCAGCCGAATTGAAGCGGGCCGGTTCAGACAGGAGCCATTGGGATGCCAAAGAGGTGGATTGATGCCGGGCAGGTGGTTTTGATGCAGACGTAAATTGGGGTTCATAAGGCGCTGAAGCGCGAGATTGTAGAGGTATGTGCGTTGTCCCGCGTCTCAGTGTTGATGGCTGCACGGCAGTATGATGTGGACACCAACCAGGTTTTTTCGTGGCGTAATTTCTATGCTGAGGCGTCGGATGCGGCGGTACCACAGGCTTTGTCGGTGGTTGTGAAGCGGGAGCCGCCTGCGGCGTTGCCGCATCCGTCTCCTCTTTCACCGGTTCCCATTGCCGATGTCATAGAGATTGAGCTGCCGGGCGGTTAACGGGTATGGATCGGTAGCAATATCAAACCGCACGTCGATGAGTTGCTGACCTACAATGGACTCAATCCGGAACCTATAGTGATTCCCATTAACAACGTTACGCGCTAAACTCTGTCATCTTTAATGGGTGTCGGCGGATGAGCTACAGCGTTGATTTGCGTAAGCGTGTTGTTGATTACGTGCGCCAGGGTGGAGGGTGCACCGAGGCTGCGCGGATTTTTGACGTCAGCCGCATGACCATCCACCGCTGGCTTTGCAGAGAAGATTTGACGCCGAGACCTGCCAAGGAGCGCCGGCGTAAGCTCGATAAAGCGGCTCTGGCGGCGCATGTTCTCGAACATCCCGAGGCCCTTCTGAGGGAGCGGGCCGAGGCGTTTG
>NZ_FQVJ01000093.1 GCF_900129125.1 Acidocella aminolytica 101 = DSM 11237 | reverse complement strand
AATATAGAAATCCTACAATTCGCGACAGAATCGTATTCTCGGAAAATTTTCTGTTGTTGAAGCTATAGCAACAGCAGATTGTAGCATGTTTGCTGAAGGCGTATGGCTGGTGATGCGGTAACGAGGGAGATTCTGAAGATGCAGAATGATGATTGTGATTTTGCAACGGAGAATTGCCTCAACGAAGCTCAATTGCGTATGGCTATTACCGCTGATCCGCAAAAAACCGGTCTCCGACTAGAGTTGGCACGGTTGCTAATGGCAAAAGAAGCATGGGCCGAGGCTGAGCAGGAGGCGTTGGTCGCTCTGGCTCGCACACCTCGTGACCCGGTGGCTTGCTACACGACAACAATTGCTCGTACACGGGCTGGATCGCTGGACGAAGCCGAAGCATTGGCCGTGCTATTGCCGCTGCTGGATACCCAGGACGCTCTACCGGATTGGCACGCTGAAATAGCCATCCTGCTGTTCAAGGTGGGTAACCTTCCTGAAGCTTTACGCTGTATCAACCGGGCGATTGCCGTCAAGCCTAACTGGCAGAGATTCTACATAGAGAAGGCTGAGATTCTTTACCGGCTACGCGATTTTGTTGCCCTGTCTTTGACCCTGCAAGAGGCACATCGTTTGGGACCTCTGTCTCCACATTATGACCATCTGCTCTCCAACGCGCTGGAAGCTACGGGGGGGTTGGATGAGGCGCTGGCAGCGTGTGAGCGGGCTTTGGAGGGAGGAACTTCATTCCACTACCATTTTACACACGCGGGACTGCTGAGCCGTCTAGGCCGCCCGTCCGAAGCGCTAGCGTCTTGTGAGCACGCTATGCCGCTTGCAGGGGGGCTGATGCCCGCGTTGCAAAAGCGTATAGACGAGATCAAAGCTCGTTTGTCACATAAGCCCGCTGAGGCCGTGCGTCTGGTGATCTGGGATCTCGACGAGACATTTTGGCACGGCACGCTGACCGAAGGTGGGGCCACGATTATTCCCGAGCATGTCGAGTTGCTAAAAACCCTTTCGACACGGGGCATTGTCAATGCCGTTTGCTCGAAGAATGATCCGGAGGCTGCTGAATGCAAACTGCGAGAGTGTGGGGCATGGGACTATATTGTATTTCCGCGCATCGCCTTTGCGCCCAAGGGGCAGCTCATTGCCGATATCATCGACACGGTACAACTGCGAGCCGCCTCTGTGCTGTTCATCGATGACAATCCGATGAATTTGCACGAGGCGCAACATTATAACCCCGGGCTGCAAGTGGCAGGGGCAGATATTCTGCCTGGCCTGGGCGCAGACCCGCGCCTTACTGGCAAGCCAGACCCGAACATGGTGCGCCTCGCACGCTACAAATTATTGGAACAGAAGAATAGTGAGCAAAGGCAGGCCGGCGATAATCTCGCCTTCCTCCGCCAAAGCCAAGTGCGAGTGAGTTTTCACTATGACATTGCGGAAGAATTTCCGCGTATCCATGAGTTGGTAAACCGTACCAACCAGCTTAACTTCACCAAGCGCCGCTGGCCTGAGAATGAGAATGAGGCGCGTGCCACCATGGCGGG
>NZ_FQVJ01000100.1 GCF_900129125.1 Acidocella aminolytica 101 = DSM 11237 | reverse complement strand
TCCAGGGGTTACGCATGAAAATTTCGGGCATAGTTGACGGCATGGAATCGGGTGTGATTCGGGGAGTCTCCTTGAGATTGGGAGACGTGCATGTCGGTGAGGCGGCTTGTGGAGGAATTTTCGGCGTTGGAAGACCCCCGCTGCGGCGGCAAGGTTGAGCACCGGCTAATTGATATTCTGGTGATTGCGGTGTGCGCGGTGATTGCCGGGGCGGAAAGCTGGGAGGATATGGCACTGTATGGCCGTAGCAAGCAGGAATGGCTGGGCACGTTTTTGGCGCTGCCGAACGGCATTCCATCGCACGACACCTTCCGGCGTGTGTTCATGCTGATCGATACCGGGCGTTTCGAGGCATGTTTCGAAGCGTGGGCGCGCTCATTCGGGACGACTTTGGACCGGGAAGTGGTGGCGATTGACGGGAAAACGATCCGCGGCTCGTTTGATCGCAGCCGGGACCAGGCGGCGCTTCACGTTGTGAGTGCATGGGCGAGTGATCGGGGGCTGGTGCTCGGCCAGCGTCAGGTCGGCGACAAATCGAACGAGATCACCGCGATCCCGGAATTGCTGGATGTGCTGGACATCAAGGGCGCCATTGTCACGCTGGACGCGATGGGGTGCCAGCGAGCCATCGCGTCCAAAATTCTCGAGCGGGGTGCTGATTATCTCGTCACCCTCAAAGCAAACCAGGGGAAGAAACACAGCGCCGTGCAGGAGTATTGCGCAACCACCTGCTTCAGCCGCTCACCCGTTGATCGGCCGGTGCATGACGAATTCGATGATGGTCATGGTCGTCTTGTTCGGCGCCGGGTGTTCGTCTGTCCGGACGCCGTAGCGCTGGAACCGCTGCGCGACTGGCCGGGGTTGAAGAGCGTTCTGGCCGTGGAAACCATCCGCGGCGTCAACGGATCCGGCAAGATCGAAGCCGAAATCCGCTACTTCCTGTCCAGCAGCGACGATCAACCCGAAATCCTGGCGAAAGCGATCCGTCAACATTGGCAGATCGAGAACAGCCTACACTGGGTGCTCGACGTCACCTTCAACGAAGATCACTGCCGGATCCGGGATCGCAACGCCGTCCAGAACTTCTCCCTGCTTCGCAAGATCGCAATCAACCTCGTTCGCCGCCATCAGGCATCAAAGGCCAGTCTCAAGGGGCGCCGCAAAATGGCCGCCTGGGATAACCGTTACATGGAGCAAGTGCTCACCGGCTTCTTTCATGCGTAACCCCTG
>NZ_FQVJ01000104.1 GCF_900129125.1 Acidocella aminolytica 101 = DSM 11237 | reverse complement strand
GAGATGAAGGAGCGCTTCGAAACCCATGCCGCTTATGTGAAGGTGGCGGACCGTTACGGCAGTTACGGTATTTGCGGCTTCTTCATGGTGCAAGAACATGTGGCGCGGCATTTTCTGTTTTCATGCCGTGCCATGAATATGGGGGTGGAACAGTTTGTCTGGGCGCGTTTGGGTAAGCCGCTTGTGCCGACGAATGGCGAGGTGAGCACAAGTCTTGAAGGTGGTATACCAGACTGGATCAACGTGGTTGATGATGCTGATCATGAGTCGGAGGTAGAACGTGACGTCACCAAACCGCTGATCTGCGTGCGCGGCGCGTGCGATCTGAGCATGATGACGCATTATCTGCGCCCGAAATTTGATATGATAGAAGAGTTTCCATACCCTTATCAGGGATGGGCTATTCAACCGGTCGCGCGAGCGGTCGCACTTGAACGCGAGTTGGACACGTCAGAGGGACGTGACTTGCTCACCCGCATTCCTGGTCTGCCACGAGAGCGGTTTAAGACCGTCATCAACTCCCTGGTAGCTGATGCTTACGTGCTGTCCTTCTCGCCGGAATTACAGGCAGCCCTACATCGCTCGCGTAGTACAGGGTTACTGATGACGTTCAAGTGCAGTGGTGCTCCCGACCGGGATTTTTCGGAAACCAGCTATGAACGCATTCGCGAAATACAAGGGCGCGAGCCGTCCTTCAGTGCCGCTGAATGGACCTTCATGCAGGAAGAGTTCGCGTTTGCGGGGCTGCTCGACATGGCGCAGTTGGAGCGCGATGCAACTTCGATGTTCGAGACGTTGCGCGGTAAAACTGTCATCGTTCTACGGCTCAATACAAGCGTTGGCCAGAAATGCTGGGCGTTGGAGTGGTTTGGACGGATCAATGAGGTTATTATACCGTTGGCTGAGCAGTTCGGATTTACCGTTATTGATCTCGCGGATTTTGTTCGTGGTCCAGAGGATCTCGATAGTCCTGAGGATATCGGGGTACATTTTAGCCGCGATGTTTATAGGCGTCTTGCTAACCGTATCGAGGCGATTTGCGCCGCCTCTACCCCTTACGGATGAGTCTGGCCACTGGCTGAGCAGTGGTTATCAGCCGGACAAGG
>NZ_FQVJ01000025.1 GCF_900129125.1 Acidocella aminolytica 101 = DSM 11237 | reverse complement strand
GGTCGCGGCGGGGTCGATATCATATAGCCGCAGCGTATCAATACCCAGCATAGCCTTGAACGCCATGGCCTGAAATTCAGACTGCGCCCCATTGCCGATCAGCGCCATGGCGTGTGCGTTTTTCGGTGCCAGATGTTTCGCCGCCACGGCGGAGGTGGCGGCGGTGCGCAGTGCCGTCAGCAGTGTCATTTCAGACAGCAAAATCGGATAGCCCGTGGCCACATCCGCGAGCAGTCCAAATGCGGTCACGGTCTGCCTCCCACTGCGCGTGTTCTTGGGGTGGCCGTTCACATATTTGAAGGCGTAGAGTACATTGTCGCTGGCAGGCATCAGCTCGATCACGCCATCCACCGAATGCGCTGCCACCCGCGCGGTTTTATCGAAGCTTTCCCAGCGGCGGAAATCCTCCTCCACATAAGCGGCTAGTTCGGTCAGGCAGGTTTCAATGCCGATTTGTAGAATTAGCTTCATCATATGATCGACGCTGACAAACGGCACGACATTCAGATTGGCGGGTTGAGACATCAGAAGCTCCAGGTTGGGCGGTCCAGCACGCGGCGCCCCAACAGGCTTGCCACGAGATCGACCAGCAATGTCGCGGTACGGCCGCGTTCGTCGAGAAACGGGTTCAGTTCCACAATATCGAGGCTCGACACCAGTGCGCTGTCATGCAGCATTTCCATCACCAGATGCGCCTCGCGGAAATTCACCCCGCCAGGTACGGTTGTGCCCACAGCGGGCGCGATGGCGGGGTCGAGAAAATCTACATCGAAACTGACATGCAGCAGCCCATGGTCCGCCTGCACGCGGTCCAGAAACCGCTGCAACGGCAAAGCGATGCCGAATTCATCAATGGCGCGCATGTCGAATACAGTGATCCCGCTGGCGGGCAGTTTCTCGCGCTCGGCGTCATCCACGCTGCGTATGCCCAGCATGACGACATTGCTGGGGTCCACCAGCACCGGCGGCGGCGCAAACGCCCCCTCAAACCCCGCCTGCCCGGTGAAATAGGCCACTGGCGTGCCATGAATATTGCCGCTGACGGTGGAGTGCAGGCTATGAAAATCCGTATGCGCGTCCAGCCATAAAACATAAAAAGGCCGGCCCGCTTGTTGCGCGCGCCGTGCCAGGCCGCTGACCGTCCCCGCTGAAAGGCTGTGGTCTCCACCCATGAAAATGGGCATGGCATCCGCGCTTTCCTCATACGCCACATGCGTTAGCAGTTGCACCCAGGCGGCGACATCAGGCAGGTTCTTCAAGGCATGGTTGGGGAAGGCCGCCGCAATGGGGGCGGGTTTGGGCAGCGTACCAAGGTCCGTCACGCGGTGGCCCAGCCGGGCAATCGCCGTTGCCAGTCCCGCCGTGCGCAGCGCACTCGGGCCCATCTCACAACCTAGCCTTTTGGCACCGTCTTGGATCGGCGCGCCGATCAATTTGCAATGTTTTGGAATCATCCGCTTCCCGTATCGGGCTTTCCATCCCGTTGCCTTAGGATAGACAGCTCAGCACGGCGAAGTGAACAATGAGAATTGGCATATTTTTATAATTAATTTATCAATTCGGCGGAGTTAATTTATCAAAATGATAAAGAGTGGATGGAATAGACAACAAGCCCACAAGTCTGTTGCGTCGTAACGGGTGCTACAGCATTGTGGAGCTCTGCAGCAGAGGTGGGGCGTTTCCGAGTTACCGTGTGGTGTCGGATGGCGCAGTTCGAAGAATCAGGAACCATTCTTGATTATACGGTCATCCAAAAGTCGGATTGAGGTGCAATGTCCTTTCAATAGCTCTAGGCAGTGGACTTGCTTGTGAAAAAGTGGAGAACTTGTTTGATTACGACACCCGCCTCTCGTAAGCGGGCTGATGAAGTTCAGAGATAAGTGTCTACGAATGGTGAACCGGCTGGCTCTTCGGAAAATCTCATCACGTAGGCGTCCCTTTCAAAACCTCTTGTCCGGCTCGGATAGGGTGATTCATGGGGAAGGTGGCCTTACCTTTACTCCCTTGACGCACCGTGGCTGATTGTTGAATCGTTGTTGCCGCCTGAGCCTTTGAAGCCCAGGGGCGGCAACTCTTCGAGTGTCATCACGGGCAGCGCTGACGAACATCTTGTTTGTGCTGCGGTCAGACCTTCCGTGGGAGATGCTGCCGCTTGAGAGGGGGCGTCTCCGGCATTACCTGCTGGCGGCGGTTGCGCGACGCCGACCGCATCGACATCCATAAGGTACTCACCACAATCGGGGGCTTATTCATATAAATGCGTGCCCTGCTCGAGGCGTTGAAGAGGACTCTAAGATAGATAACTGACATGGAAGAGCTTGTGGCTTTTTAGGTGTTTGGTCAGACCAATTTGGTCTGCCTTTCCTTAGAAGGTGGCGGAACAAGCTGGTCAAGTTTTCTTACAAGGGGGAGAAGAAAGCTTTGCTTGGAAGATGAAATACGCTATTGTTCAATTAAATTTTGTTTATCAAATGGTTGCTGGTTTTTTTTGGCCGAATTCTTAAAGAAAAGTGGAGGATGCTCTGTATGATTAAGGCTCTCAAAAAGGCGTGGCTTGCAAGTGTAATGACCGCTGGGCTGGTGTTGCCAGGTGCCGCAATGGCGGATACCGCAACAGCGCCGTCGGTTATCAAAATTGGTACACTCTATGCTTCCACGGGTAATTTTGCTATTGCCTCCAAAGGCCAGTATGAGGGGCTTGAATATTGGGCCAAGGAAGTGAATGCTGATGGCGGCGTTTTTGTCAAAGCATTTAACAAAAAAATTCCCGTGAAGATTGTCGCTTACGACGATCAAAGCTCCACCTCTACGGCGACGACACTTTACAACCAGCTTATCACACAAGACCATGTGGACCTGCTGGTAGCTGACTTTGGCTCTGTTCTGACCTCCGTGGCGGTTCCGTTGGCCGCGGAGCATAAGATGCTGCTTATCGATCCGACGGGGTCGGGGGCGAACTTCTTTACGCAGAAAACCAATTATCTCGCCGATGTGAGCATTCCCTCATCCACGGTTTGGCCGTTGCCGCTAGCGCATTTCCTGCTGGATCAGCATATCAAACGCGTGGCCGTGATTTATGACTCCAACGATTTTGACGCCTCTCAGGCTGAAACGCTGAAAGAGACGCTGGTTAAGGGCGGTGTAACTCCGGTTTACTATCATGGAGTGCCGACTGGTGAGACCAACTATAATGTGCTGTTGCACACTATTGCTGCGCGCCGCCCGGAGGCGCTGATCGAATTCGGCTATCCGCCGAATGACATTGCGTTTCTGCGCACGCTTTCTAGCAGTGGCCTGCATTTCAACATGACGTTCACCATCTTCCCCGGCCAGCTGATGAAGATGATGGAAAAGACTGTGGGTGCCAAGGCGATGGCCTATACCTACACCTATCCCACCCCGCCATTGGTGGCGACGACAGATACCACATATGGTCCGGATACCGCGACGTTCGTGAAGGATTATACGGCGGCCAAGAACGAAGCACCTAACTTTTTGAATGTGGCAGGCTTTAATACCGGCCTCATTATGCAGGACATGCTCGGCCAAGCGCCGCAATTTACCCAACTTTCCTTCCATCAGGCGCTGATGGATATGTCTGGCAAGACCAAGACACTTGAAGGCGAATTCAAGATCAATGAAAACGGCGCGCAACTTGGCGAGCTGTTCTCTGTCGCGCAGTTGATTCCTTCTGGTGATACAAACAAGATTGTTGTTGTTTATCCTGAGGACAAAGCAACCGGTAAGCCGGTTTATCCTGCGCCGAAGCAATAATCGGGTCTCCTGAGTTGGCAAACCCCTGCGTGTTGGTCGGGGGTTCCGCCAGCTTTTTTGGTTCTGACGATATTGGATGAAAGAGCAGGCCGGTGGCACTTCTTGAATATGCCATAATTGGTGGCATTCTCTACGGGATCTTCTTTAGCCTCGTCGCAATTGGGCTGAACCTGATCTTTGGCGTTATGCGGATTATCAACCTCGCGCACGGGCAGTTTGTTATGCTGGGTGGCTTTGGGGCCTATCTGGTTACGAGCAGTCTCGGCCTGAACCCGATCTTTGGTGTTCCGCTTGCCGTTTTGGGAGGAATCGCCATTGGCTATCCGCTCTATTACGGCGTAGTGCCACGCCTGCAACGCAGCCGGGACCCGGAAATGCTTTCCTTCATTCTGTTTTTTGGCGTTGCCCAGATGATTGAAGCGGTGATGACCTTGTTGTTTGGTGTAGACGAGCGCTCGCTTCCCGGAGAGGCGCTTGGCAGTGGGAATTTTGGCGTGCTGGGGCAACAATTTCCCGATAGCTGGTGGGTGGCCGTTGCGGTGAGCCTCTTATGCATCGGCGGGCTGTGGCTTTATTTTTCGCGCACACGCCTGGGCTATGCGACACGCGCGATTATCGCCAATCGTGAGGAAGCGCTGGCAACGGGAATCAATGTCAACCGTGTTTCAGCAATTGCCTTTATTATCGGTTTGTCCTTGGCAGGCATTGCCGGAGTATTCGTGCCTTATCTGGTGGGATCAATTTCTCCGTCTGACGGTAGCGACCTGACCACCACGTCATTTGCCATTATTATCATTGGCTCGCTCGGTAATCCGTTGGGGACGGTTGTTGGCGGCCTGGTCTTTGGTGTTGGAACCATGTTGATGCAAACCTTCTACCCATCCTGGTCGAATCTTGTTCCTTATGTGTTGCTGGTTTTGATTGTGCTTGTCCGTCCTTCTGGCCTGCTTGGAAAGGCGGTGCGCAATGCGTAAGTCGATACCCTCTTTGCGGGGGCCGGCTATTGTCCTGGCGGTGCTGGCCTTTGTGTTTTTGATGGCACCGGAATTTTATACCAACCATTCGGTGTTGCTCACGATGATGACGTTCATGGGCCTCGCTCAGGGACTGAATCTTCTTTATGGATTCACCGGCTATTTGCCATTTGGTTATGTTGGGTTTTTCGGCACTGGGGCTTATGCAACCTCGTTGCTGGTGACCTTCACAGGCTTGCCTATTCTGGTTTGTGTATTGGGTGGCGGTTTAGCGGCGGCTCTTATTGCCCTTATTCTTGGCCCGCTACTGCGTCTTTCGGGGGCCTATTTCTCGATCGCCAACCTGGCAGCCTCACAGATTATCTATTTCATCGTCGCGAATGAGGATCTGAAATCCATTACAGGTGGCCCATACGGTATAAAGATTGAACAGGTTTACGCTCCACATGCAAGCTACCTGACGATGTTGGCATTGCTTCTGGTTGTCACAGCGCTGGCTGCTTATTTCCGTTTGTCGCGCTTTGGCCTGGGGCTGAAAGCGATGAACCAGGATCCTGTGAGTGCCGCTTTCGCAGGCGTGAATGTAGTGCGTGAGCGCTTAATTGTCTGGCTTGTTTCGGCTGCTATGGCAGGGATGATCGGCGGAACTTACGCCTGGGATCTTTCGGTATTCTATCCGAGTGCAGTGTTTACCTTGCAGATCTCGGTTTTTGCCATTGTCTTTGCGCTGTTCGGCGGCGTTGGAACGGTGATTGGGCCTCTGCTCGGGGCGGCTGTGCTTTACATGCTCTATGATGGAATTGGCGTGTCCGCGCCGCAATATTTCGAGTTAATCTATGGGGCGCTCATTGTCGGGCTGGTATTGTTTTTACCCAATGGACTCATGTCCTTATTAACCCGGAGGCGCATCAATGTCCTCTGAACCTTTGCTCCGTTTGGAAAATGTCGGCAAGCGCTTCGGCGGGCTTACGGTGCTCGACCAGTTGAGTTTCTCGGTTCATGGTGGGGAGATCGTTGGGCTTGTTGGGCCAAATGGCTCCGGCAAAACCACGACGATTAACGTGATTTCAGGCGTTCATCAGGCCGATGTTGGGCGTGTAATTTTCGAGGGACATGAGATCCAGCGTTTACCGTCTTTTCGCATCGCTCATCGTGGTATTAATCGCAGCTTTCAAGTTCCTAAATGTTTCCGCGAGATGAGTGTTCGGGAAAACGTTGAAGTTGCAGCAACCTTTGCGAATCGGGGTGAGGTTGAGATCGACGGCATTCTCGAGCAAGTCGGGCTAACGTCCCAGGCTGATATACAAGCCGGTTCGCTGACCGTGAATCAGCAAAAGATGCTTGATCTTGGGCGTGCGCTTGCGACCAACCCACGCATTCTTCTGGTTGATGAGATTGGTGCGGGGTTGAATCCCGCGGAGTTGGGAGGGATTGCATCCCTGTTGACCTCGTTAGCTGCGCGAGGCATTGCGCTTATCGTCGTCGAACATCTGCTCGACTTCCTCAACAGAATTACCAACCGCGTGATCGTGCTTGGTGCCGGGCGGCTACTGTTTGAAGGCCCTCTTAAAGAGGCTTCGCAGGACCCAGAGGTGGTCGCGGCGTTCATCGGAGGATGAAATTATGAGTCGTCTCATACTTAAGGATGTTGAGTCCGGCTACGGCCCGATGCAGATTCTTTGGGGCATTGACCTCACAGTGAATGAATCTGAAACTGTAATTTTGCTTGGTGCAAATAGCGCCGGCAAAACCACGCTGTTGCGTACAATTATCGGTCTGCTGCCTTGCACGGGTGGATCGATTTTGTTTGAGGGTGAGCCCATCCATAATTTGCCGCCGGACCAGCGTATTCGCCGGGGCATTGCGTATATGTCGGAGCTGGGTGTTTTTCCTGGACTGACGATTGAAGAAAATATTCGTTTAGGAGGCTACTTTCTTTCTGGTGCTGAAGTGCGGAGGCGCAGCACACGGCTTTATGAATTGTTTCCAGCCTTAGCTAATAAGAGGCGCGAGCAAGCTGCCAGCCTTTCAGGCGGGCAACGGAAGATGCTGGGTATTGCCAAGGTTCTTGTTTCTGAACCGAAGCTGCTGTTAATGGACGAGCCTTCATCTGGTTTAGCACCGGTTTTTGTCAAACAGGTGGTGGATGTGCTTAAATACGCTATTACCGGTGGCATGACGCTGCTGATTGCCGAGCAGAATATTGCTTTCCTCTCGCTGGCAGACCGTGGCTATTTGCTGGAGGGCGGACAGGTAAAGCACTCGGGTACGCGTGCTGAGCTGGAATCTAGCGATGTGGTGCGTGAAGCGTATTTCGGTCTATAGGGAGTGTATTTAAGGAAACGCAAAGCTGCTGGTCTTGCGTTTCCTTTTCTTCTTGCAAGATTTTGAATTTGTGAGGCCAGTGTTTCCTAGGTTTTCTGCATCTTAATGAAGTGTATGTTTACTGTGTGATTTGGCCTCTGCCCAAAAAGCGTTGCATGAAAATGCAAAAGCAGAAGGAGAGCCAGACATGCTGAAGTTTTTGGTCCATGCTTTGCCCTTCACAATGGTGTATGGCGTTGTATGGGGAGTGGCAGGTATGGCGCTGCCGCTATTGGCTGGCTCAACCAACCGTGCGGGGCTGGTATTCGCAATGCTTAATTTGGGCGTTGCTATTGGTGCCCCTGTCTGGGGTCATTTGTCACGCAAGCAGCCGGTAGCGGGCCTCATTTTTCTGAGTACGCTATTAGCCGGGGGAGGCTGGATTGTGCTCTCCTTTCTAGGGAATGACTTTCTGCCCTTGACTGCCTTTGCTTTTGGCCTGTTTTCAGCAGGAGCGTTCGCGCTAGCTACGGTGCAGGTCACGAGAATTTTCCCGCGTGAAAAGTGGGATTCTTATATCGCCGATATGCAGAGCATGATGGTTGTCGGGCAGGTTATTGGGTTACTTGCTACCTCGCTTTATACTGGCCCAGCACTCGGTATACCGTTTTTGTTGGTTGGTTTGGTTTCAGCGGCTTGGATGGCCCGCGGGCTGATCCAGCAAGAAAAGTTGAACTTTACGCATCGTCACTGGCGCTTACACCAATCACAGTCTTTGTTGCCCGGTGTGCTACATGGTCATCATCTACGCCAAATTCGTTTTCAGGCATTTCTCACATTGCGGTCTGCCTATCTGGCGATGATTCTAACCCGCTGGACGTTGCTAATCCTGGCTTGGGCGCCAATCTTCGCACTCTATCCATTATTGATGCGCCATGCATTCGGCTTTGGTGAAGCACCATCTTCTTTGATATATTCAGGAAGCACGGCTCTTAGTGTCCCGCTATTTTTAATGGCTGGTTGGATAGCGAGACGTATTTCATCAGTTGTTTCAGTGACGCTTGGTGCATTGGTCAGCGCTGTATCCTTTGTGCTGATGTATGGTGCTGTGGTTCAGAGCAACGGGGCATTAGGCGCTGCTGGATTTGTAGTCATGAGTTGTGCCTATGCGTTTGTGGCTGTTGGTATGAATGATGGTGTTGTTGACGCGGTTAGTTCTGAAAAAGAAGGAGACGCACTCGGCGTGGCAAATGCGCTTATGAGCCTTGATAATGTGCTTGGGGGCATTGCAGGGGGGGCATTGGTGGCGCTCTTTAGTTATAATGTGTTGTTTTGGATTGGGTTTGGACTGTCGGTTATGGCATTAGTTTTAGGATTAATCAGTGCAACGTTGAGGCGTGCCGCCCTAGTGCAAGAAACGTCTGCCTAACTTAAGCGAAACTAGAGCGGCTTTGTTAAATGACTAAGCGGCTGCCTGACATGCTTCATGGCGCGGAAGGATTGTTCCGTCTGATGCACGGCGAACTGATATGATACCGATTGGTGAAGTGGGCCGGATGAAAGAGAACATACAGTGTCCGCGCCCTAATCCAGCTTGCGTGAGATCAACCCGGTGGTGGCATGCAAGTGCGTTGCCTAGTTTTTCATCGTCTGCCCAGATTTCCATGAGTACGGGCACATCCGGGTTTCCTGCATCCCAGGCCCAGCCTATAATCTCTTCAGGCCCGATTTGTTCTACATAACCCCAAAGAGGGCCGGGTGTAATATTAAGGTGAGCTATAATGGGCAGAATTGCTTCTTCTAATTCCACGCCAGATTCAGGACGAATAGCACAAAGCTTAACTGCATCTGGCTCTATATAATCAGGGAAGCGGTCAAGAAACGTAGCGCGATTATGAAATTGGTTGCGCAATCCAGGTCCGTCTGCGAAACTTTCAGCCCAAATACCGTTGGCGCAGACACAATCATGTTCATCTAGTTCAAGAGCATAATATTCTATAGTTTTTGTTGCCTCAGGCTGAATAACATTTACTCCATTGATGAGGTTCTTGGCTAGGATCAGTTTTTCCCCAAGTAGAATGGAGTGACCTGGGGAGACGCTTAACGCCTCGGTTGGCATGTTCGGCCCAAAGGTACCCGCGGCAATTTGAACGGGCAGTTTGTCTTGCGAAAGGAAGCTTGGATCATAACTCTGGCGGCCAATCCATTTGATCGGCTGAAAACCTTTCAGGCGACTGACTACTATGTCACCGGACCGCAAATCCTCCACGGACTTTTCGCCGGTTGGTGTAAGTATGCGGGTGCCGGGCGTATAGCAAATGGGATTGCCCGTGTTTTGGCCTGATTCAAGGTTGAACACCGTAGCGCTGATTGTACCGTCAACGCCAGGAGGTGTATTGCCTGCGACGATGATATGAATGCCATTGCTCAAACCTGTTAGAGTATAAGACCAGCCGCCGGTGGAGTTTGCTGTTGTCGTTGTTAAGAGTACGTCGTTTTCACTCAGATAAATAGTCGATCCGGCTGTTGCCTGACCGGTAACAGTCGCAACGGAAACGGTCGGGTAATTGCCGCTATATTTGTCAAGGACAGCCATTTGAGGCGCATTAACCCCATTTTGAGGTTCCACGGACATAGGGTAGTTGCCCCACCAAGCTCCGGCGGCCCAATAAGTCGTTGCCAAGTTGTTGGCTTGCGCATAGTTTAACGTATTGTCCAGGGCAGTCAGCCAGTCAGAATTATCGTTGCCGACACCGACTTCTCCGACCATGCCTTTCAGGTGATTGGTCTGTAACCACGTCACAAAGTCTTGCAAGCGTTGCACGCCGGTATCTGTCGTGACGCCAAGGCTTGCTTGTTGCGACCAATCGTAATTCGTACCGCTGTCATTACTATCCAGATAGACATGCGCTTCAAAAATTAGATTGTTCGCGGGATCGTTCAGCGTTGTAAAGCCCGGATTGACCGTACTCCAGTCATAAGAATTTGCCCAATGATTACCTTCAACGTAAATTGGCGTTGACATATCAACGGTTCGGATCGCTGTTATTGCGGCTTGCGCGGCGTCAGTCCAAGCCGTTGCACTTGGCATGTTATTGGGTTCATTCATTAAGTCATAGCCACCAAGCCCCGGCTTGCCAGCCAATGCCGTTGATAGCTGTTTCCATAAATTGGCAAAATCTGCGTCGGTAACTGCGGACGTTCCGATGTCGTTGCCGTTATAGGCGCCGTAATCATGTATATCCACGATTACCTTCATGCCGAGCGAGGCGGCGTTACTTAGTACATTTTCAATGTTTGAGAGATATGTGGAATCCAAAGGGCCGTTCAGACTGGGTTGCAGGGTTGTCCAAGAAATTGGAAGACGTATAAGGTCCTGCCCCTGCGCGTGATAATATTGGAGTTCATTCAGCGTGGGGACAACATAATTATAGTTAGCGACCGCGCCGGCACCGCCATACTCCATGCCGCTGACATTTAAGCCAATAGAAAAGCTGCCCGGCGTAGTCGTCTCCGGATGGCTGTTAAGCGTTCCTCCTACAACATCGATGGTTAGAGACAAGGTCCAGGTTCTCCCGTTTAATGCACGTGCATTAGATTACGGTGACCAAGCGAACGGGAATAGTTAAATTCAGATATTAAACCGTTACCTCTTAGTAAGACATATCGCGCTTTTGTTTGCCCACCGGTTGGAGCAGATCAACTCTAAATGGTAATTTTGGAAGAGGTATTATTAGCTGTGCTTGGCGTACACCAATCCCAGAAAGGCGGTTAAAGTCCCGACGCTAGCAATATTAAGCGAACGTATCGCTGCATTTTGTGCATTAGTGAATGAAAGCAAGGGGCCGCCTATTCCACCGCCATGATTCTGCCATAGATAGAACGCAAAGGGCAGTGCCAGAACAGCCCATGCGATACGTCTTTCATTAACAGTGAAAGAAAGTGCCGCGAGGCTAATGCAGGGAAGCAGAAATAGCTCAACGCCAGAAGCTATGCCCAGCAGCTTGGTGCACCAGATCGTATTTACGGTTCCCACAAGTGGCAAAGCTACTCGTCCAGCTAGGCTGTTGCGCCGCGACAACGCAGGCAGCAACATAAAGAGTGGGCTTGCCAGCATGGTCAACCCTGTTGGCCATGCAGCCCAGCCGATCAGTAGATAGATATAGAGCGGATAGAATGGGCCGTTACTGGCGATGACGAATGCGATCAGGCTAGACTTCGCGGTTAAGGGGTCAGGATGCGCGATATAAGCGGTGATCCAGCGCATAATCTGCATTCTCCTTCGCTCATTTCTTGGGCGGGAAACGGGCGGGATATTCGAGCGGTCCGTGATAACCGAGAGCCCGAGCGCGGGACGTGAGCATATTTATCGTGGCTTGAGGCGGATTTGGCTCGCGGGTGAGCATAGAAACGAGCGTCATCTGCGGATTGGCGACGATGAACCAATTATAATTTTGCCCGTGATCCAGTACCCAATAGGTGTAGGGAACCGTGAAAAAATGCCAAACCTTGTAACGCACCAAAATCTTATTGTTTTCGCCGGGATTTAGTATTGCGACTGTTCCTTGATAAGCTTTTTCCTTACCCTCGGGCGTGTTTTTCCGGCAGGCATCACGCTCCATCAACTGCCCCTTTTTGTTGGCGAAATATGCGGTTGTGCCAGCCACGCAGCCATTTGTTAAATTCATCGGGGCGCGGCCGACCTCGTACCACGTTCCCGTGTAGAGCCGCGACATATCGACACTTTTCACGGGGGGCGGAGCTGAAATTGTGGGTTGCTCTGCGGCGCAGCCCATGAGTGGCAGTAATATAATCCAGCAAAGCCAAGTGCGCATGATTTTTCCTCTTTCCCAGCTTTGTAATACGTTAGGATGTGAAGAGTAGATCATTGGTGGCTTGCCCTGGCTAAGGAGGAATAATCAGGCTAGGCCCGGGAGCAGGACTTTAAGGCCATCAACAACCATGCCAACGGCGATCGCTGCGAGGATCATTCCCATCAGGCGTGTAATGATGACACGCATCCGCGCGGAGAGCAGCTTGCCAATGGACGCAGCAAAATAGAACACCACCAGAAGAGTGATGATCAGTGCCGCAACCACCACCCCAAAGGCGGTATAGGTCGCGGCGCTGTTGGCCTGAGATATATAGATAATTAGCGTCGCGATTGTGCCGGGGCCAACGATGAGGGGGAAGGTCATCGGATAGAAGGCAATGCTGTCATCCTCTGCGCTCTGGCCGGAATCATCGCTTTTTTCGTGGTCTCCGCGTTCGTGTGAGGTGATCGGGTGACCATTCAGCATTGAAAGAGCGATCAGCAGTAGAACAAGCCCGCCAGCGACCCGAAAAGCATTCACCGAGATCCCGAAAAAGCTGAGAATCAGGCTGCCCGCTAGAGAAATGACTGTGCACATCACCGCCGTGTAAGTCGCGATCTGCAGCGCCAAATGGCGTTGGTCCGCCACTGTACGGCCGCTTGTCATGGCAAGAAAGAAGGGCAAGTTGATAAAGGGATTCATGATGGCGAACAACGCGCCCAGAAATTTGGCAGCAAATGCTATGTCCACGGCCCAGTCTCCAAAAAGTCAGGGTTTTAATAAAAAGAATGGTTTTGATCGCTAAGTGATTGCAAAACAAGCTTCACCCCGTTGATTGACCTGCGTCAACAGCAGAGCCCGATGGGCATGTTAGACGTTTGTTCTGATCTCTCTTTGGGTGGAGAAGGCATGAACGGATGAGCGGTTAAATGCAGGGCAAGAAGCTGTGGCGCTATTCAGGCATGACAGCCTTATTGCTAATTGCTTTTGGTGCGATGCTCTGGTGGCATGCCAATCGGCAACCCGGCCTGCGCTATCAAACGGAAACAGTTTCACGCGGCGCTGTCACCCGTACGGTCACGGCCACCGGTACGGTGAACCCCAAACTCACGATTATCGTTGGCGCGGCTGTGTCTGGCATTATTCAAGCGCTTTATTGCGACTATAATACCGTTGTGAAGGTGGGGCAGATTTGCGCCAAAATCGATCCTCGCGCTTATCAGGCTATTGTTGATCAGGATACAGCGAAGCTGGCTGTGGACCATGCCAGTCTTGCCAAAGATGAGGCCAAACTTCGCTATTCAGCGATCACAAATCAACGTGATCAGATGCTGCTGAAGCAATCCTCAATCTCAGCGGAGGCGGCGGACGCCGCGCAGGCGGCATTTGAGGTGGATAAGGCTCAGGTTCTGCTCGATAAAGCGCAAATTCAGGCCGATCAAGCTGCACTTGCCGCCGCGCAGGTGGATCTCGATTATACAAACATCGTCTCGCCTGTGAATGGTGTTGTGGTGTCGCGCAATGTCACTGTGGGACAGACGGTTGCATCCTCATTTCAGACGCCGACCTTGTTTCTGATCGCTACTGACCTCACCAAAATGCAGGTGGATACCAATGTCGCGGAAGGGGATATAGGTGCTATTAGAGACGGGCAGAGGGTGAGTTTCACTGTGCTGGCTTTTCCCGAGCGTGTGTTTCATGGCGTCGTTGCGCAAGTGCGCCAGTCACCGCAAACGGTTCAGAATGTTGTTACCTATGATGTTATAGTCGATGTGGACAATCAGGATCTGGCCCTGAAGCCAGGCATGACAGCGTCCGTGCAGATTATCACTTCCGAACGGCAGGATGTGATCCGTGTTCCAGACCAAGCTCTACAATACGCGCCGACTGGAGCCCCCGGTCGTTCAGGAGCGCGGCTTTGGGTGCTGCGCGCGGGCAAGCCGGAGCCGGAGCCGGTGACAACCGGGCTTGATGACGATGTGTATACCGAAATTCTCAGTGGCGCCGTGAAACCAGGTGATGAGGTTATTATCGGCGACCAGAAAGGAGCTATTCAGCCTTGACCCGGGCCAGTGAACCTCTGCTCAGGCTGCAGGATATATCCCGGATCTACCATACCGGAGATGTGGAGGTTCAGGCGCTTAGCCGCGTCAGTCTGACCATTGAAAAAGGTGAGTTCGTGGCCATTATGGGCGCGTCAGGTTCCGGGAAATCCACTCTGATGGCTATTCTCGGGTGCCTCGACCAGCCAAGCAGTGGTCAATATTGGTTTGAGGGCGTTGATGTGGCGGTATTGCCGGAACCGGCACTTGCCAGCATCCGCAGCCAGCGGTTGGGCTTTGTGTTTCAGAGCTTTAACCTCCTGGCGCGCACCAGTGCAGCTGAGAATGTGGCTTTGCCGCTCTATTACACCTCAGAAGGACCGGTGAGTGGCCCGGCCCGGCGCCAACGTGCCCTCGAGGCATTGGCTAATCTCGGGCTGACGGGGCGTGAAAATAATACACCTGGGCAGCTCTCCGGCGGGCAGCAGCAGCGGGTGGCCATTGCGCGCGCCTTGATCAACGCGCCCGACCTGTTGTTAGCGGACGAACCCACCGGCAATCTCGATACCCGTACTTCCCATGAGATCATGGATACGCTTATGGCCCTAAACCGGAAACAGGGCGTGACCATTCTGGTAATCACCCATGAGGCGGACATTGCAGACTATGCCGACCGGGTGCTGACCATGCGGGATGGCGAGATTGTTTCTGACAAGTGCAAGGGCCCGCTGCCACAATCACGTGTCCTGCCGAAGCGGCCGGCACATGAACCAGCACGGCGCTTTCCCGCAACTTCAATTTTGGCTTTTGGGCGGATGATCTCAGGTGCCGCGATCCAGGCTTTGGCGCGCAACCGGATGCGGTCGGCCTTGACCATTCTTGGAGTGTTCATTGGTGTGGCCGCGCTGGTTGCCATGGTTGCGGTGGGGCAGGGGGCGAACCGAGCGGTGCGTAAGCAAATTGAAAGTTTAGGGACGAATTTGCTTGTGGTTTTGCCTGGTGCCGCCACCAGCAGCGGCGCGCATGGTGGCTTTGGCAGCGCGTCTACTCTTACCGTGGCGGATGCGGAGGCGATTAAACGCCAGAATCCGGCTGTTGGCAGCGTCAGCTACGTTATCCGCTCGCTCGCGCAAATCCGCTATGGAAACCGTAACTGGGCCACAAGCGTCATGGGCGTAAGCCTGCACTACACGACCATGACCAACTGGTCCGTCACTTCCGGGCATTTGTTCACGCCAGCGGATGAGGAACACGGCGCTCTCGTCGCGCTGATCGGCAGAACGGTTTACCGGGAGCTTTTTCCGGCGGGCGAAAGCCCCATTGGCGCGACGATATTGGTGAGAAGCACGCCGCTCCGGGTGATCGGGCTGCTAAGCAGCAAAGGTCAGACTGCCTTTGGTCAGGACCAGGATGACGTCGTGATGATCCCTTTTACCACTGCCGAGCAGCGCGTGCTTGGTGCGGCGGCGCCGACGCAGCAACAGACGCAACTCAACTGGCCTTACCCGCCATGGCCAAACCCTTATGACCTTCAGCCACGGCTCACCGGTTATGTTAACCAACTTTATATCCAGGCCAACTCACCGCTGAATGTTGGCGTGGCTATGCGGGAGGTAACGCAGACGTTGATGGCCAGGCATCAGATCAAGCCCGGGGCTATACAGGATTTTTCAGTTCATAATCTCAGTCAGATCGCGGAGGCTGCGCAAAGCGTTGGCCGCGTCATGGCGCTGCTGCTGGCCGCAGTTGCGTCCATTGCCCTGTTGGTTGGCGGCATTGGTATCATGAATATCCTTCTGGTCTCGGTAACTGAGCGTACGCGGGAGATTGGCCTGCGCATGGCTATTGGCGCGCGACGGCTGCATGTGCTCCTGCAATTCCTCGCCGAGGCAGTGTTTCTCAGCGTTACGGGTGGTCTGGCCGGGATTTTGCTGGGCATTGCGGTTTCCGCCACCATCACCCTTGTTGCGGGATGGCCAGCACCGGTTTCGTTTTTGGCGATTTTCGGCGGTTTTCTGTTTTCCGTCGCGGTGGGGGTGTTTTTTGGCTTGTATCCGGCGCGCAAGGCGGCTCGGCTGAACCCCATAGAAGCCCTTCGTTATGAATGAGGTGCTCTGCTTGACCGGAATCAATGCCTGCGCCCGAAAGGGTCGGTAGGGTTCCCTCCAGCTGCCCGGAGTTTCAGACATGTGTCCGCAAAGCGATGCGATATTCCCGCAATTTAAGACCTATGACCGTGCCTTACGGGCGGCGGGGGCACGCATTACGCGGGGTGTCTCTTACCGGGTCATGCTGGAAGCCTGGGCGGAATGGGCCGAGCAGCTTGCCATCTCGCCGGGTAAGCAGGCCGAACTCGTGATGCGAGCCTGGATTGAATCCGGACGCTTTGCCCTGGATTTGCCACGCGCCATGGCGAATGAAGCCGACAAACGGGCCGTGAAACCAACTGAGGACCGCCGCTTTAGCTCTCCCGAATGGACGAAGTGGCCGTTTAATACCTTTGCCAAGCTGCACATGATGTCTGAGGATTGGTGGTTGGAGGCCACGCGGCATGTCCCGGGCGTGGCGCAGAGGACGCAAGGGGAGATGGAGTTCTTGATGCGCCAAGCGGCGGATATGTGGTCGCCCGCTAATATTCCCTGGCTAAACCCGACCATCCTGAGCAAAACCGCGCAATCAGGCGGCGTTTCACTGCTGCGGGGTATGCAGAACTGGTGGGAGGATTTGGGCCGGGAATTGTCCGGTGAACCACCGGCGGGGGCGGAAGCCTTCGTCATTGGTGAAAATATCGTCACCGCACCGGGCAAGGTCGTGATGCGAAACGATCTGATGGAGTTGATCCAATACGCGCCGGATACGGAGACGGTCTTTGCCGAGCCGGTTTTGATTGTTCCCGCGTGGATCATGAAATATTATATATTTGATCTCTCGCCCGAAGCTTCCCTGGTACGCTGGCTCGTCGCGCGCGGCCATACGGTTTTTATCATCTCCTGGAAAAACCCCAGCCATAGAGACCGTGACGTGAGCCTGGATGATTACCGCCTCGGCGGTGTGATGGCGGCACTGGATGCTGTTGAGCTCATTCTGCCAGAGCGGAAAATCCATGCATGTGGCTATTGCCTTGGCGGTACAATCCTAGCGATTGCAGCGGCGACAATGGCACGAGAGCATGATGAGCGTCTGGCAAGTGTTACGTTGCTCGCCGCCCAGACTGACTTTGCCGACGCTGGGGATTTGCTGTTGTTTCTGGATGAACGGCAGGTAGCACTGCTTGAAGACTTGATGTGGGACCAAGGCTATCTCGACACACAGCAAATGTCAGCGGCCTTTAACGCGTTACGGTCGAATGAGCTGATTTGGTCAAAGATGCTGAAGACCTACATTCTGGGCGAGCGTGAGCCCATGACCGCTCTCGGTGCGTGGAATTCTGACCAAACGCGTATGCCCGCGCGTATGCATAGCGAATACCTGCGAGGGCTGTTCCTTGAAAACCGCCTCTCCGCGGGGCGTTTCGCGGTCGAGGGACGGGTAATTGCGTTGCATGATATCCGCGTGCCGATTTTTCTTCTGGCTACGGCCCGCGACCATATCGCCCCGTGGCGATCGGTTTATAAACTGTCTTTATTCACCGACACGGAGCTGACCTTTGTGTTGACGTCAGGCGGGCACAATGTCGGAATTATCAACCCGCCTGATGCTGGGATTGGCTCATATCAGATCGAAACACGCCAGCCCGGGCAGCGTTATACAGACCCCGAAAGCTGGGCCGCCGCCGCAATGCCGCGCGACGGGTCGTGGTGGCACGCCTGGCAAAGATGGTTGGCCTCACACAGCAAGCCCGCGCGGGTACCGCCGCCTTCGATGGGAGCGGTTGGCAAAGGGCTCGTGCCGCTGGCTGACGCCCCGGGTACTTATGTACTCACGTCATGATGGCGCGGGTGGATTGTCGGACACCAACCTGCCAGAATGTGGCATGGACCTCGCCCTTGATCCTGAATTTTACCTCCTTCTAGCCTCCAGCTACGCTCGTCTGGTTGGCGCGCCGCTCATTGCTGACGCAACGCAAAACCATGATGATGCCGTACCTCAGGCGCAATGGCTGTATCAGGACGCTCCTTTTTGCGTACTAGCCCATAATACAGCCGCCGATCCGGTTTTTATCTACGCCAACCGGTCTGCCCAGCGCTGTTTTGAATATGATTGGGATGAGATCACTCTCCTGCCATCCCGCCTGTCTGCGCAGGCGCCGGAGCGTTCAGAGCGGCAGCGTTTGCTTGATGCCGTTACGTGCACCGGCTTTATCGACAATTATCGGGGGTTACGCATTGCAAAATCTGGCCGGCGCTTTTGGATCGAAAAAGCGGTCGTCTGGCAACTGATCGACGAGATGGGCGCGATTCACGGTCAAGCCGCGCTGTTTCATCAATGGCAGGATGAGGTCGCCCAAGCGTAGCTGGCTACCCCTCTTGAGCGTGATGAGGAACTTGCACAGCGCCTATATGCTCGTCCTCCCGCAGAGCGGCGAGGTTTTGCTGGCGGTGGCGTTCACTATAGCGGGCGCGTTGTTCGTCCGTGCGTTCTCCGTGGCAGGCGGGGCAACTGACGCCTTCTTCGTATAGTGGGGATTCACGGTCAGCGTTATTTACCGGGCGGCGGCAGGCATAGCACAGTCCATGTGTCCCGATGGCCAGCCCGTGGCCAACGGTGACGCGTTGATCAAAAACAAAACACTCACCTTTCCAAAGGCTTTGATCGGGTGGGATGGTCTCCAGATATTTCAGAATGCCACCTTGCAGGTGGTAAACCTCTTCAAGCCCTTCTTCTTTCAGGAATGCGGTGGATTTCTCGCAACGTATGCCGCCGGTGCAGAACATGGCTACCTTTGGCGGCGTGCCATTGCCCAATAATCGGGCACGCTGCGCTCGAAACCATGCCGGAAAGTCACGGAATTTACGGATATGCGGGTCGATCGCACCGGAGAAACTACCCGCAGCGACTTCGTAGTCGTTACGCGTATCAATCAGGATCGTCCCCGGTTCGGAAATGAGCGCATTCCACTCCTCAGGCGACACATATTGGCCGACACTTGCGAGCGGGTTGATATCCGGCTCGCCCATGGTGACAATCTCCCGCTTAAGCCGCACCTTCATGCGGTGAAAGGGCAGCGATGCCGCACGCGAGAACTTGACCTCAAGTTCTGCACAACCAGGCAATTGCCGGATATGAGCCAGGACGCGCTCGATTGCCTCCTCTGACCCGGCGATTGTGCCGTTAATGCCTTCACGGGCCAGAAGCAGTGTGCCTTTTACGCCCAGCTCGCAACATAATTTTACCAGCGGTTCCCTTATGCTCACGCAATCATCAAAGGGCGTGAACTTATAAAGCGCTGCGACGCAGATTGGCAGGCCGCCGCCTTCAGAGGTCTCTAACGCGGTTGTCTTTAACTCGGGCATGAACGGCCCATAGCAGGGAAGCGCGGCTGCGTCATGGGTTAAGCCCGGGGAAGGGGCTGGATTTGACCCGAGTGGTACAGGGCTTTTATGCGGCATCGCACCAAAATCCAGTAGGAAAAGTTGTCCACGCGTTCAAACAGCTTGGGAATCAAGGCGTTTTACTGGGCTGGTGGCGCGTAAAACTCGGCAGTTCTGACTGTAATTAATTGAAAAATATATATATTTTAAAGTCTTTCGGGTGAGCCGGTTAATAGGACGGCATCCGGTCTTAACTTTATTGTCCCTGATCTTGTGAAGCAATCCACACACTTGTCCACAAGGTTATGCAGAGCTCTGTGGATAACATTCATCCGCCTTAGGGAAGCCGCGGATAAATACGCGCCGGAGAGAAGTAGGCCACTTAGCAAGGTATGCCGGTCATTGGGAACTATTAGGTTAACGTAGTAGGCACCAGATTTGGTGCTATTGTCTGACCTGACATCCGGGCCGTGATCGGATTTGTCTCACTGAAGTAGGGGTTAGTCGATCTCGGATCGGCGGTGGAACCCTCCCCACCAAATCGGGTGCTACGCACCCTTCGCTTGCGGAATTGGCGCACCAACTCGGCGAGGATTGACGCCTTCGATTGGAACACGGAACCGATAGACAGCGCACGGCGTTGCCCGATGTTTCGTGCTGCATCCGCCCCATCAAGCCGCTTTCCCGGTCAGGAATGAATATGGGAGCAGCCTGCCTTTGCCGTTGCGGATCATCCGAGCCATCAGGTCGAGACAGGAACCGGCCTTCCGGTTCCAGCGGAATGTCGCCTCTCCGGTATAGCGCCCGAGATGGTTCACTGAAATCAAGTGAAACACACCAGTCACCGCTCGACGTATGAACCCATTGAATGACTCAACCCGGTTGACGTGGACACGATGGCCTGTTGCCTGGTCGGTGCGAGCGTATTCGCGTGCCGAATGGTTTACGGCCAGATGCGACTGCGTCTTGCCGATATCTTTTTAGGCCAGAACGGCATCCGTCATCACCGTGGCGGTATCATCAATGGCACCAACCAAAGCCGTAGCGACGGCCCCTTTGCCGTGCGTGGGGATCACCTTCGCAACCACGTCGCCACTGCGCTTCGCAGCCACCAGAACAAGTGGTCGCAGTGTGCCGCGTCCCTTGCGATTTGCAGGACGCGCATCGTCATCATCCTGATCCCGCGATGATTTCACCCGCTTGCGGGGAGGCGCACTGGCATACATCTCGTCGATTTCAACCGCGCCGGACAGGATCGGGTTTGCCTCCGCCATCATGGCTCGCACGCGATGCTCGAGATGCCATGCCGACGGATACGAAATGCCAAGCATTTCGCACAACTTCACTGCGGAAATGCCCTTCGACGATGATACGATTAGGTAGATGGCATGCGCCCATGTGAGCAGCGGCAAATGCGTCCGATGCATCGGCGTTCCCGCCGTCACCGAAAACTGATGATGACAGGCGATGCAATTCCAGCGACGTGGCGTTTTCAACCAAGACGAATGATCGACCGCGCCGCACTTCGGGCATTCCGGTCCATGCGGCCAGCGCGACTTCTCAAACCAAGCACGTGCAGCGTCTTCGTCTGGAAACATCTCATTGAACGCACGAGGAGTCATTGCTGAACGGCCCATACATCTCTAACTACTTCTATTTATCATCTACATAAACTTTATAGTTTCCGCGTTCATTTGCACCACCTTGCGGGCTGAAAATATAATGAAAGCAAGAGCTTTGCGGCTTGGAACTCTTGGCGCTTTTAAAAAGCTCTTGCTTATTGCCGGGTCGGATTAGCCCAGCAGCCCGGTTGAAAGCCAGGGTATCATCGCAACGAGAATCAGGGCGATGACGAGAACCCCCATATAAGGCCAGATTTTCAACAGCGCCTCGTCGGAACGGGCGCGGGTGATGAGGCAGCTCTGGTAGAAGCCGACACCAAAAGGCGGCGAGAACAGCCCGATGCCCATCGCCAGGATGGCAACAATGGCATATTGCACGACATTGATATCTAGCTGCTGCGCAATGGGAAAGAGCAGTGGGCCAAACAGAACCATTGCGGGCAAGCCTTCCAACACTGATCCCAAAACCAGGAACAGCAGAATGGAGATCGCGAGGAAGCTGAATTTACCGCCAGGCAGGCTAGTCATGAAGTTGGTGAGAGTATCCGCGAAACCCGCCTGGGTAAGGGCCCAGGCCATTGTGGAAGCGGTGCCGATGATCATCAGGATAGAGCCTGATAGGGCGGCGGTTTCCGTGAGAATGGGATAAAGTTGCCGCCAGTTGAACTGCCGATAAATAAAAAGTCCGACGAACACCGTATAGCCGACACCGACTGTGGCAACCTCAGTGGCGGTGGTAATACCTTCCAACACCGCATAGCGTATAATGACAGGAAGTATGAGTGCTGGCAGCGCCACGACGAAGAGGCGGCCGGTTTTGCGCCATCCCACTTTATCGCCGCTACGGACATCCTTGCGGGTTTTGAAAGCCACTAGCAGGATAAGACACACTGCAGCGACGCTGGCGGGGAGTAAACCGCCCGAGAACAAAGCAGCGGTTGACACACCTGTAACCGCGCCGACAATGATCAATACTAAGCTGGGCGGAATGGTTTCTGACATGGCTGCTGAGGCAGCGAGCAGGGCAACAAGATCGCCAGGATGGGCGCCCCGGCGCTTCATCTCAGGCACTAGCACGGGAGCGATGGCGGCTTGATCTGCGGCCTTGGAGCCGGATATGCCAGCGATGAGGTACATCGCTCCAATCAGCGAATAGGACAATCCGCCACGGCGATGGCCGACGAGCGCATTCAGCAGATTAATTAGCGCCCGAGCAAGGCCAGTCATTTCCAGCAGGAGGCCGAGCACGACAAACATCGGTACGGCTAAAAGCTCGATCGCCGACATGCCTTGGTTCATCTGACTGATGATAACATTGAGTGGAATGCTGGACGTATAGAAAATATATGCGGCCGTGGCGAGGCCGAATGAAAAGACGATTGGCACGCCGCAGAAGATGCAAACCGAAACCATGCCAACGAAGAATACCACGAGACTGCCATTATCGATGTTCTGGAACCATGGCTCGAGTTGCCAGAAGCCGCAGCAGAGTAACCCGGCTGCAATAAACACGATGATTAGATCGAGAGGCTCTGCGTCCGAGAAGAATTTGTGTATGGCACTAACGAGCATCAAGGCGAAGGCAAGGAGCTCCCCTGCAATCTGCCAGGAACCTGGAATATGCATGGCAGGCGTGGTAATGGCCTGTTGTTGCTGCATATAAGTGATACCGGGCACAAGGATGATGCCAATGAATATCAGTGCACAAAGTGCCGCGAAGCGTTCTAGGATGTTACGAAAGCGTGGCCTAAGTCGCTCCGTAAGAAAATTCATCGCCATATGCTCTGAGCGGCGCAGCGCGATTACGGCCCCCAGGCTGATAAGCCAAAGGAACAGCATTTCCGCGAGTTCGTCGGTCCAGACAAGTGGGCTGTCCAAGACGTAGCGGTATATCACACCGGTGAGCAGGATAACGACTTCGATGACAACCAGCGCGGCGGCGAACAGCTCGGCAATTAAGCCGGTCGCTTGGTCAAGTATCCGTAACGCCGCCATGGCGCCATCACGCAAGCGGGGTAAGCAGGCTCCAAGAGCCTGCCGATTAGCCGTCGAATTCGTGACCACCATAGTCTTACGCCAATGTGCCAACATAAGATTCAAGCGCATTCCAAAGCGTTGGGCTAAACTTGGCCTTCCATTCAGAATAGAAGCCCGAAGCCACCAGCTTGTCGCGGAATAGCTTCAAGTCGGGTGCGTTGAAAACCATTCCTTCGTTGGTGAGCTTGGTCTGCAGAGAATTGTTCTGGGCCAGATTGGCGCTGCGCTGGAGTAGCGCCTGTTTATCAAAGGCATTGCTGACGATTTTCTGGTAATTGGCAGGCATACGTTTCCAAAAATCGCCATTGACGATCGGCCAGTAACCAACCCACATATGGTTGGTCAACGCGCAATATTTTTGAACTTCGTAGAATTTCTGCGTCTGGATAAGGGAAAGGGGGTTTTCCTGGCCATCAACCACGCCGGTCTGAAGGGAGGTGTAAAGCTCGGCCAGATTGATCACTGTTGGCGCCGCGCCAAGATGCTTAAACAAAGACAGAGAAATTGGGCTGGGCGGGACGCGAATTTTGAACCCAGCTAGATCAGCGGGGCTGTTGATGCGCTTGCTTTTCGAGGTCATTTGACGAAATCCCTCATCCCAGATGCGCGACATTGGGTGCAGGCCAACGGCTTCAATATCAGTGCGCACGAGATTGCCGACTTTTCCATCTAGCGCGGTCCAGGCGGCTTGGCTGTCCTTGAAGGCAAAGCCGAGATTGTCGATGGCAACCGATGGTACTAGCGTACTCAGAATATTGTCACCGATCGCCATCATTTGCATGGCGCCGGTGCGTACTTCGGAGAGCATATGGGTATCGTCGCCCAACTCGCTATTTGGGAACACTTTAACGATAACCTTGCCGTCGGTCGCTGCTTTGATCTCAGCTGCAGCCGCGCGGGCATGGACCGTGGAAGGGTGATTACTCGCGAGGTCAATGCCGAAGCGAATCACATAACGGCCGCTGGCGAGTGCCGGGCGGGCGAGTACGGCAGTACCAAGCGTGGCAACGCCGGTAAGAAGAAAGTTCTTGCGTGTGATGGTCGTCATTCGATGTTGTTTCCTCTTCTCTCTTAATAGAATTCTGATGGCTGCCGTTTACGGCAGAGATGATTTTCCCTGTCCGCGGTATATGGTTTTGTGTTGCAGGACGATTTGATTTGGACGGGCAGCTGATTCGCGATGCCTACTGAACAGAAAGGCTGCGTGAAGCCGTTATGGACTTCTCCGATTTACTTGCGAATGCAGCATTGGTGGCCGTCCAAAGGTATGTAATGGTCTCGTCCTCCTGTGTTGATCAGAAATGGCTGAACATTCCCGACCTTGTTTCGTCTTGGTTGCGTTTGCAGCGACGAAGGAATTCAAGCAACATGCGTGCCAGAACTGACGCGCATCACAACTGTCTGTAATTGTTAAAATTATTAGTAGAAAATCGTGCGGGAATGTACTTCCTGAGCGAATTTCCGCCTTTACAGATTTGACGCTGTGCGGATTTTCGCTCTAATTTTACCGAGGAGGAACGGCTGTGTTTGATCAAAAAACGCCATTAAGCGCGCGCTTTGAATGGGTGTGTGGTGGCGTTTTGGCCGCAGTCGCGGTCATTCTCGTGCTTTGGTTCGGTGGGAGTTGGGGGCGGCAGGAAGCAGCGTCCGCGCTACGTATCCAGGCCAACAGCAATGCAGCTCTCGATGTGGCGGTGTTGCGCAGTGAGCTTGGCAAGCAGAGATCGCTTCCTTTCATTCTGGCACAGGACCCGGATATTCTCGCAACTCTTCGCCACCCTGACGCTCCCAGTATCGCTGCGATGAACCACAAGCTAGCGATCCTGAAAGGCGGCACAGGATCTGATGTCATTTATTTACTCAACCGCAACGCCACAGCGATCGCCTCTAGCAACTGGCAAAGCCCGACCAGCTTTGTCGGTAATAATTATGCGTTTCGTCCCTATTTCGAAATGGCTGTAAAAAATGGCGGAGCCGAGTACTTCGCGCTAGGCAATGTAAGCCTGCAGTCTGGCTTATATATCTCGCGCCGGATAGAAGATCATGGTGTGCTATTGGGCGTAATCGTCGTGAAGGTTGAGTTCAAGGAGGTGGAGCGGGTCTGGCGCCAATCCGGGGCTGATGTGTATGTCACCGATCCGCGCGGCATCGTTTTGTTAAGCTCTGAGCCTGCTTGGCGGTTTCTGACCCAGTCGCCTCTACCGTCACGGCAGATCGCCGCGATTCGCGCGAGCGAGCAGTTTGGTGATGCAGCCCTGACGATGCTGCCATTTCGTCCGGCGGCAACCGCGCTCGGCGGGGATTTTGTCAAGTATGGCCGCGCGCTCTATTTGACCAGTCAGCAGGCGGTCGGATCTACTCCGTGGCAGTTGCATGTGCTGTTGCCGGCGCAGGCCGTATTGGCTGCGGGAGCTTATACAAGTCAGCTGACGGGGTTAGGGATCGTCGCACCCATTCTGCTGCTCTTGGCGATCATGCTGTACTGGAGATGGAGATCCAAACGCCGCGTGCAGGAGGAGGCTGCAGCACGCGTTGAACTGGAACGGCGAGTGGCGCTTCGCACAGAGGACCTACAGCTGAGCAATACTCGTCTCGTGGCGGAAATCGAGGAACGGCAAAAAATCGAATTGGATTTGCAGACAGCGCGCGACGAACTAACACAGGTTAATCGGCTGGCCATGTTGGGGCAGGTGACTGCCGGTTTGGCCCACGAGGTTAATCAACCGGTTGCCGCGATTCGAACTTATACGGATAATGCCATGGTGTTTCTCAGCAGGGAGGATACCGGGGCAGCGCAGGCTAATCTTGTGATGATCGCCAAATTGACCGAGATGATCGGCTCGATCACCGGGCAGTTGCGCGAGTTTTCACGCAAAGCAACGGGGGCGATCGGTCCGACACGCGTACAGGATGCTATCGACAGCGCGCTGCTCGTCGTTGGCATTAGAGCAAGACAGCAAGCGGTGGATTTAAGAGCCGACGAAGCTGACGCCGAACTTTACGTCATCGCCAACCGCGTCAGGCTCTCTCAGGTGCTCGTTAATCTGTTACAGAACGCACTGGAAGCGACAGAAGGTCGTCCGCGTCCGATGCTGCATATAGGCATTTTGCCTCAGACAGAAGAGGTCCAGGTCACCGTTACTGATAACGGTCCAGGTATTTCGTCTGAGGTGATGGCCGCATTGTTTACGCCCTTTGTGACCACCAAGCCACGGGGCGTTGGGCTTGGCTTGGTCATTTCTAAAAATATTGTTGATGAGTTTGGAGGGCGGCTCGATGTAACGAGCTCACCGTCTGAAGGTACCCGTTTCACGTTGTCTCTGCGGAGAGCATCATCATGACAGATTTTTTGCCTTGCGTCGCTTTTGTAGATGACGACGCGCAAGTCAGATCAGCTAACGCACAGACATTGCAACTAGCTGGTTTCAAGCCTTTGCCCTTCGCCTCGGCAACTGAGGCGCTGGAGAGGTTAGATGCCAACTTTGCGGGCATTGTGGTAACGGATCTGCGTATGCCACGTATGGATGGTATGCAGCTCTTTCGCCGCTTGAAGGCACTAGACGCCGATTTGCCGGTAATTCTTGTTACCGGACATGGCGATATTGAAACTGCCGTTGAGGCGATGAGGGAAGGGGTCTATGATTTCTTGTCAAAGCCCTTTGCTGCTGAGCAGTTGATTCGCAGCGTAAAGCGGGCGGTTGAAAAACGCTCGTTGGTAATGGAGAACCGAGCCCTGTTCGCAGAGGCGCAGCTGGCCGCGGAACATTCTCCTATCATTGGCAATACACCGATCATGCGCCGTTTGCGTGATACTTTGCGGGCGGTTGCGGATGCGGAAGTTGATATTCTGCTCATTGGTGAAACCGGAACAGGCAAGGAAGTCGTTGCCCGTGAACTGCACAGGCTAAGCCAGCGGCGCAAAGGCGCGTTTGTTGCGTTGAATTGTGGCGCTCTACCGGAAAGCGTCATCGATAGTGAATTATTCGGCCATGAGGCGGGTGCCTTTACAGGCGCGCAGAAGAAGCGTGTCGGGTTGATCGAACATTCAAGCGGAGGGATTTTGTTCCTCGATGAAGTTGAGAGCATGCCGCTTAACACGCAGGTGAGGCTTCTGCGCGTTCTGGAGGGGCGAGAGGTGATGCCGGTTGGTACGAATACGACGCGGGCGGTGGATTTACGCGTTGTCGCGGCCGCCAAAGGCGATCTCGGAGCGCCGGAACGCCGTGCCGAGTTTCGCGAGGACCTTTATCATCGCCTCAATGTAGTAACGGTCAGGATACCTCCTCTTCGGGAGAGGCGCGAGGACATTCCACTGCTCTTCGCACATATGCTCGAACGCGCGGTAAAGCGCTTCCAGCGTCCGGCGCCAGAGATGTTGGATTCAGTCCGCGGGTATCTGGAACGTCATGACTGGCCAGGCAATGTTCGTGAACTAGGGCATTTTGCAGAGCGCTTCGTGTTAGGCTTGGCGCAGGAGATTACTGCGGGTGGTATGACCTCGACAGCAGCCGAATCCCTCCCCAAGCGCGTTGATGCTTATGAGGAGCGCCTGATCCGTGAAACGCTGGCGGCGCATAAGGGGGATGTCCGTTCGACCCTGGCGGAGCTTGGGATTCCACGGAAGACATTTTACGACAAGCTGCAGCGCTACGACATCAACAGATCAAGCTTTGAGGAGTAGGGGCGGTTAATCAGTTGCGCGTATCTGGCGCGGCGTGAGATCAAAGCGCCTTTTGAACATGCGGCTGAAATGAAATGGGCTTATGAAGCCGCAGCGCCAAGCTATGGCCTCAATCCGTAAATTTCGGTAGCGCGGGGCGGTAAGCATTTCACGCGCCGTATCCAACTGCCGGTTCCAGACAAAGCGTATCACAGACATATCCTCGTCGGCGAAAAGTCGGTGCAAATGGGCCATTGACAGATTCACCGCCGAGGCAATTCCGGCGGCATCGAGCGTGGTGTCGGGCAAATTTTGCATAATATAGTGCTTTACACGCAGGCGGACCGTTTCGGCCTGTGGCTCAGCATCCTCGCGCAGAACCACATCCATTAAATCTAGTAGTTGGCAGCCTAGACGGGGCCGCATCTCCAGGTTCAATTCCGGGCTATGGGACGCGATAAGGCGGATCATATCTGTTACCAATCTTATGTCCGGTGAACTGGCATCAGGCGCCACCCAGCGTGTGAGCTGATATTTATAGCCACTTTGGCGCAGCGCCGATTTAGGGGCGTTAACCACCAGTAGCCATGCATGGACGGGTGCGTGCTCCTGAAACGGCCGTGCCGGGTCAACAACAATCAAGCCGCCTGCACCCAAGCTGCACTGCTCGCCGTCGCGCTCGAATTCTGCCGCCCCTCATCGTTCATCTTGACCATCAGTACGTCTTCTTCAGCGCGTAGCCGCCCTTGTGTGCGCAGCGTTTGCGGGCTCATTGAAACATTTGTGACCTTCAGCCCGCCGACCTGGCTCATGCTGACCGCCGAGACGAATTCAGCGCCTCGCGTAGGTTCGTAGCCGAACTGCATAATTCCGGTCTAACGCCTCACGCCATAATTCAAACAGCAGCATCGTTGCCAATAGATCGGCGCCATTCGCGCTCCGTTCCGCCGCGTCTTGGTTCATTTCCCCTCCTCACCGTCTTTCGGAGCGTCCCGGGGCGGCTTACCTGACATTTTCATCCCGCAGCTTATTGACTTGTGGACGCGGGGCCGTTTCTCGTTCGATAAGTTTGCAAAATTCTATAAGCTGAGTGAGATCAATGAGGCAGTTGAAGCCTCAGAAAAGGGAAGCGTTTTGGAACCAGTTTTACGCATCGCGGACTGATTTCGTAACAACTGTAGAAGCGCCAGTTAATACGGAGCCTCTACAGTATTTTCAACCTTACATCGGGGCATATGGAATTAGATTACAACAATCATTTAGTTCCTAAAGTCATTGAAGATGCAAGGGGTGGACAAAGTATAAATACCGGTTTTTTAACAAAGTCCTTGATTCATTATGGGGTTGACGCTTAAATTTTCTTCGAAGAGGGAAGCTTTTCTGCGAAACGCCGGTAAAAAAACTGGGAGAACAACAAAAATGGTCTTAGCAGCGTCACGGCCGCCAGTAATATTGGGTCTTACCAGTCTGGTGTTTGGCGTCGTCGGCCTTTATCTGGGGCTGGGTGGCTTATGGCTCGCAGTGATTGGCGGGTCGATCTATTACGTTATAACTGGCGCTGCTTTTCTGGTTCTGGCTTGGCTTGTCTGGCGGCGGCATGCCGCGGCGTTCTGGCTTTATGCCTTTGTTTTGCTTGGCACTCTCATCTGGGCTATTTGGGAAGCTGGTTTTGATTTCTGGGCGCTTGCGCCACGCGGCGATGTTATTGCGCCTCTTGGCGTCTGGCTCTTGCTGCCCTTCGTCGCCAACCGGTTTATTCCCCCTGTTCGTGGTGGCAAGATGGCGCTGGGTGCTGGGGTTTTTCTTGCCTGTTTGACCTTGGTTATTTCACTCGCGCGAGATCCTCATGCCATTGTTGGTGTTGCCTCGGATACAAGCCAGCCAACAGGCAACGTGGCCGCAGCGGATTGGACAGCTTATGGTGGTACGAATTGGGGCGATCGCTTCTCCAGCCTGAAACAGATTACCCCCGCCAATGTCAGCAAACTTAAACTTGTCTGGCAATTCCGCACCGGCGACATGAGGGGGCCGAACGATCCTATCGAAACAACGGACGAGGATACGCCAATCAAGATTGGTGATACGCTTTATGCATGTTCGCCACATCAGATTTTATTTGCGCTCAATGCCGCGACTGGGAAACTCAAATGGAAGTTTAATCCGCATATCAAGGCAAACCCAACCTTTCAGCATCTGACGTGCCGAGGCGTTTCGTACCATGAGACAGAAGCGGGTGCGACAACGGTTGAGGGTCAACCGGCGCCGACAAACTGCCCCCGCCGTATCTTCTTACCCACCAATACGGGGCTACTTTATGCGATTAACGCCGATAATGGGTTGCTTTGCGAGAGTTTTGGCGACCATGGTCATATCGATCTCAAATATGGCAGCCCCTATCAGGTGGCCGGTTTCTATGAAGTCACGTCTCCACCAGCGGTCGGATCTCAAGTAATCGTTGTCGGCGGATCCGTGATCGACAACTGGTCGAACAAGGTGCCATCTGGCGCTATTCGCGGCTATGACGTTTATTCCGGCAAATTATTATGGGTCTTTGATGCGGGGAATCATGATCCAAATGAGATGCCCTCAGCCACGCATCAGTTGACCGCCGGGTCTCCTAATTCATGGGCACCTTCAGCCATCGATGAAAAGCTTGGGATGGTCTATGTGCCGCTGGGTGAAGGCGCCAATGACATTTGGGGTGGCAACCGTAGCGCCGATGAGGAGCGTTATGATTCCGCTCTGGTCGCTCTGAATATCAAAACCGGAAAACTCATCTGGTCTTTCCAGAACGTGCATCATGACCTTTGGGACATGGACATGCCAGCTCAGCCAAGCCTTGCCAATGTTCAAACGGCAAATGGGATGGTCCCGGCGATCTATGTTCCCGCGAAGACGGGCGATATCTTTGTGCTCGACCGGCGCAATGGCCATCTCATCGTTCCCGCACCTGAAATGCCCGTGCCGCAATCTGCAGCTCCGGGCGACCATGTCGCGCCAACACAGCCTTTTTCTCAACTCTCCTTTCGACCGCGCCAGAAGCTGACTGGCGCCGATATGTGGGGAGCCACAACTTTCGACCAGCTTGTCTGCCGGATCAAATTTCATTCCTTAAACTATCAGGGACCCTTTACGCCACCTTCTCTTAAAGGAACGCTTGTTTTTCCTGGCAATCTTGGCATGTTTGAATGGGGCGGCCTCGCCATTGACCAGAAAAATCAGATCGCCATTGCTAATCCCATGAGCGTTCCCTTTGTTTCCCGCCTTATCCCTCGTGGCCCTAAGAACCCCGCTGAACCCGCGAATAACTTACCTGCGGGCACCGAGATGGGGGTACAGCCCATGTTTGGCACGCCCTTTGGCGTGAAGTTGAATCCATTCATATCGCCCATAGGCATTCCTTGTCTCGCGCCTCCCTGGGGCAATATCGCTGCCATTAACCTTCGAACCAATAAGATCGTCTGGGAGCATCGCGTTGGCACTACACGGGACGAGACAATGTTGCCGCTCCCTCTCGACCTCGGTACGCCCATGCTCGGCGGACCTCTCGCGACCGCTGGTGGCGTCGTTTTCCTGACTTCAACGATGGATTATTATATCCGTGCCTTTGATCTGAAGACCGGCAAGTTGCTTTGGCAGGATCGCCTTCCTGCAGGGGGGCAGTCCACGCCCATGACGTACTTGGTAAACGGCAAGCAGTATATTGTCACGGCAGATGGCGGTCATGGCTCTTTCGGAACCAAGCTCGGGGACTATATCCGTGCCTATGCGTTGCCCTGAGGAGGACCTTTTTCTTGGGGCCTGTTTTTGATGCGGATCAAGGTGAAGTTCACGGGAACGTTATAACGTTTGTCAACTAGACGAGCGGCGCGTGACGGCCTTGAGTTCCTCTTTGGCGGATAAAATGCCACCCGTGTGACTCGTCGAGCCACATCAAGGAGGGAATCAATGAACGACGTAGTCCAGCCGGGTGGCCGATCGGGGCCACCACCTGCCAGAACGGAGACGGCTCAGCCAGGTACGCGCGCCGTAGGTCTTTTCAGCCTCCTCGGAATGGTTGTGGGGTCAATGATCGGCGGTGGTGTGTTCAACCTGCCGCAGAATATGGCCGCAGGCGCTGGGCTGGGTGCAATTGTCATCGCCTGGATCATTACAGGTGTTGGCATGTACTTCCTGGCCAACACATTCCGGACTCTGGCCGACAAGCGGCCGGACTTAACCGCCGGTATCTACACTTATGCGCGCGAAGGGTTTGGCCGTTACGCTGGCTTTAACTCGGCCTGGGGCTATTGGCTTAGTTCTGCGTTCGGTAATGTCGGCTTCGCTGTATTGGTGATGCAGACGCTAGGATTTTTCTTCCCCAGCCTGATCAGTGGTAAATCCTGGGAAGCCATCCTTGGAGGTTCTATTTTAATTTGGGGAATGTATTTTGTCGTGCTCGCTGGCGTGAAGCAGGCGGCATTCTTAAATGCCGTGGCGACCGCCACTAAGATTGTACCCATTATCGCCTTGATTGTTATTCTCGCGGTTTTTCTGAACAGCGCCAGCTTCACGACAGATATCTGGGGCAGGGTGGGTCATTTAGGCAATATTCTAACCCAAGTGAAAAGCACGATGATGGTCACACTCTGGGTTTTCATCGGGATAGAAGGCGCTGTGGTTGTCTCTGGGCGCGCACGCAAGACCGAGGATGTTGGGCGCGCGACATTTCTTGGGTTGCTTATCTGTCTGCTGCTTTATGTTCTGGTATCGGTTCTGCCGTTTGGGGTTATGTCTCAGAAAGAACTTGCGGCACTGAATGGTCCATCTGCCGCTTACGTGTTACAGCATATCGTTGGGCACTGGGGCGCCATTTTCATGATCCTCTCCGTGCTCGTCTCACTTCTGAGCTGCTGGCTGGCCTGGACTATTCTTGTAGCTGAGCTTCCTTTTGAGGGCGCAAAGGACGGCGTATTTCCCAAATTTCTGGCGCGTGAAAACAGCAGTCATTCGCCGGCTCCATCCCTGCTTCTCTCTACGATCGTTATGCAGGTATCCATGTTCGTGGTTGTCTTTGCCAATAATGCTTGGCTCTGGATGGTTGCGATCACGGGGGTGATGATTCTTCCGGCCTATTTCGCAAGCACGGCGTTTCTGTTTCGCTATGCGGGAAATCCGACCTTCGTTACGGCACATGGCACTGAGAGTAAGACTGCCGCACTTTTAAGCGGGATGCTTGGTTCTGTGTACGCGGTGTGGCTGCTTTATGCCGCGGGGCTTCAATTTGTTCTTTTGTCGACAATTGTTTATGCGATCGGCATTCCGTTTTATTGGTATGCCCAAAAGGAGCAAGGGCGCGCTGCGGCCGCCTTCAATAGCAGAGAGGCTGTTGCGGCGTTTATTTTGGTGGCTGCAGCCGTGATTTCGGCTATCCTCATCGGAAATGGCACGGTAAGCATCGGTTAACATCACGCAACATAAAAAATAATTGCCCGGCCGGAGTAATATCCGGCCGGGCCTTTGTTTATTTTGGAATTGTAGATGGGTCGATCAGCTCGGCTTGTTGGCTAACAGTTCCATCTGGATGCGCGTTCCGGCCTTTCTGTCAATGATCGCCCTGGCATCCTCCATCCGCCCGATCGCCGCCGAGCAATTGGTGTGCTGCACAAACCGGCATGCCGCTTCTACTTTTGGCCCCATGCTGCCTGTAGCGAAGTCATAGCTTAGCAACATTTTCGGTGTTGCCTTGCTCAATGCCCTTTGCTGGCTAGAACCATAATCCAGATAGATCGCATCTACATCCGTCAGCATGAGAAAGAAGTCCGCGCCGATCTGTTCGGCGAGAAGCGCACTCGCTGCGTCTTTGTCGATTACTGCTTCCTTGCCGTGCCACTTGCCTGCCTTGTCCCGAACAACGGGAATACCGCCGCCACCGGCACAAATCACTAACGTACCCGCTTGCGTAAGCCGTTCGATGCTGGCCGCGTTGAGTATTGAAACGGGAGCAGGAGAGGGAACAACGCGGCGCCAAGCTTTACCATCTTGCGCGATGCTCCAACCGCGTGTTGCCGCTAGCTCCTGTGCCGTTGCTTCGTCGTAAATTGGGCCAATTGGCTTACTCGGTGACGTAAAGGCTGGATCATTCGCATCAACCTCAATGCGCGTGAGTAGCGTGGCGATTGCGGTATCGGGCGGTAAGGCATTCGCCAACTCTTGCTCCAGCAGATAGCCAATCCAGCCTTCGCTTTCGGCATCCAGGCTGTCTAGGGGCTGGGCCGCGCCTTTCGGTCCAGCTTCTGCCTGCAATGCCAGCAACCCCACCTGTGGGCCGTTGCCGTGCGTGAGCGTGAGACGATGACCAGCAGTAATCAGCTGTGCCAGCGCGGCAGCAGCTTGCTTGATATTCGCCTCTTGTGCGTCGGGCGTCGGCGCTTCGCCCCGACGCAACAGCGCATTGCCCCCAAGGGCCGCGACAATATGCATCAGCCGAGGGTCGCGACCAAGATCGCCTTTATCGAATGCATTCGATTTTCAGCCTGATCAAACACGATAGACCGCTCGGATTCAAACACTTCCTCACTGACCTCCATTGCGGAGATACCAAAGCGCTTTTCGATGTCGCGGCCTACACTCGTTTCCGTGTTATGAAATGCGGGCAGACAGTGCATAAACTTCGCGGCAGGATTACCCGTTGCCGCCATGAGAGCCGTATTGATCTGATAAGGCATAAGTTGCTTGATTCTTTCACCCCACAGCTGTTCGTCCTCACCCATCGAAAGCCAGACATCAGTATAAAGGAAGTCCGCACCCTTAACGGCCCTTTGAGGATCACTCTCAAAACTTATTTGCCCCCCGCTTTCTGCTGCGACAGTTTTGATGCGGTTGATGACCTCCTGTGCTGGCCAGAGCACTTCCGGCGCGCCCACGCACATCTTCATTCCAAGCTTGGCCGCCCCCATAGCAAGAGATAACGCCATGTTGTTGCCGCCATCGCCCATAAATGCGAAGCTGATGTCAGGTAGGGGTTTGTTGCAAAATTCCGGCATTGTCATGAAATCAGCCAGAACCTGCGTGGGGTGAGCGTCATCCGTGAGACCATTATAAACCGGCACGCCTGAATATTGCGCTAAGGTTTCTGCATCCTCCTGCGCGAAGCCCCGAAACTCAATTGCGTCAAACATACGGCCAAGCACGCGGGCGGTATCTTTTACGCTTTCTTTATGGCCAATATGGCTGCCGCTGGGACCCATATAAGTTACATGCGCCCCTTGGTCGTAGGCAGCCACTTCAAAGCCGCTGCGTGTACGGGTGGAATCTTTTTCGAAAATAAGGGCTATGGTTTTGCCAGTAAGGCGTGCCACTTCGAAACCTCCACGCTTGGCTGCTTTCAGTTCGGCCCCAAGTTTTAGAAGATCGAGGATTTCACTCTGCGAGAAATTTTCAAGCGACAAAACGCTGCGGCCGCGAAGATGTGACATGGCTAATTCTCCTTTAAATCGGGTCACGGCGAATGGGGCAGGTCATGCAATGCGCACCGCCGCGCCCACGACCGAGCTCAGCGCCCTCGATTGTGATAACTTCGATGCCTGCCTTTCGCAGCAGGGTGTTTGTATAAACATTCCGGTCATAGGCAATGACAACGCCCGGTTCTAGCGCGAAGACATTGTTGCCGTCGTCCCATTGCTCACGCTCGGCTTCATACGTGTCTCCCCCGGTTTCTATGATCCGTAAGTGACCCCCAACAGCTTCGGCGACGGTATCCAGGAAGCTTTTTGACTCCTCGACGATCCTTAAGTGTCGTTTTCCTGTATCGGGATAAAGCGAGAAGGCACGCAGCCGGTGCACTATATCTGGATAGACTGTTACCAAATCGCGGTCACAGAAGGAAAACACTGTGTCAAGATGCATGTAAGACCGGTCACTTGGCATCAAGCCCGCAATCACGCGTGTTGCTTCGCCCTTTGCAAAGAGACGGCGCGCGTATTGTGAAACGGCCTGAGGCGTTGAGCGTTCTCCCATACCGATGAGCACGGTCCCATTCCCGAGCGGCATCACGTCCCCGCCCTCAAGGCTGAGGGATCCTGCGTGTTCTTCGGCGGCATTAAAGTATTTGTGAAATTTCGCTGCTTTGAACCGCGGGTGGAATGTGTAGATTGCTGCCGCATTCGCCGCTTCCAGCTGCCGCGCGGGCCAGTGCATGGGGTTAATGAAAACACCGTTACCTACCCAGCAAGAGGTATCACGGGTGAAAAGCTGGTTGGGGAGGGGAGGCAATATGAACTCGTGCTGGGCACGGGTCAATGAGAAGAGTCCGTGTGGTGTAAAGGGCAGTTCCGCCCGCGCGATACCCCCGATCATATATTTAGCAAGCTCGATGGGAGGCATTTCCTCAAGCCAGGCGCGCAGTTCGACATCGACGCCCGTAGCGCTTTCTGCCGTTCCAAGGCGCTTGTCCAGCAGCCATCTCCTGGCCGCTGGATCAGCTAAGGTTTCCGCTAGTGCCTCGCCAAACTCGATGATAACGATGCCGCGTTCGCGCATTGCATCAAGGAAGGCGTCATGTTCTTGGCGTGCCTTCTTCACCCAGATTACATCGTCAAAGAGCAGTTCATGGCAGTTTCCCGGGGTCAGGCGGCTCAGACTGAGCTCGGGTCGATGAACAAGAACCTCTCGCAGTTTGCCAATTTCCGAATAGACACCAGGATCAGGAAAGGGGGAAGTCATGAATGGCGCTCCGTTGGTTGTTTGGTGCGCATGCTAGGCGGAGATTTTCGGCTCTGCATTGAGCAGGATCAACTATCCCTCACCACATAGGTGTGCAGAACGATGCGACCTCCTGTATCCGTCTCCCGATATATCCCCTGGATCTCATTCTCGAAGCCTGGAAAGCGGTTGCTCGCCTCTTCCACTAGACGGAGATAATTTAGTAAAGGGCTAGTTTGGCTGCCATATCGTTCACCAGGTAGTATCAAGCCGATCCCCGGTGGATAGACCAGAGCGAGCGTCGCTGCTACTCGTCCCTCTATCTCGGAGATGGGAATATAGTCCACCTCATTGCGTAGCAGCTTCTCCCAGGCTGTACGTGGCGGTAGAACTGGCTCGGGCAGATACTCTGCTTTGAACATTTCGCGTTGTAGTCGGCTTGCCTGATGGGTGCGGTAGAAGGCGTGTAGTTCGGCGCAGAGGTCACGAAGGCCAGTCCCCGCATAACGCTTATCAAAGCGCCTAGTGAAATCCGGCATTACATTGTCCAGCTTTGCATTGGCGTCATGCAGCTCCTTGAAGGCTACCAATGCGGCAAGCAGTGTACCGGCCTTGCTTGCCTCAAGCCCAGGCGTGAGGAGGAACAGAATTGAGTTGAAGTCGTTCTTCTCGGGAACAATACGCCGCTCCCTCAGGAATTCGGCGAGAATAGGGGCCGGCACGCCATGTGGCGCATAATTGCCGGTTTCTCGATTGAAGCCTGGGGTCAAGAGCGTGAGCTTATTTGGGTCGGTCATTGCATAATTTTCCGAGAGACCTGGGAAGCCATGCCAACTTCCGTTCACCCCGAGTGTCCAAGCATCGCGATTTTGAGCAAGCTCGTCAGTCGGGAGGTCCTCCCATGCCATACCACCAACATCGTGCGGAACGAAAGGGTCGAAGAACCAAGCCTCTTCTGGCGCGTGCGCGGCTGAAGCCAAGTCCTTTTTTAAATGCCGTAGCTTTTTTCGAAGTTCGATACCCATACGGATTGTGTCATCCCACAACACTTCACCAGCACGGCCTTTCATCATTTGTGCGCCAACGTCGAGTGAAGCGAACAGCGGATAAAATGGAGAGGTCGAAGCGTGTAGCATGAATAATTCATTGAAACGACGTGGCTCGACGCGCCGATTCCCCTGCACATGCGAATCTTTCACATGAATCTGCGAAGCCTGTGAGAATCCTGCAAGCTGTTTGTGCGTTGATTGAGTAGCAATGATGCCTGGATCGTCCGGTCCTAGAGTAAGGCCCATAGCAAAATGCTGCGAAAAAAGTGGATGGAATTTCATGAAGCCGGCCCAGGCTTCGTCGAACAAGATATATTCGCAGAGACGTCCAATTGCCTTGATTAGTACCTCCACATTATAGATAGTTCCATCGTATGTGCATTGTTCTAAGACTAACGCTCGGAACGGTCGCGCCTGGTCAGCTCTTGCCTTATCCACTACAAGCGGATTGGCACGAATAGAATCCCTGATATTGCGCTCGACTAGTGCTGATGGAGCAATAGGCCCAATCAACCCATGGGCATTGCGCGTTGTTTCCAGGTAGGTTGGGATACCCCCGCCGAAAAGCAATGCACCATGTACAGCTGCCTTATGATTATTGCGGTCGAAAAGTACTAGGTCGTCAGGGGCGATGATCGCTGAGAGGGCTACCTTATTAGATGTAGACGTTCCGTTGAGCACAAAATAAGTTCTCTCGGCACCAAAAATTTCGGCCGATTCCGCCTCCGCTCGTCGCGCAGGACCTTCGTGTGTCAACAGATCACCCAGCTCTACCACGGAATTGTCGAGGTCGTTGCGGAACACCGCTTCACCCATGTGTTGAACAAAGATATTTCCGATAGGGCTCTTTCGATAGAAGACCCCGCCATTATGGCCTGGGCACGTCCAAAGTTGGTTACCTTGCTCCGCGTAGTCGACCATTGCTCCAAAAAACGGCGTTTTTAGACTTTCTGCATACCGCGCCAAATGATCGACAAGATTTTTGGCGATAAAATCGGGGGTGTCTTCAGCAGTAAAAACATAACCGGAAATAATACGCAGCGTATCAGCATCGATATCCTGTAGCTTATGTCGACGAGCTAGGAGAAACATCGGCATTTCTAGTCCGCGATGGCGTACCGCTTTGATAAATGCGGAAACGTCCCCAAACTTCTTATCACCTCCCCATTCCACTAGGATGCCGCCAATCGAGGCGTCGGCTGTCACAGCCAGCAGAGCATCTGCAAGGTTCTTCGCGTTACTGACACGCACATCTCGTACGGCGATGCCTGCTCTAATGCCTGCAAGATATTGCTGCTCGATATCCCCCATAGCGTCGGTGTCGATCGCAAATAGAAAGTGGAACATGGCCTCGAAGCGCATGGCGGATGTCTCCCCTCATGGAAATGCTGGGACTATAGCTGGCCGTTTTTTGGCTACATTGAGCAATGTCAATGGCGACAGCAAATACAGCATTTATCTTGCGACGCCACTTCCGGAGGACAAACCATGACAGAACAGGAAATCGAGACGCAGTTTACGGACATGTCCGTACTGGTGGTAAATGATAAGCTCGCCGAGGCTAATGCCATAGGCCGTGCCTCACGCAGACTGGTGGAGGATTTGCGGCATCATGGCGTTGGAACAATATTGTCCAACTCCGCCGAAGACGCGCTGGCCGTGATTGGCGCCAATCCTCATCTTCAGGCGATGATTCTAGACTGGGATCTGCAGGAAGATCCCGCGCACCGCCATGCGATGGACTTGCTGCGGAGCCTACGGGCCCACAACGAGAATGTACCGGTTTTTCTGCTGGCTGAGCGTAGCGATGCAACACGTATTCCTATGGAAGTCATGAGCGAGGCGGATGAATTCATCTGGCTCCTGGAAGACACGATGGAGTTTATTAGTGAGCGTATCGTAGCTGCGATCCGTAGGTATCGGACGCAGATGTTGCCGCCAATGTTTCGAGCCTTGATGAATTTTGCCAAAGAGGCCGAATATTCCTGGCATACACCTGGGCATACGGGGGGAACCGCGTTTCTGCGCTCTCCAGCAGGTCGTGTTTTTCATGACTATTTTGGGGAGGCATTATTCCGTTCGGATCTTTCGATCTCGGTAGGAGAGTTGGGGTCTCTGCTAGACCACAGTGGACCGATTGGAGAAGGAGAGCGTTATGCCGCCCGGGTATTCGGCGCTGACCGCTCATATTACGTGACCAACGGCACCTCGACATCCAACCGCGTCGTGATGATGGCCAGTATCGCTCGTGGGCAGATTGCTCTGGCCGATCGCAACTGCCATAAATCAGTTGAGCATGGCTTGAGTCTCACAGGAGCGGTGCCTGTTTATCTTATGCCGCATCGTAACCATCTTGGTCTGATCGGACCAATCCCGCCGTCATCATTGACGGCTGAATGCATCAGGAATCGTATAGCTGACACACCTCTTGCAGCAAAAGTAGAAGAAAAGCCAGCCCTCGCGATTATAACAAATTCAACCTATGACGGGCTGTGTTACAACGCCCCGCGGGTCGAAGAACTTCTTGCCCCATCGGTTGATCGCATTCTATTCGATGAAGCGTGGTTTGGTTACGCTCGCTTTAACCCGATTTACAAAGACCGCTTTGCAATGCGGGGGGATCCGGCGCAAGCGCGACGTGATGGTCCAACAATATTTGCAACCCAATCCACGCATAAGCTGCTCGCCGCGTTATCACAGGCGTCAATGATACATCTACGTGAAGGAGGGGCGCCGGTGGAGCATAGTCGATTCAATGAAGCCTTCATGATGCATGCCTCAACCTCGCCGCAATACGCTATCATCGCTTCTAACGACGTTAGCGCTGCGATGATGGAGGGCGTGGGAGGTAGGTTGCTAACTGGAGAAGCGATTGCAGAAGCGATCTCATTCCGCCAGACAATGGCCCGACTGACGAACGAATTCATGGATCGTGGCACGTGGTTCTTCGGTGTCTGGCAACCGGACCGTGTTCGTGATGATTCCACCGAACTAGCTTTTGCCGACGCTCCGCCTGACATGCTGGCGCAGGTGCAGTCTTGCTGGATGCTTGAGCCCGGCGCTGAATGGCACGGTTTCCCGAACCTCGAGCGTGACTATTGCATGTTGGATCCAATCAAAGTGACAGTGACGACACCGGGTATGGACCTGTCCGGGGGCCTTAGCAAACATGGCATTCCAGCTTCACTGCTGACAGCTTATCTTGCTGAACATGGCATTGTAGCGGAAAAGACTGCGAACTTCTCGATCCTGTTTCTGTTTTCCATTGGTGTGACCAAAGGGAAGTGGGGGTCTCTGGTCAACGCTTTGCTAGAATTCAAGCGTGATTACGACGCAAATGCCCCACTTACGCGGGTTATGCCGGCGTTGGTGCAAAGTCACCCTGGGCGTTACGGAGCCGTTGGGCTTCGGGACCTCGGGGAGGAAATGTTCACCGCGATGCGCGATGGGCGAATTCCTGAATTGCTGCAATTAGCCTATGACGTTGAACCGCGCTCAATACTTACGCCAGCAACGGCATATGACCAACTAATTCGCCAGGAGGGGGACGCAACCGGGCTCGGCGGTCTGGCTAGCAGTATTGCTGCTACAGCTATTGTTCCGTATCCTCCGGGAATTCCGTTGGTGATGCCCGGTGAGGCTCTGGGGGCATTAGACAGTCCGGTACTACGCTATCTTGGAGCCCTGCAGGCGTTCGACCAGCAATTTCCTTCGTTTGAGCATGATATACACGGTATCGAGGTTCTTGATGGTGAGTATCGCGCGATGAGGTTTCTTGCGCCATAGCGATCGAAGCACTACGACAGATGTATCTCGGAGGTTCGTTTGCTAGCTGGCTGTTAGCTCGCTAGTATGGACAAATAATCGACGTGCTGTTTCACGCCCGTCGGCGGGCGTGAAACACGCTGCACGTTCCCTTGGTCTGTTCAAACACCTTGCGGGAGATCCGCTTCCGCGTCGGCTATTAAAATGGTAAGCGAGTACCGCAAAGGCGTTAGATTGCCTAGCCTGGTTCCGCGCCCACTTTTCATGAAATACAATAGCTTGGAAGTTCCCGGTGAGTAGTGCGTAAAGTGTTCAATGAACTCATGGTTACATGTAACCTTGATTTCTTTGTCGGTCGAATTACAAGTAGTGTGTTTTCAACAGCCGCCGTACATGTTTGCCATTCGCTCGTGGTCGGCTGGCCAGACACCAAAGCTCGTCCAACGAACAGCAGTTGGTCTGTTGCTGGGAACTGGAGGGGCGGGGCCAAGCAATGAGGAGTGGGCGACGCAAAACGGCGATAGCCCGCTTTTTGTAAAGCGGGATACAAATGGTGAATGATTTTCTGGTTGGCTGAATTTCCAGCATAGTGATTCACTGATCGCGGCTTGGCAACCGCCGATAGTTTTGTCGAGAATAGGGCGTCGTTCGGCCCGACATCGCCATCATGGAGATGGTGAGGAGGAAGGGCAGGGGTATAACTGCTCAGGACGGGCAGATTTTAATTTACCGATGGTTGATTAGCTGGAGTGCAGGCGGAGGGGACATAAGGGGGTCACCGCACGATCTGTTAAAAATTGCCCGCTAAGCGACGCGGGGTATGAACGAAGCACGAACATCTCGTAGCGGCCTGAAGCTGGTATTGGGGTTGGCGGGATTCCAGACATAATCCCCAGTCAGGGCGATGTGTTCCCATCCGAGCGGTGCGACGTGCGCCAGGAGATCATCGGGAACGGCCGTGCCTTGGGCACGCAGGTGCTGGACGGCCTGGTTGAGATAGACTGTGTTCCAGTGGACGATGGCGGCGGTGATGAGGCTGAGCCCGGAGGCGCGGAAGCTCTGGTTTTCGAAGGTGCGGTCGCGGATTTCTCCCTGGCGATGGAAGAACACGGCGCGACGCAGGGCATTGCTGGCCTCGCCTTTGTTGAGCCCGGCATGGCTGCGCTGACGCAGAGCGGGGTCGGACAACCATTGCAAGGTGAACAGGGTCCGCTCGATGCGTCCCAAGGCTCGTAGCGCCCGGGACAGAGCGTTTCCGACACCGGCGGCCGCCTGCTTCCGCAAGATGACAGAGGGCAGGACGGTACCGGCGTTGATGGGAGCTTTCAACCGCATCAACTCCGACCATTGGTTTAGGACTGCGGCGATTTCGACGGTGTCGCCGATCAGTGGCGCCAACAGCGGCCATGTGCCCGGCTTCTCAGTGGTGAATTGCCCCGGTCGTCGCGGATCGGGGGGAAATGATCAGCATCACCTCAATTATAGTGCCGTCCTTGCGGCGGCGCTCGGTGAGAAAATGAGATATTGTCTCACCGCTTCGTATTCTTTCTAAGATTTCCGCCTCTTCTCCGAGGCGCTGCTTCGGAATGAGGCGGGTGACGGACTGCCCCATCATCTCTTCGGCACTGTACCCGAACATCAACTGAGCGCCGCGGTTCCAGGCTGTAACATTGCCGCTCAAATCCTTGCCGACGATGGCATCGTCCGTCGATTCCGCGATGGCAGCGAAATGGAAACTTCCCCTTATCGGAATTTCCGCATTCTGCGGATTACCAACCTCGTTCATGATCCTCAGCCCGCCAGATAATGCTGTTTGCCCCATTCTGCATTTCTGAATACAGGCGAGTCCAATATCAGTCGGTTGCCTTGTCAAGAGTATTCATCGTGCGACATTGACCTCGATCAAGGCGCGTTTGGACCGTCGCACATAGGGTTATGGGCATGTAACCACAGGAGGCGTGGTGTGCCAGGGCTGGATAAGTCTATTATTGCCATTGCCAATGATGAGCAATTGCGCCTCGTCAGGCCAGATGAGAGCGGCGCGCTCACCACATGGTTCCACGCCGGGGTACCGCCGGATGGACACGGGGTGTGGGCCGATCTTGAGGCCGCCATATCCGACGGAAAACTCATTATTGCCGGACCAATGAAGCACCTCGCTTATCTTGATGACCGGCTGGGCACCGCCGCAGAGGAAAAATTGATTGGCCTGCTGATTGGCGACATCATGACCGTTCCTGACGCTCATCTGTCGAGTCATTTTGTAAATTTTTTATCCTCAGCGGAGCCGGCGGCGACTCAAGCTCGGTAGGCGCTGGAGAATAAAGACTATGGCAGCCAAGAAAGTCCTGTTCCATGCCGCCGCCCGGGAGAAGGTTCTCTCCGGTGCATCGCAACTGGCCGACGCCGTGCGGATCACCCTGGGGCCGCGGTCCAAGTCAGTCCTCATCGAAAAGAAATGGGGGGCGCCCATCGTCTGCAACGACGGCGTGACGATCGCCAAGGAATTCGAGTTGCGCGACCGGGAGGAAAATCTCGGAGTGCAGATGCTGCGGCAAGCGGCTGAACGCACAGGCAATCTCGTAGGGGACGGCACAAGCACAGCGACTATTTTGGCGCACGCGATTTTCGCTGAGGGGCTGCGCAATGTTGCCGCTGGCGCCAGTGCGGTGGACCTCAAGCGCGGGCTGGACCGTGCTCTCACGATTGCCGCCACCCGGCTCAAGGAGATTTCCCGGCCCGTCGAGAGCCGCAAGGAAAAGGCGCAAATCGCCGCGATTTCCGCGCATAACGATGCTGGGATCGGCGAGATGGTCGCCGACGCCATGGAAAAGGTCGGGAATGACGGGGTCATCACCGTCGAGGAATCGAAATCGACCGAAACCGTACTGGACGTCGTCGAAGGCATGCAATTCGACCGCGGCTATATATCGCCCTATTTCATCACCAATCCGGAGTCGATGGAGGCCGTGCTGGAAGATGCCTATATCCTCCTGTGCGACCACAAAATCAGCGGCTTGCAGGAGTTTCTACCCGTCCTGGATCAAGTCGCCAAATCAGGACGCCCGCTGCTGGTCGTGGCGGAAGATGTTGAGGGCGAGGCGCTCGCCACGTTGATCGTCAACCAGATACGCGGCACCTTGCGCGCCTGTGCCGTGAAAGCGCCTGGGTTCGGTGATCGCCGGAAGGCCATGCTGCAGGATATGGCGGTTCTGACCGCGGGCTCCGTGATTTCCACGGAGCTGGGACTGAAGCTTGAAAACCTGACCCTGAGCAGTCTCGGCCGCGCGGGCCGCGTGGTCTGCGCCAAGGATGACACGACCTTGATCGAAGGGAAGGGTGGCCGCGCGGAGATCGACGGCCGGATCACGCAGATCCGGCACGAGATCGAGAAGACGACAGGCGACTATGACAAAGAAAAGCTGCAGGAAAGGCTGGCAAAATTGCAAGGCGGCGTTGCCGTTATCCGGGCGGGTGCGGCCAGCGAGGCCGAGATGAAAGCCAAGAAAGACGCCTTGGATGATGCGATCAGCGCCACGAAGGCGGCCGTGGCGGAAGGAATTGTACCTGGCGGCGGGCTCGCTTTGCTGCGTTGCGTGGCCGCGGTGGAAGCCCAGGAGCAAGAATTGCCGGGCGATGAGCGGACCGGTATGCAAATCCTGAAACGCGCCCTGGAATTGCCGACGCGGCAGATCGCCGAAAATTCCGCCGCCGATGGCGGTGTCGTTGTGGCGCGCATGCTGGAGGGATCCGGCAACACCGGCTTCGACGCGGCGCGCAAAATCTATGTCGATTTGATTGAGGCGGGGATCATAGACCCGACCAAGGTGGTGCGCGTGGCCCTGGAGAATGCCGTGTCTGTGGCCAGTACATTGCTGTTGACCGAGGCGACCATGACGGAGATTCCCGAACCCAAGCCGGAACCGGCCGCGCCGGCGCCGGAATTCTAGCCCCGGAGCGTTTCATGGATCTTGAGCAAGCCATTTACGGACGCCGCGCTGTGCGCACCTACACCTCTGCTCCCGTGCTCAAGGGTGCGATAGAGCAGTTGATCGGCGCCGCAATTCAGGCGCCCAGCGCCGTCGATACCCAGCCCTGGCATTTCACCGTCATCACGGACGGCGCCTTGCTTGCCCAAATCGCGGCAGCGGCAAAGAGCCACATGGCGGAACTGCTGAGCAAGCGGAGCGATGTGGAGCCACGCCTGCGGCAGCATCTGGAGACGCCTGATTTTCAGATTTTCTACCATGCGCCAGCACTTGTGGTCATTTCCGTGCTGGCAGATGACTGGGCGGTGGAGAATGCCAGCCTGGCGGCGGAAAATTTCATGCTGGCGGCGCATGCGGCGGGATTGGGCACATGCTGGATCGGTTTCGCGCAGCACTGGCTTGGCACGCCGGCCGGGCGGGCGGCGATCCGGCTCAGCCAGGAGTTTACGCCGGTGGCGCCAATCATTCTTGGCCATCCGGCAGAGCCGGTGCCGGCCGTTCCGCGGCGCCCGGCCCGCATAGACTGGCTTGGCTGATCTCTGCCCCCCCTGGGATGTGGCGCCACAAAAGGCAAGCCTAAAGCGGTTTCGCCAACGCTTTGTTCAAATGACGCTCCGGGAGGAAACCATTGCCGGACGATCTCGCCGCGAAAGCTGTACGTACCAAAACGCGGCGCCGTTTTGCAACGCTGCCGTCTCATGATCTTTGCGAGATTGCTTCATTGGACGCGGCCGCCATCTACACGCGCCTCGGCACGCAGAGCGATGGATTAAGCGCCGCGAGCGCGGCCGTACGCCTGAAGCAGTTTGGCCCCAACCGGGTTGTCCACGAACGGCGCCTGACTACTCTCGAAGAATTGTGGCGCAACGCCAGAACACCTCTGAATCTCCTGCTGCTCATCCTGGCCATCACCTCCTGGTTTCTGACGCGGGATGCACGTTCAGCGATCGTCATCGCCATCATGGTCATGCTCAGCGTCGGTCTGGGCTTCATTCAGGAACACCGCTCGAGCAAAGCTGCCGCCCAGCTGGCCCGCATGGTGCAGGTGCGCGCCACGGTGCGCCGTCCAGGCATGCCTGAGGCGAACACGGAAGACTTTGCGGAGATCCCGCTGGAGATGCTGGTGCCGGGCGATATTGTCCGCCTCTCGGCCGGCGACATGATCCCGGCCGATCTGCGGCTGCTTTCCGCCAGGGATTTTTATACCAACCAGTCGGCACTTACCGGAGAATCTCTACCCCAGGAAAAGAGTGGCGCGCCCGCGCATGGCGGCGCTGACGACCCGTTCGCCACCCCCAATCTTTGCTTCATGGGTGCCAGTGTGGTGAGCGGCTTTGCCACGGGCGTGGTGGTCCACACCGGCGCAGCCACGTGTTTCGGCCAGCTTGCCGGCAAGATCGTCCAGGCACGCGGCCTGACAAGTTTCGATGCCGGTATCGCGGGCTTTGCCGGGTTGATGATCCGTTTCATTCTGGTGATGGCCCCCGCGGTGTTCATCATCAACGGGCTCACCAAGCATGATTGGCTGCAGGCCGCCCTGTTCGCGGTCGCGGTCGCGGTGGGTCTGACGCCAGAAATGCTTCCCATGATCGTCACCGTGAATCTGGGCCGCGGCGCGATGCTGATGGCGCGCCGGCGCGTGATCGTGAAGCGGCTGAACGCCATCCAGAATATCGGGGCCATGGATGTTTTATGCACCGACAAGACGGGCACGCTGACTCAGGACAGGATCATCCTCAAGAAACATCTTGATGTGCATGGCAATGACGATGACGAGACATTGATGCTCGCCTATCTCAACAGCCATTTTGAGAGCGGCCTTAAAAATGTTCTCGACCAGGCAGTGCTGCAACATGCCGAGTGCGATGTGCATCTGCATCCGCTGACCGGATTTCTGAAAATCGACGAAATTCCGTTCGATTTTTCTAGGCGGCGGCTTTCCGTCGTGGTCCGCAGGCAAGAGGAGGCACCGCTGCTCATCTGCAAGGGCGCGGTGGAGGAGGTCCTCACCGTCTGTTCCCGATACACACTTGGCGGTAAAGCCGCCGCGCTTGACGCCGCAAGCCTGCCGGACATCAGCGCCGTGGCGGAAGGTCTGAACGCAGACGGATTCCGTGTCGTGGCGGTGGCGACGCGCGAATTTCCGGCGGTGCAGACGGCCTATTCAGCCGCCGATGAGACGGGGTTGACCTTGCGCGGCTTCATCGCCTTTCTCGACCCGCCCAAGGAGACGGCGTCGGGTGCCATCGCCAGCCTGCGCGACGCAGGTGTCGCGGTGAAAATCATCACCGGCGACAATGAACTGGTCACGCGAAAAATTTGCCACGACGTCGGGCTGGAAATTACCGGCTTACTTCTGGGCCGTGACCTGGAGACGATGCCCGATGCCGATCTTGCCCTTGCCGCGGAGCGAGCCAATGTGTTTGCTAAAACCTCGCCAACGCAGAAGGCCCGGATCATCACGGCGCTGCGGGCCGGCAATCATGTCGTTGGCTTCCTCGGCGACGGCATCAATGACGGACCGGCTCTGAAGGAAGCTGATGTCGGCGTGTCGGTCGATACGGCGGTCGACATCGCCAAGGAGAGTGCTGACATCATCCTGTTGGATAAGAATCTTGCCGTGCTGCACGAAGGCGTCATGGCGGGACGCAGCGTGTTTGCCAACATCATAAAGTACATTCGCATGGGCGCGAGTTCGAATTTCGGCAACATGTTCAGCATGCTGGGTGCCAGCATCTTTCTACCCTTTTTGCCGATGCTGCCCATCCAGGTGCTCACCAACAACCTGCTTTACGATTTTTCGCAGACCGCCATTCCCACGGACAATGTGGATGCCGACTATCTGGCCAGGCCACGCAATTGGGATCTCGGCAATATCAGCCGCTTCATGATCTTCGTCGGCCCGATCAGCTCGATTTTTGATTATGCGACCTTTGGTGTGATGCTCTATGTGTTCGGCAGCTGGACGCACCCGGCCTTGTTCCAGACCGGCTGGTTCGTGGAATCCCTGGCGACGCAGACGCTCATTGTCCACATCATCCGCACCGCCCATGTACCATTCGTGGAAAGCCGGGCCAGTCCCCAGCTGCTCGCGGCGTCGCTCATCGTTGCCGCCTTCGGCGCCGTGCTGCCGTTCACGGCGCCCGGCGCCGCGCTGGGCTTCGTGGCGCTGCCGCCTCTGTACTGGCCCTTTGTCGCGGCATTCCTGTTGGGTTACGCGGCGCTGACCACTGCCGTGAAGGTCTGGTTCATCCGCCGCTGGGGCTATTGAACAATGCCGGAATGCGCGGCCGCCATAAAAATCTCATGCCAGCCATGACCCAGCGCAAAGCGGCGGGATGGCGCTTCCCCTATGGGGAGCCAGGCGGAGGCGGATTGTGACGGCAAAAAGCGCCATCATTGACATGTTAGGCGGGCGCGAGGTGCTGCTGCCGGGGCTGATCAGCGATGCACTGACGGCCAATGACCGGATCAAGCAGCGTTTGTCGCTATTGCAGGAGGCCGTTGCCCGGGCGCGCGAGCCATTGCGGAACGGTACGGCGCGGCAACACGCCAGCGGGCTGGATGTGGAGATTTCCGCCGGCGCGCTGGACGAGGCACGTCTCCTTGGGCAGGAGGCGCTGTTTTTGCCCGGCGTGGCTACGCTTCTCGCCGCGCTTAAGACAGATATGTCCGTCATGCTGGCGCCGCTCATCACCGCCGGCCAGGCGGGCGACTTCCCAGCGCGGCTAGCAGCGCTTGACTCCGCCCTGGCGGCCGAAGGCACCGATGAGATCGCCCTGTCCCGGATCGCGGCGCTGACTGGTACGTCCCGCCGGGGAGAGGAGAAGTTCCACCCGCTGGTGATGGAGCTGCACAAGGTCCTCAACCAGCTCGCCGCCGCCACCGCCGCCGAAACGCTCGATGGCGCCAAGGCGCATGGTCTCAATGATGAGGACCGCCAAGCGCTGCGCGCCTTCATGCGCGGGCTGCACCGCACGGAAAAGCTCCTCTTTGGCCATCCCGGCCTCGGCACCAATGCGGTGCGCGGCACGGAATACCTCACCATCCAGAATGATATCGGCACCACTGATGCGCATGTACTGATCGTGCATGTTACGGCGCGGGAGGTGAGCGTCACCTATACGGATATCCATCGCCCGCGCGCCAAATTCTTCATGGAGATGTTCGCCAGGCAGGAATTGCAATGGAGTCCGCTCGCCCAGCGCCAGGCCAGTGGTCTTGAAGAGGATTCCTTCTACCTCGTCACGGGCCGATTCGCCTTCACGGATATCGTGGTGCGGGACAAATTTCTGGACTTCCTGGCCTCGCGCATCGTGTTCCTCATAGACTGGAACAAGGCCCGAAAGGCGCTGCAGATTTTCGTCGGTAAGAGCGCCGCCATCGCTCTGCTTACCTGGGCCGCGGTGCAGGATTACGGCCACCGCGCTTTCGTGGAACTGGGCGGTGCAGAGCTGGTCTACGAGGCTGTGCACCGCGCGGCAGCTGGGCGCATCCGCTATGGTGAGCGACTCGACGCCGCGCTTGGCACTGCGGAATGCGAGGAATTCCTGCGCCGGGTGCTGCGCGAGACCGCACTCGGTCTCATGGCAGGGCGGAGCGCGCGGCTGATCCGTGACGAGGTACAGGCCGAGCTGGCGCGGCGCTTCGAGACCGCCGAGAGCGCGGTGTTCACGCTGCTGGTGCGGCATCTCGGCCTCACAAGGTGCCTCGCCGAGGGCATAGAAACCGCGCTCACTGCCCCCGATACCGCCTTCGCCCACCGCGCCAAGAGCATGGAGGCCAAGGCCGACCGGCTGACGGCCAGTGCCCGCGAGCAGGTCGCGCGGCGCATGCAGGGGTCGGCGATGCTGCGTCTGGTCATCGACACGGTGGAAAACACCACGGATACGCTCGAAGATTGCGCGCATTTGCTCAGCCTGGTGCCTGGGACAACATGCATGACGCTGCTGGCGAAGCTGGCGGGTATCGTCACCAACGCGGTTTCAGCCATGGTGCGGGCGGTGGAGGCGGCTTCGCGCCTTCCCGAGGGTCAGCGTGCCGATGCGGCGGCGGCGCTCCAAGCCATCGACGAGGCGGTTAATGCCGAGCGCGCCGCGGATCTGGCACAGCGCGGGGCGCTTGCAACATTGCTGGGTGCGCCCTGCGCCGATGCCCGAACCCTGGTGCTGGATCTGGAAATGGCCAAAGCGCTGGAAAGCGCCACTGACCAATTATCTCACGCCGCCTTTGCGCTGCGCGACCGCGTGCGGGAGGAACTGTCAGCATGAGCGCCCCTTTCACGCCGCTATTCATCGGCATTCCCGGACATGCCAAGCCGCTGAGCCCGGAGATTGCCGGCAACAAGGCCGCTCAGCTCTGGCACATGAGCCGGCTCGGCCTCGCCGTGCCGCCGGCCTTCGTGCTACCCGCCACGCTCTGCACCGCAGTCAATCAAGGCGAGCCGGTCGCTCTGCGCGCGCTTGAGCACGGCCTGCGCCAGGGCATTGCGGCGCTTGAGGATGTTACCGGCAGGAATTTTGGCGATGCTCGCGCCCCCCTGCTGGTCTCGGTGCGCTCCGGCGCTGCACAATCAATGCCGGGGATGCTCGACACGATTCTTGATGTCGGCATGAACGCGACGACTCTACACGGCCTCATTTTCCAGACTGGCAATCCACGTCTGGCCTGGGATTGCTACCGCCGCCTCCTGCAAATGTACGCCGAGGTGGTCCTACAGGCGCCGCGAACCGGATTCGAGGCAGCGCTTGCTGCGCTGTTCCATGAGGAGGGTGCCGCCAGCGAGGCGGAACTGGATTCCGAGGCGCTGGAACATCTGGCACGCCGTTTTTTTGCCATGGCGACGGATATGCCGGACGATCCGGCGGCCCAGCTCCTGGCGGCGGCCAAAGCCGTCTACCGCTCCTGGGAAAGCCCCCGAGCGCGGGAATACCGCCGCCTCAATAAGCTCGAACATCTGACCGGCACAGCGGTGACGGTGCAGGTCATGGTGTTCGGCAATGCCGGACGCGATTCCGGCGCGGGCGTGGCCTTCTCCCGCAACCCGGCCACCGGGGCAGCGGAATTCTACGCCGATTATCTTGCCAATGCGCAGGGGGAAGATGTGGTGGCCGGCCGCCGCGCAACGGGCGGGGCGGGCGCACTGGCAGCAGCGTTGCCGGAAGCGGCGCAGAGATTGGAAGCAGGGGCGCGGCGGCTGGAAGCGGAATTTCGCGACGTTCAGGACATCGAATTCACCATTGAACGTGGCAAATTATTCTTCCTGCAGACACGTGCCGCCAAGTGCCCCCCCCGTGCCGCATTACGCGTCCTGGTGGATTTTGTCGCTGAGGGCGTACTGTCACCCGCAGAAGCGCTGAAGCGCGCCGAAAAGATCGACCTCGAGCTGGTCCGCGAGACGCGCTTTACCCAACCAGCTGAGGCGGTGGCGTCTGCTGTCGCCGCTGCGCCCGGGGTGGCGTGCGGGCGCGCGGCGTTCAGTTCCGAGACTGCCAAGGCTCTGGTGGAAAAGGGGGATCCAGCGATCTTGGTGCGCCACGACACCGCGACCGAGGACGTGGCAGGGTTCGCCGTGGCTTCCGGCATTCTCACCGCCACGGGCGGCCGCACCGCCCACGCCGCCGTGGTGGCGCGGCAGATGGGCCGTGTCTGTCTGGTCGGCTGCGCCGCTTTGCATTTTACGCCGCAAGGCGTGGAGCTGGCGGGGCAGAAATTGGCCGAAGGCGACTGGCTCTGCCTCGATGGCGAGGCCGGTGAGATTTCGCGCGGCCGGCGGGAGATTGTCTCCGAACTACCAGAGGCTGAAATGGCGGCGCTGGCCTCGTGGCGCGCCAAAACGGATGCCGGTTTGTTTGGCGGGGAGATGGATGCGTGATCACCCACAAACGGAGATGCCCGGCAGGGCACGATATTTTATTGTCAATATGGACGATCCGGCCAGGTGATCGGGCGGCCCGAATGGGGGCGTTCAAAGCGCGGCGAACCGCAAAGATAAATAATCGAATTATCACGAAGCAGATGACGCTCGTCAAAGACGCGCTGGGCTCATCTCTGTTCCAATGAGGTTCGAGATACGGTCCAAGGACATTGCGCCATGCCGATACCCAAAGTTGCCCCCAAGGCCGTCATCATCGGCGCGGGAATCGCAGGGCTCTGTACCGCTGTCTATGCGTGAAAATGCGGTTATCAGGTTGTGCTTCTTGAACAGCACGACAGCCCTGGTGGCCTGGCGACGAGCTGGCAGAGAGGTGATTACACCTTCGAGACATGCTTGCATTGGCTGACCGGCGTCGATCCGAAAGGGCGGCTGAATTCACGATGGCGGGAGGTGCTCGACATTGATGGGTTACATCTTGTCTTTCCTGAGGAATTTGCCCGAGTGGAAACGGAGCAAGGCGAATGTTTGCGCATTTACGCGAATGTGGACAGGCTGGAAGCTGAGCTTCTGACCAAGGCGCCGGAAGATGCCTCTGAAATCCGCCACCTGACCTCCGCCATCCGCCGGCTCGCCGGCTTTCCCATGCCAGATCCGAGTGAGAAATGGCCACGCAGGGGGTTGGCGCTGCTTCGCCTGCTGCCCTACCTGCCAATGCTGCGGCAATGGTCGCGGGTGAGCATCCAGGATTATGGCAAAGGATTCTCAAACCCACTGCTGCGGTGTTTCTTCGGCGGCGATGACATTACGCAACTTTCCATGATCGCCCTGCTCTTCAGCCTCAGCTGGATGAATGATTGCGACGCCGCCTACGTGGTTGGCGGCGGGCAAGCCATCATTCGGGCAATCCGCCAAAGATTCGAGCAGCTCGGCGGCCAACTGCGCCTCGGTGCAAAAGTTGAAAAAATTCTGGTGAAACAGGATCTGACAGCTGGCGTGCAGGTTGTCGGCGGCGAAATCATCGCAGCCGATTGGGTGATCTCCGCCAGCGATGTTCATGCCACGATCTATCAGCTTCTGGACGGCAAATACATCGATCGAACCATCGAAAACATGTTCAGAAACCTCAAGACATTTCCATCCTACCTGCAAGTGTCGCTCGGCGTGGCCGCACCGTTGTCGGAATAGCCATCCTACGTGACGCGCGTTCTCGAGACGCCGCTCGCGGTTGACGCGGAAACCCAGCTCTCGGAGGTTTCGTTCCGCTTCTTTCATTTCGATCCCAGTTTCGCGCCCGCCGGTAAGATTGCCATCACCTGCTTCCTTCCAACACGCAATTTCGAATTCTGGACCGGGCTGTACCAGCATGACCCGTCACGCTATGAGGCGGAGAAGTCCAGGATTAAAGATGCGGTGAATCCCCGACCTAGTCGCCCTGCAGAAAGAGCTCGCTGCGATGATCGACGCATGCCAAGGCGGCACCATTGGGAACTGCCGGATCATTGAGGCACTGGGGCCAAGCTGACTTCAAGTAGAACTCGGATGCGCAGTTGCGTTCTTCATCAGTCCGACACCTGGGAGGCTTTCATCATTCCCTCTCGAATAATTTCTCGGCCCTCTATTTCGACACTCTCAGAATAAAGTTAGGCGCGATACTCATGGGTCCTATGCATAGTAGGGATCACCCGCCCAGAATATCTCGTTTCTTCTGCAAATATTCCTCGCGATTGAGTTCACCGCGCGCGTAACGCTCATCGAGCACATGCAAGCCGGCGGACCCGGTGCCGGAATGAGGCATTTGCCAATGCGGTGCGTGCGTCGTCCAGGAGAGTGCGCGGAAGATGAACACCAGAAGTGCCGCGACAATAACAGCACCAAAGATCATCATAAGCCATCCCCCTCCACCGTAACCGCCCCAACCATCATATCCGATCATCGGCATGCCGCCGCCCCATCCTCCCATCATCCAAGGCCCGGGTCCTGGCCCATAGCCGTTCCAGCCCGGCCTTTGGAAGGAAGTATTTGCTCCTGTTGCTGTATTAACGATGGGAGAGTCAGCCCATGCGATTGGCGCGGTGATAGCGAACGCCAAGGCTGTGGCGCTAGCTTTACGAAAAAAACTAGACATGTTTCGCCCCCCTTTTCTGAAGGATTCGGATCATCCTAATGGTTGTCGTATCGCCCCAATGAAGGCAGCGCCTTGATGTCGCTCAAGCCGCTGCCGATCTCCGTTTTTAAATGTAGCGCAATTCGGTCATCATGCCTGCTGCCATATGGTAAAGATTGTGACAGTGAAACAGCCATCGACCTGGGTTGCTGGCATCGAATACGATCCGCACTGATCCTCTAGCTGGTACCAGCACGGTGTCTCGTATCGCGCCGGCAACTGAAATACCGTTGAGAGCAACCACCTGGAAGTGGTGGCCATGTAGGTGCATTGGATGCGCCATGGCGGTTTCGTTCACGATATCGAAGGCGACGCGCTCATCCGTTACCGCTGAAAGCGGGCGATAATTTGGCCACTCATGCTCGTCAATGCCCCAAACATAGGAGGCCATGTTTCCCGTTAAACGCACCCGATGAACCCGGTCGGGTTGGCGCGGTGCCAACGGAAAAAGAGCTGATAGGCGCGCTTCAAGCGACAGGTCTACTGGCTTGGCATTTATCATGGTTAGATCGGAGATTTTCCTCACGGCTGCTTTTGGCGAAGCTAGAATGATCCCCGTCAGTTGCCGGTCGCCTTCGCGTTGCGCGAGGATGGGAAATGCCCCACCAGCAGTTGGTAAGCGTAACAGGACATCCACCCGCTGCGCTTCCGCCATAGGGAAGCGGCGTACGGCGACAGGATGAACCGGATCCCCGTCAACGGCAATGACCTGACCCTGCAGCTCACCAAGATCGATCCAGAATGCGGTCGACGTCGCTCCGTTGATGAGGCGAAGCCGTACCCGCCCGTTCGCTTCTGTTCTTACTATTTCAGGATCGCCGAGCGTGCGGTCATTAGCCAGGTAGGCGTCGAAATCGACGTCGTTGAGGTCGGGACCGCCGCTGGACATCGCCATACCGGACATGCTTCCGCTTGTCGTGGAACCGGATGATGTTCCCGTGCCTGACATGTTGCCGCCAATTTTACCTCTAAGCCCAGAGAGAATCTCATTGGGATCGCGGAAAGTGAAATCGTGCAGCATCACCGTAACGTCCTGCGCGTCGAGTTTCGCGTCAGCGACGGTGCGCACAACTAAGGGAGCGGCCATTAACCGCTGTTCTTGCAGGCCGTGATGTGAGTGCATCCAGTGGGTACCGGGGCGTGGCGTGAAATCATAGCCCTGCTCAGCGCCATTAGCGATAAGTTTTTCAAACCCGGTGAGAGCAACACCATCCTGCGCGACGGGTGGCGTCTGCCCATGCCAATGGATGATTGTTGGCTCGCCGCAGCTATTATTGAGATTCACTGCGAAGCGCTCGCCAGGGGCCAGTACGGCTCCATGCTGACCGTCAGAGCCCATTATAGCAAACATCGTTGCCGCCTTGCCATTGACTTCAATAGTTCGTGTCGCAGCCGTCAGGCGTCGTGTGGAAGCGGCGAACGCTGCAGCGCTTGGAAGGGCTGAGAGCGCGGTCGTGGTGGCGCCTGCCATGAGAACATGGCGGCGTGATAAATTAGTGTGCATTTCGTTGTAACCTTGCAAACTGACTAAATGGGACAGGAGTAGTCGTTTAACGGTCTGACGGTTTGCACCGCCAGAGATTATACCAGTTTGCGAGGCGGCGGCGAGATGGGTCGGATGATCTGGCCGGGCAAAGGCACCTGAATTTGTACCGCGTAACGAAGAACCGTCAGTGAAATGACAAGCGGCGCGGCTGCCGAGAGTGGTAAGGCCCTAAATGCGTTGGTCCCGCAAGAACAGGCCGGGGCCGCTTTGGGGCAGCAGGGCTTGGACGGCGCCGGCATTATATCCGGCATGGGCATTGTCATCGCGGCAGACCCGCCATTGGCATAATAAGGTGCCGCCGCCCATCCTGGCGAAGAGATCAGCATAAACAACAGAGCCACGGCGAGGCGGACTAAACCCGCCACCGGCCCCTTATACCCACGCCTGGCTGCGGCGTTACGCATTACCGTGTCATCCGGCCCAAGGTTTCCACCAATTCCTCAACCTTATGGCGCTGATCGGAGACATTGCCTGACGTGAACGCATCCGCAACGCAATGGCTCAAATGGTCGCGCAAGATCTCCTCCTCGACCTTGTGCAAAGCGGCGCGTACGGCACTGATCTGCGTCAGCATGTCGATGCAATAGCGATTATCATCAACCATGCGCAGTAAGCCGCCAACTTGGCCTTCAATCCGCTTTAGCACTTCGCTGAAAAACCTGAACATTTGATCATCACGTTGTCTGGCATGGCTTGATGGTTTGACTTTCTGGCGAATTTTTTGAAACAGGAGTGAATTTTACGGTCTTTTTTCATGTACGGGACAGACTCGTCCCTCATGCTCCGGCCAGTTTTGGAATGCGCACCAGATTATAAGCGATCAGGTTGAGCATGAACGTACCGGTCACGCGGGCAATTCCGCGTAACTTGGTCTTGCGCATCGTGCCATGTTGCTTGCCCCAGCCGAATATGCACTCGATCATCGCCCGGCGGGTCTGCGACATCGCATAACCGGGGTGGCGCGTGGTGCGTCCGTCGATGGCGCTGCGGCGGCGCCTGCCGGTTTTGGTCTCACCGTTGTTTTGCGTAACATGTGGTGTCACACCGGCGTCGCGCAGATTGGCAACATGATCGGCGGTATCGTAAGCCTTGTCCTCGCCCACGGTGATGCGCCCGCCGGCTGACTTGGCCCTGGCTTTCAACATCGCTTCCGAGGCTTCACGCTCCGCCGTGCCGGTAGCCTGGGTCACGCGGCCCGCCACGGCCAGGCCGTGCCGGTTCTCCATCAGCGCGTGCCCCATGTATGAAAGCTTCGCCTCACGCCCGGCGGCCTTGCGGTACAGCCGGCTTTCAGGGTCAGTGGTGCTTGAATGGGTGTCATTCTTGCGCTTCTGGCCATGAAAATCCGAGCCGTCATCATCGCTGCCGTCCTTGGGCCGAAAACTCTTCTGCGAAGCCCAGGCTTCAATCAATGTGCCGTCCACCGAAAAATGCTCATCCGACAACAACGGCATGACCTGGGGGTGGTGCAGAAGCCGGTTCATAAATTTGTGGAACACATCACCATTCTGCAGGCGCTCGCGGTTTTTTGTAAACGTCGTCGGATTCCACACCGGATCATCCGGCGACAACCCCACAAACCACCGGTAAAGCAGGTTGTAATTCAGTTGCTCCATCAACTGCCGTTCCGAGCGAATCCCGTACAGAACCTGGATTAGCAACGCGCTCAGCAATTGTTCAGGCGGTACCGAGGGACGGCCCTCCTTGGAATACAGCCAGGCAAAGCTGCGGCTCATCTCATGCAGCACATCCCGCACCAAGGCACGGATCGCGCGCAACGGATGCTGTGCAGGAACCCGGCTCTCAGGAGAAACATACGAAAACATCCCGCCCTGGTCGCGAAAAGAACCCCGCATCACAAAACCCACAATATGCCCAGAGCAACTGAATCACATCATAATCCCAGAGGATAGGAGTTTTTCAGCGAAGTG
>NZ_FQVJ01000076.1 GCF_900129125.1 Acidocella aminolytica 101 = DSM 11237 | reverse complement strand
GCTTCGGCTTTGTGCTCGGGCAGGATTTCTGCCTGCACGTCGTCGATGCCGAGTGAATGAGCTGCGACTCGCGCGCTTCCCGGATTATCGCCAGTTAGCATCGCGACGCGCAGCCCCCGGGCATGCAGGGCGGCAACCGCTTGCTGCGCTGTGGATTTCAACGCATCGCCAAAGCCGATCAGGCCGATAACGCGCTGATCGGGACCTGTCTCGATTAACCAGGACACGGTGCGTCCTTCGTCTTCGAGCGCGGCAGCGCGGGCCCCCAGCGCGCTGGCGTTGAGACCGTTTTCCTTGATCACGCGGTGCGAACCGAACACCAGTTCACGTCCGTCGACGGTTGCTTTTATGCCGCGCCCCGGCAGCGTCCGTACATCCGTTGAATGTGGTGGCCGGATACCATCGGCTTTCGCCCGCTCGCGTACGGCCTTGGCGAGCGGGTGCTCGCTTGCTTGCTGTACCCCGGCCGCGAGACGAAGCAGTTCCGCGACTGGGGCACCGTCCGCCGCTTCGAGTGCGATAATCGAGGGATTGCCTTCGGTGAGCGTGCCAGTCTTGTCGAAGGCTACGGTGTCGATCCGGTGGGCGATCTCCAGGGTCTCTGCGTCCTTGATCAGGATGCCATATTTTGCCGCGACGCCGGTTCCCGCCATGACAGCGGTCGGCGTGGCGAGGCCGAGCGAGCATGGACAGGCGATGACCAGCACCGAAACAGCAGCCAGGATCGCGTGCTCGACATGTCCGGTCGTAAGCCACCAGGCCAAAAAGGTCACCACGGCGATCCCGAGCACCACGGGCACGAACACCGCGGCGACCCTATCGACCAGCTTCTGGATTGGTGCTTTCGCCGCCTGCGCACTCTCGACCAGGCGCACGATACGCGCCAGCGCCGATTCCGCACCTACCGCGCTGGTTTCGACGACGAGCAGTCCTTCGCCATTGATGGCACCGCCGATCACTTTGTCACCCGGCGTCTTCGGCACTGGCAGGCTCTCGCCAGTCAGCATGGATTCGTCGGCAGCACTTTCGCCTTCGTGGATCACGCCGTCTACCGGGATGCGCTCGCCAGGCCTGATGACCACGATATCACCTACCGTGACCTGGTTGACCGCGACGTCGTGTTCCATGCCGTCGGCTTCGCGCAGGTGCGCACGCTCTGGGCGCAGTGCCGTGAGCGCGCGCAATGCCTCGCCGGTCTGGCGCTTGCCGCGCGCCTCTAGCCATTTGCCGAACAGGATCAGGGTGATCACGATCGTCGAGGAATCGAAGTAGAGCGCTGCGGGCATCGTTCCCGTCACCCATGCGCGAATGAGCAGCCAGAGGCTGAGCCCGTAGGCAGCAGAAGTGCCCAGGGAGACAAGCAGGTCCATGTTGCCGGTGCCCGCCCGTACCGCCTTCCATCCGGCACAGTAGAAGCGTCCGCCGAGCCAGAACTGCACCGGCGTGGCGAGGGCGAGCTCCACCCAGCCGGGCAACTCAAACGGGCTGCCGGTAAGACGCAGGATCATAATTATAAATAACGGTGCGGTGAGCAGGGCGGCGATACCGACATGAATCAGCGCTGCACGAGATTCATGCTTTTTTCTGTCGTCTTCCGAAACGCCCCGTCCGGTCAGGCGGGCGCCGTACCCGGCATGCTCCACCGCGGCGATTAGTGCCGTTTCGTCAACGCCGCTTCCGCTGACACGCGCCATTTCGTTAGCCAGATTCACACTAGCCGATGTGACGCCTGAAACTTTGTGTAACGCGCGTTCCACCCGCGCGACACAGGAGGCGCAAGTCATGCCGTCGATCGCCAGTTCGATATCGTGGCTTGCCACACCGTACCCAGCCTTTTCAACGGCAGTCACCACGGCGCCAATATTGGCCTCGGCACTCGCGAATGTGACCTGCACATGCTCGGAACTCAGGTTGACTGATACCGCGGCGACGCCGGGCACATGCTGGATTGCCCCTTCGACCCGCGAAACACACGACGCGCAGGTCATCCCCTCGATAGAGAATTCGATCCGCCTGGAATTACCTCCCGGCGGGATTTTGATGGTTGCCCCCGCGACCATATTTGCGGTGTTCATCACAATCTCCATTGTCGGACCCCTTACCGATCATGCTCATCTGGTGATTACCACAGTGGGAAGGTCAAGGGGTTGATTCGGTGCTGGGCGGGTATTGACATTCCCATTGTGGGAAACCCCATCTTAAAGGAGATCGGTGTGAATAGCTCATTCCGACAGAAATTATTTCAATTCAGATGGAGACTGGCGATGTTGGAATTCAAAGTTGGCGGTATGACGTGTGGCCATTGCGTCCGGGCTGTGACTAATGCGGTTCACACAGTTGTTCCAGGTGCGGACGTCGCGGTCGATCTCAATCATGGGGTTGTCAAGATCGATGGCGACCTGGCGACGATCCCGACCGAGGCCGTGATTAAGGCCATTGAGGATGAAGGTTACAAAATTCATTGACTGCCCCGAACGCGGGATCGGCTGACCCTTTCAGGCGGTTGCTGAATAAGAAAAAGGATAAGAAGATGACGATGGTTTCCCGCCGTGGCCTTATGGCCGGTGGCCTGACACTGAGCACGATGACCGCGGTTGGTGCCCATGCCGCTACGGCCATCGAGTCCAAGCGCCGACTGATCGCGGACACACGCAGCCTGGAGGTGAACGGTCGCGCGGCGAAGGTGTTTCGTTTATCCGATGAGGCTGGGCGCCCTGGCCTTACTTTGGCGCCAGGCGAGCGGTTCCAGGTCGAGCTCGCTAATCAGACCGCCGATCACACGATCATCCATTGGCACGGTCAGCTCCCGCCATGGACCCAGGACGGCTTCCCCTGGCCACAGACTCCACCGATCGCTCCGGCGGCTACACGCACTTATGACTACGCGCCGATCCCAGGAACTTACTGGATGCATTCACATCAGGGCCTGCAGGAGCAGAGCCTGATGACGGCGCCGCTGATCGTGCGCGATGCGATCGAACTCCGCGAGGATCGCCAGGAGATCGTGCTCATGCTGCATGATTTCAGCTTCAGGAGTCCTGACGCGCTGTTGGCCAGCCTGACTGGCCAAACGCCTTCCCAAATTCGCGCGTTGGCCACTACGAGCGAAAACGTCTCCGCATCTTCACCACCACAGGTATCGGGCGAAAATGCGATGGGCATGATGCAAGGCATGCAGAGTATGGGCACCATGTCGAAGAAAAACGTTATGGGATCCATGGGCGGCATGAAGATGGACCTGAACGACATCGACTATGATGCTTTTCTGGCGAATGATCGCACCTTGCGCGATCCCGAGATTGTTCAGGTGGAACGTTCGGGGCGGGTCCGTCTCAGAATCATCAATGGGGCCTCATCTAGCCAGTTCTGGGTCGATTTAGGCGCGTTGGCCGGTCATGTGGTGGCGGTTGACGGCCACCCGGTGTACCCGCTGGCGGGCCGGCGCTTTCCTCTGGCAATCGCGCAGCGGCTCGATATCCTGGTTGACCTGCCAGGTGCTGGCGCGTTCCCGATCCTGGCGCGGCTGGAGGGTACACGGAGATGCACCGGTATTGTGCTGACAACACCTGGGGCATCGGCTCCCCGCATCGACGGAACCGGGCTCGACAGGATGCAACCAATCGACAATTCTATGGAGACGCGGTTGGTCGCACGCGCGCCGCTCGCGCCCCGCCAGCCCGATCTTGTACACCGGATGGTCCTCGCGGGCGGTATGAAACCCTATTCCTGGTCACTGAACGGGGAATACTGGCCACATATCACGCCGCTGATGCTCCAGAAGGGCCAGCGTGTGGAAATCGAGATGGTCAACAATTCGATGATGGCGCACCCGATGCACCTTCACGGCCACGCGTTTCAGGTCATCGCGGTGAACGGTCAGCCGATCAGGGGCGCCAAGCGAGACACCGTGCTAGTTACGCCGATGGGCAGCGTGCGGATCGCCTTCGATGCTAACAACCCTGGGCGTTGGCCGCTCCATTGCCATAATCTCTACCACATGATGACGGGTATGATAACCGAGGTCCGCTATGACAGCATCAAGGTTTAGGAACGGGCTGATATGCCGGCAATCATCAATACCTCTGCGATTTGGTGCCTGCGTTGCCGCGAGAAAGATGCCGCTACTCAGCCGGACCTACGCCAAGGATGGCAAGGAAGATTTCGTACGATCTGGTCGGCGTCGACCTCGCCGATCTGGCATCGCAGGTTCAGGCGTTTCTGGAGCAACAGCCGGTCAGCTACCCGATATGGACGGATCCGGGAGGCAGAGGAAAATCACGGTCGACCACGCTTTCGAAAAAACCGGCGACTTCGCGGTGCCGACGACGATCTTCGTTGGCCGCAGGGGCATCATCAAGGCAATGTATGTAGGGAAGCTCACGGCGACGACCCCTGCTGTAACCTACAGAAAATCAAGGGTACATAACAGCTAATGGTCCTATCCCGCGGCGGCACTTGACGAACCAGCCGCCGCCAAACCCGAACAATGGAGTTAACCGTCACATGAGTTTTTTTGCCCGTCTGAAAACAATCGTTGCTGCCAAGGGCGACGCCGCGCTGGACCGAGCCGAAGTGCCGGCCGAAATGTTCAATCATGCCTATAATCAGATGAACGACACCCTGACCAATCTAAAGCGGGCGATCGTTGAGGTCGTGACTGCACGCAAACAGATCGAACAGCAGATCGACAGACTGGACCACCAGAACGCCACCATTGAGGGTCAAGCAAAGCAGGCGCTGACGATGGGCGACGAGAC
>NZ_FQVJ01000022.1 GCF_900129125.1 Acidocella aminolytica 101 = DSM 11237 | reverse complement strand
TTTAGCGCCAAAAACCAGCGATAGGCGACATTCACCTCGATCTCGCGCACCAGTTGCCGCTCCGAGCGAATGCCAAACAGGTAGCCAAGGAACAGCGCCTTGAACATTAAGGTCGGATCCAGCGGCGGCCGCCCATTATCCGGGCAGTAGAGCCCGGCCACCAGATCATGGATGAACGTAAAATCAATCACAGCGTCGATCTTGCGCAGCAGGTGGTCCGCCGGGACCAGGCTGTCCAATGTAACAATCTCAAGCGCCGTCTGCGGCGAGGATGGTTTCTTCAGCATCACAACAATGAATCAAAAACCCCCGGCTTGCGCCAGGGGTTTGTCAGCAGTCTGAAAGGGCGCCCTGTAGGGCGGCCTTTTTTATTGTTTTATTGCCCGTTTTTATCCCAGGGCGCGTTGCCGAGATCTACTTGCTTCGAGGTGGTGTTGGAGCCCGCAATGGCGCCCGCGCCCGCGCCGATTCCAGCGCCTACCACCACGCCGATCGGCCCGCCGACAATGCCGATCAACGCGCCTGTTGCGGCACCCCCGGCGGCGGTGCCGGTGGTACGCCCTGTCCCATTGCCGCATCCGGCGAGGGAAAGCGCCAAAGCAAGCGCGAGGCAAATCCTGAGCATCCAACTCTCCTGTTCGTCTGGCACGCTTGTCACAGACCGCACCCCTCCAGGCAAGCCATCGCCCTGGCGTGAGGAGACCCAGCCAGAATACGCAACATTAAGAATTTATGAGTGCTTGCAAAAAAAGGTTGCGGCGCCAATCGCGCCTCGTAAATGTTACGGGGAAACGATAATGGAGGCGTAGATGTCTGATTCGTCTAAATTTCCCGTGCATCTCGCGAAGCCGAGCTGGATGGATGACTTCAAGGCCTTCATCATGCGGGGCAATGTGGTCGATCTGGCGGTTGGTGTCGTGATCGGCGCGGCTTTCACCGGCATCGTCAAATCCCTGGTGTCGGATATCATCAACCCGATTATCGGGCTGATCACGGGCGGTGTGAATTTCTCCAACCATTTCCTCGTCCTTAAAGGCACCCATGTGGCTACCCTAGCGGAAGCGCAGAAAGCCGGAGACGTGACGCTGAATTATGGCGTCTTCATTAATACGGTGATCAATTTCCTGATTGTCGCGGCGGTGATCTTCTGGGTGGTCCGGCTGATTCAGAGGGTTTACAAAACCCCGACGCCGCCCGCCGCGGCGCCCGCGCCAACCCCCACCGAGACGCTGCTGACCGAAATCCGTGATCTGTTGAAAGACAAACCTGCCTGATGGGCGCTCAGCCCACCACCATCTCCACCCAGGCCCGCGCGGCCTGGGACAGATAAGCCCCGCGCCGCCAGGCCAGCGCCATGTCCCACAGCAGAGCCGTATCGCTTAGCGTGAGCAAAGCGGTGCCCTCATGTTCATGCTGCAAGGCGATCAGCCGGGGAAGAAACCCGACCCCCAACCCTGCCGCCGCCAATTCCACAACAAAGCTCACCTGGCTGGAGCGCGCCGCCACGCGGGGGCTAAATCCCGTCCGCAAACAGGCATCGCCCACAATGCTGTTCATGGTGAAGCCTTCCTCGAACAGAATGAACGGTTCATCTGCCAAGTCTCGCAAGGCCACGGCCCCACGCGTGGCAAGCGGATGCTGGTGGGAGACGAGGGCGACAATCGGTTCACAACGTATCGCCCGCCACTCAAACGCTGCGCTGACGGGTTGCAGCAGCCCAGCCAGCTCCACGTCTCCGGCGCGGAGCCTGTCCTCCAGAAATCGGCAGCCGCCTTCAACAAGCTGCAGGCTGATGCCAGGATATTGCCGATGATAAGCGGTGAAGGAGGGGGCAAAAAGACTATCCGCGCCGATGGCGGGCAGGCCCAGTCTGAGCTGGCCGCGGCTGAGCCCGCGCAACTCGTCCAGCTCATTCACCATGTTGGTGCGTTCCGCCAGAATGGCCAAAGCACGCCGGTGCACAATTTCCCCGGCTGCGGTCAGGTTAATCCGCCGCCCCACCCGGTCCAGCAGCGTCACGCCCAGTGTGTCCTCAAGCTGCTTCACCGCCTTGCTGACGGTGGACTGGGTGGCGTGAACATTCCGTGCGGCTTCGGTAAAGCCGTTATAGCGGACGACTTCGGTAAAGATGGTCAAGGTGCGCAGGTCCATGCCATTCTAATAGAGAATGGTTTTAATTCGAACAATTCATTTAGCGCATGCTGCATCGCAACATACATTTAACGTAAAGCCGGGTTTCCGGTTATTATTTTTGGGTGTTCAGATGCGGGCGCAAGATTTGGGATTCAGACAGACAATTCGGCATGCCCCGGCCTGGAGCGTGGTGGAGGCCGTTTACCGTTTGTCCCGGTGGCTGGAAACCCGCTCCTTCGGGCTGACGCCGGAGCAGATCGGCGTTTCCGAGGGGATGCGCGCCGCAACAGCGGTGGTGGTGGTGGTGGGGCTGGCTTACGTGCTGCATTGGCCGGGGCTGGCCTGGGCGGCGTTTGGCGCTTTTTGGTGCTGTTTGGCGGACCCTGGCGGGCCGGACCGGACGCGCCTGAAAGCCATTGGCGGCTTCGCGCTCGGCGGAGCGCTGGTGCTGCCTTGTGTTTCCATGGCGGGCGCCTTGGGCCCGGTTGTGGGTGGCGCGGTGATGCTGGCGCTGGTGTTTCTGACCAACCTGCCGCGCGCCTGGGGCGGCATTGCCGCCGTGCCGGGGATTCTGGTCAGCGTGGTCGCGGTGGTGGGGGTGGATTATCCGCGCTCGCCCGCCGGGGCGTTGCTGCTGGCCGGGGTGTTTCTGGCGGGCTGCCTCTGGGCCATGCTGCTGTGCTTGGCGCTGTGGCGCATCCACCCCCATGCACCGGTGCGCCGTGCCGCAGCCTCCATCTTCGCGCGAGAGGCGGCGATGGTGGGGGAGTTTCTGGCCCTGGTGCAGCAAGGCGATGCGGATGAAGCTGCCTGGACCGCCCTGGATTCCGCCCACCGCCGTGCCGTGCGGCTGGCCATTGAGCGGGGCCGCGTCGCCGTGGCCCGGCTTGAGTCTGGCCGCGCGCGGCATGAGCTTGCGGTGGACGGCGCCGACAGGCTGTTCGCCGGGCTGATCGCGCTGGGGCATTATCTGGCCCATAGCGAAGCCCCGCGTCGCCTGGGGTTTTGCCTCTGGACCCTCCATGCCGCCGTGTTGGAGGCCGAGCATCAAGCTGCGAATCGACGCTTCAACGGCACCCGGCTGGCTGGTTTCGCGGCGGATCTAGCGCAGGATGCGCGGCACCTATCTATTCCCGCCGCTCGCGCCTTTGGGCTGTGTGCGGCGTCCCTGGCCAGCCTTGCGGAAGGGCCCGTGCAACCGGCCCGCCACCCGCGCGCGGAAAAAACCGGGGCAGGGCGCATCACCGCGCCCATTCTGCGCCATGCCGCGCGGGTCACCGTGGCGGTGGGCATGGCTTACATTCTGGCCGCCTGGCTGCATCTGGCGTTTTCCTACTGGGCGACGATGGCAACTGTCATGGTCATGCAGCCCTTGGCCGAAACCACCTGGCCACGCAGCCTGGAACGGATTATCGGCAGCCTGGGCGGCGGGTTGCTAGCGGCCCTGCTGCTGGCCGTTCTGCCCGCCAAGCCGTTTCTGCTTTTGCTGGTGTTTCCGCTGGCGGCGATGACCATCGCGTTCAAGAGCGTGAATTACACGGTGTTCGTGCTGTTTCTCACCTCGCTGTTCGTGCTGGTGATCGCCATGGTGCAACCCGGCGGCGGCATTCCCACAGCCCGCGCCCTCAACAATGTCATCGGCGCGCTGGTGGGTACGGCCGGGGTGCTGTGCCTCTGGCCGGAACGCCGGGAGGGCGGCTTGCGCGCTTTGCTGCAGGCGGCTGTCGTGGCCAATCTGCGTTTGGCGGTGGCGCCTTTAAGCCAGGATGTCGCGGCGCAAGAGCGGCGTGAGGCTGGCATGGCCAGTTCCGAGGCGGAAACCGCCGTCGCGCGGATGCGGCTGGAAGGCCGAGCCCGGCGCGAGCGGCTGCATGAGGCGGAAGAGCTGCTGACCGCCCTGCGCGGCGTGGCCGGAGCGGCGGCGGTGCGCGCGGTGGGCGCGGGCGGCGGTGGTGATCTGGCGCAAGCCATGACACAGCTCCACGTGGCGGCGGAAAGGCTGGGCCTTGAAGCTTAAGGCTTCCTTCCGCGCCGAGATGTGCTAAGGCCCCACATCATGCGCCAGTATCTGGAATTTGAAAAACCTGTCGCCGAGCTTGAGGCCAAGATCGAGGAGTTGCGGCGAATGACCACCGCACCTGGCGAGCTGAATATCGCCGATGAGGTGGCTAAGCTCTCCGTCAAGGCGGACGCGCAGCTCAAAGCGATCTATGCCAAGCTCAGCCCCTGGCAGAAAACCCAGGTTGCCCGTCATGCGGAGCGGCCAAAGGCGGAGGGCGTTATCTCCGCGCTGATCGAGAATTTCACCCCCCTGGCCGGTGACCGCGCCTTTGCCGACGATGCCGCGATCATCGGCGGCATGGGCCGTTTCCGGGGGCAGGCGGTCATGGTGATCGGCACCGAAAAGGGCACCGACACCGAGTCGCGCCTGAAACATAATTTCGGCATGGCGAAGCCCGAGGGCTACCGCAAGGCGCGACGCCTAATGGAACTGGCCGGGCGCTTCAATCTGCCGATTCTCACTTTTGTCGATACATCCGGCGCGTTCCCCGGCATTGAGGCCGAGGCGCGCGGCCAGGCCGAGGCTATTGCCCGCGGCATTGAGGCTTGCCTGGATGCGCCGGTGCCGTTGGTGGCCACTATCATCGGTGAAGGCGGCTCGGGCGGTGCCATCGCGCTCGCGGCGGGCAATGCGGTGCTGATGTATGAACATGCGGTCTATTCGGTGATTTCGCCGGAGGGCTGCGCGTCCATTCTATGGCGCGACGCGGCCCAGGCTGCCACGGCAGCCGAGGCCATGCGGATCACCGCCCAGGACCTCCGGAAACTGGGGCTGATTGACGAGATTGTGCCCGAGCCGGTGGGCGGCGCCCATCGTGACCCGGAAGCGGCGCTGGCGGTTCTGGGCGACGCGGTGGAAAAGGCGCTCACGCCATTGCTGGAGCAGACGCCCGAGGCGCTGAAAGCTCGGCGCCGTGAGAAGTTCCTGGCCATGGGGAAGGTTGGGCTGTAAGGCCCGCGCCCGGCTGGCTTGCAAACTGTCAGCCGGGCCTTAATCTAACTTCATGTCCGGCTTTCAACCCCGGGTGAAGGCTGTTCTCGGCCCCACCAACACCGGCAAGACGCATCTGGCGATTGAGCGTCTGCTGAGCCATTCTTCTGGCATTATCGGTTTTCCGCTGCGCCTGCTCGCTCGCGAGAATTACGACCGCATGGTCAAGGCCAAGGGCATCAAGTCCGTGGCGCTTATCACCGGCGAGGAAAAAATCGTCCCACCTGGCGCGCGCTGGTTTTCCTGCACGGTTGAGGCCATGCCGCTGGACCGCAAGGTAGAATTCCTGGCGGTGGACGAAATCCAGCTCTGCGCCGACCCGGACCGGGGGCATGTTTTCTCGGACCGTCTGCTGAACGCGCGCGGGCTGGTGGAAACCATGTTTCTGGGCTCGGACACCATAGCGCCCCTTATGCGCCGCCTTATTCCTGGTGTGGAAATTGAAACCCGCCCCCGGCTTTCGCAGCTGACTTTCGCGGGTGCGCAGAAGTTGTCTCGCCTGCCGCCGCGTTCGGCCATCGTGGCGTTCTCCGCCGCCGAGGTTTACGCCATTGCCGAGGCCGTGCGACGCCGGCGCGGCGGCTGCGCGGTGGTTATGGGCCGCCTGAGCCCGCGCACCCGGAACGCCCAGGTGGCGCTGTATCAGGACAAAGAGGTGGATTTCCTGGTTGCCACCGATGCCATCGGCATGGGGCTGAACATGGATGTGGACCATGTCGCCTTCGCGGGTATCAGCAAGTTCGATGGCCGTCAGCCCCGGCGCCTGACCCCGGCGGAAGTTGCACAGATTGCCGGGCGCGCCGGGCGGGGTATGCGTGACGGCACATTTGGCACCAGCGCGGACTGCCCGCCTTTGGCCGAGGAGGTAGCCGAGCAGGTCGAGTCTCATGAGTTCGACCCGCTGGAGCAAATTTTCTGGCGCAACAGCACGCTGGATTTCGCCTCCGTGCCCGCTTTGCTCGCCAGCCTTACCGCTGCCCCGTCGCAGATGGGGTTGATCCGTGGTAACGACGCGGCGGATGTGCAAACGCTGGATGCGCTCTCTCGCGATGCGGAGATCATGCGCCGCGCGCAGGGCAGGGCGGCCACGCGCTTGCTCTGGGAAGCTTGTCAGATACCGGATTTCCGTAAATTAGCAACCGACGCGCATGTAAAACTTTGCGGCAAGGTCTTTACGCATCTGCTCAGCCGGGAAAAACTGCCCGTCGATTGGGTGGCGCGCGAGATTGAAAATCTCGACCGTCTGGAGGGCGATATCGACAGCCTGATGCAGAGGCTGACGGACGTGCGTGTTTGGGCGTATATAACCGCACGGGCGGACTGGATGACTGATGCCGATAGCTGGGCCATGCGTGCCCGGGCGGTGGAGGACAGGCTTTCAGACACGCTGCATGTGAAATTAATGGCGCGGTTTGTTGATAAGAGGGCGGCACATTTGACGAGACGCTTGGAAGAGGCCGAGGCGGAAGAGCTGCAGGCAATTGTGGCCCCGGATGGGCTGGTAACGGTGGAAGGCCACGATGTTGGCCGCATTGAGGGCTTTCAGTTTCACCCGGACCCGGCAACCCAGGGGCCTGAGAAGAAAATTCTGCTCCGCGCCGCACGTCGCGCTTTGAGCGTGGAAATGCCGCGCCGGATTCTGGCCGCTGAAACCGCCGCCGATGACGCGATCACCCTTTCGGACGACCGCGCTTTCATCTGGGAAGGCGTGAAGATCGCCCGGTTGAAGAAGAGCGAGATCTTCCTCAAGCCCGGTGTTGAGATACTCCATTCGGAGTTTCTGGACGGTCTGGCGCGTGAGCGTATCCGCGCCCGACTGGCCGTCTGGCTAACCACCGAGACGGAAAAACGCCTCGGTGCGCTGCTCAAAGCCATGGAAAACCCGCCCGCCCCGCTGCGCGGCCTGGTGCACCGGCTCTCCGAGTCCGGCGGCGTGCTGCCGCCCGAGCCCTTCACGCCGGAATTGCGGCAGGAGGCCAAGAAATTCGGCATCGATATGGGGCGGTTCGCCACCTATCTACCCGCTGCGCTGAAGCCCGGCGCGGCCCGGTTGCGGTCTTTGTTCTGGGGCGTGTGGTATGATCGCAATCCGCCGGAACTGCCCGCCCCCGGCCTTGTCTGCGCGCCCATGCCCGCCAACTGGAGCAATGATTTTGCCCTGGCAATGGGCTGGGTGCGGGCCAATGACATCATGATCCGGCTGGATGTGGTGGAGCGCATAACCCGCGAGCTGCATTACCTTATGCGAAAACACCAGATTTTGCTGCCGCCCAATCTGGGCAGCCGCATGGGGCTGAAGCCGGAGCAGCTGGCCCCGACGCTGAACGTGCTGGGTTTCCGCCTGTTCCCCTCCGGGGAGTTGGGCGACAAATATTTCGGCCCGCCAGCCCCGGCCATGCTGGGCCGCCGTAAGCAGGACCATCGCCCGCAACAGCGCCAAGCCGCCCCGGCCCGCAAGGCTGAGCCGAAGCCCGTGGTGGTGGATGAGGACAACCCCTTCGCGGCCCTGGCGGCGCTGAAGATGGCAAGGCGCTGAATGGCGGAAGCCGGAACGGACTGGCTGCGGCTGGATAAGTTCCTGGTTTTTGCGCGGTTCTGCAAAACCCGCTCGGTAGCTGAGGCGCTGGTGGGAAAAGGGGCTGTGCGGATCAATCGCCAACCCACAGACAAGCCACACGCCAAGCTGCGCCCCGGGGATGTGCTGACCCTGGCGCTGCCGCAAGGGGTGAAAGTGGTGGAGGTTGTGCTGCTGCCCGAAAAGCGCGGCAGCGCGCCGCTGGCACAGAGCTGTTACCGGGAAATTGGCTGAACAACTTGCCTTAATTCTCTCCCGCGCGCATAGGGAGACCAAATTGAGGCGACCATTTTAGGAGTACCAGATGACCTACGTGGTCACAGAGAACTGCATCAAGTGCAAATTCATGGACTGTGTGGAAGTCTGCCCGGTCGATTGTTTTTATGTCGGAGAGAACTTCCTGGTCATTAACCCGGACGAGTGCATTGATTGCGGCGTCTGCGAGCCGGAATGCCCGGCTGAGGCCATTCTGCCGGACAGCGACGACCGCGCCAGTGCCTGGCTGGAGCGTAACCGCGACCTCTCTAAGACTTGGCCCAACATCACGCGCAAAGGCACCCCGCCCGCCGACGCGAATGAATGGAAGGACAAGCCCGGCAAGGAGGCGCTGCTCTCCATGGAGCCCGGCACGCCCTGAGCGAGCCACGGGCGGTTTTTAGGCCGCCCGTGACGAACCGCCAAAAATCTGCTATGGCACCCGCGTCAGCCGGGGCGGTTCACCGCGCCCGGCCTTCATTATTTAGGCAGCAACCTCATCGTGCTCTGCCAGCGGAGTGATAATGACGGAAAAGCAGAAGACCGGCGCTTTGAAAAAGGCCGTGAAACCCGAACTGGAAGAGGCAGCGCCCGTGGCCACCACCCGCGAAACCCGCAAAGAAGAAACCCCCGCTCCGGTGATGCATGGCGGTATCCCCGCCGGGCCCATCCGTCCCATGGCGCCGCCGCGCGCGCCCGCCAAGGCTGAAGTGTTCAAGGAAGGCGACCATGTCGTTTACCCCACCCACGGCGTCGGCAAGGTGGATAAGATCGCGGAGGAGGAGATCGCCGGGCATAAGCTGGAGTTGATCTGCATTACCTTCGATGAAAACCGCATGACCCTGCGCGTGCCCACCAACAAGGCCCGCACCGCCGGTTTGCGTAAGCTCACCTCCAAAAAGAGCTTTGACGACGTGCTCACGGTGCTGAAAGGCCGGGCACGCATTAAGCGCACCATGTGGTCCCGCCGGGCGCAGGAATATGAGGCGAAGATCAATTCCGGCGACCCGTCCGCCATTGCTGAGGTCGTACGCGACCTGCACCGCAATGCCGGCCAGCCGGACCAGAGCTTCTCTGAACGGCAGATTTACGAATCAGCCCTTGACCGTCTGGCCGCCGAATATGCGGCGCTGGAGCAGGTGGACAAACCCACCGCGATCGAGAAGCTGCTGGGACATTTGAAGTCCGAATAAGAAAAGGGGTGGCCTCGCAGCCCCTCAGACTGCTGACAAACCCCTGGCTTTTGCCGGGGGTTTTTTGATTCACTTTTGGGATGTTGAAGAAACCTTTCTCGCCGCAGATGGCGCTTGAGATTGTGACGCTGGAGAGCCTGGTCCCGCCGGGCCATCTGCTGCGCAAGATCGAGGCTGTGATTGATTTTTCATTCATCCATGAGCTGGTGGCCGGGCTTTACTGCCCTGATAACGGGCGCCCGCCGCTTGACCCGACGTTGATGTTCAAGGCGCTGTTCCTTGGCTATCTGTTCGGCATTCGCTCGGAGCGCCAACTGGTGCGCGAGATCGAAGTGAACCTGGCCTATCGCTGGTTTTTAGGACTGCGCCTGACGGATCAGGTGTTTGATGCCTCGACGCTGAGCCAGAACCGGCGGCGGCGCTACCAGGACAGCACCGTGGCGCAGGCGATTTTCGACCGGATCGTGGAGCAGGCCATCGCGCATGGTCTGGTGGATGGCACGGTGCTGCACACCGACAGCACGCATCTGAAGGCCAATGCCAACAAGAACCGGTACGACAAGGCCGTGATAGCCAAATCCCGTGCTGATTACTGGGATGATCTGGACGCGGCAATTGCCGAAGATCGCGCCGCCCACGGCAAGCCGCCATTGAAGCCAAAGCAACGCCAGCCCGCGGAGAAGGAGACCAAAATCTCCCGCACAGACCCGCAAAGCGGCTACATGGTACGCGAGGGCAAGCCCACGGGCTTCTTCTACCTCGACCATCTCACGGTGGACGGGCGTCACGCCATCATCACCGACACCTACACCACGGCGGCGAATGTGCATGACAGCATCGTCTATCTCGGCCGGCTCGACCGCCAGCGTGCGCGTTTTGGCTTTGACGTAAAAGCCGTGGGGCTGGATGCCGGCTACGCCACAGCCGGCATCGCCAAGGGGCTTGAGGACCGCAAAATCCCCAGCGTCACCGGCTATCGCCGCCTCACCCCGCCCAAGCCGGGCATGCTGGGGCCGAAGGATTTTACCTATCAGGACGACCCGGAAGGCTATCGCTGCCCGCAAGGCCAAGTGCTGACCTACGCCACCACCGACCGCGACGGCTACCGCCACTATAAATCCGACCCCGCCATCTGCCGGACCTGCCCGCTGCTCGCCTCCTGCACAGCCAACGCGAATGCCGAGCGCAGCATCACCCGCCACGTCTGGCGCGATGCGCGCGAACGCACCGACGCCAACCGCCTCACCTCATGGGGCAAGGCCATCTATAAGCGGCGAAAAGAGACCGTCGAGCGATCCTTCGCCGATGCCAAGCAACTGCTCGGACACCGCTATGCACGGTTCCGAGGGATAACCGGCGTCACCTGCCAATGCCTCCTCGCCGCCGCCGCACAAAATATCAAAAAAATCGCCATGGCACTTGCCAAAACACCAAGCCCAAGCCCGGCGTGAGGGCAAGACCACCTCACAAATCACACCCGCACAGAGCCAGCCGTCGCGTAAAACAATTCCCCGCCCAAAAATGAGCGGGGTTTGTCAGCGGTCTGGGGGCCGAAAGGCCCTCTTTTTTTATGCTGCCGTGCCGCCCACTGTTAGGCCGGAGAGCTTGATGGTCGGCTGACCCACTCCCACGGGCACGCCCTGGCCGTTTTTGCCGCAAGTGCCAATGCCGGGGTCTAGCGCCATATCGTCGCCGATCATCTCCACCTTGGTCAGCGCATCCGGCCCGTTGCCAATAAGCGTAGCGCCTTTCACCGGCGTGGTGATTTTACCGTTCTCAATCAAATAGGCTTCGGACGCGGCAAAAACGAACTTACCGGAGGTGATATCTACCTGCCCACCGCCGAAATTGACGGCATACAACCCGCGCTTCACGGAGGCAAGCATATCCGCCTTGCTGTCCTGCCCGCCGAGCATGATGGTGTTGGTCATGCGCGGCATTGGGGCGTGGGCGTAGCTCTGGCGGCGGCCATTGCCGGTGGCGCGCATGTTCATTAGCCGGGCATTCTGCCGGTCCTGAATAAAGCCGGTGAGAATCCCATCCTCGATCAGCACGGTGCGGGAGGTCGGCGTGCCTTCATCGTCGATGGTCAGCGAGCCACGGCGGCCGGGGATGGTGCCGTCATCCACCACCGTCACGCCCTTGGAGGCAATGCGGCTGCCCATCAGTCCGGCGAAGGCGGAGGTCTGCTTGCGGTTGAAATCGCCCTCCAGCCCGTGCCCAATCGCCTCATGCAGCAAAATGCCTGGCCAGCCGGGGCCCAGCACCACGGGCATTTCACCCGCTGGGGCGGCAACGGCGTTCAGGTTCACTTCCGCCTGACGGATCGCCTCACGCACGGCGTTCTGCCAGAAATCCGGAGCGATATAAGCGCCATAGCCGGACCGCCCGCCCGCGCCATGGCCGCCTGATTCGCGCTTGCCGTTTTCCTCCAGCACTATGGAGATGTTCAGGCGTACCAGCGGGCGGATATCCGCCACGCGCGCCCCATCGGCACGGATAATCTCGATCACCTGCCATTCCCCGGCTATGCTTGCCATCACTTGCACTACGCGCGGGTCGGCGGCGCGGGCGAAATCGTCGATCTGCTTCAGCAGCGCCGCGCGGTCCGCGAAGGGGGCTTCGCCCAGCGGGTTCACGCCTTCATAAAGTGGTGCGTTGGCGGGGGGGGGGGCTCCGGCGGTGAAGCTTTGCTCCATCGCCTTGGCGGCGCGGATGGTCTCCGCCGCCCGCGCGAGAGCCGGGGCGGAAACATCCCCGGCATGGGCAAAATAAGCGGCTTCCCCCAGCACTGCGCGCAGGCCAAAACCCCGTCGCGTGTCGAAGCTGGCGGCGCGGATGCGGCCATCATCGAGGGAGATGGACTCCGACTCCCGGTATTCCAGGAACAGCTCACCATCATCCGTGCCATCTAAGGCGGTGGTGAGGTGTTTATGCGCGTCGTCCAGATCCAGCCCTTGCGGGCCATGGAACAGCTCGTCCGCTTTGCGCAGCGCGTCACTCATTTCAAATACTCCTATCCCGCCGCCAGCGCCCCAGCGGGCACCGCCACCGCACCGCGCACCCCATGGCGGGCGCCGATGGCAGAGGCGAACAGCAGCACTGCATTCAGCTCATGCACAAAGCCGAGCTCGTTATTTCCCAATACAAGGGTGGCCATGCCCAGCACATATTGCAACGACACCAGCCCGCCGAGCAGCAGAAAAAGATCCCGGGTGACGGGCGGCAGCTTCATACGCAGCCCCATCACGGCGGTGGTGAGCGCCGTGAGCGCCGTGATGGTGGCCAGCAGCCGGTGGCAGAACTGCACCGTGCCCTTATTGGTAATGAAATTCATCCAGAATGGCGCCTGGCCAAACATATCCGGCGGCAGCATATGGCCATCCATGGAGGGGAAGGTATTAAATACTTTCAGCGCGCCGGAGGTGGCCACCAGCGCGCCGAAGCCCATCGTCACCCAGATCAGCGCCACCGTGGCGGTGCTGAAGACGCGCAGGGTTGTGGCCCCTTCAATCCGCACCGGTTCCGCGTTGCGCAGGCTCAGGCCAGTCCAGAGCAGCAGAAACATGATCGCCATGGCGGACATCAGATGTGGCGCCGCCCAGGCGGGTGGGGGAGAGAGCACGCCGGGCTCCATGCCCGTCTGCACCATATACCAGCCATAGGTGGCCTGCCCGGCGCCGAGCAGAAAGATAAAGCCCAGCCATAACGCCAATTTACGCTGAATCCGGCCCTTGATGAGAAACACCGCGAACGGCACCAGAAAGACGCAGGCCATGAACCGGCCCCAGCAGCGGTCCAGGAACATCGGCCAGAACAGGGCTTTGTACTGCGCCATGTCGATCGGGTGGGCGTGATATTGCGAGGTTTGCTGAAACAGCTTGTAGAGCTGGTTCCAGTCGGTGGCGTCCAGCGGCGGGATAAACCCGGTGAATGGTCGCCAGACCTGAATGCTGAATCCCGCGCCGATGGTCCGGGCATGGCCGCCCCCCACCACCATGCCGAACACCATGCAGGCCAGCACCAGCAGCCAGGTTCCAACGGCACGGTCCTGTTTCATGTCAGGTCTTCGCTCCGCGCAACCGGTAGAGCATCAGTAGCACGCCGCCCATCAGCAGCACGGCGTTCATCTGATGCACCACACCGATATCAATCCGCCCGGAGACCAGCGCCGTGACGCCCAGAATAAATTGCAGGATTACAAGCCCGCCCACCACCAGCGCGGCATCGCGCACCGGACCGGGCGCCTCGGCCCGTAAGGCGCGCACAGTGAGGGAGAGAATGCTAATCGCGGCCAGCACGGCGAGGCATTGATGGCCGAAAATAATCGCCGCCGGACTGTTCAGCACGCCGCTCACCGGCCAGCCAGGCGGGGGCATGCCATCGCCCACATTCTTGGCGATACTGAAATCCGCGATGCCATGAATCCCGGAGACCACGGTGCCGCCCCACATCGCCAGCAGTAGAAGCGCAAAGGCCACTTGCGTATGGCGGCGCAGCCCGGCCATGTTTTCATAACGCACGGGCTCAGGTGCGCGTACCACCAGCGCCGTCCACAGCACCGCACTGAACAGGAACATCGCCCCGAAGAAATGCAAGGAGAGCCGCCAGCCCGCAACTGCCGTGGAGTCCGGCCGGAAGCCGGAGGAAACCATAAACCAGCCGATAAGCCCCTGCACTCCGCCTAGCAGGAACAGCAGAAACAGCCATTTCACCAACCGCTTCTCAATCCGCCCGGTGAGCGCGAACATGATGAGCGGCAGCAGCAGCACCGCGCCCATCAGCCGCCCCCACATGCGGTGGATATATTCCGGCCAGAAAAGTTGTTTGAACCCGGCCAGATCCATGCCCTTATGCAAGATCTGATATTGCGGGATGGTCTTATAGAGCGCGAACACCTTGTCCCAAGCATCCTTTGAGAGCGGCGGCATCATGCCGATAATCGGCTCCCAATGCATGATGGACAAGCCCGAGCCGGAGTCACGCGTATAGCCGCCCAGCCCCACCATCACCCAGATCATGAAGGCGAGCAGAAACAGCCAGGAGGAAACGAGTTTACGGTTGGCCACGCTGGCAGAGCCGCCAACAGGGCGGACGGCATGCAAGGGGCTGTTTGTCGGGCGGGCTATATCGCTCGGCACGGGCGGGCTCCTTTTTTCAAGCTTCGGCGCAGGGACTTACGCCCCTTACGCCAAGATCGCCAGAGCCCCGGCTGAATATCTGCAAATCAATATGTAACGCGGTTTTCCCGTTCCAGCCACGCCTGGTAGGAATCCCGTGCTTCATCAAGGAATTCCGTAAGCTGTATCGCGGGCGTAGCGCGTTGCGCCGGAGGTTTTTCAAGCTGGCGGTAGAATTCATGGTCATCAAAACCAATTTTCTCCGCGTCCTCCGGTGCGCAGGCATAGTACACCTTGCCGATCCTGGCCCAGAAGATCGCGGACATACACATCGGGCAGGGTAGCCCGTTCACATAAATTTCCGTCCCTGAAAGATCGAACTTGCCCTCATTCTGCGCGGCGTTCCGAATGGCCGTGACCTCGGCATGGGCGGTGGGATCGGTGGCGGAGAGCACGCGGTTATGCCCCTCGCCGATAATTTTGCCGTCCCGCACGATCACCGCGCCAAAAGGCCCGCCATGCCCGCCCGCAACTCCTTGCCGCGCCAAGGCAATGGCGCGCTTCATGAAAGGCTCGTGTTCGCTCATTTTACTCCGCCGTACAGGTTCTGCCCTGGATCATGGCCAGAAATTCGCGTCGGGTCGAGGGGTTGTCGCGGAACTCGCCGATCATGTGGCTGGTCACCATGCTCACCCCCGGCTTGTGTACGCCGCGTGTGGAGATGCATTGATGGTTCGCCTCAATCACCACCGCGACCCCGCGCGGCTTCAGTACGTCCTGAATGGTGTTGGCGATCTGCGCAGTGAGTTTTTCCTGAATCTGGAAGCGCTTGGCGTAAGCATCCACCACGCGGGCGAGCTTGGAGATACCGACTACGCGGGTGCTGGGCAAATACGCCACATGCGCTTTGCCGGTAATGGGCACCATGTGGTGCTCGCAATGGCTCTCCAGCCGGATGTCCCGCAGCAGGATCATCTCGTCATAGCCCTCGGTTTCCTCGAAGGTGCGGGAGAGAATGGCAACCGGGTCTTCCTCGTAACCCTTGAAGAATTCTTCGTAGGATTTTGCAACGCGTTTGGGGGTATCCAACAGACCTTCGCGAGTGGGGTCGTCACCGGCCCAGCGGAGCAAGATTCGCACCGCCTCCTCGGCCTCGGCACGGCTGGGGCGCGCCTGGGTCTGCTTGTGTTTCACCGGCGTGGCCGATTTCGTCTGGATATTCAAAGCGGACTCCGTTTCATATCTGCATGCCCAAAAGGCCATAATGTTTACGGTTATATGGGCGGGCTAGATCAATCCACCAGCAAAGTTAATGCAACTTTGTATCCTGGTGCGGGCTGTCCAGGCTGAAGGCGGGCACCGCCACATCAAACGCCACGCCGGAGGGCAGGCGCTGCATGTGGTAGGTGCCGACCATGAACCCGGTGGCGGTGGCCAGTGGGGTGCCGGATGTATATTCAAACTGTTCACCGGGTCTTAACACCGGCTGTTCGCCCACCACGCCCTGGCCATGCACACGCTGCACCTGGCCCTGGGCATTGGTAATCAGCCATGTGCGTTTGAGCAGCTGCACGATCTCGCCGCCACCATTAATGATGGTGACGTGATAGGCCCAGAAATATTGCCCGGCCTCAGGCTTGGACTGTTCATCCAGATAAGCCACGCGCACCTGCACGGTGATGTCGCTCGTGGTGGCTTCAAACCCCGGTTCCATGCGCCAAGCCTAGCCCAGCCTTGAAGCCTGAACAAGCAAGTCAAGCTTTTGCCGGGGCGCGGCGGCGCTGCTAGAGAAAGATCATGCGCATCTCCTTGCCGTTCGGCCGTGCCGCCATTGCTGCCTGTATTCTGCTTTCAGCCTGTGCGGCGGGGCCGGGAATCGGCGCGCCCGCCACTGTCAAAACCAAGCCGGACCCGGCGCTGGGCGCCTTTTTGGCGGCGCGCTACGCGGATACGGCTGGCGACCCGGCCAGCGCGGCGCGCTATTATGCTTTGGCCTTGCAGGCCGACCCGGCGAATCGGCGGCTTGTGCGCGGCGGGTTTCTGGCCGGGGTGCTGTCCGGCAGCCAGGAGGCCGTGCATCTGGCCCCGCTTCTGCCGGACAATCCCCTAGCCTTGCTGCTGCGCGGTAACGAGGCCGCTCTCAATGGCGATTACGCAACGGCCAAAACATATTTTCAAAACCTGCCTGATGACCAACTGGCGGCGCTGATCCAGCCGCTGCTGCTGGCCTGGACGCAATTTGGCCAGGGTAACGAGCAGGAGGCGCCGAAAATTTTGCAACCCTCCTTCAATAATAGCGCGTTCGGGGCGGTTTATTTGCTTAACGCGGCGCTGATCGCTGATGCGGCGGGGGATACCAAGAGCGCCGCCGAGCTATATGGCGCGGTGTCGCCCGCCTCGCCCAATCTGCGCCTCGCCCAGATTCTCGCAAGCTGGTATGCTCGCCAGGGAGACCGTGGCCAAGCGGAGGCGGTACTGGCGGCGCTGGTGGCCGCGCACCCGGACCTGGCCATCGCCTTGCCGCAGCTGCGCCAGCAGATGAACGCGCCGGTTATCTCCACTCCGGCGCAGGGCATGGCGGAGGCTTACCTTACCCTTGCCGCCTCGCTCTCACAGCCGCAGGCGGTGTTTCTGCGCACCGTGTTTCTGCGCTTCGCGCTGGAGCTGCGGCCCAATCTTTCCGCCGCCCGGCTGATTTTGGCCAATACCCAGATCAACGGCGATGACCCGAGCTACACCCCAACCCGGGTGCAGATTGAAAACGCGCTTGCCACGCTGGGGCCCATCCAACCTTCTGACCCGCTTTACGGCCCGGCGGCGGTGCAGGAGGCCTCGCTCCACGCCATGCTGGGGGAGCCGAATCAGGCAGTAGCGCTGCTGGACCGGATTCTGACCAGCTACCCGCATAATGCAGGACTGCTGGCCGCCGCCGGTGACATCCGCCGCACCGCCAACCAGTGCAATCTGGCGCTGCCTTATTATCAAAAAGCCATAGCCGCCGTTGGCGACCCGCCGCCCGCCAATGCTTGGCCGCTCTTTTTCGACCGGGGCATCTGCGAGGACCAGATGGGCAACTGGGCTGCCGCCGAGCCGGATATCCAAAAGGCGCTGAGCCTTTCGCCCAACCAGCCTTATGTGCTGAATTATCTCGGCTATAGCTGGGCCAAACGCGGTGAAAAGCTGGATCAGGCGAAGGCGATGCTGAAAAAAGCTGTCGCGCTGGACCCGAATGACGGTGCGGTGCTGGATTCGCTGGGCTTTATCGAGCTGAAGCGCGGCAACACCAAACAGGCGCTCACCGTGCTGATCCAGGCGGTTCAGCTCTCCCCGGACGATGCGGAAGTCAACGCGCATCTGGGGGATGCATTCGCCCAGGCCGGACTTACGCTTCAGGCCGTGTATCAATGGGACCGGGCGTTGAACCTGAACCCGGACCCGGCGTTGAAAGCGGAGCTTGAGGCCAAGATCAACCAGACATCCGCCCCCGCCGCGCCATGAGCCTTACCTCTTTCGCGCCGGCCAAGGTCAATCTGTATCTGCACGTCACCGGCAAACGGTCGGACGGGTATCATTTGCTGGACAGTTTGGCGGTTTTCCCCGCCGTGGGGGACAAGGTCACGGTCTCGGAGGCAGCGTCCCTCTCGTTGAGCCTTAGCGGTCCGTTTGGCGCGGCGCTGGAAGGCGAGGCGGATAATCTGCTGCTGCAAGCTGCCCGCTCTCTGGCGCAGGACAGCGGCGCCGCCTTGGCGCTGGAGAAAAACCTGCCTGTCGCCTCGGGCATTGGCGGCGGCTCAGCGGATGCGGCGGCCTGCCTGCGGGCCTTGTGCAAATTATGGGGCGTGCAGGGAGCGGATTTGCCCGCGCTCGCGCTGCACCTGGGGGCTGACGTGCCGGTATGCCTGCGCTCCATTCCCGCGCGAATGCAGGGCATTGGCGAGGTTCTGGCCCCCGCGCCGCGCCTGCCGGAATTTGGCATGGTGCTGGTGAATCCCGGTGTGGCGGTGCCTACCCCTTCCGTGTTCAAGGCACGGCGCGGCGGCTTTACCCCGGCTCCCATGCTGCCCGCCATCTGGCCCAACGCAGCCGCGATGGCTTCCGCCCTCAAGCGCTGCACCAACGACCTGCAAGCCGCCGCCATTACCATTCAGCCGGTGATTGGCGAGGTGCTCGCCACCTTGTCCACCTTACCCGGGGTTTTGCTGGCGCGCATGAGCGGCTCGGGCGCCACCTGCTTCGCGCTGTTTGCTACACCGGCCGAAGCCGAGGCCGCCGCCGCACAAATTCCGCAAGAAAGCTGGTGGCGGTGGGGTGGGGGGCTTTACCAGCCGCCCCAGACCGGATTATGAGAGCCCGCACACGTTGGGACGTAGCCAAGCGGTAAGGCAGCGGATTTTGATTCCGCCATGCGGAGGTTCGAATCCTCCCGTCCCAGCCACTTTCACATTATTGGAAAAATCAGCCGCGCGGTGCAGCCTTTCTGGGGGTCGCTCGCCAGGTCCAGCGTCCCGCCCGCGTGCTCGGCCACGCGCCGCGCAATGGCCAGCCCAAGCCCGCGCCCGGCGCCATTGCTGCGCGTGGTGAATAAAGGCTCCCCCGCACGGGCCAAAATCTCCGGGGTCATACCGGCCCCCTCATCCCGCACAGTCACCACCACCCGGCCCGATTCGACGCCCGCCGTCAGGTGCACAGTGGTCCCGGTTTCAAACGCGTTGGCCAGAAGTTCCAGCACGGCCTGGCGTAGCCCGCAGGTATCGGCTGCCACGCACAGTGTTTCATCCGGTAGCTTTAAATCCAGCCCCTTGCAATCAGGCCGGATCGCCAGCTCTTGCAGCAGAGGGGCGAGGGGGATGGGTTCCCGCTCGTGCAATGTATGACCGGAGAATAACACTAGCCGCCGGGCCAGTTCCGCCGCCCGCCCGCTGGCCTGCCGCGCCCCGGCAATCAGGCTGTCCACCCCGTCTTGCGGATTTTGCGCGGCGCGCAATTCCACAAGCTCCAGATGGCCGAGAACCCCGGTCAGCAGATTATTAAAGTCGTGTGCGACACGCGCGGCAAATTTTTCTACCGTGGCGGCTTCTGTTGTGCAGGCTGCGGGTTTGGCCGCCATGCCGCGTGAGGGTGATCCGTCTTCCATTTCTGGACGTACATTCAATTGTTGGTAAGTTTAGCACAAGCCCCGCAATCATATACCGGCCATATGCCAACGGAGCGTTAGATACTTCATGCGGATATTACTTATTGAGGATGATGATGCCGTGGCCAGCTTGGTGACGGTGGGTATGAAAGAATCGAACCATCACGTCACCCGCTCCTCTGACGGTCAGAACGGCCTTAGCCTCGCTATGGCGGAGCGGTTCGATGTGATGATTTTCGACCGTCAATTACCCTGTGGGATGGATGGCGCGGATCTACTGCGCCATCTGCGGGACCGGCAAGTGACCACACCGGCCTTGTTTCTCTCCGGTCATGGTGAGCTGCAGGACCTCATGGCCGGGTTGGAAGCGGGCGGCGATGATTACATTGCCAAGCCCTTTTCTTTTACAGACCTGCTCAGACGGGTTGAGGCGCTGCACCAGAGCCACGCAGAAAGCTGACCAATCCCGCCGTTGAGCTGTCAGCGGCGGCTTTCTGCTTGCCTTCCACCACCGGCAGCAGGCGGGTAGCGAGTTCCTTGCCCAGCTCCACGCCCCATTGGTCGAAGGCGTTAATGTTCCACAGCGCCGCTTCGGTGAACACACGATGTTCATACAGGGCAATCAGCTTGCCCATGGTCGCCGGATCCAACTTTTCATAGGCAGTGACCAGCGAAGGGCGGTTGCCAGGGAATACGCGGTGCGGGTTGCCCCCTGCTTCGCTCAAGGTCCGGCCCAGCAGCAGGGCCTGCATCTGGGCCAGGCAGTTGGCGATCAACAGGTCGTGATGCGCGGCCAACTCCGGTTCATGCCCCTGGGCGGCGATATAGAATTCGCAGGGAATCACATCCGTCCCTTGATGGATCAGCTGGTAGAAGGCGTGCTGGCCATTGGTTCCGGGTTCGCCAAACACCAGCGGGCCGGTGGCATGGGCAACCGGCTCGCCCTCACGCGTCACGCGCTTGCCGTTGGATTCCATGTCGAGCTGCTGGAGATACGCCGCGAAGCGCGATAGCCGTTGGTCGTAAGGCAGGATGGCCCTTGCCGGATACCCCAGCCCGTCGCGGTGCCATACCCCCACCAGCGCCAGCAGCACGGGCAGGTTCTGCTCCAGGGGCGCGGTGCGGAAATGTTCATCCATCTCCCGCGCGCCCGCCAGGAAGGCCCGGAAATTCGTCGCCCCGATGGCAATGGCCACCGGCAGCCCGACAGAGGACCAGACGGAATAGCGCCCGCCCACCCAGTCCCAGAACCCGAAAATCCGGTCCGGTGCAATACCAAAGGCCGCGCATTTGTCCAGGGCTGTGGAAACGGCGCAGAAATGCGCCCCCACCGCATCCTCACCCAGCGCCTTGGCCAGCCAGTGCCGGGCGGACCCGGCATTGGTCATGGTCTCCACCGTGGTGAAGGTTTTGGACGCGACAATGAACAAGGTCCGCGCCGGGTCCAGCTCGCGCAACGTGTCAGCCAGATGCGCGCTATCCACGTTGGAGACAAAATGCAGGTGCGGCCCGTCATGGTATGGGGCCAGAGCGCCGGTGACCATGGCCGGGCCAAGGTCGGAGCCGCCTATGCCGATATTCACCACATCGGTGAACGCCTTGCCGTCCGAAGCGGCGATACTGCCGCCGCGCACGGCTTCGGCAAAGGTCAGAAACCGGTCCAGCGTCTCCCACACATCCGGCACCACATTCCGGCCCGCGACCAGAATACTGGCATTCGCGGGTGCGCGCAGGGCGGTATGCAGCACCGCCCGCTGCTCGGTTATGTTGATGATCTCGCCCGTGAACATTGCGTCGCGTTTGGTTTCCACGCCCGCCTCGCGGGCTAGGCGCAGCAACGCGGCCAGGCTTTCATCCGTCAGCGAGGTTTTGGAATAATCCAGCAAAATCCCGGCGCCATGCGCGGAAAACCGGGTGAAGCGGTCAGCATCCGCCGTGAAAAGGGAACGTATGTCCGGCGCGCTGGCTGCCAGATTCTTCACATCCGTCCAATCTGTCTGGCTCATCCAATCCCCCTTTTTAATTGTCTCTTCATGGCGACCTTAGCCATTCCACGCGCGAAGCCAAGGGGAGGGGCTAATCCTCCAGCCGCACGCCAGGGTGGAAGAAAGCATAGACCGCCCGTGCCGTGGCGCGGTTGATGCCGGAAACCGCCTCCAAATCCTTCAACCCGGCCCCTTTGACCCCCCGCGCGGAGCCAAAATGCAGCAGCAGCGCTTTTTTTCGCGCCGCACCAATTCCGGGGACCTCATCCAGCTCCGAGACGCTGATCTTGCGGCTGCGCGCGGCGCGATGGGTGGTGATGGCGAAGCGGTGCGCCTCATCCCGCAGACGTTGCAGGAAGTACAGAACCGGGTCGCGCGGCGGCAGTTGGAAGGGCTCGCGATGTTCCATGTGGAACCATTCGCGTCCAGCATCGCGGTCCGGCCCCTTGGCGATGCCGACCATCGGGATATCCTCCAGCCCCAGATCCGCCATCACCGCCTTGGCGGCGGAAAGCTGTCCGGCGCCGCCATCAATCAGTACCAGATCCGGCCAGGCTTCGCCGGTGCGGTCCGGGTCTTCCTCCAGCGCGCGGCCAAAGCGACGTTGCAGCACCTCGCGCATCATTGCGAAATCGTCCCCTGGGGTGATGGCGCTTTTGATGGCGAATTTGCGGTAGGCGGATTTCATCGGCCCTTCCGGTCCGGCCACCACCATCACGCCATACGCGTTGCTGCCCATGATGTGGGAGTTGTCGTAGGTCTCGATGCGCTTGGGCGTTTCGGCCAGGCCGAACAGCTCCCCCACGGCCGCCAGCAGCTTGCCTTGCCCGGCGGTCTCGGCCAGCTTGCGCTCTAGCGCCTCGCGCGCGTTGGTGGCGGCGTGGGCCACCACATCGGCCTTCTCGCCGCGTTGAGGGAGCATGATATGCACGCGCCGGTCCGCCTTCAGGCTCAACGCGTCTTCCAGCAAACCCTGCTCCGCCGCGGCATGGTTCAGCAAAATCTGCGGTGGGGGCGGTTTGTCGTCGTAAAACTGCGCGATGAAGGCGGCCAGCACGTCCTCCGGCCCGTCCTCCTTCGTGGTGGCGGGGAAGAAACTGCGATTGCCGTTATTGCGCCCGCCCCTGATAAAGAACACCTGCACGCAGGCCTGACCTGCCTGCTGATAAAGCGCGAAGACATCCGCCTCGCCCAAGCTCTCAGGGTTGATGACCTCATTGCCCTGCACATAGGCTAGTCCGCGAATCCGGTCCCGCAGGGCGGCGGCGCGTTCAAACTCAAGATTTTCAGCGGCTTGCTGCATTGCGGTAGCAAGGTCTTTCTTTACCGCGCCGGTCTTTCCCCTCAGGAAATCCTTGGCCTGGGCCACCAGCGCTCCATATTCCTCAGCACTCACCCGGCCCACGCAGGGCGCGCAGCAGCGTTTAATCTGAAACAGCAAACAAGGCCGGGTGCGGTTGGCAAAGACCGTATCCGCGCAGGTGCGGAGCAGAAACACGCGCTGCAAGGCCTGCACGGTTTGGTTCACCGCCCAGACTGACGCGAACGGCCCCCAATACAGATCGGACTTGTTCTGCGCGCCGCGATGTTTGCCGATGCGCGGAAAGTCCTGTCCTGCCGTGAGCACCAGCCAGGGATAGGTTTTATCGTCCCGCAGCAGAATATTGTAACGTGGCTTCAGGCGTTTGATGAGGTTGGCCTCAAGCAGCAGCGCTTCCGCTTCCGTGTGGGTGGTGAGGATTTCCATGGCGGCCGTGTCAGCCACCATGCGCCGCAGCCGCTCTGGCAGGCGGTTGATCTGTGTGTAGGAGGTCACGCGCTTCTTGAGGTTGCGCGCCTTGCCGACATAAAGTGCGTCGCCCTTGGTATCCAACATCCGGTACACGCCGGGGTTACCCGGCATGGTTTCCAGCGCTGTTTCAATCACCGTGACGCCTGTTTGCGGAGTCTCCAACTTATCCCCTCCGCCCTGTGGATAAGTTTGTGGAAGATCTGTGCCGGGGGTCGAAAACGAGACCTTTCCCGAGCGGCGACTCGGCGCAAGGGTTGACGCTATTACTCACAGTTAACATGCTGATTTTAAACAAAATTAACATTCGTTGAATGAATTATCCCCGTCTTCAGACCGGGCTGAAACCCGTTGATCCGGCACAATTCCGGGCCGTGGAAAACTAGCTGTTGCGGCGTTCGATTTCCACGCCCACACTGGCGGCATCGGCGATTACGTCCAGCTTTTCCACCATCACCCGAGCCACCCGTACGCGCGGGTTGGCGAGGCAGGCCTCGGCCACGCGCTCGGCCAACGTTTCCACAAGCTGTACGTGGCCCGCGGCGATAATCTGGCGCACGGCATTGATCACAGTGTCGTAATCCACAACCCGGCCGAGATCATCAGCCCCCACGGCGGGGCGGGAAATGTTGGCGGCGCCGTCATCCTCCACCGCGAGGTCGAGATTCACCCGTACACGCTGGGTGCGGCCATGCTCATGGGCATAGACACCAATCTGCGCGTCCAGCAGTAGGTCGCGGACAAACATGCGCCGCGTGGCGCAGGCGGCATCGGCGAGGCGGAAATGGTCCATGACCCGCGTTTTGCGCCGCGTTCAGCAGAATGGCAACAAAGCAAGCTTCCCGCGTGGCATGGATTGGTCTAGCCTGCCGGCATGAAACATTCCCTCGTGCTTCTGGCAGTGCCTTGCCTTTTGGCGGCGGCGGCGCCCGCTTATGCCCAACTCAGTGTCTCCAATGCCTGGATCCGCTATTTGCTGCCCAGCGTGCCTGCTGGCGGCTATATGACCCTGCATAACGACAGCGAAAGCGACGCGATTCTTACCGGCGCCAGCTCGCCGGATTGCGGCACGTTGATGCTGCATAAAAGCGAGGATAAAAGCGGCACGGAAATGATGGTGAAGGTGGACAGTATCAAGGTCCCCGCCCATGGCGAGGTGAAGTTCGAGCAAGGCGGGTATCATTTGATGTGCATGAAACCCAACATGAAACTGGATGAGCGTGTGCCGGTGACGCTGAAATTCAAGGATGGCACCGCCCTGCTGCTGACCATGCCGGTTTACGGCCCAGCGGGCCCCAGCGGGCAATGAAGCGCCTGCGTTACGCGCCGCTACTGCTGCTGGCGGCGGCGGCGCCCGCGGGTAAGCAGATTGTGCTGCATGGCAACGGCAATGGTGCGCTGCCCTGCGCCGCCTGCCATGGTGAGGATGGGCAGGGCAAACCTTCCACCGGCGCGCCCGCTTTGGCGGGGCGGTCAGCGGGGGATATTGTGTCGGCCTTGAACATGATGGCGGCGGGGCAGGGCGGCACGTCGCTGATGCGCTCCATCGCCGGGGCCTTGACCCTGGATCAACGCAAGGACGTAGCTGACTATTTCGCGTCTTTGCGGAAACCTGGGCCCTGAAAGGTTGGCATTGGGCACCTGAGCGCATAGATGTTGCGCCAGAATTTCATCTGTAAGGACGACGCCCCATGCCCGACGCCAACTTGCCCACGGATTATAAGGTCAAGGACATCTCCCTGGCTGAGTGGGGCCGCAAGGAAATTTCGATGGCCGAGGACGAAATGCCCGGCCTGATGGCGCTGCGTAAGGAATACGGCCAATCCAAGCCGCTGGCCGGAGCCCGTATCGTCGGGTGTCTGCACATGACCATCCAGACTGCTGTGCTGATCGAGACGCTGGTGACGTTGGGCGCTTCCGTGCGCTGGTCCTCCTGCAACATCTTCTCCACGCAGGATCAGGCCGCCGCCGCCATTGCCGCCGCCGGAATTCCCGTGTTCGCTTGGAAGGGCCTGAGCGAGGAAGAATTTTGGTGGTGCATTGAGCAGACCCTGCGCGGCCCGGATGGCTGGACGCCGAACATGATCCTGGATGATGGCGGCGACGTTACGCAGCTCATGCACGACAAATATCCCGGAATGCTAAAGGATGTGCGCGGAATTTCCGAGGAGACCACCACCGGCGTGCACCGGCTCTGGGAGATGGCCAAGGCTGGCAAGCTGCTGGTGCCCGCCATCAACGTGAATGACAGCGTCACCAAGTCCAAGTTCGACAACCTCTATGGCTGTCGCGAGAGCTTGGTGGATGGCATCCGGCGTGGCACGGACGTGATGATGTCCGGCAAGGTGGCCGTGGTGTGCGGCTTTGGCGATGTGGGTAAGGGGTCCGCCGCGTCGCTGCGCAATGCCGGTTGCCGCGTGAAGGTAAGTGAGATCGACCCGATCTGCGCCTTGCAGGCCGCCATGGAAGGCTATGAGGTGGTGACCATGGAAGACGCCGCCCCTGTGGGTGACATCTTCGTGACCGCCACCGGCAATGTCGACGTGATTACCGCCGACCATATGCGCGCCATGAAGCACCGTGCCATCGTCTGCAATATCGGGCATTTCGACTCTGAGATTCAGATCGAGAGTCTGCGGAACTATAAATGGGAGAACGTGAAGCCGCAGGTGGACGAGGTGGTGTTCCCCGACGGCAAGCGCCTGATCGTGCTCTCCGAGGGGCGGCTGGTAAATCTCGGCAACGCCACGGGCCACCCGAGCTTCGTGATGTCGGCCAGCTTCACCAACCAGGTGCTGGCGCAGATTGAGCTGTGGACCGCGCCGGAAGGCAAGTATGAGAAGCAGGTTTATGTGCTACCCCGCCATCTGGACGAGAAGGTGGCAGCTCTTCATCTGGCTAAGGTCGGCGCCAAGCTGACCCAACTGAGCCAGAAGCAGGCGGATTATCTGGGCCTCAACGTCCAGGGCCCCTTCAAGCACGAGCTGTACCGCTACTAATGCGGCGTTTCGGCAGCATCCTGTCCCTCACCGGGCTTGGCCTTTTGGCGGGCGGGATGCTGTTTTTCGGCGCGGTGATGGCCCCTCTGGTCTTCACCCGCCTGCCACTGTCCGTGGCCGGTCCGTTCATCCGCACGGCGTTCCCGTTTTTATATCTTTATTGCCTGATCACTGCCGGGCTCTCTTGCGCCGGATATGTGTCGCTGCGGCGGTTGCGGTCGGCCATGGTGCCGGGCTTTGCCATTCTGGCCACGTTGTGGAGTTGGTTCTGGATGCTGCCGCGTCTGGACGCCTGGCGCTTGGCTGGAAATGCCGCCGCCTTCACGCGCGGGCATGATGTGTCCACCTGGGTGTTCGGGTTTGAGTTCTTTCTGGTGATTCTGCTGCTGATCCGCGAGGGCATGGCGCGCGGCTGAGGCCGTTTTGCCAAGTTTTCCACCGTGCGGTTAATTAGCGGTATGGACCATATCGCCGCGCTCGTCGCTGAACCCAAGATCGACACCCATCTGCATGTAACCGACCCGGCGCGTTTCCCCTATCAGGCGGACAGCACCTATAACCCCACGGGACAAGAGATCGGCACTCTGGATTATCTGCGGACCGTTCTGGCCGCCTATGGGGTGGAAAAGGCGTTGCTCGTGCAGCCCACCTCCGGCTATGCCGAGGATAATGCGGCGTTGCTGGACGCGCTAGCGCAGTCAGGCGGGCAATGGCGCGGCATCGCGGTGCTGCCGCCGGATATCTCATTTGATGACTTAAAGGCGCTGCAAGCCCAGGGCGTGGCGGGGGCGGCGTTTCAGATGCCCGCGCATCCGCCCGGCCATTACTGCGCCTATGCGGGGTTGATCGAGAAGCTGGCCGCGCTCGATATGGTGCTGGACATCCAGTTTGAGGGTGAGGGGGTGTTTGAGGCCATGTCCCTCATCGAAGCCTCGGATGTGCGGGTGGTGATCGACCATTGCGGCCGCCCGGATCTGCCTGCCGGCCTGGATGGTTTTGCTTTCCGCGCGCTGCTCTGCCTAGCTGAACGCGAGGCGGAAACAACGATCAAGCTCTCCGGCCTGCATAAATTCGCACCTTTCCCCTGGCCGTTTGAGGCCGCGCATCCAGTGGTGGCGGATCTGCTGCGGGCTTTTGGGCCAGGGCGCTGCATGTGGGGATCGGACTGGCCGTTTCTGCGCCTGCCGGAGCGGTTGGATTTCGGCGCGGTACTGGCTTTGGCGGGGCGGCTATTTCCCGACCCCGCCATGCGGGCGGAAATTTTCCACGGCACGGCGGAACGGGTATTCTGGCGGGCGGGGGTTTAGCTCCCGCTGAAATCCACGATCGCGGCGAACCCGTCCTCGGTCCCGAAGGCCAATTGGGCGCCATCGGCGCTCCAGGCCAAGGCGGATACGGTGCCGCGCCCCGGGCCGCAGACCGGCAGTACACGTTCACGCGCCACATCCGCCACCAGCACCAGCCCGGTATCGAACCCGGCGGCCACCACCTCATGCTGCGGGTGGCAGGCGATGCGTTTCACGATGCCATCGCCCATGCCCAACTCGGTGGGCGGCTTGCCCATCGGCCCGCCGCCGAAGAACGGCCACAGCACAATGCTCTCCGCCCCCGCCGTGGCCAGCCAGCGGCCGGATTTGGTGAAGCCGATGGATTCAGGCTTGGTCGGGTAACCGGACATGCGCATGTGCTTGCCTTCCGGCAGGGTCCAGCCATGCAAGGCGTTCTCCTGCATGGTTGTCACCAGCGCCTCGCCCGCCGGGTGCAGCGCCACGCCGGTATGGCTGCCTTTCCATTCCAGCTTCGGTGGCGCGGCTGAGCCGGAGGCGGTGAACCACAGGCTCGCCCCGTTATAATGCGAGGTCGCCACGCGCTTGCCCTTGGTATCAAACGCGATGCCGGTGACGGTGGAGGGATGCACCAGGGTTCTCAGCACTTCGCCCGCCGGGTTTAGCACATAAAGATTTTTCCCTGCCGCGGCGGCCAGCAGCGGCCCCTTGCCCGCGAAGGCAGCCACATGTTCCACCCATTTGGAGCCGAATTTCACCAGCTCCCGCGCGGTGCCGTCCGGCTGGGTCAGCATCAGCCGTCCGTCATCCCCGCCGGTGACAAACCCGCCTGCGGGATGAGCGGCCAGGCTCATCGCCGCGCCGTCATGCACGGTGATGGTCTGGTGAGTAGGGCCCAGCCGCAGCGTGCCATCGCCCAGGGCGAAGCCAGGCGAACCCGTGGCGTCAAACAAAACCGCCGTGACATAGGCGCCAAACCGTGCCTCACGGCCGCGTTGATTTAAAAGCTGGTCAAGATCGGACATGCTGGTGTCTTGCCGCGCTCCGGCTCGGTGGGCAAGGGGGGTATAAATACCATAAGGTTGTAGTTTTTGCGGCATATCAAAGCGGTGCGCGCTGTTAAGATGTATCCGTAATGCTGGTTCAAGAAAAAACACGGCTTCCATCCAGGAGATTACAAAATGCGCTGCCATCGTCTCTCAACTACTGCGCTCGCCCTGGCCGGATTGGCTGGGGCGTTGGCGGTCAGCCATCCCGCGGAGGCGATTCCAGCCTTCGCGGCACAAACTGGCTTGGCTTGCGACGCCTGCCATATCGGCTTTCCGCAACTCACTCCATTCGGGCGTCTGTTCAAACTTGAAGGCTACACGCTGGGGGAACAGAAATACCCCCGTATCCATAATTTCTCCGCCATGCTGCAGGCGGGGTTCACCTATCTGAAAGACAAGGTGCCAGGCGGGCTGGCGCCGGATTTCCCGAGCAATCATGCCTGGTCCATTCAGCAGACCAGCCTGTTCTATGGTGGTGTACTGGATAAAGGGCTGGGGCTCGGCGCCTTTGTCCAGGGCACTTATGATGGCATTGCCCACCAATTCACTTGGGACAATCTGGACATCCGTGACGCGCATCTCGCCAAAATCAGCGGGCGGCAGATTATTTACGGTGTCACCTTCAATAACGCGCCGGGCGTAACTGATGTCTGGAATACGCTTCCCGCCTGGGGGTATCCCTTCATCCCTGATGCGCTGGGCGTTGGCCCCACCGCTGGGTTGGAAATCAGCAATCTGGCGCAAACCGTGTTCGGCGTAGGCGGTTACGCAGCTTATAACATCACCCCCGCGAATATGCTTTATGGTGAGGTGGATGTGTATAAATCCCTGCCCAGCCACACGGCGTATGCGCTGGGGGCAGGGCCGGCCAATGGCGTGGGCGGCACGATTCCTTACTGGCGCTTTGCCATCCAGCACAGCGTTGGAGAAAATTCCTTTGAATTCGGCACGTCCGGTCTGGTCGCGCATCCTTACCCGGATGGTTTCACCCATGGGCCGAAGGACGACATCACCGATATTGGGTTGGATACGCAGATTCAGCATATCACCGCGAATCAGGCGCTCTCTCTGCAGGTGGCCTGGTATCATGAGAACCAGCATTGGGGCGCGAGCTTCCCGCTGGGCGATACCGCTAATCTGAACGACACGCTGAATCAGGAAACGGTCACTGTCTCTTACCTCTGGCATGAGGTGCTCGGCGCGACGGAATCCTTCAGCAATATTTCCGGCAATGCGGATTCCGGCCTGTATGGCCCGGCCCCCATCACCGGCAATGCCAATGGCAAACCCAACACCGCCAGCTTCACAACCGAGCTGGATTATTATCCCTTCAATAAAGGCGGACCGAAAATCTTCCCCTGGGTGAATGCGAAATTCTTCCTGGAAGGCACGTTCTACCCTTATTTCAACGGGCTATCGCATAATTACGACGGCAGCGGCCGCTCGGCCTCGGCCAATAACATCTTCTTTGGCGGAATCTGGCTGGTGTTTTAAGCATTCTCTGCCTCCGCCTTCTCTTTGGGGGAGGCGGAAACGATGCAAAAAAATCTTGCTAGGTTTTTTGGGGCATGCGAAGCTTGGATATGGATTCAGCAGCCCAACCAACTGCGCTTAATTTACATGCAGAGATGCTCGTTCTCTGCGCACGGATTGGATTCAGCCCGCCCCGGTTCTGAAAACCGACATGCCTGCCTTGGTAGTGCAGGCATTTTCCATTTCAGAAATTATCGGAGCATAAATATGTTGGACGACCTTAACCACGGCATCGACTGGCAGGCGCTGGACGCCGCCCACCATTTTCATCCGTTCACCGACCATAAGGAGCTGCACGAGCAGGGTGTCCGTCTAATCACCTCTGCCGAGGGCGTGTATCTGCACGATTCCAATGGCAATAAGATCATGGACGGCATGGCGGGGCTGTGGTGCGTGGCCGCCGGATATGGCCGCCAGGACTTAGTGGAAGCCGCCACCAAGCAAATGTCCAAGCTGGCCTATTACAACACCTTCTTCAAAACCACGAACGAGCCCGCCGTGCTGCTGGCGCAGAAGATCTCCCAGATCGCCCCGGAAGGGTTCGAGCATGTGTTCTTCGCCTGCTCAGGGTCCGAGGCTGTGGATTCCGCCCTGCGCACCGCGCGCGTGTACTGGCAGACGCTCGGCAAGCCGGAGAAGAAGATCATCATTGGCCGTGAATATGGCTATCACGGTTCCACCACCCTCGGTGCGTCCGCCGGCGGTATGAAGGACATGCATCGCCAGGGCGGCGATATGCCGAACTTCGTGCAGGTGCTGCCGCCTTACTGGTACGGCAAGGGCGGACAGATGAGCCCGGAGGAATTCGGCCTCTACGCCGCCAAGGAAGTTGAGAAGAAAATCCTCGAACTCGGTGCCGAGAACGTGGCCGCCTTTATTGGCGAGCCCATCCAGGGTGCCGGCGGTGTGCTGATTCCGCCCGAGACATACTGGCCGGAAATCAATCGCATCTGCAAGCAGTACGATATTCTTCTGATCGCGGATGAAGTGATTTGTGGGTATGGCCGCACGGGCAAATGGTTCGGCACGGATTATTTCGGCATCAAGCCGGACATGATGACCACCGCCAAGGGGCTCACCTCTGGCTACCTGCCGCTTTCCGCAATGCTGATGAACAACCGCGTAGCGGATGTGCTCATTAACGAAACCGGCGAGTATTATCACGGCTTCACCTATTCCGGTCATCCGGTTTCCTGCGCTGTGGCGCTGAAGAATCTCGAAATTCTGGAAAACGAGAAGCTGGTTGAGGGCGCTACCGCCAAGGGCGCGCTGCTGCGTGAGAAGCTGAACGAGGCCGTAGGCGACCTGCCGATTGTGGGCGAGGTTCGCGGCGTTGGGCTCATCGGTGCCATTGAGCTGACGGCAGACAAGCGCACTCGCAAATTCTTCGAGAAGAATGGCCGCGTGGGCGCGATTTGCCGTGACCATTGCATCCGTAACGGGCTGATGATGCGCGCCACGCGTGACACCATGCTGTTCTCCCCGCCGCTGACCATCACGGAAGCGGAGATCGAGCTGTTTGCGGCAATGGCCAAGAAGGCCTTTGAGGCGACCTATGCCGATGTGCGTGCGGAGGTTGCTCAGTGAACATGATGTCGAACCCCGATAACGATGCCAAGATGACGCTGCTCACTGGAGCAGATTATATTGAGGCCTTCGCTATCGACGTGAACGGCGTACCCCGCGGCAAATGGATGCAGCGGGACAAAGCGAAGTCGTTGCTTGGCACCGGAATCGCCATTCCCCGTTCCGCTTATCTGCTGGATATCTGGGGCCGTGACATTGTGGAGGGCGGCATTGCCTACGACACGGGGGACCCGGACGGGCTCTGTGTCGCGGTGCCGCATTCCATCACTCGCATGGGCTGGGCCGAAGGCAATGTGGTGCAGGCGCTGCTGACCATGCGCGAGTCGGATGGCAGCCTCTATTACCTCGACCCGCGCAGCGCTCTCTCCCGCGTGCTGGAGCGTTTTGCCAAAATGGGTCTGACCCCCGCCTTGGGCGTTGAGCTTGAATTCTATCTGGTCGATCCCCGTCAGGACGGCATGAAGATCGCCCCGCGCGGCGCCGATGAATCCGGCTGGCGCGGCTGGCAGATCGACGCGGTCGGCCTGGGCGAGGTGCATGATTACGAGATCATTCTACGTGAAATGATGGCTTGCGCGAAGGCACAGGACATTACGCTGGAAACGCTAGTGAGCGAATCCGGCCCTGGCCAGTTCGAGGTCACGCTGAAATACTCCACCGATGCCCTGCGCGTCGCGGATAGCGCCACTTTGTTCAAGCGCACCATCAAGCAGGTAGCGCGCAAGCATGGCCTCACTGCCACCTTCATGGCCAAGCCTTACGGCCAGTGGGCGGGCTCGGGCATGCATGTGCATATGTCGGTCCTCGACAATGCGGGCAAGAACATTTTTGTCGGCACGCCTGAGCGCGCCTCGGCTGAACTGTATCACGCCCTTGGCGGCATCATTCATTCCATGCCGGATACGATGCTGACCCTGGCGCCGCATGCCAATTCCTACCGCCGTTTCGCGCCGGGTGTGCATGCGCCCACTTATGGCGATTGGGGACACGATAACCGCATGTCCTCCGTGCGCGTGATCACCGCCGACCCGGCTGCCTCGCGCATCGAACATCGCGTTGCGGGGGCGGACTGTAACCCTTATCTCGCCTTTGCTTCCTTACTGGGCACGGCGTTGCACGGCATTGAGACCAAGGCGGATCCGGGGCCCGAAACTCACGGCACGGTGCGCAGCCCCCTGGCCCCGCCATTGCCGATCGCCTGGTCCGGCGCGGTTGACCGTTTCGCCGGTTCCGAGATCATGGGTGAGATTTTCGGCAAGGATTTCCAGCGTTATTACACTGCCTGTAAACGCCAGGAGATCAGCGAGATGCGCAAGCGGATTTCCGATGTGGAATATGATGCCTATCTGAAAAACGCCTGAGACGCCGATGGAACATATCATCACACCGCACGAGGCCGGGTTCTCCATGCCCGCCGAGTGGGCTCCGCATGAAGGCTGCTGGATGATCTGGCCCGAACGGCCGGATAATTGGCGCCTGGGGGCGAAGCCCGCGCAAAAAGCGTTCACCGCCGTTGCCACCGCCATCTCACGGTTTGAACCCGTGACGATGCTGGTGAGCGCCGCGCAGTATGAAAATGCGCGTGCTACCCTGCCGCCGGAAATCCGGGTGGTAGAAATGAGCAGCAATGACGCCTGGGTGCGCGATGTTGGCTGTACCTTTCTGCTTGGCCGAAATGGTCAGCTGGCCGGGGTGGATTGGCCGTTCAAAAGCTGGGGCGGGCTCTATTTTCCCTGGGATAAGGACGATGCCATCGCCCAGAAGATGCTGGAGATGGAACGGGCAAAGCGCTTCCGTGCCCCGCTCGTCATCGAAGGCGGCGCCTTGCATGTGGATGGCGAGGGCACGGTGCTCGTAGTTGAGCAATGCGTGTTGAATGAGAACCGCAATCCGGACGTGACGCGGCAGGACATGGAGCGAATGCTGAAGGATTATCTCGGCGCCTCCCATGTCATCTGGCTGGAAAACGGCGTGCCGCACGATGAAACGGACGGGCATGTCGATAATCTTGCCTGTTTCGTGAAGCCCGGTGTGGTGCTGTTGACCTGGTGTGATGATCCCACTGACCCGCATTACCAGATCAGCCGTGAGGCCGAGGCGCGCCTGAAAGCCGCGCACGACGCCAAAGGGCGGGCGCTGGCGGTTGAGCGTATCCCGATGCCAAGCCCGATGTTTTACACCCAAGATGAAGCCGACGGCGTGGATGCAACTGCGAGCGGCATGAATCGAAAGGCTGGTGAACGTCTGGCCGGATCGTATGTGAATTTCTACATCGCCAATGGCGCTATCATCGCCCCCGCTTTCGGGGTGGAAACAGACGAGTCCGCACGCAACGTGCTGGCAAGGCTGTTCCCTGAGCGGGAGATTGTGATGGTGCCGGCACGGGAAATTCTGCTGGGCGGCGGCAATATCCACTGCATCACGCAGCAGCAGCCGAAGGCCAATCACTAAAAGGTCCTGGCGCGGTTTTTTCAAAACGCCGTGTGTCGCGTCCCTTGTAATCAAAGGCCGCACCAGGGACTTTTGTAACTTTTCGACAACAAACAAAAACCCCACATGGGGAGGAAATGGGATGAGTACAAAACTCAAAGCAGACTCTTTGTCCTTTTTTGAATCCATCATCATGGGCGTGGCGGGTTCGGCGCCGGGCTTTTCCATCGCCGTCGCCATTGCCGGGCTGCTGGCCACGGCGGGCAGCGTGTCGCCCAACGCGCTATTGATCTTCGCTGTGCCGATGCTCGGCATCGCGGTCGCCTATAAGGGGCTGACGCACAGAATGCCAAATGCCGGTGCCGCCTATGAATGGACGAAATCTGTGTTTGGTGGCTTCTTCGGTTATTTTTCGGGCTGGGCGCTGCTGGTGGCGGCCATGGTGTTCATGGTCACCGGATCGGTGCCGCTGGGCACCGCGACTTTGCAGTTAGTTGCCCCGGCTTATGCGGATAATGTCTTTCTCACCACCAGCATCGGGGGGATCTGGTTTCTCGGCATCGGGCTGGTGCTGATCACTGGCATTGAGCTAACCAGCAAGGTGCAGATGGTTATGAGCACCATCGAGCTTGGGATTCTCTTGATTATTTCCATCGCCGCCTTCGCGCATAGCGGCTCGCATGGGGCGGTTTCCTCTTTCTCCTGGTCCTGGTTCGGCTTCAACTACCCGGCGGGCAGCTTCGCGGCGTCCTCGCTCAGCGTTGTGTTTCTGTATTGGGGGTGGGATGTCACTTCCAATCTGGCCGAGGAGACCAAAGGTCAGGACCAAAATCTTGCAGGCCGTGGTGGCTTTCTTTCAATCTTCGCCACTATCGCCTCCTTCATCGCCTTTACTGTGGCAGCGTTGATGATGTTCTCGCTGAAGGATGCTTCCAACTTCTCAGACAATCTCATCTACCATGTTGCCATCGCGGCGGGGCTGGGCAAGGCGGGCGCTTATGGTGCGGCCCTGGTGCTGATCCTGTCTTCTGTCGCCACGCTGGAAACCACGATGCTGCAATTCTCCCGCACCTTGTTCGCCATGGGCCGGGACCGCGCTTTGCCGAGCTATTTCGGCCAGGTGCACGAGAAAACCGTGACGCCGGTGCGCACCATGTACCTGCTGCTCATGGTCGGGCTGGGGCTGATTGTTATTTCCAGCTTCCTGCCGTCGGTTTCGGTGATCTTGAATGACTCTGTGGCGGCCATCGCCGTACAGGTTTGCTATTATTACGGGCTGGCCGGTCTGGTCTGCGCCTGGGTGTACCGCAAGAGCAGTGGCTTCACCTTCGCGCAATATGTGGTTTTCCCGGCGCTGTCGGCCATCGCGCTGATCGGGCTTGGGTTCTATGCCATCACCACCTTTAACGACATCGTGAAGATTGTCGGCATTGGCGGGCTTGCCGCTGGGCTGTTGTTTTATCGCTCACGCGGTTACCGCCAGACGGTTGTTGTCGCGGCGGAGTAAGCGCTTGCAAACCGGGGCCAGACGGCCCCGTTTTTTACAGTGCATGCCGGAAGGTCAGATTGAATCGCGTCGCGCCGGTGAGCTTGTGCTCGCCGGTCTTTATGGGCGCGATGCCGTGGTAATATTTGCGCGCTGTTCCACCCCAGACCAGCACATCGCCGCTATGTAAGGGCAGGCGGGCGGGCTTATCTGTCCGTTTCGGCCCGCCCCAGAGAAAGATTGCGGACAACCCCAAGGACACTGAGACAATAGGCGCGGCGAAATTCCGCTCATCAATATCTTGATGCAGAGCCATCCGGGCGCCGGGTTCATAACGGTTGATCAGAGCCATATCCGGCACAAAGCCGGGAAACCCACTTTGCGCCGCCGCTCGCTGCGCCAGCGTCCGGAATGAATCCGGCATTTTCGGCCAGGGCTGTCCGCTTTGCGGGTCAAGCCGGGCATAACGGTAGCCGCGCGCATCGCTCACCCAGCCTGCCGCACCGCAATTTGTCATGGCGGCGCTCATCTCCTTACCGCCGGGTGTTTTCATCCGCCGGAATGGCGCGCGCGCCGCCACCGTGTCGATGGTTTGCAGCAATGCCTGTTCCTCGGCCAGGGCGAAGCCGGGCAGGCTGGTCAGGCCGGGTAAGGCGAGCGTTTCAGGAAACAGCTCGCCAGTCGTCACAGAGTCAGCGTGCCGGAAATCACTTCGACAGTTTCTCCGCCGATCCAGAAATTCCGTCCGTCATGCTCAACAAACACCCTGCCCGCGCGGCCAAGTGCGGTGCCTTGTGCGGCGACATAGCGGGCAGGGGCCATTCCAGCGGGAATCAGCCAGCGCGCCAGTCCGCCATTCAGGCTGCCGGTCACCGGGTCTTCTCCGCCAACATCATTCACAAAGCCCCGTACTTCAAAATTCGCCGGGCCAGTTGGGGCAGGTGCCACCACGCCAAGCTCCAGATCCCCCAGGGCGGTGAAATCAGGCTTCAGCCCCAGCACTGCCTCACGGTCTTTCAACATCACGCCAATCCAGCCAGGGGGCCGGTCTGAAAGTTTGCGCGTTGCCAGGATCGCCGCCTCCGGCACGCCCAGAATGGCGGCGATCCGGGTTTTTAGGTCAGCGGAAATATCAGACTGTACGGTTTCCGGGGCGGCAAACGCGAGGCGCGCGCCCTCTCGCCGGATTTGCACCAGCCCAGCCCCGCATTGCTGAATAATAAAATCGCTTTTTGGGGGGCAGCCCGCTGCCAGCCAGCCCTGGCATGCGCCCAGGGTCGGGTGCCCGGCAAAAGGCAGCTCGGCTTTTGGCGTAAAAATCCGTACCTTATAATCCGCGTCCGGCACGTCAGGCGGCAGCAAAAAGGCGGTTTCGCTCAAATTCGTCCAGTTGGCGAAGCGCTGCATGGCCGCGTCATCCAGCCCCGCCGCGTCATGCACCAGCGCCAGAGGGTTGCCAAAGCCAGGCTGGCGCGTGAACACATCGAGCTGCGAAAAAGAAAAACAGGGCATCAACTCACCATCAGCGCCACAACTAGCAGGATCGCCACGCCTTGCAAAATAACCCTCCAGCGCATCAGCAGATTGGCGCGACGCGGGTTGCGTTCAGGGTTTGCCATGCCAAGTACGCCCGCCATCAGCACGCCAATGACGGCCAACATATCTAACGCCAGCAGGATCAGCAGCACTCCCCTCATGCGGGTACTATACGCCGTCGCGGCGCTTTGCCTATCATCCGCCATAATTAAATGGCTTCATGGCCCCCAATAGGCTCGATTCATGCGTTTTTCCATTGTTTTCATTTTTCTGGCTATGTTGCTTCCGGGCCCGGCCTGGGCGGCCCAGCTGGCTTTGCCCGGCACCCAGGCAGAAACCCCGGCCAAGCCCAGCGCGCCCACCATCATTCCTGGCTCACCTTTGGCCACGCTCACCGGTGCGGGCGGGCAGACTAAGCCGCCCGCGCCACCGCCCGCTCCGTTTGGCACGGATAAAATAGGCTTTGCTCTCACCGCCATGGTGGGCAACGAGGCGACACGCACCTTCAACGATTTCGCCGCCGCGCTGCAGCACTCAACCCGCCTCGAGCCCGTACAGCACTGGCTGGAAAATGTCCTGAAATCGGCGCAGCGTCGGGATGATGTCCAGGCGATTCTCCGGGGCATTGCCGTGGCCATCTTGCCCGGTCTGCTGCTGGAAGCCACAATTCTGCTGCTGCTTCGCAAACCCGCCCAATTCTGCGCCCGCCAAGCTATGCCAGACTATGGTGGCGGCCTGCCCGACCCGGACCATGAAGACTTGGTTGAACCGTCTGTGCTTGAAGACAGTGAGCAGGCGCGGCGGCTTCTATCCCTCTACGCGTTGTTCCGCCGGCTGGGGCTTGGGCTGCTCAAATTCGTCCTGATGCTGTTGCCGCTGGCCGTGTTCGTGATCACGGAGCAGCTGTTTCTGTCCTCCGGGTTGATCGCCAACCGCGCGGCGCATCTGGCCATAACTGGCTTCACCAACGCTTATATTGCCCTGCGCTTTGTGCAGGAGATGCTGCGGCTGCTATTGTCGCCCAAGACTCCCAGCCTGCGACTCATCCGCCTTTCCACCCGATATGCGCGTTGGACGATGAGCCGGGCGATGGTGCTGTGCATGACCATCTTCGCCAGCTTCTGCCTTGTCTCGGGCATGGAGATATTGGGCCTCTCCAAAGACGGTGCGGGGGCGCTGATACGGCTTGCAGCGCTGGTTGTGCATCTCGAGATTGCGCTGGGTATCTGGCAGAGTCGTCGCGTTATCAGCCGCTGGATCGCCGGGCGCCCCGGCGCGGAAGGTGTCGTTGCAGGGCTCCGCCAGCGCTTCGCCAAAATCTGGTATGTGTTCGCGCTGTTCTATGTCATTGCCTTGTGGGTGGCCTGGGCGGCCGGGGTACATAATGCCGTCGGGCTCATGCTGCGTGCGGTGCTGGTGGTGTTCGCGGCGCTGCTCCTTGGTCGCCTGGCCTGGGCGGGCAGCAATAATCTGCTGGCGCGCCTGCTGCCGGATGCGGACACAGCCCCCGACCAGGACGGCACCAGCCTGCGCAAGCGCGCACGGGCTTATAACCCGCTGCTGCGGGCGCTGGTCCGCGCGGTCATCGGCCTGCTGGTGCTGGCGTTGATGTTCCAGGGCTGGGGAGTCAATGCGTTCTCATGGCTGCTCACCAACACCATCAGCCGCGCCTTGCTGAGCGCGTTGAGCAGCGTGGTCATCACCGCCGCGGTGGCGATCTTATGCTGGGAGGTCTGTAACCTTCTGCTCGACCGCCGGGTGGAAAAGCTCAACGCCAGCGGCCGTCCCCGTCAAGCCGCGCGGCTGCAAACGCTGACACCCATGCTGAAGGCGGCGCTGGGTGTTGTAATTGTACTGGTGGCGCTGATCGTCAGCCTGTCGCGGATCGGCGTAAACACCACCGGCTTGCTCGCCGTGTCCTCCGTGGTGGGTATTGCCGTGGGTTTTGGCAGCCAGAAGCTGGTGCAGGACATCATTACCGGCCTGTTCCTGTTGTTTGAGGATGCGATGCAGGTGGGCGATATCGTCACCCTCGCCAGCATGTCCGGCACGGTGGAGCGTTTGTCCATCCGCACCATCCGGCTGCGCGGTTTCGATGGTTCGGTGAATCTCGTCCCGTTCTCCTCCGTCACCACCGTCACTAACCAGACGAGGGATTTCAGCTTCGCGCAACTCTCCATCATGGTCGGGTATGAGGAGGATATCGACCGCGTGACGGCGGTGCTGAAAGAGCTTGGTGCGGCCATGCGCGCGGACACCGCCTGGGGGGCAATGATGCGCGATGATCTGGAGCTGTTCGGGCTGGATTCCTTCGCGGAGCTGGGATTGGTCTTTACCGGCCGCATCCGCACCGTGCCGGGCCAGCAATGGGCAGTGCGCCGGGAGTTTTATGCCAGGGTGCAGAAGCGCTTTGCCCAGGAGGGCATTGAACTGCCTTATCGCCGCCAGACCTTCAGCCTGGACATGCCCGCTGAAAAGCTAGGGCCGGGCTAAGAGGTTTGTTGGATTTGCGCGGCGCGGGCCGCTAGCTTCGTCCTAATGCCGCGTGGCAACTGCCGGACTGAGCGCGCCCTAGGGTAGGGCAAGGTGGTTAACAGCCCTGTATCGTGGCTTGGCACTTCCTTTGCGGCCCAGCCTTCAAGATACGGCCCGCCCGGCGGAACGAAGCAGCTTTCCAGTATGGTTGATTCAACTGACAGCAGAACATGCCGGGCGGTGCGTAGCCGGTGCACCCGCAAACCGCCCGGCATGGGTGGTAAACGGGTTATGAGCATGCCATCCACTAGGCAACGCGCTTCTACCAGCACGTTATCAATCAACATGGCTTGGGCAGGCGAGAGCATTAGGTTCCGGGCAGGTAAACCCTCCGCCAATGCGCCAGCCGGGATGCACACCGGTAGAACATGCAGCGGATCATCCATCAAAGTATCAATATAGCCAGCATCCCGCCCCAGGAGCGGTGTGGTTTGGCTATCCAAGGTCAGCAGGGAATCACCGGCCAGAAGCGTCTCCACCGGACGTTGTCCATTGGGGGTGGAAACCAACGCCCCTTCATTCAGCCATTGCTCAAACTCACCATCGGAGGTGGGCCTGATGTGATCGCTCAGGGAGCTTGAACCTACCGGCATGCCGAAGTGGCCATCTGGCGTTTCCACCAGGGGGTATCCAGGAACCCTTGTGCCCGCATACTCATACGACATGCAGCCCCCTCGTGACCAAAACCTCACAGCCCGCAGTGGACTATCCACAACCTGCCTGACAGTGTAGCAATTAAGTCACGTTACTTCACATACTTGTGAATAAAACTCAAAGTTGGTTTTTATTAAAAATTATTTCATTTCATATTAGCGGATTTCTTGGCTGGCTTTGCCTGCATCCCCAAGACGTTATTATTTACAAAGATGCGCCGGGTCAGAGCCCGCTTTCCGGCTGGAATCATCCCGTGCATGGCCTTGCTGGCTTCCGCGATCGCCAGCCCCGCGAATTGCGGTGCCAGAAGTGGCCCGCAACGCTCCGCCAGTCCAAAGAGCTTCAGCAGCGGCACGCTGGTGAAGGGCGGGGCGTACAGCGCAGTGGCCCGCGCCTCGACTTGAAAGAACAAGCCGGAGAGCAGCCGCGTCAGCTGCCCTTCCGAGTAAGGCTGGCCGTGGCCAAAGGGCGTGCTTTCCGCATAGGCCCACAACCCGCGCCGGTTCGGAGTAACCACAATCAGCCGCCCGTCATCCTTCAGAACTCGCCAAGCCTCGCGCAGCGTGCGCCGCGCATGTTCGGCCTGTTCCAGCCCGTGAATCAGAATAATCCGGTCGAAGGACAGGTCCGGGAAAGGCAGCTCTTCAGCTTCCGTCAGGCAGGAGAGTCCTGGCTGCCCGGCTGGCCAGGGGGCGGTGCCCATATAGGCCGGAGACACCGCGATGCAGCGGGCTTCTTCTCGCCAGACATGCAGAAACGGCCCGGTATGGCCAATGCCCAGCACCGAAAGCCCAGCCATGCGCGGCCATAGCTCAACCAGCTTGCGCCGTAACAGCGCTGCCGTCAGCCGCCCCAGAGGAGTTGCATAAAATCCAGCCGCATCTCGCGCATCGATCGCCATTATCCCTATATAGCGCGGCAGAGAGAAGGAGCGAGAGAGATGACCGTTACCGCGCAAGCCATCCCCATGCTGTCGGACAATTATTCCTGGTTGCTGACCGAGTCGGCCACCGGCAAGGTCGGCATTGTAGACCCCGCTGAGGCCGGCCCCGCCATCGCTGCGTTGGAAGCGCAAGGCAAGGGACTGGATTTCATCTTCCTAACCCATCACCATGATGACCATACTGGCGGCGTGGCCGAACTGGTGGCGAAATATCATCCGGTTGTGGTTGGCAACGGCGCGGACGCGCATCGCTTGCCCAAGCTAGATATCGCGGTGCATGAAGGCTCTTTGGTGGAATTCGGCGCGGCCAAGCTGCGGGTGATTGAAACACCGGGCCACACGCTCGGGCATATTTCTTATTACATCGCCGATGGCGACATTCTGCTCCCAGGCGACACCCTATTCAGCCTGGGCTGCGGCCGGCTGTTCGAGGGTACGGCGGCACAGATGTATAATTCCATTGCCAAATATAGCGAGTTGCCGGATGACACGTTGGTATGCGCCGGGCATGAATACACGGCCTCAAACGCCACATTCGCTCTCACTATCGAGCCGGAGAATAAAGCTCTCCAGGCTCGCGCGAAGGAAATTGAGGCTTTGCGCGCCAAGAGCCAGCCCACCCTGCCCGTGCGGTTGGACCTGGAGCGGGCGACCAACCCCTTCATCCGTGCCAAAAATGCCGAAGAATTTGCCAAAATCCGTACCGCGAAGGATAATTTCTGACATCCTTGCTGACCTATGCAGCTTTTTGGCAACAACAACGGAAAATGACGCTTGTGTTACATATTATCTCTGTCGCGGCGCCTTCCGTCTTTGTTAGGAGAGTTGTGACGTCAAGCCTCAACAAGAGGCACTGTCTGGGAGACTATATTTTGTACCGTGTACGGCTGCTGGCCGGCATTTTGCTGGCCAGCGCCGTTTCGGTGAATTTGGCATCTGCCGCGCCCTTTAAATCGGGCTATTGGGAATCAACAGGCCATCAGATTGTGCTGCAGATTGTGTCCTGCGGCGCGGATTTGTGTGGCTTCATCACCGGAATCGCGCTGGACCATCCGGATGACCCAATGCCGCGAGACTGGCGGGGACAGTCGCAATGCGGTTTCCTGATGCTGCGCGTCGCACCGGACGGCACCACCCGCCAGGGCGCGCCCCGCTGGAAGGGCGTGCTGCAAGACCCCCGCAACGGGGATGTGTACCGCACGATGGTAAGCTTTGATAAAGCAGGGCAGTTGGACCTGCACGGCTATATCGGCCTGCCGATTTTGGGTGAAACCCAGATCTGGCCAAAATTCACCGGCCAAATCCATCCGGGCTGCCATGTCCCCGCTTTGGATACGCCCTGATCCGGTCTGGTTTTTCCCTAGGCTCTCAAAAAAGTGATACTAACTATAATATCATTAGGCCAATAAACAGTATTTTTCAAAGCTGCTGGCAGGTTGTTAGGGTGACACGCTTTTTTTGGGAAGGAAGCGTTGTGAAAAATAAAAAACTTCAAACTCTCACCACGGGCCACGCCCGTATGACCAGCTTGGCTGTGCTGGCCGCGTTAACGCCGATGCTCGGCGCAACGGCCGCCATGGCGGACAGTGTCACCCATGCCAAGTTTGGGACATTGTCGAACGGCAAGACCGTCGATGAATATACCATGACCAACGCGCATGGGATGGTGGTGAAGTTCATCACTCTGGGTGGCTGTATCACCGCCATTGAGGTGCCGGACCGTAACGGTAAGTTGGGCAATGTTGTCCTTGGCTATAAAACCCTTGCCGGGTATGATGTGGACAACACCTTCTTCGGCGGCATTATCGGGCGCTATGCCAATCGTATCGCCAAGGGCACCTTCACGCTGGATGGCAAAACCTACCATTTGCCCATCAATAACGGGGTGAACTCTCTGCATGGCGGCACCAGTGGGTTTAACCTGCAAATGTGGAAGGTTGAAACCAAAACCGTGCCGGACGGCGTGGCCGCGGTGCTCACCTACACCAGCCCGGATGGACAGGACGGTTATCCCGGCACCATGAAGGTGCAGGTAACTTACACGTTGGAAGATTCCAATGCCCTGAAGATCAACTACCAGGCCACCACCGACAAGCCGACGGTCATCAACATGACCAGCCACGATTATTTCAACCTGAACGGCAACGGGTCCGGCTCGGCGCTTGGCCAACTTGTTGAGATCAACGCCGATAGCTACACCCCCACCGACGCCACCCAGATTCCCACGGGCAAGATCGACCCCGTGGCTGGCACGCCGATGGATTTCAGAACGCTACGGCCGATCGATTCCCGGATTCATGACGACTTCAAGCAGCTCATCATGGCGCGTGGCTATGACCATAACTGGGTGCTGAATAAGTCCAAGCCGGGCGAGATGAGCTTTGCGGCGGAAGCCTATGCCCCCAAGACAGGGCGGATCATGAAGGTCTACACTACGGAGCCCGGCGTTCAGTTCTATACAGGCAATTACCTGAACGGTACCGTGGTCGGCTCGGATGGCAAGATCTACCGTCAGGGCGCGGGCTATACGTTTGAAACGCAGCACTACCCGGATTCACCGAACCATCCGAACTTCCCCAGCACGGTTCTCAACCCTGGGCAGACTTTCAACTCCACCACCATCTTCAAATTCTCCACGGACTGAAGATGGCGGCATTAAAAAAGGCCGGGAGCAATCCCGGCCTTTTTTGGTTCAGGAACAGCGCTTACTTGTCACGGAAATGGGTTTCCTTGGCCTCGATCGCCGCCTGCGCCGCCGCCAGGCGCGCCACCGGCACGCGGTAGGGCGAGCAGGAGACGTAATCCAGCCCAACGCTCTCGCAGAAAGAGATAGAGGCCGGGTCGCCACCATGCTCACCGCAGATGCCGAGCTTCAGCTTTGCCTTTTTGGCCCGGCCCTTCTCGGCCGCGATCTTCACAAGACCGCCCACACCGTCTACGTCGATGGAGACGAACGGGTCCTTCGGCAGAATGCCCTTTTCCACATAAGCGGGCAGGAATTTCCCAGCATCGTCACGCGAGAGGCCAAACACGGTCTGCGTCAGGTCGTTGGTACCGAAGGAGAAGAAGTCCGCCGCTTCTGCGATTTGGTCGGCGGTGAGGGCCGCGCGCGGCAACTCGATCATCGTACCCACCGAGTATTCGATGGTCTTGCCTGTTTCCTCGAATACGGCCTTGGCAGTGGTTTCCACTTGGGCGCGGGTCAGGTCCAGCTCCTTCTTTGTGCCTACCAGCGGGATCATGATCTCCGGCACCGGTGCATTGGCGGTCTTCGCCACCTCAACCGCTGCCTCGAAGATCGCGCGAGCCTGCATCTCGTAGATTTCCGGGTAGCTCACACCCAGGCGGCAGCCGCGATGGCCGAGCATCGGGTTGGTCTCGGACAGTTCGCTGGCGCGCTCGCGGATGGTCGCAGCATCCATGCCCAGCGCCTCGGCCACTTCCCCCAGCTCCGCCTCGCCATGAGGCAGGAACTCATGCAGCGGCGGGTCGAGCAGACGGATGGTCACCGGCAGCCCTTCCATGATCTTGAACAGCGAGACGAAATCCTTCCGCTGGAAGGGCAGCAGCTTGGCCAGCGCCGTGCGGCGTCCGGCCTCGTCCTTCGCCATGATCATCTGACGCACGGCTCCGATGCGCTGTGGGTCGAAGAACATATGCTCCGTTCGGCACAGTCCGATGCCCTCGGCACCGAACTTGCGGGCGGTCTCGGCATCCAGCGGGGTTTCCGCGTTGGTACGCACCTTCAGACGGCGGGCTTGGTCGGCCCATTCCATCAGCGTGCCGAAATCGCCGGAGAGCTGCGGCTCAATCATCTTCACCGCGCCCGCATACACCTCGCCCGTCGCGCCATCGACAGTGATAATCTCACCCGCGCGCAGCGTTACGCCACCGGCGGAGAGCGTCTGTGCGCCGTAATCGACGGAGATCCCGCCCGCACCGGCCACGCAGGGGCGGCCCATGCCGCGCGCCACCACCGCGGCGTGGCTGGTCATGCCGCCACGGGTGGTAAGAATGCCCTTTGCGGCGTGCATGCCATGAATATCCTCAGGCGAGGTCTCTATCCGCACCAGCACCACGGCTTCGCCCTTCTGGGCGCGCATCTCGGCCTCATCAGCCGAGAACACCACCGCACCGGAGGCCGCACCCGGCGAGGCGGGCAGGCCCCTGGAAAACAGCTTCTTGTCCGCCTTCGGGTCGAGGGTGGGGTGCAGAAGCTGGTCCAGCGCGGCGGGATTCACGCGCATGATGGCGGTGTTTTTGTCGATCAGCCCTTCATTCGCCATTTCCACGGCGATGCGCAGGCTGGCGGCGGCGGAGCGCTTACCGGAGCGCGTTTGCAGCATATAGAGCTTGTTCTGCTGCACGGTGAACTCGATGTCCTGCATGTCCTTGTAGTGTTTTTCAAGGATTTCGCGGACCTTGTGCAGCTCTTTATAGGCTTCCGGCAGGGCATTCTCCATGGAGACTTCGCCTTCCTTGGCATAAGCCTGGGAGAGCGGGCGTGGGGTGCGGATGCCCGCCACCACGTCCTCGCCCTGGGCGTTCACCAGATACTCGCCATAGAACTCGTTGAGGCCGGTGGAAGGGTCACGGGTGAAGCACACGCCCGTGGCGCAATCCTCGCCCATATTGCCGAACACCATGGCCTGCACGTTCACCGCCGTGCCCCAATCGGCAGGGATATCGTGCAAACGGCGATACACGTTCGCGCGTGGGTTCATCCAGGAGCCGAACACGGCACCGATAGCCCCCCAGAGTTGGTCCTGCGGGTCCTGCGGGAACGGCTTGCCGATCTCATCGGCCACCATCTTCTTGTATTCCTCGACAACTACTTGCCAGTCGCCCGGGGTCAGCGCGGTGTCCTCGGTGACGTTGGCTTCCAGCTTGGCCTGCTCGATGATCTCCTCGAAGCGGTGATGGTCCACGCCCAGCACCACGGAACCATACATCTGGATGAAGCGACGATAGCTGTCCCAGGCGAAGCGCTCATCGCCGGAGGCGGCGGAAAGGCCCAGCACCGTGGTGTCATTAAGGCCGAGATTGAGCACCGTATCCATCATGCCAGGCATGGAGACGCGCGCCCCGGAGCGCACGGAAACCAGCAGCGGCTTGTCCTTGTCGCCGAACTTGCGGTCCACCGCCGCCTCAATCCGCGCCAAAGCCGCATCGACCTGCGCCTTTAGTTCGACCGGGTAGTTCCGGTCGTTCTCATAATAAGCGGTGCAGACTTCGGTTGTAATGGTGAAACCAGGCGGCACGGGCAGATTGATGCTCGCCATCTCAGCGAGGTTGGCACCCTTGCCGCCGAGCAGGTTACGGAGCGAGGCATTGCCATCATTCACGCCCGCACCGAAATTATACACCCACTTCGTCATAATCTCTGGTCTCCCTCAACCTTCAATCCGAGAAAAATCAGCCACTTGATTCACCGCTCCCGTGAAGCGCGCGAGCAATCGCAGACGATTGCGGCGCAAATCCGGCGATTCAGCGTTGACCGTAACTTTTTCAAAAAACGCGTCGATCACCGGGCGCAGAGTGGCTAGGCGGCTCATCGCGGTCTCGTAATCTTCAGCCGCCAGCAGCGGCGCCAGCGCGACGGCCTCCACTTTTTCGGCCAGGGCGCGCTCGTCATCTTGGCTAAAGAAAGCGGCGTCCGGCGCGTCCTCATGCGGGCCGTCCTTGGCGTTTTCGATCTTCAGGATATTCGCTGCTCGTTTGTAGGCCGCCAGCAGGTTTTTCCCATCCTCGGTGCGCAGCATGGCTTCCAGCGCTTCGACGCGCTTCATCAGCCGCACCAGATCATCGTCCTCACCGGCGGCAAGCACGGCATCCAGCACGTCAAAGCGCTTGCCCTCGCCGCGCAGCTTTACGCGCAGACGCTCGATTACGAACCCAAATAGTTCCGGCCCGGCCTTGCCCAGCAGCGGGTGCAGGTTCAGCCGTAGATCATTCTCCAGAATAATGCGGATCACTCCCAGCGCGCAGCGGCGGAGCGCGAATGGGTCGCCCGAACCGGTCGGTTTTTCGCCAATGATGAAAAATTCCCGCAGCGTATCCAACTTATCCGCCAGTGCCACGGCAACGGCCACGGTGCCGGTAGGCACGTCGTCTGAAGGACCTTTTGGCTGGTAATGAGACCGGATTGCCTCGCCAATCGCACTGCCCTGTGTCTGCCCGGCATTTTGATGCGCGACATAATAGCCACCCATTATGCCTTGCAATTCCGGGAACTCCCCAACCATGCCGGTGACCAGATCCGCCTTGCACAACATGCCGGCCAGCCGCGCCAGATTGGCGGCCTCGGCATCCTGTGGCGCCAGTTTCGCCGCGATCAGTTGTGCCAGTTCCGAGATGCGGATGGTGCGCTGATATTGCGTGCCAATCTTGGCGTGGAAGGTAATCTTTTCCAGCTTCGGCAGCAGGGTGATTAGCGGGGCCTTGATATCCAGCGACCAGAAATGCCGCGCATCGGAAAGCCGGGCGCGCAGCACGCGCTCATTCCCCGCGATAATCGCCGCCCCGCCATCCTCCGCTACCAGATTGGCGATGAATGCGAAATACGGAGCCGGTTTGCCCGCCGCGTCACGCAAGGCAAAATATTTCTGGTTGATCTTCATGGACAGCTCGCGCACTTCCGGCGGCAATTCCATGAATTCCGGGTCGATCCGCCCGATCAGCGCCACCGGCCATTCTGCGAGGCCCGTCACCTCATCCAGCAGCCCCTCATCGGGCGCCACGGTTAGGTTCAATTTCGCGGCCGCTTCCTCAATACCCTCGGCAATCTTCGCCCGACGCTCCTGCGGGGTGGCGATCACATGATGCTCGCGCAGCGTCTCCTCCCACACGGCGGCCGAGGAGATTTCAAACGGTCCCGGCCCATGCACCCGGTGGCCTTCCGTTTGGTTACCGGTTCCCACCGGCCCCAACTTAAAGGGCACCACCGCGCCATCCAGCAAACAGGTCACGCGGCGCAGCGGGCGCACCCAGGCAAATTCCCCGCCCGAGCCCCAGCGCATCGATTTCGGCCAGGGCAGTTTCGCCAGCAAGTCCGGCAGCGTCGCGGCAATAAAGCCAGCGGCGGGCTGGGCGGGGGAGTGCTTGTTCAGCACCCAGAAATCGCCCTGCTGCACCAGATCCTCTTTCGCGGCGCCATGCTTGCGCAAAAAGCCGGCTAGGGCCTGTTCCGGCGCAGTGAGGCGAGGCCCGCGTTCAGCCACCGCACTGGCGGGCACCTCCAGCGCAACCTCAGCTGCCAGGGCAATGCGTCGCGGGCCAAAATAGGTCTGCTTCACGTCGATATTCAGCGGCTTCAGCGCTTGGGCGCAAATGCCCTCAAGCTGTGCCGCCGCACCCGCCTGCATACGGGCGGGAATTTCCTCGGAGAAGAGTTCGATAAAGAATTCAGCCATCTTACTCTCCCGCAATCCAGGCTTCGGCGCAGGCCTTCGCCAGATTACGCACCCGCGCGATGTAAGCCGCGCGCTCTGCCACAGAGATCACGCCCCGCGCATCCAGCAGATTGAACAGATGGCTGGCCTTGATGCACTGGTCATAAGCCGGTTGCGCCACGCCCGCCTTCACTAGCGCCTGGCACTCACGTTCCGCATCCTCAAAGTGCCGTGCCAGCATTTCGGTATTGGCCAGCTCGAAATTATGTTTCGAGTAATCCTGCTCGGCCCGCATGAACACATCGCCATAGCTCACGCCCTGGCCGTTGAAATCCAGGTCGTACACATTCTCGACCCCTTGCACATACATGGCGAGGCGTTCGAGGCCGTAGGTCAGCTCTGCCGAAGGGGCCACGCAGGCAATGCCGCCTACCTGCTGAAAATAGGTGAACTGCGTCACTTCCATGCCGTCGCACCAGACTTCCCAACCCAAGCCCCAGGCGCCGAGAGTCGGGCTCTCCCAGTCATCCTCAACAAACCGGATGTCATGCTTGCGCCGGTCGATCCCGATGGCGTCATAGCTGGCGAGCAACAGCTCCTGGATATTGTCCGGGCTGGGCTTCAGCAGCGCCTGATATTGGTAATAATGCTGCAAGCGATTTGGATTCTCGCCATAGCGCCCGTCCGAGGGGCGGCGCGAGGGCTGCACATAGGCGGCCTTCCACGGCTTCGCTCCCAAAGCACGCAACGTGGTGGCGGGGTGGAACGTGCCGGCCCCCATCTCCACATCGTAAGGCTGCAAAATCACGCAGCCCTGCTTGGCCCAGAAGGCATGTAATGTCAGGATGATGTCCTGGAAGCTCTTTGGCTTCCCTGATGTGGTGTGGACTGTCATGGACCTTTGATTAAACTGACGCGCCGCAGCAATAAGACCCCGAGGCGGTAAGAGCAACCGGCAAGGATAAGTTAATGAGCACAATAGTGCACTGGAAAGGTCAAGATTTAGCTGGTGTGGCTTTGGCGGCACTGGTGGGCGGCGGCGCGTTCGTGTTCCGGGAGCTGGCCATTGTTCCCCGCGCTACGGTAGGGATATGCGCCGCATCCGCCGCACCCGGCTGGTGCGTGCCGCGCAGTTGGGTGCTGCAATGGCAATATCTGGGGCTGTTTGGCTGGGTGGCGCTAGCGGCCGGGCTTGCGGCATTTTTCTCGGGCAGCCGCATCCTGGCCGGGCTTGCGGTGGGACTCGGGATTGCCGCCGTGGTGAATTATAATGGAACAGAAGGTGTGGTCGGCGCGGCGCTGGGGCTGGTAGCGTGGCTGAGCTTGCTCACCGGCCGCCCTGGTTGGGTCAGCAAGCCCTAATTTTCCTGGGCTTTGGCCAGCAGGGCACGCACCGTCTCGGCATCCGGAGCGGAAAGCGCCTCATTCGCCAATTGCTCACAGGTCAGCAGCGTGCTGGCGCGCACTGCCTGCTTCACGCGTGGCACAGCATTGCCATGCATGGAAAGCTGCCGCAGCCCCAGCCCCAGCAGTAAGGGCGTTGCGGCCGGGCGGCTGGCAAGCTCCCCACAGACTGAAACAGGGATCCCAGCGGCGGTGGCAAAGCTGGTGGTGAGGTGAATCAGCCGTAGCACCGCCGGTTCCAGCGGGTCGTAAAGCTTCACCGCGCCGGGGGAGAAGCGGTCCGCCGCCAGCGTGTACATTGTGAGGTCGTTTGTGCCGATTGCGAAGAACTCAGCATGCTGGGCCAGTTGCGGCGCGGCCAGCGCGGCGGATGGTGTTTCCACCATAATGCCCAGCGGAGGCAGGTTCTCGGGCAGTTTCAGGTTCTTGCGGCGCTTCAGCCGACGCCAGACGCGGCGCATGGCCTCGCGGGTTTGGATTACCTCCTGAGCTACGCTGACCATGGGCAGCATAATCCGCACTGGCCCGGCGGCGGCGGCGCGCAGAATGGCGGCAAGCTGGGTTTCCAGCAGCGCCTCATGTTGCAACAGCGCCCGGATGCCGCGCATCCCCAAGGCGGGGTTAGGTTCCGGTGTTTCAGGCAGATAGCGGGAGAGCGCCTCGATCTCTTTGTCAGATCCCCAATCCAGCAAGCGGATGGTCACTGGGTCGCCATCCATGGCTTCCACGATGTCCTGGTAAATTCGCGTCTGGGTTTCCTCATCCGGTGCTGTCTCGCGGTTCATGAACATGAACTCGGAACGCAGTAGCCCGATCCCGCGCGCGCCGGATTCGGCGATCATTTTCAGCTCGAAGGGCAGTTCCAGATTGCTCTGCAGTTCCACCTGGAAGCCGCAGCGAGTTTGGGCGGGCAGGTTTTGCAGCCGCGCTAGGGAGCGGCGGGCACGCGTCTGGGCGGAGAGCTTTTTGCGGGCTTCATACAGGCTGGATTTGGAGGGGTTGAGGATTACCTCACCGCTATCGCCATCTATGATAACCAGGCTGCCGGCTATGGCCTTATCCAATAACCCTTCAACCCCCAGAATAGCGGGCAGGCCCAGCGCGCGCAGCATCACGGCGGTATGCCCGTCCAGCCCGCCCTCGGCAGTGACGATACCCGCGAATTGTGCGGGCTGGATCAATGCGGCTTCGGCAGGGCGCAGATCCTGCGCCGCAAGGATGCTGCCTTGCGGCAGTGGGGTGAAGGAGCGGAAGGGCTGGCGGGTGAGGTTACGGATAAGTCGGCGTGCCAGCTCCCGTACTTCCTCTGCACGGCGCTGACGGCTGGCTTTGTCGCCGCCCGCCTGGGCTAGAATGGTCTCCGCTTGTGCTTCGGCTTCCTCATGTGTGGCGGCCTCGGCACCATGCGCGCCGCTTTGGATGCGGGATTTGATGCCGCGCAACAGCCGGGAGGCTCCCAGCATGTGCAGATAAACATCCAGCAGCGGGGCGATTTCAGCTTGGCTGTCTTTGGGCAGGGCAGTGAGCCGGGCTTTCAGCTTTTGAAGCTGATGACGGGAGCGGGTGACGGCGTCTTCCAGACGTGCCAGTTCAGCGGGGATTTCGGCGGGGCTTGGCTTTTTGTCGGAAACAACCAGCGCGGCCTCGGCGGCTTCATGCAAAGGGCCTATGGCGATGCCCGGCGAAACAGGCTGGCCGGAGAAGCGCCGCTCCCTGGGGCGGGCGGTACGCTTAGTCTGTTTCATGGAAGCCAGCCTCGATCAGCGCCGTGATGGCGTCGAGTGCTTCCCGTGCGTCGAACCCCTCGGCGGAGAGTGTGACGGTACTGCCAATTCCGGCCCCCAGCATCATCAGCCCCATGATGGAGCGGGCAGAGACGGACTGACCATCTTTGGCGACTTCCACATTGGCGGTAAATTGCTCGGCCAACGTGACCAGCTTGGCGGCCGCGCGGGCGTGCAGGCCGCGGCGATTCACAATGCCGATCTCGGCGGTGATGGTAGACCCGTCCATACGCTATTTACTCCGCGGCGTTGCAGGCGTTGGGGGCCTGAGGCTGTAAATCGTGTCCGGTGCAGATATATTTCTTCCCCGCCGCTTCGGCGGTATGCACGGTTTCCAGCAGCGTCATCTGGCCGCGGATTTTGGCGAGCTTGATCAGCATGGGCAGATTAACGCCACCCAGAACCTCAATATTAGGCTGGGCGGCTAGTGACATGGCTAGGTTGGAGGGGGTGCCGCCAAACATGTCGGTAAGGATGATGACGCCATCACCATCATCGACCTCAGCGATGCGCTTGGCGATTTCGGCCTTCTGGCCTTCAAAGGCGGCGTCTGATTCGATGCAGACCGTGGCAAGATTTTGTTGCTTGCCGACAACATGCTCCATGGCATCGCGCATGGCCAAGGCCAGCGTGCCATGAGTAACGAGAACGAGACCGATCATGGGATTTGGCTCATTCCTTTACGGACGGGTCCGTGCCCGGCGTAGGGGGCATAAACTTTGCCGCCTCCCGATGTGTGACGTTGATACGCCAGCCCGCCTTGGCGAGAGGGTTGTACAATTTTTCTACCATATAAACCGATCTGTGTTGTCCGCCGGTGCATCCGACACATATTGTTGCATATTTCTTTCCTTCCTGCACGAATCTCGGCAGCAAAAATTCAATAAGATTCAGGACTTTGTAGAAATATACCGCAAAATCAGAGTCTTGCTCGATGAAGCTGCCAACTTCCGGGTTAAGCCCCGAAAGAGGCCGCAGATTTGGGTCGTAATGGGGATTTCTCAAGAAGCGTGCATCGAAGACCAGATCCGCTTCTGGCGGAAGGCCAGCCGCGTAAGAAAAAGATACAAGCGAAACCGTGAGGCCGAGGCCGTTGGCGCCAAAACGCTGCTCCACCATGTTGCGCAACCGGGGCAGGGGTAATGTGGAGGTGTCCAGCCGCCAGTCCGCCGCGTGGGCGAGGGGGGCGGTGAGTTCACGCTCCAGCGCGATGCCCTCGACGATGGCGCCGGTTTGGGCCAGTGGGTGACGGCGACGGGTTTCTGAATAGCGGCGCAGTAGCACGTCATCGTTAGCGCTGGTATACACTAGAGTGGGGTCCAGCCCATTATTCTGGCGCAGCTTGGTCAGGGCCTCCAGCACGGCGGCGGCGGAGAAGCCGCGCGAACGGGCGTCGACCCCGATCGCGAGATTTTGCTCGGCGTGGCTGGTCAGAGCCTCAAGAGTGTCAAGCGGGGGGTTGTCCACGGTTTCAAAGCCGAGATCCTCCAGCGCGCGCAGCAGCGAGTTTTTGCCCGCGCCGGACAGGCCGGTGACCAGAACCACCTGCAATTTGGCTAGATTGTCACTCATGCGGCGAAGGTACCCGTATGGTTGATCACGCGACCGCAAGCGGCTTCCAGTGCCAAGGCGGCGCGCGCGGCGGCGGAGGGATGAGTGTAATCGAGCGCGATTTCAGGAAGGCCGAGTTCTGGGTGGCGGCGAGGCAAGGGCAGGCGCTCAGCCCGGGGATTGCCCAGCGTGATGACCAAGCGCAGCCGGGCGGGGGCAATGTAAGGCAGTTTGAATAGGCCCAGCCCACGGACCTCAAGCAGTCCGGCAAGGGCAGGCGGGGGGCTGGCCAGGTCGTCTTCAATTAACACCTGATCGTCCGCGACCAGGGTGAAGCCTCTGTCGATCAGTTGGAGCAACAGATCGGATTTCCCCGCGCCGGACGGCCCGAGGAGCAATAAAGCATCACCGCCCGGCTGGTGTTGCCGGGCGGCACAAGAGGCGTGCCAGTGCATGGTAACCCGACTGTGGCAAAAATCGGGCGCACGTGAAAGGCTTGACAGATGACGTTAATGCCAAAGCCGATTTTGTCAGCCGCGCGGTGCGTCGCCGTCCGGCAGCTCGTAGCCCGCGGTTTCCAGCATAGCGCGGTCCGAAACCTCAACCAGCGCCGCGCGGTCAAACCCGTTAAAGGCGGTGCGTAGGCAGGTGCCGTAAGCGCCGAGTTGGCCGATCTCGATCCAGTCGCCCTCCTCGACATCATCTGGCAGCAAGAAGGGGCCGTTCATTACGTCCAGTGAATCGCAGCTGGGGCCGAAAAAGCCGAACGGGGCATCCTGCGCGCCCTGGCTGCGGCGGGCGCGCAGCAGGCGGGTGGGGAAGCGGAACCGCAAAGCCCCAGCATCAGCAAGGGCGCCGTACACGCCGTCGCTAATGTAAAGCATGTTGCCACGGCGCAGCTGTACCTGCACCACTACGGAGGCACCGCCGCCGACTAAGGCGCGGCCGGGCTCGGCCCAGAGTTTCAGCCAGGGCATGTCCAGCGCATCATAAGCGGCGTCTATCTCGGCCATAAAGGCGCCAAGCGGGGGTGGGTCCATATCAGGGTAGGCGACGGGGAAGCCGCCGCCGATATCCAGCACATCCACCCGCACCCCGGAGGCGCGGATGACCTCACCGGCGAGTTGCATGGCGTCGCGCCACGCCAGCGGGTCCATGCATTGCGATCCGACATGGAAGGCGAGGCCGAGCTTGCCCGCCAGCGGCCGCGCGGCGCGCAGCAGGGCGATGGCGGCTTCTGGCTCGGCGCCGAATTTTTTGGAAAGATTGATGGCAGCCCCTGTCTCCGGCAAGGCGAGGCGGATGAACAGGCCGGATTTGCTTGTGTGCTGCCCCAGCTCCTGCATGATCTTCGACAACTCACTCTCGGAATCGAGCACGAGGTCGCGTACGCCATGCTGCTCCCAGGCTTCGCGGATGGCGGAGCGGGCTTTGACGGGGTGCATGAAATGGATATCAGCGCCTGGGAACAGGCGGCGGACGAGTTGGACCTCTGAGATGGAGGCGCAGTCGAAATGCCGGACGCCGCCCGCCCACACGGCGCGCAGCACGGCGGGTTCAGGGTTGCACTTCACGGCGTAGAGCACGTCGCCATTGAACGCGGTGCTGAAGGCATGGGCGGTAGAGCTGATCACATTGGGGCGCACGCAATGCAGTGGCTCCTCCGGGCGGAGCGTTTTAACCATCTCATTGACGCTGGGGAGGATTTTCTCCTCGGCGCGCAAAGAAATGTGATGGTGCAGCGGGCCGACGGCTGCGCGATTTTCGATCAGGCTCATGATTGTGGTCCCCGGTAATGGCGGTGGGAATTGCATCCCGCCATGAAAAGCGAAATGAAGGAAAACACCCTGCGGCCTGCACGCTTGGGCATGCTTTGGCAGTCAGGTGGTTTGGCTCAGATGCTGGTCTGGGGACTTCGCATCACAATATTGCGCTCTATCAGCAACATCAAAACTCTCCCAATTGATCCCGGCTTCTGGGGAAACCGACTCTCGACCTACCAGGATGCGTCTCGTCGTTGCTGTACCCGGTGGTTCTGGGTTCGCGGCACGTGCGATGCATCTAACGATCTCTACATAACGTAGAGAGTAAGGGCTTTAAGGCATATCTCCTTGCAAGTGTTATGCTGATTTTGCATAAGTCATTCGTTTACAAGCCATTTTGGGCTGGTGTTTGAAAAGCTTCAGGCCACGACACGGGAAACCTGCGGTGCCAAGGAGCGGGTAGGGTGGTCCTGAAGCTGATTGTCCGGGCGGTGGTCGATAGCCATATAGCCGCGGCCCCAGTTGGTCTCGATGAAATCCTCAACGCCGAGGGCTTGCAGCTTCTTGCGGATTTTGCAGATGAACACGTCGATGATTTTGGGATTCGGCTCGTCCAGTCCGCCGTAAAGATGGTCGAGGATGGCTTCCTTGCTCAGCACCACGCCTTTGCGCAGGGCCAGGATTTCAGCGATTTGGTATTCTTTTTTGGTGAGGGTGACCGGTTTGCCGTTCGCGTAGATTTTCTTCGCGTTCATGTTGATCTCAACCCGGCCGATACGCAAAGCGTTTTCCTGGAAGCCGCGTGACCGGCGGATGAGGTTCTGTACCTTCATGAAGATCTCTTCATGGGACAGGGCATCCACGATCAGGTCGTCCGCGCCAGCTTGCAGGACACGAAGGCGCGCGGCTTCGCTCATGGAGCGGGCGATGGCGATGAGCGGGGCGCGGACACGGCCCAGGCGCAGCTTGCGGATGAGTTCGAGGTCGCCCAGGCGGCTCTCTGACAGGCGCAGCAAGATGGCGTCGTAATCGTAAAATTTGACAAGATCGAGCGCTTCCTCCGGGTCGCTTGTTTCGTCGACGATCGCCATGCGCGAACGCAGGAAAGCGGTCAAAAGGTCTTTTTTATTAGAAATCGTCTCAAAAGAAAGTATCTTCATGGTAGCCTCGGTTGTATTTTTCCGTGAAATACAACCAATGAGGGTATTCGTCAATAAAATTATTTAATATTCGCGTAATGCGTGTAAAAATTAAGAAATATAACAAAAAATGATTAACAATCGATTGAGGGATGTGGTGGTGCGTGTTTGGGTTAAGTTTATCAAAGGCTTAGTGTCCGTTAAGAACAGCGCCTTATGCTTAAGAAAAAGTTGATGGATTGAAAAAACGCCACTATGCAGGCGCGCAAATGCGTTCGGCCTCACAGCGGCTGGCTACCGGTGCGCATTTTTTCCAGATTGTTAGGGCGCCGTTAGGCGCCGGTGCTGGCCGTTGCGGCGGTCGCCGCACAGGCATGGAGCACGGCGGTGGCCGTGTTGTCCCGCTGGGGCGGTGTTGATGCGTGCGGGGGCGCTGACGACTTGTTCGGGATGCTTGATCTCAGTGCGGATTTTGGTTTGTGTTTCGGCCAGATTGTCAGGATCGAAACAACAGCAGGACGGCCCGCCTGCTTCGGGAGTGGCGGAGCTGTTGGAGGCGGTGACGGGTTAGCCGAAGCAGAGCAATTCCGTGACCGAGGCCCCCACCCCTCATAAAGAGACGGGTAGAAGGTGAAGAGGCAGTGGTGGTAAAGCGCGACGAGCTGGGATTCCGAGGCTGCACGAAGAACTTAATCTTGCTGCCGAGATAGTCAGCATTGTCGAGCGGCTTCATCAGATCCGTGGTGAGCCAGCCCGTCCTGCCCGCGAACACTAGGGTGGGTACGCCGTAAGTGGGCGGATTGTTCAGCATATGCCGCCAGATGTGGACCACGCCACCATGGTTTTTGCGGACCTCAATGCTGCCGACCATCAGCACGTAAGGCTCAGTTAGCAAGGTGGACAGGGGGGTGATCGCTGTGGCGCTGTTGCTGCCGGGCGGCACTAAGGTGCGCGGGGGACACGACGGTTGCGGCGCTCCAGGCAGACGGCGAAGTCTTTGAGCGTGTGGTTGGAGATGGCGAACGCACGGTCTGAGCGGGGGAAGGCTTTGTCCAGCCACAAGGAACATCCTGAACCATTCCGGGGGGATATCCGGGATTATGTCGTGCGCGAACAGGCTGAAATGGGCGTCGGATTTGGTGAGATGGTCGGGGAAGGCGGCAGAATGGGGGCGCTCCCAGGAGGCGCCGAGATTGATCAGCCAGTCGCCGGTGGCGAAGGTGATGGGCTGGGCCTCTTTCGGGGCGGAGGAGCTGGCGGTCTGCGCGGGTTTGGGGGCAGGGCGTAGGCTGGTGGCAAAAGCGCGGACCAGGGCTTTGCCCGCGCGTGAGCCATTGATGGTGGCGCGGTATGGTTCACCGAGCGGAAGGCAGTAGGCGGGGGCAGGCGGTGCGCGGCGGTGAACAGGCAGGAGGGTTGGCTGGCGCTGGTGGTCTGACGGGAGTGGCTTGTGGGATGGGATGGTCAGCGGCCGCTCGGACGCGGGTTCGCCGTGGGACGGCCACTCCAAGGCGGGCATTGCACCGCAAAAACCGGCTGGCTAACGTACGCGGTATGATAAAACGCATGGCAAGCGGGCTGGTTTTGGCGGTTTCTTTGGCGGGGTGGGCACAGGCGGCGGATTTGCCGGCGCGGGCACCTGGGCTGTGGCGGAGCAGCACCAGCGTAACGGGCCCGGACGGGCAGACCGTCGCGCGGGATGTGGTGACGCTCACTTGTATCGACCCGGCGACCGACCAGGCGTTTCTGCTCAGTGGCCAGAGCCGGTGCAGCAAGCTGAATATTTCCGGGGCGGGGGCGGATTATAAGATCAACGGCACCTGCGCGCAGCCCGGTGGAACGGTGACGATTGATGAGACGCTGCATTATGCCAGTCATAAAGACGTGCAACTGAAGGCGGATGTGCATGATGCGGCGGGAGAGATGAGCCTGACCTCTGCCCTGCAATGGCAAGGGTTGTGCCTGCCGGGCATGCAGCCTGGGGATGAAGGGCGCGAGGTGAATGGCGCCTTTGTGAAGACGGGCAATATCAACGATCCGCAATCCTGATGGCGGTTGGGTTTCGGGGCGTGCTGACGCGGCCGGATGTAGGGCGCTTGGGGTTGATGGCGGTGCTGGGGTTTTCCTCCGGCTTGCCCTGGGCGCTTTCAGGCCCGACATTGCGGCTGTGGATGGCCAGCGAGCATGTGGCGCTTGGGCTGATTGGCCTGACGGCGAATATCGGGCTGGCTTATCTGCTGAAATTTGTCTGGGCACCGTTTTTTGACGAGGCGAAGCCGCTTTTTCTCGGGCGGCGGCGGGGCTGGCTGATTACGGTGCAGATTGCGCTGGTGCTGAGTATCCTGGCGCTGGCGGTGAGTGACCCGGCCCGGCATGTGTGGCTGACGCTCGGGCTGGGTGCGGTGGTGGCTTTCTGCTCGGCCAGCCAGGACATTATTATAGATGCGTGGCGCATTGAGAGTTTCGCCCCCCGGCTGCAGGGCGCGGCGCTGGCCTGTGAGGTGTGGGGCTGGCGCGTGGCGTTTCTCGTGTCCAATGCCGGTGTGATCGCGCTTTCCGTGAAGACCGGCTGGCATGTGGCTGTGGGGCTAATGGCGCTGCTGGCCTTGCTGGGGCCGGTGGCGGCGTTGTTCGCGCCCGAGCCGAATGTGACGCGCGAAGCGCAGCCCTTCGGAATTGGCGCGCGGTTTGCTCAGGCTGTGCGCGAGCCGCTGCAGGAATTTCTGACGCGGCGCGGTGCGCTGGTGGTGATTGCGTTTATCATCGTCTTCCGGTTGGGCGGGGCGCTGGGGGCGACGATGCTGGGGCCGTTTTACCTCTCGTTGGGCTATAACCGCGCGTTGATCGCGGTGGCGAGCGGACCAATCTCATTATTTTGCGGGCTGGCCGGAACCGGGCTGGGTGCACTTTTGGTGATGCGGCTGGGGGTGGGGCGGGCATTGCTGCTGACGGCCTTGTTGCAGGTGGGGGCGTTGTGCTTATACCCGCTGCTTGGGCTGTTTCCGCATTTTCCCCATATACTGCTGATTATATCAGCGGTGGAGGCGTTTACGGACGCGTTCTCGGATACGGCATTTCTCTCTTATCTCTCGGGGCTGTGTCATCCGGAGCATACGGCGACGCAATATGCGCTGCTCTCCTCGCTGGCACCGCTGGCGCTACATACCATTGCCGGGCTTTCTGGGTTTTTGGCGGCGCAGATGGGGTTTATTGCGTTTTTCGTGCTGGCGGCGGGAGCGGCTTTGCCGGGGATTTTGCTGCTGCTGATGATTCTGCGGTTTTATCCGCCAGCCGAAAAACGCGGCGTGGCCGTCAGTTAACCCGCACGCGGGCGGAGTTTTGTGTATGCTGCCCGGCATAGCCACAGGAGGATGCGGATGTCTAAGAAAATTCTGATGATCGTCGGCGATTTCGGTGAGGATTACGAGATTATGGTGCCCTTCCAGGCCCTGCAGGCTGTGGGGCACAGGGTGGATGCGGTGTGCCCGAAAAAGGCGGCAGGGGAGATGATTGCCACCGCTATTCATGATTTTGAGGGCGATCAGACTTATTCAGAGAAGCGCGGCCATAACTTCGCGTTGAATGCGAGCTTCGACGATGTGAAGGCGGAGCAATATGACGCGCTGGTGCTGCCCGGTGGGCGGGCGCCGGAATATTTACGGCTGAATCCGGCGGTGATCGGGATGGTGCGGTACTTCTTTGAGACCAAAAAGCCGGTGGCGGCGATTTGCCATGGGGCGCAGATCCTCGCTGCGGCGGGGGTGCTGGAAGGGCGGCGTTGCTCGGCTTATCCGGCCTGCGCGCCGGAGGTGGAATTGGCCAAGGGGCAATTTGTCGAAATTCCGGTTTATGAGGCGGTCACGGATGGGAATTTAGTGACCGCCCCGGCTTGGCCCGCGCACCCGACCTGGATTGCGCAGTTCCTGGCGGTGCTGGGGACGAAGATTTCCGGCTGATCAGAGCAAGGTGAGTTGATCGCCCGGGCGGATTGTGCCGCCTTTTGTAACCTCGGCGAAGATGCCGAAATCGATATGGCCAAAATGAGTGCGCAGCTCCTTCACTGGGTTGGCGTCGCGGATGGCGGTGTCCGGGTTGACCATGGTGGCGGCGCAACGGTCGATGCGTTCCTGGATAAGTAACTCCACCTCGCCGATGGCGAGTTTACAGCCGAGCCAGGAGAATTCCGTCCAAGGGGAGGCGCCCGCGAAATAGATATTGGCGCGGAAGCGGCGCTTATCGCGTTCCGCTCCGACGGCTTCTTCAAGGGCGGCAAGGGAGGACAGGCTGATGAGGCTGATGACCTGTGTTTTGTGGTCGCAGAAGCTGTAGCCGGGGAAGAAGTGGAACTTGGGCGCTTCGCCCTGCGCACCGAACCGCGCCTCGGGGCCGAGTGCGGTGATGAGGTAATGGGAAAGCTGGCTCTGGCCATCGGGCGTGAAGGGGTTGGCGGATAGTGTGCCGTGCGGCCCGGTAATGGTGAGGGTTTGGGCGTTTTCGTCAAAGTGCGTGTGCAAGGCGGCGGTACCGGGATTTTTGGCCAGGCACATGAAGTTCATCTTGGAGATCCACGCCGGGTTGGATTCGTCCAATACCGCGTCACCTTGTCTGAGCGCGAAGGCGCGGTCCCATGGGATGCAGCGACCTGGAGTGAGGAGGGCTTGGGTGAGGGGCTCCGGGGTGAGACCTTTGACCGGGTAGCGGTAAAGGGAAGTAATATGCATTGCGGTTTTCCGTTGCGGCGGGACTTGAGCCAAATCATGGCCTTGCCCATATTAAGCGGGCAAGGTTGCGTCGCCTAGTGAGGGGCGTGGCCTGAACGTTGCCTGAAATGCAGGGACGATGAAGGGAGCATAAAATGGATTTTGAGAAGTTCACGGAGCGGGCTCGCGGCTTCATTCAAGCGGCGCAGACTATTGCGATGCGTGAATATAACCAGCAGATCACGCCTGAGCATCTGCTGAAAGCGTTTCTCGATGACGAGGAAGGCGCGGCGAGCGGGTTGATTCGCATGGCGGGCGGTGATCCGGCCGGTGTGAAGCAGATCGTGGATGCTGCCGTGGCGAAATTGCCGAAGGTCTCGGGCTCGGGTGCCGGGCAGCCGGGGGTGACGCCCGATTTGGTGCGCGTGCTGGATGCCGCGCAGCAGGCCGCGACCAAGGCGGGCGACAGCTTTGTGGCGCAGGACCGGATTTTGGTGGCTTTGGCGGTGACCGATAACGCGGCCGGGCGGGCTTTGAAGGCGGCGGGGGTTTCGGCCCAGGCGCTGGAAAAGGCTGTGAATGATGTGCGCAAGGGCCGCAAGGTGGATAGTGCCACAGCTGAGCAGCAATTCGACGCATTGAAGAAATATGCCCGAGATGTGACGCAGCTGGCGCGGGACCAGAAGTTAGACCCGGTGATTGGGCGCGATGAGGAGATAAGGCGCACGATCCAGGTGCTCGCGCGGCGGACGAAGAATAATCCGGTGCTGATCGGTGAGCCGGGTGTGGGTAAGACCGCGATTGTGGAAGGGCTCGCATTGCGCATCGTGAATGGCGATGTGCCGGAGAGCCTGCGCAATAAGCGCGTGCTAGCGCTGGACATGGGCGCGCTGGTGGCCGGCGCGAAGTTCCGCGGTGAGTTCGAGGAACGGCTGAAGGCGGTCTTGAAGGAGATCGAGTCCGCAGAGGGCGAGATTATCCTGTTCATCGACGAGATGCATACGCTGGTAGGGGCGGGCAAAGCGGATGGAGCGATGGATGCCTCCAACCTGCTGAAGCCGGAACTGGCCCGGGGCGCACTGCATTGCGTAGGGGCGACGACGCTGGATGAGTATCGCAAATATGTGGAGAAGGATGCGGCGTTGGCGCGGCGCTTCCAGCCCGTGTTTGTGGATGAGCCGAGCGTTGAGGACACCATCTCCATCCTGCGCGGGATTAAAGAGAAGTATGAGCTGCATCATGGTGTGCGGATCACCGATAACGCGTTGGTGGCGGCGGCCACTTTATCCAACCGCTACATCACCGACCGGTTTTTGCCGGATAAGGCGATTGATCTGGTGGATGAGGCGTCGTCTCGTCTTAGGATGCAGGTGGATAGCAAGCCAGAGGCGCTAGATGAGCTAGACCGGCGGCTGATTCAGCTGAAGATCGAGCGTGAGGCGCTGAAAAAGGAGACCGATGCGGCCAGCCGGGACCGGTTGGAGAAGTTGGAGTTCGAGCTGGGCGAGCTGGAGGAGCGGTCCTCCGAGATGACTGCCAAGTGGAAGGCCGAGAAGGCCGAACATGCCGAGGTGCAGAAGGTTCAGGAGCAGCTGGATCAGGCGCGCAACGAGGTAGAGATGGCGCAGCGCAAGGGCGATCTCGGGAAGGCGTCCGAGTTGCTCTACGGGCGGATTCCTGAGCTTGAGAAGCTCTTGGCCGCCAAGCAGGACGGCACCATGGTGACGGAAGCGGTGACGGAGGAGGCGATTGCCGCCGTTGTTTCGCGCTGGACCGGCGTGCCTGTGGAGAAGATGCTGGAAGGCGAGCGGGCCAAGTTGCTGCACATGGAGGATAATCTGCGCAATCGCGTGGTCGGGCAGGAGGCCGCGCTTGTCGCGGTGTCCAACGCCGTGCGGCGGGCGCGGGCCGGGTTGCAGGACCCGAATCGGCCGATTGGTAGCTTCTTGTTCCTTGGGCCGACAGGTGTGGGCAAGACTGAGCTGACCAAGGCGCTGGCGGAGTTTCTGTTCGACGATGAGCGGGCGATGGTGCGGATCGACATGAGTGAGTTCATGGAGAAGCACTCGGTTTCTCGGCTGATTGGCGCGCCGCCGGGTTATGTTGGCTACGATGAAGGTGGTGTGCTGACCGAAGCGGTGCGGCGCCGGCCTTATCAGGTCGTACTGTTCGACGAGGTGGAGAAGGCGCATGAGGATGTATTTAATGTGCTGCTCCAGGTTCTTGATGACGGGCGGCTGACGGATGGGCAAGGGCGCACGGTGGATTTCAAGAATACCATCATCGTGCTGACCTCCAATCTTGGGTCCGACATTCTAGCCGCGCAGAAGGAAGGCGAGGATGTGCGGATGGCCGAAGCAGGCGTGATGGCCAGGGTGCGCGAGCATTTCCGGCCGGAATTCCTGAACCGGTTGGATGAGATTGTACTGTTCCGCCGGCTGCAGCGTGTGGATATGGGCTCTATTGTAACCATTCAGCTGAAACGGCTGGAGGGGCTGCTTGCGGAGCGCAATATCAGGCTGGATCTTGACCAGTCCGCCAGGGATTGGCTGGCGGAGGCGGGGTATGATCCGGTTTATGGCGCCAGGCCGCTGAAGCGGGTGATTCAGCGCAACCTGCAGAATCCGCTGGCCGGGTTGATTCTGGAAGGCGCCGTGAAGGACGGGGATACCGTGAAGGTTTCCGGCTCTGACCAAGGGTTGGTGATCGGCGGTCATCTGGCCGAGGCGGCGTAAGGGTTAAGCTCCCCCATGTGATGAATTTGGGGGAGCTTTTTTATGGCCGATACCGCGTTACTCGTGATCGATGTGCAGAATATTTATGAGCTGCCTGATTCGCCGCTGTGCGTGCCGGGATTTAAGCAGTCGCTAGGGCGGATCAACCGGTTGGTTGAAGGTTTTGAGGCGGCGGGGGAGCCGGTCATTTATGTGCGGCATGTGCATCGAGCCGATGGGCGTGATGCGGGGCGGATGTTCGATTTCTCAGGCGCGGCGGAGCCTGTGGGGTTTGTGGATGGCTCGGCGGAGGCGGAGTATGTGCCTGGGCTGAGGATTGTACCGGATGGTCTGCATATGACCAAGCACCGCTATTCTTGTTTCGAAGGCACGGAGCTGGAGGCGATTTTACGCAGCCTGGGCGTGAAGACTGTGGCGATTTGCGGGTACATGACGAATTTCTGCTGTGAGACCACGGCCCGCGCGGCGCATGACAAAGATTATTTTGTTAATTTCATCGCGGATGCCACGGGTGCGCCTGATCTGGGTGAAGAGTACCGTCAGTCGGCGATTATTCAGGCGGTTTGCGCCACTTTAGGGGCTGGGTTTGCCCGGATTTTGACGACGGAAGAGTATCTCCAAGCTATGCGTTGATTGCATATCTCTATTTTTTAGTGAGAGATTTGGCATTTTTTTTGGATATTATGTTTTTTGGTGGCTTTTTTGCTGGTTTTTTATGTTTTGGCTTAGTTGGTATGGGTGCGTTGACAGTTGCGTGTGGTGGGATGTAGAAGCCCGTCCACCGGCGGCTGACGAGGGGTTGATCTTCTGAGGTTGGGTGGTTAGATTGGACGGCCTTGCTGATGGACTGGTGTTCTGAAGTATGGTTGTTTGGTTTAGATCTTTGACAATTGCATAGGCTGGGAAGGGATACGCTGGTGGCGTTTCTGGCTTCGGATTTTGGACCATGATTGGTTTAGGATTTGGGGTTTCTGGATCTCGGATTTGGGATTTGGGTGATGATATTGAGGGGCAGGATTAGTTCTGTTTTTACCTCTGTCGTTTGGGAGCGTTTTTGGTGTATTTCTTTTGAAATTACGTACAGAACGCTTCGAATATCTTGGGTCATTAAAGGCT
>NZ_FQVJ01000020.1 GCF_900129125.1 Acidocella aminolytica 101 = DSM 11237 | reverse complement strand
CGGAAGCTGCCCAGTTGCCTGTGAGCTTGCTCTTCGATCAGTTGGCCGAGACGGACAAGCGGATCGATCGGCTGACCGACGAGATCAAAGAAGCCTTCAAGCAGAACGAGACAAGCCAGCGTCTGGCTACGATCCCAGGTGTTGGGATACTGTCGGCAACGATCATTGCCGCAACGACGCCGGACGTCGACAATTTCGATTGCGCGAGAGATTATGCTGCTTGGCTTGGGCTGACACCCAAGCCGCACTCCACCGGAGGCAAGCAGAAGGTGGGCCGGATCTCGAAGATGGGCAACCGTTACATCCGACGCCTGCTGTATCTGGGTGACATAGCGCAGATTATGCTCAGGTACAGGCTCAAGCGCGAGCCCGGGTCGGACTGGCTGTCTAGCATGCTGATCCGGAAGAAGACGAAAGTTGCCGCCATCGCCTTGGCGCATCGCATGGCAAGAACGATCTTCGCTGTCCTCAGGGACGGATCACGCTATCGGCCACAGGCGACTGCCTGACCGGCTCTCGGAATGGTCAGGGCAAAGTGAGGTGGTGGCGAACAAGCGGAGACGAAGAACCAGGACACCCCGATTAATCCGAAGCGCCTCGAGCGCGCTCGATTGAGTGGGACCTGTTCTCCAAGCGGATATTCATCAGGGCGCGCAGCGATCTCGTTGCACATTCAGACGCCGCATACATGGCCGCAACCGACCCGTTCACCAAATCCGATCCGACACCTTGACCCGCAGGAGCCATCCATACATGGGTTGAAAGGCACAATGAATGCCATTCTCCCGAAGGCTTCGACTACAAAAGTAAAACGGGGAATTGGTCCAAGCCGGAAAATCCGTCCTTCGCTTGAGCTATAGTTATCGCCGCAATTTCCAGATCGGGACCAAAGCCAATATCGAACGCAACCGCAACCGCTAGCGTCAAACATATCTTTCAGATTTTCGTCGATGGGTCGCCCTCATCGCCAAATAGTAGAATGCGGAAGCCACCCCGTGCCCCAGGAGCCCCCCTTGGTAAGGATACCACCATCGGTGGTCACGCGGCACGCGCCGCCGGCAGTGCGCCAGTCAGCCCCTGGGCGCACCACCTTTATTCAAAACATCAAGACTTAGTAACGTAAATTTCGCCACCACCCTGATTGAACGCTGCGCTCATTTTCTGCATACCGTCCGCGCGCTGGGCTTGCTCACGGATATCCTGGCTAATCTTCATGGAACAGAATTTTGGCCCGCACATGGAGCAGAAATGCGCCGTCTTATGTGCCTCTTTCGGCAGGGTTTCGTCGTGGAAATCCCGTGCTGTATCCGGGTCCAGCCCGAGGTTGAACTGGTCTTCCCAACGGAACTCAAAGCGGGCACGGGAAATGGCATCGTCTCGCAGGCGGGCGGCGGGATGACCCTTGGCCAAGTCCGCGGCGTGGGCAGCCAACTTATAGGTGATGACACCGGTTTTCACGTCCGCCCGGTTCGGCAGACCAAGATGCTCCTTGGGCGTGACATAGCAAAGCATAGCGGTGCCGAACCAGCCAATCATCGCAGCGCCAATGCCCGACGTGATATGGTCATAGCCTGGGGCGATATCGGTCGTGAGCGGCCCTAGCGTGTAGAAAGGCGCTTCCCCGCAAGCGGCAAGCTGCTTGTCCATATTGGCTTTGATCTTGTGCATTGGCACATGGCCGGGGCCCTCGATCATGACCTGACAACCCTTGGCCCAGGCAACGCGGGTGAGTTGCCCCAGCGTCTCCAACTCGGCGAACTGTGCTTCGTCATTTGCATCTGCATTGGAGCCCGGACGCAGACCATCGCCCAAAGAAAAAGAGACATCGTAGCGGCGCATAATGTCGCAAATGTCTTCGAAATGTTCGTACAGAAAGCTCTCACGGTGATGGCTGAGGCACCATTGCGCCATGATGGAGCCCCCGCGCGAGACAATACCTGTGACACGCTTGGCGGTGAGCGGCACATGCGCCAAGCGAACCCCCGCATGGATGGTGAAATAGTCTACGCCCTGTTCAGCCTGCTCGATCAGCGTGTCCTTGAACACCTCCCAATCCAACTTCGACGCATCGCCGCCGACTTTCTCCAAAGCTTGATAGATGGGCACGGTGCCGATGGGCACCGGGGAATTCCGCAAAATCCAGTCCCGAATATTATGGATATTACGCCCGGTGGAGAGGTCCATCACCGTATCAGCACCCCATCTGATAGCCCAGACGAGCTTATCGACCTCCTCAGCCGCGGAAGAGGTGACTGCGGAATTACCGATGTTAGCATTGATCTTTACCAGGAAATTCCGACCGATGAGCATCGGCTCGACTTCCGGGTGGTTGATATTGGCAGGGAGAATAGCCCGACCGGCGGCGATTTCAGCTCGCACGAATTCCGGCGTGACAAATTCAGGGAGAGACGCGCCAAAACTTTCACCATCCTTCAGACGAGCGGCAGCCCCTTCAACAGCTTGGGCACGGCCGAGATTCTCCCGGTAGGCGGCGAAGATCATTTCCTCCGTCACGATCCCGGCGCGGGCAAACTCATATTGCGTGACAAACGGTTTATCTTGCCCATTCAGCACGGCGTGGGGGGCCGGGCATGGTGGCACAAGCCGGGCGTCCGGCACGAAGCCGTTATCCGCAGGCTGCACCAGACGGCCAGACGTCCGGCCAAATCCCCGCCCTTCCAGCCAAGCAGCACGCAGCTTGGGCAAGCCCTGGTTCAAGTCGATCGGCTCGACCGGGTCTGTGTAGGGGCCGGATGTATCGTATAGCCTGAAAGGCGGCTCATTGGCCGAAGGGTGCAGCGCCACCTCGCGGAAGGGCACGGCAATATCTGGCCGCCCGGGCACGGCGGCGTAGATTTTGCATGAGCCTGGAATAGGCCCCGTGGTGACAGTGGCAAGCTCAGTCTGGGCCGTCATTTGCGTCCTCCTACATGAGTCGGAGGGCGGGAATGCCAAAGGCACCGTCGAATATTCCCCGTCCCTCCGCCGGTTTTAGCCGGATCAGGTTCAAAGGGTCCGTCACGGCGGGCCTCAGCCCATGGCGACATCTCAGCTCCTTCGCGGAGCCCCCCTCGGTCCGATCAGACCAGCATCATGAGATGAGAATTGTCAAGGTCGCGCCGCGGCAAAGCGAAATTATGAACGCGTGCCGCCAGTACGGTCGATAGCCCCTGTCTCGATCAACGGAGCAGCGTCGATATCGCTCGCATCCAACAGCACCCCGACACGCTCCAGCGCCGCGAGCAGCATAGCCTGCTCCCAGGTCGGCAATGCCTCGAACCGGTCGCGGAAGCGCTCATGCAGCACGTCCGGGGCGCGGCCCAAGGCGGCCCGCCCGGCATCCGTGATGGACATAATGACTTGGCGCTTGTCCCGTACACTGCGCTGGCGGGTCAGCAGACCGGTGGATGCCAGGCGATCAGCGATGTTGGTGATGGTCGCCTGACCGAACTGCAACGCAGCTGCGAGCGCGCTTGGAGTTACCTCCCCCCGCCGGTCAATCTCTTGCAACACAAGAAATTGCGAGGTGGTGAGCCCTGTTGCAGCGAAAAGTTTACCGCCACTGCGATCCGTGGCGCGGAGAATACGCCGGATGGCGCGGAGGGTAGCATGAGTGAGCGGCGAGTCCATCTGCGCCTTGGACTGCAAAACCATGAATTATTCAACCAGAAAAATACTTCGACATTCGAACCATAAATACTTTGGTCTTTAAACTATAAAACCCCCTATTTTCAGGACCAACGCGCCATCGAAGTGAGAAAATGGGCAAAAAAAGCTTGCTATTAAGGCAGGAGGCACTAAACTTGGGGCCCGTCGCAACTAGCGATACAAAATCTAACGTTGATTATATTTTTAAGGTCGAAGTAATTTTGATGATCGATACTTTGGTGACACCGTCATCCGGACGGATAACGATGCGGCACCCCACGGCCAAAGATGGAGCGGGGGTCGCGGCGCTGATCTCGAGCTCCCCGCCGCTCGACATCAACTCGACCTATTGCGTGCTGTTGCAATGCACGCATTTCGCGCAGACCTGCATTCTGGCGGAACGCGACGGGCAGCTGATGGGCTGGATTTCCGGCTATGCGCCCCCTACCCACCCGGAGAGCCTGTTTATCTGGCAAGTTGCCGTGGCCAAACAGGCACGCGGTACCGGGTTGGCAGGCCGAATGCTGGACGCTCTGGTGGCACGCCCGGCCCTTTCCGGGCTGAACACGCTGCGCACAACCATCACAGCCGACAATGCAGCCTCCTGGCGCTTGTTTGAGAGCTTTGCTCAGCGCCATGGCGGCGAGGTCAGCCGCCTGCCTCTGTTTGAACAGGATGCACATTTTGCTGGCCAACACGCCACTGAATTTGAGTTCGTGATCCGCCTGAAGGCCGACGCGGACCAAGCTTAAAAAGCAGGAAAGGAACAGCCATGCTCACTCCTCACCCCTCCCCTAAGAAACCTGATACGTCTATTTACGAGCGCCGGGAATCACGCGTTCGCAGCTACTGCAACGCTATGCCACGCCAGTTCAACCGCGCGAAAGGCGTGTGGCTGGAGGACAATCAGGGCGGACGGTATCTGGACTTTCTGGCGGCTTGCTCCTCGCTGAATTATGGCCATAACCACCCGGTCCTAAAGCAGGCGCTGCTGAATTATATCGAGCAGGACAGCATCACCATGGGGCTGGACCTCTTCACCGATGCGAAGGCGGCCTTTCTGGACGCGCTGGAAAACTGCATCCTGAAGCCCCGTAAGCTCGATTATAAGGCTATGTTTACCGGCCCCACCGGCACCAACGCGGTAGAAGCAGCGCTAAAGCTGGCCCGCAAGATTACGGGGCGCCGTAATGTTATCGCCTTTACCAATGGCTTCCACGGCATGACACTGGGCGCACTGGCCTGCACTGGCAATGAGGGCAAGCGCAAGGGCGCCGGCGTGTCACTGCCGGATGTCAGCCACGAAGCCTTTGACGGCTATTTCGGCCCCGATGTGGACACTGCAGCTCTGCTTGAGCGGCGGCTGGAAGACAGCTCCAGCGGGCTCGAGGCGCCGGCTGCCATTCTGGTTGAAACTGTCCAAGGTGAAGGCGGGCTGAATGCGGCGTCTTTTGCTTGGTTGCGCCGAATTGCCGAGATCGCCAAGCGTCACGGGGCCCTGCTGATTGTGGATGATATCCAGGCCGGTTGCGGCCGGACCGGGCATTTCTTCAGCTTCGAGCCGGCCGGAATCGTGCCGGATATCGTGACCATGGCGAAGTCGCTGTCCGGCTATGGGTTGCCGATGGCCCTTACCTTGTTCCGCCCTGAGCTGGACCAATGGAAACCCGGCGAACATAACGGCACCTTCCGTGGCAACAGCCATGCCTTCGTAACCGCCGCCGCAGCGCTCCGGCACTTCTGGAAGGACGACAGCTTCGCCTCCACCGTGCGGGCGCGTGGTACCCAACTACAAAACCGGCTGGAACAAATGGCCCAGGCACACGGCTTTACCACCTGCGGGCGCGGCATGATGCGTGGCATCAATGTCGGCACAGGAGAACTGGCGGACGTGATTACCAGCACCTGCTTCCGCAATGGGCTGATTATTGAGACCAGCGGCGCCGACAGCCATATCGTGAAGGTCCTGGCCCCGCTGATCATTACCGAGAACGAGTTGAACCAAGGGCTCGATATTCTGGAAAACGCGCTGAACGCCGCGATGGCGAAACCGCTTTCCATTGCCGCTGAGTAAGAAGGAGAACCAATATGATCATCCGCAATATTGATGAGGCTTCCCAGTCCGAGCGTAAGGTCAAGACGGACGGTTGGGACAGCGTCCGCATGCTGCTCAAAGATGACGGGATGGGCTTCTCCTTCCACATCACCACCATGTACGCCGGCAAGACGCTGCAGATGCACTATAAGAACCATTATGAGTCAGTATACGTGCTGAGCGGCGAAGGCACGATCGAGGATCTCGGTACCGGTGAGATCCACGAACTGCGCCCTGGCGTGCTCTATGTGTTGAACAAGCATGACCGCCACATCGTCCGTCCGCGCACGGATATCGTGACTGCTTGTGTATTCAATCCGCCAGTCACCGGCAAGGAAGTGCATGACGAAACCGGGGCTTATCCGTCCGAGGCGGAAATGGCCCAGGCGAGCGCCTAAAAGTAAGGAGGGCTTAAATTTATGACCGACCTTTACCCTTCGCGCCAATCCGATAAAGCTGTATTACGGCTCCGTCAGGACCCTGTTTTTTACGGGCGCTGGACGGAAGATGCACCGCTGACCAAAGCGCAGACTGACTTTTACGAGCAGAACGGCTTTCTGGTTCTTGATAATCTGTTCTCCGAGGCCGAAATCGCGCTGTTGCAGAATGAAGCGACACGCCTGATCACAAACCCCGCGAATGTTTCCCCAGAGACGATCATTACTGAGCGTAACAGCAATGAAGTGCGCTCAATCTTCGCGATTCACGATCAGAATGCCCTTCTGGCACGGCTGTCAGCTGACCAGCGGTTGGCAGGCGCCGCCAGCTATCTGCTCGACGACGAGGTCTATATTCATCAGTCACGCCTGAATTATAAGCCCGGCTTCGCGGGCAAGGAATTCTACTGGCACTCTGATTTCGAAACGTGGCACGTCGAGGATGGCATGCCGCGGATGCGCGCTTTATCAATTTCCGTGCTGCTGAAAGACAATAATGCCAATAACGGCCCGCTGATGGTGATGCCTGGTTCGCATCGATCTTACGTGACCTGCGTGGGCGAGACGCCGGATGATCACTACAAGGCGTCTCTAAAGAAGCAGGAATATGGCGTGCCGGATCACGACTCCCTCGCCAAACTGGCGAGCGCGCACGGGATTGAGGCGGCTACCGGTAAAGCTGGCACCGTCATCATGTTCGATTGCAACACGATGCATGGCTCGAACGGTAATATCACGCCGTATCCGCGCTCCAACGCGTTCTTCGTATATAATGCCCGTTCGAACGCTCTGGTCGAGCCATTTGGGCCGAAGACACCGCGCCCGCCCTTTATCGCAGACCGGCGCTTCAAGACACTCAGCATCGCGGAAGGGTCGCTGACACAGCGGGAGCGTGCGGCATGAGTATAGCCCCTAGTGTCGAGAAAATTGGTGGCACGTCGATCTCGTCTACCGAAACAGTATTGGCCAATGTGCTTTTAGGTGGCCGCAGCGGCGCGGATTTATATAATCGTATCTTCGTGGTTTCGGCTTACGGCGGAATCACCGATCTGCTGCTTGACCGCAAAAAGAAAAAGCCTGGGGATGACATGCCCTCTGGCCTTTATGCCTGCTTCACGGCAGAGGATTCCTCCGTCTCGTGGGAAGAAGCCTTAACAGCTGTGGACGCGGCGATGCGCGCCAAAAACGCCGAGATTTTTGAAGGCCCGGAACGCGGAATCGCCGATTCCTTCGTCGCGGGTCGGATCGCCGGCATCAGGGCCTGCATACAGGATCTCGACCGGTTGCGCGGGCACGGCCATTTCCGTCTCGACGAACCACTTGCCACTTTGCGCGAGTTGCTCGCCGGATTTGGCGAGGCGCATAGCGCCCACAACACCACGCTGCTACTGCGTGCGAAAGGTGTGAATGCTTGTTTCGTTGACCTTACCGGCTGGGATGACCAGCTTTGGCTGGACCTCGATGAGCGCATCCGCATCGGGCTTGATGACATCAACTTTGCCACCACCCTCCCCATTGTCACCGGCTATGCGCGGTGCAAGGGCGGCATGGTGAAGCAGTTTGACCGCGGCTATACTGAAATGACCTTCGCTCGGCTGGCGGTTTTGACCGGCGCTCGTGAAGCGATCATTCACAAGGAGTTTCATCTCTCCAGCGCGGATCCAAAACTGGTGGGCCCTGATAAAGCACGCAAGATCGGCCAGACCAACTATGAAGTCGCCGACCAGCTTGCCGGGCTTGGTGTCGAGGCAATTCATCCCGGCGCTGCGCGCGGCTTGCGCCAGGCGGGGATTTCCCTGCGGGTTCGTAATACATTTGACCGGTATGACGACGGCACGTTGATCAGCGCCCATTATCATTCCGATTCCCCACGGATTGAGATTGTTACGGGACTGTCCGACGTGACTGCGCTCGAATTTTTCGAGCACGATATGGTGGGCACGAAAGGTTATGATGCCGGGATTTTGGAGGTACTCACCAAGCACGGCGCCAAGATTGTCAGCAAAGCCTCGAACGCGAACACCATCACCCACTATCTGGCGGCACGCCCCTCGGTTGTGCGTCAGGTGGTCGCTGATCTTGAAGCGCGCTTCTCCAATGCCGAGATCAACGCCAAGCGGGTTTCCATGGTGTCGATCATCGGCACAGATATCAGCCAGCCGGGTCTTGAACTACAGGCCATGCAGGCGCTTCAGAATGCGAAGGTTACTGTGCTAGCGATGCAGCATCAGCTTCGTAATGTCGACGTACAGTTTATCGTTGCACAAGATCAATTTGATCGTACAATTCAAGCTCTGCATGTCGCATTGGTTGAATCAGACACCAGTGACTCAACGCTTGCAAGCGAGCGACCCCTGGCCCGCGTGGCCTGACTGACATAAGCTGAGGGAGATCCGATATGAGCTTCGGTATCAAAAGGCGCCATGCGCTTGGTCTGACGGCAGCGGCATTCGCTTTGCCGTCCGCCGCTTTTGCAGAGACAACATTGACGAAACTGCGTAAGCGCGGGTTTATCCGCGTGGCTGTCGCCAATGAAGTACCTTATGGCTACATGGACGCGGACGGTCACGCCAAAGGTATCGGCCCAGACGTGGCCAAGCATGTGCTGACCAGTATCGGCATCAAGCATATTGAATGGGTAGTGATGCCATTTGGCGAGCTAATTCCTGGCCTCCGCGCACGCCGCGTGGACATGGTGGCCGCTGAGCAGAATATTCTGCCCGCACGCTGCCAGGTGGTGGATTTCTCCGTGCCTGATTCGAGCTATGGCGAGGGATTGCTGGTGAAAGCGGGCAACCCGCACAACATCCATTCTTATATGGATATCAAAAACAACCCGAAGCTCAAACTCGCCATCGTTTCCGGCGCGGATGAACTGGCCATAGCGCATGGCCTGGGTATTCCCGACAGTCAGATCGTCTCGATTGACGCCAACGCAGATGCGCTTTCGTCGGTCAGTTCCGGGCGCGTGGCGGCCTATGGGGCCACGGAACTCACTGTGGCCCGGCTAGCCAAACACAGCCAGGCCGTAGAGGCCGCTACACCGTTCACGCAGCCGATCGTCAACGGCAAGTCCGTGCGCAGCTATGGCGGTTTCAGCTTCCGTAAGGATGAAACCTCCCTGCGTGAGGCGTTCGACAAGTCCCTGACCGCCTTCAAGGCGACAGATGGCTGGGCGAAGATCTTGCGCGATGCCGGGCTGAGTGATGCCAGCATCAAGGCCGCGCAGCAAAAAACCACACCGGAACTTTGCGCCGGTTAATCCAGAAATGACCGGAACAGCGCTGCTTCCCCCGCTGCTGGCGGGCGCCAAGATCACGGCGGAACTCACAATCGCTTCGACTTTTATTGGCGCCGTTCTTGCCTTCGCCGCAGGTATTGCACGCGGCACGGGGGGCAGGCTAATTCGGCTTATTGCCGCGGTCTATATCGAAATTTTCCGCGGCACGTCACTGCTTGTGCAGCTGTTCTGGCTTTATTACGCGCTGCCTTTGCTCGGGCCATCAATTGGCCCGTTCACCACTGGCGTTCTTGCCTTATCTCTGAATATCGGCGCGTATGGGGCCGAGGTGGTGCGCGGGTCCATACTCGCTGTTGCCCGTGCCCAGCACGAGGCGGCAATCGCCTTGAATTTCTCACGCAGGCAAAGGTTGTGGCATATCGTCCTCCCGCAAGCCTTGCCTGAGATGATGCCACCGCTCGGTAATCTTGCTGTGCAAAATCTCAAGGATACGTCCCTGGTCTCAATGATCACGATTGCGGACCTTACATTTCACGCTCAGAATTTACGCAATCTCACACTGGATACTGTACCTATCTACAGCCTGACCCTGCTGCTCTATTTTGCCATGGCGCTCATTTTGATGGCCTGCATGCGTGGTCTTGAAAGATGGGTCCGCATTGGAGGGAGCCCAGCACGCTCATGATGTACGGGTTCCATTGGGATTTATCCAACCCCCTCGCCTTTGCATGGTCCATTCTGCCGATCATTTTGATCGGTCTTACGGTGACGGTTGAAGCGACGATTCTTGGCTTCATTGTATCTCTGATTATTGGCTTGGCTCTGGCCCTGTTACGGCGCACACATACACGCTGGGTGGCTTGGCCAACGGCCGTGGTCATTGAATTCATCCGCGACACGCCGCTGATCGTGCAGCTGTTCTTTTTGTATTATGTGCTTCCTCAATTCGGGATTTTGCTACCCGCCTTCCTGACCGGCGCGCTGGCACTTGGCATCCAATACAGTGCCTATATGTCCGAAGTGTACCGCGCAGGACTTGACGCCGTGCCGCATGGACAACTTGAGGCCGCAACAGCGTTAAATCTCAGCCGCACACGGATGTATGTCAGCATCATCATCCCTCAGGCCATTCCACGTATTCTTCCGGCCATGGGCAATTATCTGGTCTCCATGATCAAGGATACGCCTGTTCTGTCTGTGGTAACTGTTCTGGAAATGCTTGGCCTTGCGCGCATTATTGGTGACCGGACCTTCCGCTACCTCGTACCTCTGACGCTCGTTGGTGCTATCTTCCTGATCCTTTCCATGACCGCCTCCGCTGGCGTGCGCCGGCTGGAACGCGCTTTGCCCAAATCTGGAATTCTTCTACGATGACAGACACGCAAGACCCAATCATCAAATTCTCTGACGTTACCAAACGCTTCGGTGACTTGGTTGTTCTTGATCACTTTGACTTCGAAGTAAATCTCGGCGAAAAAGTCGCTCTGATTGGCCCCTCCGGCTCAGGGAAATCCACGGTCTTACGAATTTTGATGACCCTGGAAACGATACAGGAGGGGCAGATTGAACTCGATGGCATCCCCTATCGCGAACCGGGCGGTCATGGGCCATTCCATGCATCGGCCAAGCATCTGCATAATATCCGCAGTCGCGTGGGCATGGTTTTTCAAGGCTTCAATCTGTTCCCGCATATGAGCGTATTGCGCAACATCACTGAAGCGCCCGTTGTTGTGCTTGGCTTATCTAAGCGCGAAGCCAAAGAGCGTGCCATGCAATTGCTTGAAATGGTTGGGCTCGCAGACAAAGCAGACGCCTTCCCAACGCAACTGTCCGGCGGGCAAAAGCAGCGCGTTGCCATTGCACGGGCTTTGGCAATGCGCCCGCGTGTCATGCTGTTTGACGAACCGACATCCGCGCTGGACCCGGAACTGGTCGGCGAGGTTCAGGAGGTAATCCGTGGCCTCGCGCACGAACATGATCTAACCATGCTGCTAGTCACGCATGAAATGCGCTTTGCTCGTGAAATTGCCGACCGTGTATGCTTTTTCGATAAAGGACGCATCGTTGAGCAAGGTCCGCCTGCGGAGGTTATGGTGAACCCCCAGGAAGAACGGACACAGAACTTCCTGGCTCCCTATCTTGCCGATCGGCAGGCAGGTGTATAGCCTTACTTGCCGATCACCTCAATCAAGCGGGCTGCAGCAATGCTGCTTTGTCAGCTAAGATCGATCTGTCTAACCCTCCCCTTGAAACGCCAGAGCCAGGAGAATCTTCAATATCGCCTCTGGTCAGAGCGTGGCAATCAGCACCCTGCTTGAAGCCCTGCTGACCCTGCCAAAAGCGAGGGTTGAGGTTGAAACCGATCCGGCACAGCTACGCCCGAAAGATATCCTTGACGAGCGGATCACAGGCGTCCGGACCCAGACCAGAGCCGCCCCCTCCCCTTCAACATACACCGCAAGATGCTCTGGAAGATTGGGAGAAACGGGACGCCCTACCCCCGCTTAGCGCCCGGACAACGCCGCCGAAGAAATATCCTTTTGCTGGCAACTGAGTAAATGGCACAACGCCTGGGTCATTGGTGCCCGGTTCAGCGTATAAAAATGAAACTGCCGCACTCCCTCGGCATAAAGCCTCTGGCATAGGGTTCCTGCCACCATGGCCGCCACCAACGGGCGCATTTCCGGCCGTTCATCAAGCCCTTCCAGCATCCTGTCCAACTCTGGTGGAATCGCCGCCCCACAAGCCGTCGCAAATTTGCGCACCTGCCCGGCATTCACCACCGGCAAAATCCCCGGCACGATCTCCCCGCCAATACCCGCCGCCGCGGCCCGGTCACGGAAGCGCAGAAATGCCTCTGGGGCAAAAAAGAATTGCGTCAATACCCGGTCTGCCCCGGCATCAATCTTGGCCTTGAGATTATCAAGATCGGCCTGATCAGAGGGCGAATCCGGATGACGCTCAGGATACCCCGCCACAGACACCTCAAACGGCGCGAGTCGCTTGAGTGCGCGCGTCAGAGCGGCCGCATTTTCAAACCCGTCAGGATGCGGCTGAAATTTGCCGCTACCATCCGGCGGATCGCCACGCAATGCAACAATATGACGAACACCCGCCGCCCAATAGGCTTCGGCAATTTTTAACACTTCCGTTTGGCTGGCCCCAACGCAGGTCAGATGCGCCGCCGCGTTCAACGCGGTTTCATTGGCAATCCGCGCCACCGCTTTGTGCGTACGTTCTCTTGTTGTGCCCCCCGCCCCATAGGTCACTGAGACAAAACGTGGCGCACAAGGGGCCAGCGCGGTCACGGCCTGCCACAAATCCGCTTCCATCTTCTCAGTCTTTGGCGGGAAAAACTCAAAAGAAACCTGCACTTCATTATCACGCATTATTATCTGATCCATGGGATACACCTCCCTTAAGCGGCGCGCGGCTTGCGCCCGAGCCAGAGTTTAACCGTCAGCTCACGGCCAGCGAGCGTACGTGCCGTTTCCATCTTAAGCCCCGTCGCCATAAGCCAAGCCTGCATCTGCTCATCCGAGAAACCGAGCCGCGCATGGGCATGGCGCGTCCGCAGTTCTTCATGTTCATGCGGGGCAAAATCCACCACCAGCAAACGGCCTCCATCCACAAGTAGCCGCGCGGCCTCACGCAGCGCGGTCTCTGGTTGAGGAAGATAATGCAGCACCTGATGCAACAGCGCAGTCTCCGCGCTGGCATCCGGCATATCCAGGGCACAGATATCCCCCTGATATAATTTCACGCGGCTCGAGGCCAGTTTGGCGCGGGCGAAGCGCAACATCTCCGGGCTGCGATCTATACCGACAACGCTTTCAGCCCTGGCTCCCAGCACTTCCAGCATCCGTCCTGTGCCCGTGCCTAAATCAACGACCCTGCCAAGTGCCTCCTTTGCCAAAAGTTCAGTAATCGCCGCCTCAATATCGGCATCAGCCACATAGAGCGTACGCAGTTCGTCCCACATACCCGCATTGGCATTGAAATACGCCTCAGCCGCCCGCGCCCTATCAGCCACTACAGCTGAGAGCCGCGCCTTATCCGCTTTCATCCAGGCTTCGGCGTCTTCTAGCGCCGCCCACTCATCCAGTGCCACCAGAAGCGGACGGGCCAGCCTCTCGTCCCCAAGCCCTAGAAAAACCCAAGCACCTTCCTTCCGACGCTCAATCAGCGATGCATCCGCCAAAATTTTAATATGCCGGGAGATACGCGGCTGGCTCTGCACCAAAATCTGCGCCAGCTCCCCAACCGAGAGCTCCATGCACCGCAACAGGGCAAAAATGCGCAGGCGCGTAGGGTCGGCAAGCGCGCGAAAGATGGCAATGGGCAAATCCATTATGAATGGATGACATAAAGATATCTTTATGTCTATATCCCTTTAAGCGACTGTCTTCCTAAAGTATGCAGTTTTTATATTTACGTCATACGATCCGAGGAGATAGCCTAACTGGCAACCAAAATTGTCCGGAGCTTATATGCTTGCAGCTTTGAAGCGTGGTTTAAGCGGTGAAACAGGGCGGCGTGTCCGCGCTATGTATTTATGTCTGGTCCTCACTAATATCGGCCTGTGGGGGCTCGCACTCGCGCTCTTCCGTCACTACCCGCTGCTGCTCGGTACCGCCCTCCTGGCTTATAGCTTTGGCCTGCGCCATGCCGTGGACGCCGACCATATCGCCGCCATCGACAACGTGACCCGCAAATTGATGCAGCAGGGCAAGCGGCCGGTTGGCGTGGGACTCGCGTTTTCACTCGGCCACTCAACCATCGTGTTTGGTCTCTCCGCCGTTGCCGCCGCAACCGCCGCCGCGATACAAGGCAAGTTCGATGCACTTTCCAGCTGGGGCGGAATCATAGGCACCACCGTCTCCGGCATCTTCCTGTTCGGCATCGCCCTGATGAATTTGATTATTCTAGCTTCCATCATCAAGACGTTCCAGCATGTGAAGGCAGGCGGTGCTTACGCTGACGAAGATCTCGACATATTGCTGGCCAAACGGGGCTTTTTTGCACGCATCTTCCGTCGCCTGTTCAACATGGTGAACCATTCCTGGCAGATGTATTTCGTCGGCTTTCTGTTTGGTCTCGGTTTCGACACGGCAACAGAGGTGGGGCTGCTCGGCATTTCAGCAGCCGCGGCAAGCAATGGTCTTCCAATCTGGTCGATCATGCTGTTCCCGTCCTTATTTGCGGCGGGCATGGCGCTTATCGACGCGACAGATTCCATTCTGATGCTGGGCGCCTATGGCTGGGCCTATCTCAACCCTATTCGCAAGCTGTTTTACAATATCACCATTACCGCTGTTTCAGTGCTGGTGGCGGTGCTGGTTGGCGGCATTGAGACGCTTGGCCTGATTCAAAACCAATACCATTTCACTGGCTGGTTTTGGGATAAGATCGCCAAACTCAGCGGTGACGCCGTGTTTGGCTTGCTCGGCTATGGCATTGTCGGCATTTTTATCGCGGCCTGGGCCATTTCCGTCGCGATCTATAAATTCAACCGTTACGACGAGATCGAAGTCGTCCGCGCCGAGTGACCGTTATTCGTCACTGGCGCGCAGCAGATCAGGCTTTTTGCGAAAGTTGGATACGCAATTGAGGCTTCTGAATTTTCCCAGTTCCAGTACGAGGCAACACCTCAACAAAACTGATATATTTTGGAATTTTATAGCGTGCCAAACGAGCATTTAGAAATTCCAGAATCAGATTTTCATCTGGCCCGTTCTCAGCAACAACCACAGCAAGATGCCCTACCTCTCCCCAGCGGGCATCTGGTACACCAACTACGGCAGCCTCTCGGATCCCGGGCAAAGCGGCAAGCACGGCCTCAATCTCCACCGGATAAACATTTTCTCCACCGGAGATAAACATATCCTTCTTACGATCCACCAAAAACAAAAAGCCATCTTCATCCTGGCGGGCAATGTCGCCTGTGCGGAACCAACCATCTTCCGTAAAAGCCTTTGCTGTTTCCTCAGGCGCACGCCAATAGCCGATGAAAATATTGTCACCTTTTAAAAGCAGCTCTCCAGCCATACCAGGCGCAACTTCCTGTCCTTCCGCGCCGACAATGCGCGTCTGAATGGCCGGCGGGACGAGACCTGTTGCACCAGCCTTCTGATCTATGATCGGGATATGAATGGGCATGCAAGAGACTGTTCCAGCCTCGCTCATGCCGAAACCATCGGCAATGGGGATTCCATCCCGCAACCAGGCACGTATATCCGCCGCCGGGTGCGGTGCACCACCAGAAAATATCGCTGTGAGGTTACGTAGCTTTTCAGGATCAAATCCTTCAGTGTTACGCAGCATCTGTGCCATTTGAGGCACGCAGAAATAATGACTAACTTTCAAGGTAGAGTCAGAAAGCCTCGCCAATGTACGGGAAGGTTCAAACCCCTCACTCAACAACACCGCGCCACCGCGCATAAAGGCGGGACGTAGATTGGTGATGATACCCATGATATGAAACATCGGCGTTTCTGCGAGCATCGCACTTTGATGCGTAACACGAGCCAGCATCCCGAAATTCACGGCCGTCTGGGCAATATTTCGTTCACTAAGCAAGACGCCTTTAGGCCGACCAGACGTACCTGATGTATAAAGGATTAGGCTGGGGCGAGAGCGATCGAACTGCACTGGCGCCAACGGTGCCGCCCGTTCAATCTGCGGGCGCAGGGCCACAAGCTCAACCTGACGGATTGCTGAAGCGAGGGGCAATAAAAATTCCGAATCGCCAACAAGCAACTCAGGTTCACAATCTTCCAGAAGCCTTAACTGCTCTGCTACCGCGAGCCGCCAGTTGAGCGGCACAAAGATAGCGCCCAGCCGTGCGCAAGCGAGATGCAACAGGGCCTGCTCAGCACAATTACGCCCAAGAGCGGCAATCCGCGCGCCCATCTTAATACCATATTGGCCTGCCAACAGCCCGGCAGTGCGGGCGATGGCTTCATCCCATTCAGCATAATTCCAGCGCCGGTTGGTGGCAAATTCATATACTGCCAGCGCATCCGGCTGCAGCCGGGCCTGGATGCCAGAATCATCTACGACATTGACCATTGCGCTTCCTCCCCAGGTGTACGCAGTTAGTCTTTTAAACGATAAGCACCCAATCCCGGCTTGTAACTTTTTTCATCGATGAACTGGCGGATACCTTCCTTACGCCCGTCATTATCATAAGAATTCGCCGCCTCCTGCGCGCGGACAAGATAATCCTCGGCATTTTCATAGGTCATCTCGCCTACACGCCGGATAGCGTCTTTTGTCGCCTTCAATGCAACGGGGTTCTTCTTCAACAGCGCATTAGCAACATCGGTAACGCGATCGCGCAGTTTTGCGAGTGGCACGGCCTCGTTCACGAGACCCCAAGCTGCAGCTGTTTTACCATCCACATTCTCCCCCATCATCGCATGGTACATGGCATTACGGAAAGAGAGCAGTTCCACGGCCACCTTAGTCGCGCCGCCACCCGGCAAAATCCCCCAATTGATCTCCGACAGCCCAAATTGTGCCTCCTCAGCAGCAAAGGCCAGGTCGCATGCGAAAAGTGGGCCATAGCCACCACCAAAACACCAGCCATTCACCATGGCAATGGTGGGCTTCTGATACCAGCGCAAACGCCGCCACCAGCCATAGGACTCACGCTGCGCCTTGCGGGTGGCCCCCAACCCCTGCGCTTCCGTCTCGCGGAAATATTCTTTCAGATCCATGCCCGCAGACCAGGCCGTCCCTTCGCCTGACAGAACTAGCACGCCGACATCATCCCGGAACTCCAGTTCATCCAGAACCTCCATCATGCGACGGTTCAGGGTCGGATTCATGCAATTCCGTTTCTCCGGGCGATTAAATTTCACCCAGGCAATACGATTTTCGACTGAAAAAGCAACGACATCCGTCTCAGACATTTGAAATCCTTCATACAAGGGCCAACAGTTCCTGCCGAACCGGCCTATTCATTATCAGTTGGACTTGCTTTTATTGATATAATACATAACATACAAGTCCCATATACCGCTTGTGGATGGAAAAAGACAAATGCGGTCAAAATGGACGGGAGGATGTAATAGATTGCCACTTTCTATAACAAGATTGCACCCATCACGAAGGGCAGGCATAGTCACCCTATGGCCCCCAAAGTGAAATCTCCTGTCCCCTCCGAACCTGAAGATATGCCCCCAAGCAATCCGCTTGAACAACTGCTGGGCTACCAGCTGCGTCGTGCCTCGCAGGCGATGATGGCGGATCTGAGTGCAGCGCTGACGGACCTAGAGCTGAAGATCACAGAAATGTCCGTACTGATGGTTATCGAGGAGAATCCGGATATCACTCAAAGCGAGATCGGACGGGTACTAGGTATCCAGCGCGCCAACATGGTGCCGCTTACCACACAACTCGAGCGGCGCGGGCTGATCCGCAAGGGCGTCACTACAGGCCGGGCTCAAGCACTTCGCCTCACCCCCGCCGGGCGCGTACTGATGCGTGAATGCCGTAAGCGTGTCACCAAGCATGAGGCGCGGTTTCTGGCTGGCATGCCAAAATCCCACCGCGATGCGCTGATGCTGCAATTGCGGATGGTCTGGAACCAATAACAAGCGGCGCTCACGGCGCCAGACCGAAATAAGAGGACATAATGCTAACAGAGCAGGCGCTAGCCGGGCTTATTGCCGGGCTGCACGGGCTTGGCCCAAATTGTACCGATATAGATACAAACATCGCTGTGCTGACAGAAGCTGCAAAGCTGGCGCAGGGCGTACTGACGGCTAATGGCAAGATGGCTGACGCATTCGGCGCTCGGCTGGAACATGGGCGCGTAAAACTGCCCAAAGGGCAAAAAACATCCTGGACTGCACTGCTTGAAGGCGGCTGGACCAGCCTAGCTGACCCTGAAGAATTTGGCGGTCAGGACCTGCCTCTACCGCTGGCCGTCGCAGCCCAGATGCTGTTCGACGCAGAGGATGTCGCGCTCGGCATGCTGGCACTCAACCAGCGCTGCGCCGTGCGGCTTTTACGCAAGGCGGCTTCAGCCGAAATGCAGGAGACGTGGATTCCACGCTTGATCTCCGGCGAATGGGCCGCAACCATCTGTATTTCTGAACCCGACGCCGGGTCCGATGTCGGGCGAATCCGTAGCATGTCCCTGAAAGGTGAGGATGGGATTTGGCGGATCAGTGGTCAAAAATGCTGGATTTCCTATGGCGATCATAATCTAGCGCCGCATATCTTGCATCTCGTTCTAGCACGGACACCAGGACAACCGCCCGGCACAAAAGGGCTCAGCTTGTTTCTGCTGCCGGATGTGAAAGCGGACGGCTCACGCAACGGCATTGAGATCTTGCGGATCGAGGAGAAAATGGGGCTTCACGCCTCGCCCACCTGCGTACTGGCGTTGGACGGGGCAGAGGCTTTACCCATTGGCGCTGAAGGCCAAGGGTTAAAAGCCATGTTCGGGATGATTACCGGCATGCGTCTGGGCGTTGGGGGGCAATGTAGCGCCATGGCGGCGAGAGCCTGCGAAATTGCCTGGGCCTATGCGGCGGAGCGGCTGCAAGGCGGCTCGGCAGACGCACCGCCCGTGCCAATCTATCGCCATGCCGAGGTGCGACGATTGCTTCTGGACGCCAAGCTGAGTGCGACAGGGGCAATGTTACTGACTCTACAGGCCGCGGCTTGGATGCAGGCGGGCGATGAAGGCGATGAACAAGCCGCCGCGCGGGTCGCCGTGCTGTTGCCCGTGGTAAAGACACTTTCCGCCGAAGCCGCATTCGAGGCCGCCAGCAATGCCATGCAGGTTCTGGGCGGAGCAGGCTACACGCGGGAATGGCCGGTGGAACGGATTCTGCGCGATTCACGCGTCGCGTCAATTTTCGAAGGCACAAGCGCCATTCAGGCTTTGGATCTGTTGCACCGGCAGTTACTGGGCGCCGGCGCAACAACGGCGTCAGACACGCTGGCGCTTTTATTGCCCTCTGAAATGGTCATGTCGCCGCTGCAGACAATGCTGGCGCATCTGGCGAATGCCCCGCCGCCAGCGCGCGACCATGCGGCATTGCCCGCACTACGGCTCTTTGGTTTGGCCTGCATCGATGGGCTATTGCGTCGCCATAAGAATATAATCGGGGAGGCGTTGCTTGCTTGGCATGAGGCCGGGCTGGCCGCCAAGGCCACTGCCTTGGTAGCTGCAGCGGACTGGGTAGATACAGCCCAACTCTACGCCGCCCTAGCCTGATCAACTCCCGCGCAGGATGGCCACCCCTTCCCGCGCTGGATCCAATTCCGTGTAACGCAACACCGCATTGGCGTGCTCCCGCATCAGCGCCTCCGCCCTGGCCCCCTGGCCAGCGGCAATGGCCTCAACGATAGCATGATGTTGTATGTGCGCGTAATTCAGGCGCTTATATTCAGCAGCGAGGTTGTTACGGTCGATTGCCAAAGCCTTCACCGAAGCGAAGGGCAGATGGTCATTTCGAGAGAGCGCCTCCTGGATGGCCAAGTTGCCGGAGGCTTGGATGATGGCAGCATGGAACCGGATATTCAAATCCAGATAAAGCGGTGCATCAGCCTCGGCAAAACAACCATTTTCAAAAAGAGCATCGCCTTCTTTTAGGCAAGTTTTGAGGGTGTCCAGAACCGCTTCGCTGGCACCGCGTTCGGCCAGGAGACGCGCGGCCAGACCTTCCAGAACACCACGTACCTCCACCGCGCCGATAATTTGCTCAGGGGAGACGGCCCGCACCGCAAAGCCGCGTGCCCCAGCGCGGACCAGCAGCCCTTCCTGCTCTAGTTCCCGAAAAGCCATGCGCACCGGCATGCGTGAAACCCCCAGGCGTTCCGCAAGCGGGATTTCCGCCAGACGCTCGCCGGCGGCGAGTTCGCCAGCGCTGATCATGCGCCGCAACGTAACCAGAACGCGCTGGCCGGTACGCTCGCTACTCATGAGCACCCCCACAAATTGGATACAATTTATACAATTTCGATTGACTCACCCATAAAATTCCTGACTTATTGGATACATTAGCAAGAACAATCCAGGAGTGGAAACGCAATGTTCCTGAAACAAGCATGGTACGTGGCAGCGATGCCAGACGAAGTGGCGGAAAAGCCGCTGGGCCGGACAATCTGCGGCGAAAAGATGGTCTTTTATCGTGGCAAGGGCGGTCAGGTCGCGGCAGTGGAAGATTTCTGCCCGCATCGCGGCGCGCCGCTGTCTCTGGGCTATGTGGAGGACGACAAGCTTGTCTGTGGCTATCATGGGCTGGCAATGGGATGCGAGGGCAAGGCGCTAGATATGCCGGGCCAGCGCGTAAAAGGCTTTCCCTCTATCAAATCCTACGCGGTAGAAGAACGCTATGGATTTATCTGGGTCTGGCCAGGCGATAAGGAGAAAGCCGACCCGGCGTTGATCCATCATCTGGAGTGGGCGGTAAACCCCGAATGGGCCTATGGCGGGGGACTGTATCATATCAGTTGCGATTACCGCCTGATGATCGATAATTTAATGGATCTGACGCACGAAACCTACGTGCATGCAGGCTCCATAGGTCAAAAGGAAATCGACGAAGCGCCGGTTTCCACCAAGGTGGAAGGCGATCATGTGATAACCAGCCGGTTCATGGATGGAATCCAGGCCCCGCCTTTCTGGCAAATGGCGCTGCGGATGAATGATCTGGCACCGGATGTGACCGTGGATCGCTGGCAGATCTGTCATTTCCACCCGCCTTCCCATGTGCTGATCGAAGTGGGTGTGGCACATGCCGGGCATGGGGGATATGACGCGCCTGATTCGGTGAAAGCTTCCAGCATCGTAGTTGATTTCATTACGCCGGAAACCGAGACCTCGCATTGGTATTTCTGGGGCATGGCGCGACATTTCAAACCGCAGGACACCGAATTGACGGCGAGAATCCGGGACGGTCAAGGCAAGATCTTCAGCGAAGACCGGGAGATGCTGGAGCAGCAACAACAAAACCTATTACGCTGGCCCGATCGGCAATTGCTAAAACTCAATATTGACGCGGGCGGCGTGCAATCGCGCCGGATCATCGACAGGCTACTGGCGGAACAGGTGGGATAATGCTGAAAAGCATGACGATCGAGACTAGGCTGATCGCCGTACGGGATGAGGCTGTGGGGGTGCGCAGCTTTACCCTTTCACGTATGGAGGGTGCATTGCCACCCTTCACCGCCGGAGCACATGTGGATGTGCATCTGCCCAACGGTCTAGTCCGGCAATATTCTCTCTACAGTGCGCCGGATGCAGGCGGAGATTATGAGATTGCCGTCCTGCGAGAGCCTGAGTCACGCGGCGGCTCGGTGGCTATGCATGCTCTTGCGGTGGGGGACACGCTGGTCATCAGTCCACCGCGCAACCAGTTTCCCCTAGATGAGACAGCCGAAAAGACACTGCTTTTCGCAGGCGGCATCGGTATCACACCAATTTTAGCAATGGCACAGCGGCTGCATCGCCTGGGGTTAGATTTCGAACTGCATTATTGCGCGCGCACGTCATCACGTGCGGCCTTTTTGAATCTTTTGAAGGGCGCCCCCTTCGCCGCACGCGTGTTCACGCATTTCGATGACGGAGAGGAAGCACAGAAACTCAATGCCCCCGCCTTGCTGGCTACCCCAGAGACAGGCGCGCATCTTTACGTTTGCGGGCCGGGCGGTTTCATGGAGCATGTACTCTCCAGCGCGCGCGCCGCAGGCTGGGAAGAGTCCCGACTGCATCGGGAATATTTCTCAGCCCCCGTAATGGAGACCGAAGGCAAGCAGCCCTTCGAAATTGAGATCGCCAGCACGGGGCAGGTTCTCACTGTACCGGCCGACCATACAGCGTGGGAAGTCCTGGACAAAGCCGGACTATATGTACCTGTATCCTGCGAGCAAGGTATCTGCGGCACCTGCTTGGTGGGAGTAAAAGCTGGCATACCGGATCATCGGGACAGCTATCTGACCGATGAGGAACATGAGGCAAATGACCAGTTCACCCCCTGCTGCTCACGAGCAAAGAGCGCGCGACTGGTACTGGATCTTTAAAAAAACTTGGCGCCGCCTTTAGCCAAGAGCGGCGCCAAAAATTTAGAGCTTCAAAACTGCTTTCACGCAGACGCCAGTTTCTGAATCATGCACGGCTTCATTGATTTCTGAGAAATCATAGAAACGCATCATCTTTTCTGCCGGAAAGCGGCCTTGCGCATGCAGTTCGATCAGCTTGGGCAGGAAGACGGATGGTTCCGCGTCGCCTTCCACAATGCCACGCACATGTTTGCCGCTCGTGAGCAGATCAATCACCGGAACCGGCAATACCTCATCCGGGCGCGACGCGCCGATAATGCCCAGCGTACCGCGCGGCGCCAAGGCCGCCAAGGCTTGTGAGAGAACCGGAATCAATGCGGTTGTGTCGATGGCATAGGCAACACCGGGACCGGTGATTTGCTGAATCGCCTCAACCGGATTTTCTGATCCCGCATTTACGATATGGGTGGCACCGAGCTCCTGAGCCAATGCAAGCCTTTCGGCATTGCGATCCACAGCAATGATGCGCGTTGCACCGACAAGCTTCGCCGCCATCACCGCTGAAAGACCGACGGAGCCGGTGCCGAAAATGGCGATGCTCTCCCCTACCCCCACCTTCAGCGCGTTGATGACAGCCCCGGCTCCGGTTTGAATCCCACAGCCGAAGGGGGCCAGCACAGCCAGGTCCGCTTCCGCCGCCACCTTCACCACATTGGTATGATGCGCCACCACGTGACTGGCAAAGCTGGACTGGCCAAAGAAATGACTATGCACGGCGCCGGAATCACAAGAGAGCGCAGTACTACCATCAGCTCGCGCACCGCCGAAATTCAGCGGGAAAAAGGCATGACAATAGCTCGGCGCATGGGCAGCACAAGAGGGGCAAGCTCCGCAAGCCCGGTAGCTCATCACCACCTTGTCCCCCACAGCGAAGCCGGTGACATCAGCGCCTACCTGTTCGACAATACCTGCCCCCTCATGCCCCAGCACGATTGGCTGGGGTACGGGGAATACTTGGTCGCGCATTGCAAGGTCAGTGTGGCAAATGCCAACGGCCGTGATGCGGATCAGAAGCTCATCCGCGCGCGGGCTTTCAAGGCTGAGGGTTTCGAGAAGGAACTTGCCCCCCTTCTCGCGGGTGACAGCGGCCTGGATATGCATGGCGCCCCCTCCTCAGAATGGTTTCATCGGTGCATCGGCCTGCACGGTCATCCATTGCCACATGGAAAACTCTTCCCAACTGGCCGGCCCGCCCACGGCGGTACCGTTGCCGGATGCGCCGCGCCCGCCGAACGGGTTGGCCACGTCGTCCGCTACGCTCTGGTCGTTAATATGAATCAAGCCGGTTTTCAGTTGGCGGGCGATCTTCATGGCGCGTCCGATATCCTTACCGATAACCCCGGCAGAGAGACCATATTCGGTGTCGTTAGCGAGTTTGACGGCTTCCTCATCCGTGTCGAACGGCACGATATTCACCACCGGCCCGAAAATCTCCTCGTCAAAGCAAGGCATGCCGGGTCGGACATTTTCCAGCACGGTGGGCTTGTAGAACAGCTTCTCATAAGTGCCGCCCGCTGCCAGCTTGGCCCCCGCCGCTACGGTTTCAGTGACCAGCTTGTGCACACGGTCGAGCTGACGCTGGTTAATGAGCGGCCCAAGCGCCACTTGGCCTGAAGCCGGATCACCAACCGGGAGATGGTTGGCCTTTTCCACCAGAGCGGCCGTGAGCGCCGGAACCAGGGAGCGCTCAACCAAAATACGTCCGGATGCCATGCAGATCTGCCCTTGATGGAACCAAGCGCCAAAGGCCACGTTCGAAGCGGCAGAGGCGAGATCCGCATCGCCCAGAATAATCACGGAATTCTTGCCACCCAGCTCCAGCGAGACTTTCTTGAGATTTCTGCCACAGGTCTCGCCCACTTTACGGCCGGCAGCGGTGGAGCCAGTAAACGCGACCATCTGGATGTTCGGGTCGGTGCATAGCGCCTCACCTGCCTCCACATAGCCGGGCACCATATGCAGCAGCCCTTTCGGCAGGCCGGCCATTTCAAAGATACGGGCTATGATGACACCACCCGAAACAACCGTTTGCGGGTCTGGCTTCAGCACCACGCCATTACCAATGGCCAAAGCGGGCGCCACGGCACGCAGGCCAAGGATAAGCGGGAAATTAAAGGGAGAAATCACGCCCACCACACCCAGCGGCACGCGGCGCGCGACGGAAAGCCGCTCCGGCGTAGAAGGTAGCACTTGGCTGGGAATATGGTGCAGCAAGGCGGCGGCGGCGCGGCAGATTTCCACGGCCTCGCGCACCTCGTGCTGGCCTTTGGGGATGATGGCGCCGGTTTCGCGAGCAATCCAGAGGGACAACTCTTCCGCATGGGTCTCAAACAGGTCCGCCGCCTTCAGCAAAATAGCCTCACGCGTCCTCTCGTGGGTCGCAAACCAAGCAGCCTGCGCCTCTGTAGCCACCTTGGCGGCCGTCGCGACCTCCGCCGCACCGCCAATACCGGTCCGGGTCAATGCACCGCCTGTAGCGGGCTCGATCACATCGACAACGCGCGGGGCGGCGATCCAATCGCCGTTAAACAGCTTACCTTCCCAGGCGGTGCCGAGAAATGAGCCTTGTGTTGCTGTGTCCAACATAATGGTGACTCCGTATCTTAGAAAGAATTCAGGATTGTTCAGAAATCCGCATCGCGGCAGGCGGCGGCGGAACTGAGCGCCGGGCAAAGCCGTGCTGACGGCCCGCGTCGACGCCCTGTAGTTTCAGCACATAACCGACGGGTAGCAGACGCAGCGCATAGCGACGCTCCATCCAGCCCCAGATGCCCTGAGGCAGCAGCAAGGCAAACCCCACAGCGGCGGCGCCGATTCCGATGAGATACCATACCCCCTCCGCACCAAAGGCAGCCTCTACTGCGAAGAACAGAACTGCGCCGAGGATCGGGCCTTCAAACGTGCCAATGCCGCCAACCAGCGTCATGAAAATCATGTAAGCGGTCCATTGCACGCCAAAATAAGTATTGGGCTGAAAGGAGATGGACGTCGCGAGCCACACCGCCCCAGCCATGCCAGCACCCAAAGCCGCGAGCACGAACATGATACGCTTGGCCAGTTGCACCCGCACGCCAACGGAACGCGCCGCCTCCTCATTGTCCCGAATGGCCTGCATGGCCGCCCCCAAACGCGAGCGCAACAGTAGGAAGAGCAGCAACGCCACCCCTGCCATGGCCACCAGCCCAAACCAGTAAGTATCCGCTCGACGGGCCGCAGGAGCAAAACTATTGAGCGCCAGCAGAGAGGTGCCGGTTGCCCCCTGAATGATAGGATCCAGGCTGACCAAGAGCTGCACCAAAGCCGCTAGCACCCACATGCCAATGGCGAACTCTCCGGCACGCAACTTCAACATAAAGCTGGAGACGATAAGCGCCAGCACAGCGCTGCCCACGCCCCCCAAGGCCAGTGCCGCATAGACCGGCACACCCGCTTGAGAGAGCCTGATCGCGCCATAGGCACCGAAACCGAAAAAAAGCTGCTGCCCCACCGAAACCAGCCCACCATAGCCCGCCAGCGCGTTCCAGGTGATGGCGAGCACCACATACACGAATAAAGTGGTGAGATGATCCACCACATTGGCCGAGAAGACGAAAGGCGCGGCCAACAACGCGAATTGCAACGCTGCGATCAGGGCTGTGCTGACGATGGAACGGCTCGTCCAACGCTGAACTTTATAGGTTTCGGTCATGCGAACCTCACACGGAGACGGCGGAGATAGGCACTGATTTCACCCCCCTGGTATAGCCGGGCGATCAGCACGATGAGAAACACGACATGGCCCGCGATCTGCGAAAGATGAGTGTTGATGGCCCCGCCTACTCCCTGGGACACCCCTAACACGATGCCGCCGATGAGCGTGCCCCAGAGCGAGCCGGTGCCGCCGATCACCACGGCCTCAAACGCGTAAAGAAGCTGCGGACCACCCGCATAAGGGTCAAAACTGCCGCTGGCGCCCAGCGCCGCACCCGCCAGCCCGACCATGACCATCGCAAGCGCCGTGGTCGCGGCACGAATAAGGCGTGTGTCAACGCCTGAGAGGCGGGCCGCATCTTCATCTTCAGCCGTGGCGCGGATACGCCGGCCGATTTGGGTGCGGGAGAGTAGAAGTTGTGTTCCGCCGAGTACCAGCAAGGCCACGGCGAAGACTAGGCAGGCAAGTTTGCTGATATAGAGGCTGCCGATATTCCAACTGTCATAGGAAAGCGTGCCAATGTCAGCCGCGAAGGAGCGTGTGTCCGCACCGAAGATGCTGAACAGAACATTGTCGCAGATCAGTGCCAAACCGAAAGTTGCAAGCAGCGGCACCAGCGCCCCGCCTTTCAGACTGGGCTCGATAATGAGGAACTGCAGCGCCACCCCTAATAGCGCCATAATGGGCAACATGAGTAATAGCCCTCCGAGCGGCGAAATGCCCAGCGCTTGGTAGACGACCATCATAATGAAGGCGCCAAGCACAGCCAGAGAGCCATGAGCCAAATTAATCACGCGCATAACGCCAAACAGGAAGGATAGCCCCGCTGCCAGCAGCGCATAATAGCCGCCAAGCAGGATACCTTGCAAAATCTGATTAAGCCAGAACATTGCCGCCGCCTTTCAATGCGTTTGCCGGTTGAGGCCGAAATAGGCGTCCATCACCGCTTCACGCGTGAGGGTGCCAGCGGCGCCGGAGAGCACAATGCGCCCTTCCAACATGCAGATGAGCCTTGTGACGGAAGCCATGGCACGACGCAGGTCCTGCTCCACCAGAATAATGGTGGTACCAGCCTGCCTCAGCTTGGGCAGAGCTTCGTAAACACCTTCCACCGCAACCGGCGAGAGACCAAGGGACAATTCATCCAGCAATAGGAGTTCCGGGTTGGTCATCAGCGCACGGCCAATGGCCACTGCCTGCTGCTGTCCGCCTGAAAGCAGGCCCGCCTGGCGTTTGAGGATAGGCTTGAGCTGGGGCAGCACCTCCAACACACTGTCGAAATTCCATATACCTTTGCGGCAAGCAGCCAAGCGCAGTGTGTCCTGCACATTTATGCCGGGAAACAGTCGGCGTCCCTCCGGCACAAGAGCGATACCGCCGCGCACGCGGCGATGGGCCGAAAGCCGCGTGACATCCTGTCCTCTGAACATGATGCGCCCCTGGGCAGGACGATGTGCGCCTGCGATGCTGCGCATTAACGTGCTCTTACCAGCACCATTAGCACCAACAATGCCCAAAACCTCGCCCGGCTCCATGGAGAAGGAAAGATCATGCAGCGCCACCAGCAAACCATGGCAAGCCTTAAGGTTTTCAATGTGCAGAAGGCTCATACTACCTCCTCCGAACCGAGATAGGCGCTGATCACCACGGGATCTTTCAGCACGCTTTGAGGATCGCCCTCGGCGATAATGCGCCCGGCATCCATGCAGACGAGCCTGGTAACGACCTTAACGAGGATATGCACGATATGCTCGATCCAGACGATGGCAATGCCGCGACGGCGCAAGTCGAGAATCACCTCCACAAGGTCCAACGCCTCACCATCGGTCAGGCCCCCACCAATTTCATCCAAAAGCAAAAGCTCTGGACCAGTGGCTAGGGCACGGGCCAGTTCCAGGCGCTTGCGCTCCAGAAGGCCCAACGTCTCCGCCGAACGATTGGCTGCGGAAAGCATACCGCAAAGTTCTAACGAATCGACCGCGCGGTCATAAGCCTCGTGCTGGATGAAGCCACCACCTTGCGTCGCAGCCACCAGCAGATTCTCGAACACAGTCATACCACCAAAAGGCTTCGGCACTTGGTGGGAACGGCCGATGCCATGGCGGCAACGCCAAGCGGCGTCCTGCCCGGTAATAATCGCACCGCGCAAAGCGATGCGACCCTCGCTTACCGGAACGGCACCGGAAAGCAGGTTAAGCAGGCTAGTTTTGCCCGCCCCGTTGGGTCCGACTATACCCACCGCCTCGTTTTCCGCCACCCGGAAGTCAACGCCATTGACAACCGCCAGCGCACCGTAGCGTTTCACCAGCCCGTTTGCTTCCAGCAGCAAGCTCATGACGGCAACAGATGAGCGCGTAGAAACCGAGCAGATTCCTCAATGGAATCCATACCCTCTCGTACTAGCGCCGCATAAAGTTGCCAAGAATGACACATGCCATCCCATATCCTCAAATCAGCTTGATTGCCCGCGTCTCGTAGCTTTTGCACAATGTTTACAGAATCATCGCGTAGCATCTCCCGAGACCCCACATGAACGAGGACCGGTGGTAAGTTAGAAAGGTCAGCAAATAAAGGACTAACCGCTGGATCGCGTAAGTCTTGCCCTGGCAAATAAGCCCCGAGGAATAGAGCAACCAGATCCTTGGAAAGGATCGGATCATCAGTGACGCAATGATGAGACGTACCGTCTGCCGCAAAGTCTAGAGCAGGCGACATTAGGGCCAAAGCCGCAGGGCTTCGCCACTCCGCTTCACGCACTCTAACGGCCGTCGACAGTGCAAGATTACCTCCAGCGCTGTCACCAGCGAGTGCGATAGCTTCATACCCGTTGACCAGAGCCCAGTGATAAACTGCCAACGCATCGTCATGCGCCGCGGGAAAGGCATGCTCCGGCGCCAAGCGGTAATCTGCTGCCAGAACCGTAACATTCGCCACACGCGCCAAATTGGCTGCTACGGTTCGATGGGTTTTGGAAGAGCCCAACACGAATCCGCCACCATGATAGTAGATGATTAGCCGGTCAGACATCGCTCCTTCAGGTTGAATAAGTTCCCCACCCACGGGACCAGCGTCCACTCGTCGGATATTTAGTCTTTCAGGGATTGGCAGAGTGGCATGCGCGGCCTCGAACCAGTCGCGCAACGCCAACGGACCATCCTGCGGCGGTGGATTTTCCGCCATCATTTCCAGCAGGGCATCAAGTTCAGCCAATGACATTCCGTGGCCTCCAGTCACATCTTATAGGGCTCAAGCGGTCCCTGGATTGGCACGGAGGTATCTTCCACATGCTCAAAGGTTCTATAATCCAACTTAAACTTTCCTGATTTCGCCTTCATCCATTGTGCACCAATGAGGTTGGTGGTGGCTACGTTAGGCACTGGGCCGTTCACGAAATCGATCTTACCCATAACCGTAGTGGTTTGCAGCGTACTCATTGCCTTGGCGACAGCTGCTTTGTTCTTAGGGTCGGCCGCAGATTTCAGCGTGGCGACCATGGCATCAAACAAAGCGAGCGAGGGCCCAAGCTGCTGCTCCCATTGGCGGCCGGTCTTATTTTGATACGCGTTGGCCAGCTGCATGGAACTAAGGCCAGTGAGCGCGGAGCTATATGGAAACACGGGGTGCCAGTATGCGCCTGCATTAATACCGTAGCCAAGCGGCCCCAACGCTTCCATCTGCGACGGGAAAAGGCCAGTTTTAGCAACAGTGACGATCTTCATCTGGCGCGTGAGGCCCTGTTGGGCGGCCTGGCGCCAGAAAGCGGTGAAATCAGGTGGGATGGGGAATGTACAGAATACCTCGCAACCCGCCTTTTTGAACATGGCGATCTGGGCGGAATAGTCTGTCGTGCCATCTTGATAGCCGCCGGGATCAACCATATCAAAACCTGCCTTGGAAAGATCCGGCAGAAGATGGGCACGAATAGCATTACCGTCAGCGTCGTTGGGGCAAAGCACGGCCACACGCTTGTTACTCGAAACAGTATTATTCCAGGTCGATATGTAGAGATCTTTGAACTGCTCGGTGCCAAAGCAGAAATGATAGGTCCATTTGAAAGGGGAAGGTTGACCGGGCTTGGCTCCGCGCCCGAAATACCAGGACTCCCACGGCACGATAGTGGAGAGACACGGTACACCTGCCGCCTCGCAGGCATCCGCCACCGGATTCACCACTTCCGGGGTAGAGGTGGTAAGCATCAGATCAATCTGCTGGCCATTAATCAGATCCTTGGCAAGTTGACTAGCTCGTGACGGGTCCGACTGCGTATCTCGATCAAAAATCGAGACCTCGTAAGTGGTGCCGTTCAGAGCGAGGCCATTAGCAAACGCCTTACGTACCAAGCTTAAGATAAACGGATCGCCCTCCCCGAACCCCGCGAGAGGTCCTGTACGCGGGCTCACAAACCCCACCCGTAAGGTATTGGCAGCAGCAGCCCGCGCAGGGCTCAGAGCTGCCCCCAAAGAGAGTCCGGCGGCGCCCCCTAAGATAAGCCGGCGAGAAAGACCAGCTTTGGCAGCAGATTCTTGATGGCTCATGACATTCCCCGAATCAAAACTTAAAAGGCGTGGATGTAGCGAAGAATAACGTTGAAACCGTTGGTCGTATTCTTTTTAACCACGGGCAAATAAACGTTCAGAAAGCCGATATTGTTCCGGTTAAACATATAAGTTGCACCAGGTCCCATCGACAAACTTTCAGTTTCGGTACCTTTCTGCACCACGCCATTTACAGTATCGTCAGTAAATTGCTTGAAGTAATATCCATTCAACCCAACATTCAACTTAGGATAAACCTCGTAAGAAGCGGTGAAGTTCACCCACCCCGCATCACCCGCCTGCGTCGTGGTTCCAGCCGGCAACGGCTCGCTCGAGGCAGGATGGCCATTGGAGAAATTGTGCAAATAATTGAATCGCGCTGAAACCTCAGTCTTCGGCGTTGGCAGCACTGTAACCGCCCAATACGGATTGATGGACCAGAAGCCTGAGCTTGGATTGATATCCTTCGACGTATCATACGACCCGGTCGGCGAGATTACATCAAACTCCATACGTTGCGCGAAAACTGGGCGCCCCCCCCGAATAATAGGCGGAAAAGCAATAAACGGACCCCACGTTAGATCACCAACCCCCATACCACGATTTGCAACCAGTTTGGCGGGGCTCCCGTGCGCGAAAGAAGCGTTCAAGTCCGTAAGTGGTAAAATAAACATGCCACCGAGAACGCCACCGAACAAATGATAAGGCGACACATAGATGAACTGATTCAACGACACGATCGCCGTGATGCTGGTGTTCTTGAATACAGGCACAGCATTGCCATCAGCGCCGTTAATGGCGTCAAAATGCTGAATCTGAAAATATTGCTGGTAAACCAGCCCAGGCGTGTATTTACCCAGCGCGTCAAAGAAGCTGGTGCCTCCGAGATTAATGCCCGACGGCTCATTGACCGTAACAGCCTGGGCGGCCTTAAGCCCAACCCCTGCGCTTAACGCCAGCGCCAGCGCCGCACATGAAACGGCTTTGATTTTTTTTGTTTTCATTGAACGTTCCCAAATTTTGCTTGCCCATCTAGGCTTCGATTACTAACTGACCGAAAACCAGCCAAATTATTGTATGTTATATTACATAGTTTTTTATTTAGCTTAGCTAGTCCGCTTTTCGGCTTCAATGTATTAAATCACACATCTAAAGCCAGCGTTCCGTCGCATCGCTATCTATTATCCTCCCCTTTGAGTCTTGCTGCCGCGTTAAGCCGGGCATTTAGGGAGTTTATTGCATATCAGCCCTTATGAAGCTGTACCAGGAGAGACATTTGGATTTGCACGAGAAGGACACACCTGCTTCGTGAAGCTAAAAATTGGCCTGGCGATAGGCGCTGGGACTACACCCAAAGCGCTGCCGGAAGGCCCGGCTAAAATGTGAAAAGCTGCTAAAGCCATGATTGAACGCTACCTCGCCCACAGGAAGGTGCCGGTGCGCCTTGGCACGAAGCGCCTCAGCGCAGCGTTCCAATCGGGACTGCCAAATGAAGTCGGATAAAGACACATCACTTTCAGCAAACGCGCGATGGAGATGGCGTTTCGAACACCCAAAACGTTCGGCAATGCTCTGCACCGAAAGCTCGGGATCCGCGATATTCATGCGGATATAATGCTTCACCTGGAATTCCAATGTCTCGCGTGCGGACACACTGGCATGCTCGCCCGCCGTGCCGGAGATGGAAAGGCGCAGGAGACTGGTGGCAACATCACCAAGCGCCGCTGATTCGTAATCCGTAGCTCTCACGCCTTCAGACAGGATACTCTTGACATAGTTGGGAAAAACCCTCGCTACCGCAGATGCCTCCCCAAACTTCCGCATGCCGTAACAGGCCAGTTGGGCACCGGAAAGATGTAAGTCCGCCTTAGGGACTAAAATCACGAACTGGCGCACAGGCGTCAGATTTACGACACGATAGGGCCGCGCCGTATCATAAAATGTCCACCCCTCACCGTCGAGCAACACCTCCCGCCCAGATTGTATGAACAAACTACGCCCCGACAATTGGACAGCCACTTTGACAAATTCACGGACCTCTCGTTCGGCGCTTCGCGCTTCCCTAACCACGGCTACCGAGGAGGATGATAATTCGCAGAGCTTAACCCGCCCCGCCTCTTGAAAGCGGGCACGACCGAAAAATGGAGCTTCATCGATAATACTGGACTTCAACCCTCCCATAACCTGCCAGAGCGCATGATCCCAGATTGGCATCTGCTCTACTCCGACTGCTTCGACCCACCTCTCCGGCGTTGTTTTACATGACATGCCGTTTTCATCCCAGTGCCAGCAACATCTATTTTTTAATTTAATTGCAAGCTCAAGGATAAGGCTATGCGTCCACAGACGTCAAGGATTCTTAATTCAACATGCTTTGATACATATCATACTATAAATATTCTGTCAGTGCAGCGCGTATCTCAAGGAGGCGCTGCACTGTCTCATCCATGTCTGCCCCTAATTCACTCTGCGATGCGTCACGAGGCCATTACATACCGTCACGCCAAACGGGGCCATTCCTAACTCATCAACATCTGCGCGTAGTGGATCAACGGTAAAGCCAGTCAAATCCGCATCAAAGCCAAGCGTCAGCGCTCCCAGCCGTGTCTCCTCCTCCACCGCATAAGCCGCATGGCGGGTTAACCCGGCCAGCGCCATCGCGCGAGATAGTACCTGGGCGTCGCCCACAGCTGTCGATGCCGCGTGCCCTGGTAGCCGCCGCGCCACTGCGCAGGTCAGAATTTCACGCGGATCGTAGGGAGCGATCGGCCAGTCAGAGCCCAAAACCAGTCTCACCCCAGTGGCCGCAATGTCGGCAGTTCGCCAGCCTCGAGCCGCCCGCTCAGGTCCCAAGCGCTGCGACCAGGCATCGCTCTGATCAGCGCTGGCATAGCGTACTGCGTGAGAAGGCTGCATCGAAGGCAGCACATCAAGCGCCGCGAACTGACCAATATCCTCGTCCGGTAAGGTTTCGATATGCTCAACCCGATGACGTGCCGCTGCCCGTATAGGCTGGGGCAGGCTAGCCAGCGTCTCCAGAACATGCCGCACAGCCTTATCGCCAATGGCGTGAGTAACAGTCTGCACACCACGTTTGCCAAAAAAATGCACTGCCTTGCTGTAGGCTTCCGGTGAAGGCCAGTGCGGCCCGGTGCAGCCGCCATGCAAATCCGGCTCATGCAGCCAGGCGGTACCGGCATCAATGGTGCCGTCGATAAAGAATTTCGCCCCGCAAACCCGCCATAACCTCCCAGCCCGGCCCTGCAGAGCCAAAACCGCCTCCAACTCGTCGCGTGTCGCACCAGGATTTACCCAGGGCAACACATGAAAGCGCAAGGGCGACGGCGCCTGCGCCTCTAGCGCCGCGAGGCAGTCCAGGCTGTCACCATTAGCGTCCATCACATGCATACCGGTCAGTCCGGCGGCAGCCATGCTGCTGAACAGCCTGCGCATGGAGGCTAGGCGCGTCGCCTGATCCATGCGCGGCAGCACGCTTCGGATCAGTTCCACCGCCTCCGTTTCCAGCAGCGTGCCGGTGGGCAGACCATCGACATCGCAGAGAATTTGCGCCCCGCTGGCAAAACTGCGCGGCCCAGCAATGCCAGCTTTAGCAAGCGCAGCCCGGCTAACCATAGCGCCATGGTAATCGAAAAACATCAAGAAAACCGGGCGCCCGCCGCTGACCACCTCCAGCAAATCGGCAGGATGGCCTACCCCTTCCAACAGCGCCGGATCCAGCCCATGGCCCTGCAACCAGTCGCCGGGGCGCAGGGATGCGGCTTCTTGCGCGAGAGCTGCACGCAGCTGCGTTACATCTCGCACCTCCGCAAGATCCACCCCAATTTGCAAATCATGCCCCTGAATAGGATGGGCATGTCCGTCCACCAAACCAGGTGTAAGGAAGCCACCCGCCAAATCAATCGTCTCGGTGGCAGGGCCGCGCCAAGCCATCATGTCCGCATCCCGCCCGAGGGCGACAATCTTCCCCTTCGCCACCGCCAGGGCGTCCACGTCCTCTCGCCAACCTAAGCCGTCAGGGCGCAAGATATGGCTATTATGAATGATGATATCAGCCGTGATGGTCATTACGCTTCATCCTCCGGGGCGATATAGCCGAGCTGGTCAATCGCGGCCCCCCGCGTCGCCAATTTGTAGATCGTGGCCGCGAGCGCCAATGCGAAAATCCCGCCAATATAGATCCAGAACTGATTTGCCGGCGGCGGCTGGTAAGGGGAGACGGCTTGGTAGAGCCCGTTGCCGATGGTGACAACGCCGATCACCGCCGGCAGAACATGCCGGAAGACGCCAAATCGCCGCCGGTCCGTCCGCCAGATGAAGATCGGGCAGAGCAAAGCCATTAGGAAATAGCCGACGGTGATCGGAGCGGAACCAATACCGGCCAGATAGCCCGTGCCGGTGACCGCATTGCCGTTAAACAGGAAATAGGCGACGATGACGAAAAAACCAATCAGGATGTTCCAGATCAACACCGACATCACCGGCACACCGGAAATGGCACTGACCCGCGCAAAGGGGCTGGGCAGCAGGGCGCCGCGCGCGGCTGCATAGGTCCAGCGCGAAACCGCCGTGATTGCCGCGATATAGGCGCCGATTGCGCTGGTCAGACCGATGAATATCATCACCCAATGGAACCAGGGCATGTAATGGTCGGTGAGTTCAATGAAGGGCGCCGCATTAGTAGGGGCGGCTAGGCTAGCCATGCCGGGGCCGGCGCCATGCCATGCGGCGTAACCCGACACCGCCGCCCAGGTCACCAGGACATAAAGCACTCCGATGATGGCAATCGAGCCAATCACCGCAATTGGCACGTTACGGCGCGGATGGCGCAGTTCCTCGCCCAGACTGCCGGAATTCTCCCAACCAACGTAGCTGAACAAAGCAGCGGTGAAGACGATGCCGTTGAGGCCGCTGAACCCGCCCGTGCCGCCCACCGGATGAAACGGCGCGGCCAGCGCCGAGCCGGATTTCGCCAGCACGACGATAGAGAAGAGAACCAGCCCCACCGCCTCAATCAAGAAAAGCACGAAGGCGACATGGGTCGAGGCGGCAATACCGCGCAATAACACCGGCAGGCTGAGGACGATGCCGGCCAAAGCGATAATCAGCCACCAGATATTCGACAAACCCAGCGCCGTTTGCACCCAGGAGCCCAGAAACACAGAGACCGAGGCTAAGGTGATCGGCCCACCGAGAATGCCGAGATAGAATGTAAGCGCGCTGGTGAAGCGGCCATAGCCGGGACGTATCGCGTTGCCGCCATGATAGATAAACCCGATGAAGCTGCCGGCACTCGGCACCCGCACGGCAAATTCCGAGAGATTCCACCCCGTCGCGGCAATGGCGAAGCCGGTGATGAGGAACGTCCAGGGCGTGAAGCTGCCCATGAAGGCGGAAATCAGCCCGATCAGCGAGAAAATAGCTTCCGCGGGCGCGATATTCGCCAATGTCGAGGCGAAAGCTTCCCCCAGGCCGATGGCGCCGCGCTTCAGCCCGGCATCCGACGTTTCGATCAGGATGGATTGAGCCCCCGGCTCAATCTGCTCGATCATCTCACTCATGAACCCCCGTCTCCTTATTGCATTTCTATGGATCAGAGGCCGAGCCTAACGCCGGCCGGGGCATATGGGAGCGGGAGGCCACGCCAAAAACTTGTCAAAACACGCCACCGTCGTCCATCTTCATATTGCGTTTGAGCCCCAGCAGGCTAAGACAAAACTCCGGGAGAAAACACCATCCGCGGTTCACCGCAGGAAGGAATGATAAATTGTCCGTATCAAAACCAGCTGAATCGCGGATCCGCGCGATCACGTTACAACCTTTCGTAGAGCATCCGCAGGTGCCTACACACTTGCGCAGGACGCTGATGGAGCGCCATGGCATCGACCCAGACAGTATCCATGACCCTTATAGCTGGATCAGGCTGGAAAGCGCCTCGCTGCTGATCGAGGAGGCGGCTTGGCAGTTAGGCGACCCATGCCTAGGGGCGCGGATTGGCATGACCTATAAGGCGGACCAAGCGGGGCCGTTCGGCGCGCTCTTCACAGCCAGCTCGAGCCTGGCCGATATTTTCGCCCATTATCCAAAATTCGCACCGCTGATCCAAAGCCATACGCAAATGCGCGTGGAGCAGCGCGACGGGCTGTGCGTGCTCAGCTACCGAATCAATGACCCCGCCGTGCCAATGCGCTGCCAAGAAACGGAAATGACCACCGCCAGTGCGATCAGCTTCATCCGCGGCTTCCTGTCGCGCAACTGGAGCCCCCTGGAAGTACAGTTCGCCCATGCCGGCCAGGGGCGAGAGGCGGCCTTGCGACAAATTTTTCGCGCCCCGGTGCATTTTGGCCTGTCCGAGAGTCGCATAATCATGGCAGCGGCGGACGTCACGCGCTCAAACCCGCTGGCCACTCCCTCCTTGAGGCCGGTGGTGCTGCGGCATCTGGAGGATCTGCTGGCGCGGGAGCACCAGCCGCCCAACCTGAGGGAAAGTTTGCGCGAGACGATCCGGCACCTGCTAGGGCAAGGGCCGGTAACGCTGAACAACGTGGCGCGGGAGCTCGGCTTCTCCGTGCGCACGCTGCAAAGGCGGCTTCAAGATGAGCGGCTGAATTTCCGCCTGCTGCTGGAAGAGGAGCGGCGCGGCTTGGCAGAAACCATGCTGGATAACCGCAACCTGCCGATGAAGCAGATCGCGGCGCGGCTGGGCTATAGCGAACTCTCCGGCTTCTCGCGCGCCTGCCGCGGCTGGACCGGCAAATCACCGCGCGCCCTACGCCAAGCCACCCAACATAATCTCTGAGTAGCGCGGCGAGCCATGCCGGATCGGCCAGAATAACGCCCAAAAGTTTGCTTGCCACAAAATGACGCTGGGGATGGCGTCTTACTGATTTATGATCCAAAGCTGCAAGCTGGATAAGCTACGCGGCCCGCTGCGCAACCATCATTTTTATTTCGATTTATTTACAACATAAATCAGTGTAATTCGGAGTGACCCGAAGAGATGACCCAAACAGCAGGGTTCATCATGATTTTCTCCGTCAGTTTTTGACAATCCGTACCGCTCCAAAGTCTAATACGTATTGTTTGGCGCAAGTTGACAAGAATTTGGCATGCAGTGCTGTTCATCCTCCCCATTACGCCTGCAATTCTGATTTCTGCGGCGGGAACATTTCCGTCGCGTTATCAAAACGAAATCGAAAACAGATTTCTCGCGCGCAAAGAATGGGAGCCTCGAAATGGGTTTATACAGGACTAGTGCCATCGGCATGTGTGGTTGGCTGCTGGGGGCAAGTGCAGCCATGGCGCTTACCCCACCGGCGGGTATTGAAATCGATGGCAGCTGGTTAGGAAAGCTAACGCTGTCAGGTGGTGCCGACGGCTATGCCTTCGTGCAAAGTGGTACCAGCCAATCATCCTTCAACGGCAATAACGTAACCGGCACCAGACTCGCAAACGCCTTGATTTCACTACAAAAGACGAGTGGCCTGATCCAATTCAACATGGCTATCGGCGCCAACACCGGCGCTATACCGCTGGGCACCGCTCCAGTCCAGGCGAGCGTGACAACCCTAGCTACAGGGCCACTTTATTATGGATATCTGACGATCGCGCCACCGGGCAGTCGTGTTACGTTTTCCGCTGGTCAGTTGATCTCGCTGGAAGGATTTGAGGCTGGCACTGACTGGTACAATTCCAATCTATTCACGAGCGAACTTTTCTACACCCAAAGTTCGATGTTCCGCGGGGCCGAGGCAAGCTATAGAGGCAAGAAATTCAATGCCACCATCGCATGGGGGGATGGATACGAAACCGGGGTGTTCAACACGATACAGGCTGTAGCAACCTATCAATTACCGCATGGGCAATCGATTTCCGCCTATTATGCAGGCCCACTGGGGCGCGTGGGACTAAATGCGAAAACCTATGCTGTTACTGGGCATTATGGCGATCCCGCGAGCTTCGCAACGGTTGGCACCTACGGCCCCTACTACGCCAATTCACAAATGTTCGGCGCATATTATACTTGGACGAATGGCACGCTCAGCCTGACGCCCGAAATCCAGTACCAATATGCCAAGGCTGATGCAAAGCTGGTGCAGCCAGGTTGGGCCGCGATGAGTAAATTCTCAAGCAATCTCGGCGTGGCGCTGTTTGCAGATTATCCCATTCCAAACACGCCTTATGAGATCGGCGCGATGGCCGAGTATTTTACTAGCAACGGACCAGACTCCTGGTTCATCGCCCCCGGGGCACAAGGGGCCGGCTTCGCGGTGACCCCAAGCTGGCAGCACAAGAATCTCTTCATCCGGGCTTCAGCGGGATATCTGCACTTGCTCAATGGCTCCTATGCTGGGGATGGACAGACGGGCGCTTTTGGCAATGCGGCGCATGGCCGCGACGTTGTGCAGGGGCTGCTTGAAGCAGGAATTTTGTTCTAGCCAATATTTCAACGGACTGGTTGCAAACAACTATTGCAGCCAGTCACGAGATCTAAGGAATACAGAGTCAGACTTGTGAAAATGACGATAAGGATAATGTCACCACATGGGTAATCTTGAATTAGATTTTGCTTTCGAGATTGTCGCTGAACTTTCAGCACCACTGGATAATGGCCCCGGTCGGCATGGGCACAGGCGGATCAACCCGATTGTCGGCGGCAGCGTGACGGGACCGCAGCTGAATGGGCGTGTGCTGCCAGGGGGGGCGGATTATGAATGGGTGCGTACGGATGGCTGTTCTGTACTGCAAGCCCATTATACAATGGAAGCCACCGACGGAACGCCGATTTATATTCGTAATAATGGATTATTCATTGCCAGCACAGAAATCTTACGACGCGTGGATGAGGGGGAAGCCGTTGAGGACGACCTCTATTATTTCCGTTGTAGCCCTATATTTGAAGCGCCTGAAGGCAAGCATGGCTGGCTGAGCGACCGCATCTTTGTCGGCAAAGGTATCTTCAAGCAAAGCCATGTTATCATCAAGGTATTTCAGGTTCTGTAGAAGCGACGTTCGCAATCATTCAGTTACCCCTAAAGTCAGCGCTAAGCTTTGCTATGACGCCGCGCATCTCTGTAACACTAAATTCATATAGCACTTGCGCTATTCTATTGGATTTGGTGCAGCATCAAGATTAAAGCAGGCTACTGGCCTTATCGTAGAAGCGCGAAATCAGTATTCAATATATACCATCCGGAAAGCCGTAGCAAAACGCCTATGTCCAACGATATAACCGCACTGGCCGACACGAATGACTCGAGCAGTATAACATGGGCAGCATAGAGGAGGCGTAGAATTACGCCTCACATCGGCTATCGACGTATAACAACGAAGATCCAATATGGCTTTAGGCGGGATCACACCCGCTCGGAAACTAAAATTGGCCACCTGAGTTCTAAGAATAGGCCCCGTTAAAAATGAGAGGAATACCCAAGCATGGCCTATTATGTCTCGACTAAACTGTTAGCATTTTCTCTTCTCGTGTCACCTCCGTCTGCCAAGTCGGAAGTGGATAACCGAAATGGTAGCCTTGCATTAGTCGGAAACCAAGAAAGTATAGCTCGTCCTTTTGTGAAGGTCTCTCCACCCCTTCGGCGATCACTGTAAGCCCCATAAATTTGGAGAGGCACAATATCCCGGCTGCCATTTTGTTGGAATTCGGAGTTAGGCCGACCTCCGCAGTGAGCGAGCGGTCAAGCTTCAGAATATCGAAAGGATATTTATGGAGCCAGCTAAGGGATGAATGGCCGGTACCAAAATCATCCAGCGCCAGAATGAAACCACGCCGCTTCAAATCACCCAAGACTATCGACGAATGCTCGGGGTTTTCCATAGCCGTCCGTTCTGTGATTTCTAGAATGAAACAGGAGGTGGGTACACCTGCCTCAATACAAACCTTTTCCAACAATTCCGGCAACGCACCGTTAGCAAGCTGCCTGGCGGAAATGTTCAAGCTCATCCTGAATTTGTATGGGTCGACATCGGCATTCATTTCCTTTAGACAATAGCAGGATTCTCTCATTACCCAGAGGCCGATCTCGTTAATCAGCCCCGTTTCCTCGGCCATACCAATGAACTGGCCCGGCATCATCATACCATCAGGTCGGTTCCAACGGATTAATGCCTCATAGGCGAAGATGTTACCGCTCATCGTCTCTATGATCGGCTGGTAGTGAAGCACCAACTCGCCTCTACCGACTGCTCCCCGCAACTCAGTCTCCAGACTCATTCGCTTTTGTAAAGCCTGATACATTGTATGTTCAAATAGAACGATCTTTCGGTTGGGATTGCGTTTGGCTTCATACATCGCGATATCCGCATCACGCAAAGCGGGCTCGTAACTCTGGTAAGCGCTAAGCGAGGGCACCATACCGATGCTAACGTCGATGGCATAATGCTTACCATCCAACAAATATGGAGAAGTGAGGCTTTCGTAGAGCGTTTTCGTTGTCCGCCAGATTGCCGATGCATCAGCGGGCGCCACACATAACAGCACAAACTCATCGCCTGAATGGCGTCCCGCGATGCCGCTTACGGAAGGAGCGTTGCCCGATACCGAAGTAAAGGAAGATAAGCGTTGCGCCACTTGCACCAGCAACTCGTTGCCTAGGTGATGACCTAAACTGTCATTGATTAGCTTAAAGCGGTCAAGATCGAGAAACAGTAACCAATAATCTGTATCCTTTCGAGATGAGGCCGTTTTAAGGGCAGCTTCCATTTCTACGACGAAGCCTTTCCGGTTAAGTAGCCCGGTCAACGAATCATGTTTTGCGTCATATTCCGCCAGTTGGCGTGCGCGTTGCAATTCCTCCGCAAGCAAATGCTGCTCCCTCAGGGCGCCCTCAAGATCGATTGCAGCCCTTGCTGTCTGCTCCACTAACGCATCTTTTTCGGCGACAATCCTTTCCAACGCATCTGCCTGAGCCAAAAGTAGATCCGCTAACTCCATGATGAACATTGACTCGCCACCGGTAACGAGAATCGGTTCGAACCGAGTAGAATGGCTCCGTGCAAGTGCGGCCCGGCAGGCTAAGGAAAGAGGAGTATGCGCTTCTAAACTTAGCGTTTCAGGGCGACTTGACTCCAACAATTCCCATATCGGCCGTTTCAGGAACACTTCACGGCCAAAAGGTCTGCTAAGCGAAGCCAAAAAGACCTTGCGACTGAGCAAGGTTACCTCCGCTCCAGCACCGAGCACGATAACCCCAGGCAGTGCAGGGGTTTGCTGAAATACATCCTCTAAGATTGAGGCAGAAGCATCAGCAGAGACTAACGTACTCCAGGTCTTAAATAATGAAGTCGGTTGGCAAAACGTCGAGAGGTTTACGTAATTCATACTTGCCTGAGGTCCTGCAACAGTGCACAGATCAAAACTAACGTTTTTCTGCTTAACGTTTTTTTAATCGAAAAGTTATAGTATTATTACAAAGTTAGCAATTTCGTTGGTGGTATGCCTTGTCTTCGGTAAGGCTTTAATAGGCAGGCTCCGGCGGTGCGTGTCTAGCAAGCGGCAGAGACTTGTCTTTTCGGAGAAAGCTATTCGTTCAACTTGGAATAACAAGGTGAGCGAATGTGTGATGTTGATGCGCAAAAGGGGGCTTTATTCAGCCACCTGAACCCAGACGCGCTAGTGCCGACGGATCATGCCTTGCGCCCGATTCAGGTTCTGATGAGCTAGGCTTTGGTTCGGCTCTCGCAGGCTTTTGAAAATCTCTGCCAGGCCAGCGCCACGCTTCGATTGCGCCAGAGAAGCTGCCGCACGCTCTGTTATTGCAGGCATTTTTCGGTGTGCACTCGGAGCGGCAACTCAAGCATCTGGTTCAGATTCCACGGACCGAACGAGATGACCGAGGTCTCCGGCAACAGAGAGGCCGAAATCGTAGAAAACGGTACACTCAACGGCAAAATCTGCTTTGACAATGGAGACAAAAACTCATTCACCGCAAAAAGGCGGTGAGCTTCCGCAATCTGTTAAAACCCTGCCGCGATGCGCCGAAAAAGATCAGCTGTTACCGGGAAATAACGGCTTAACCCGCAGCTTCTTCAGCCTTGCGCATCAGCCGCAGAAAATTTCCACCCCAGATCTTCTCAATCTCTAAACGCCCATAACCACGGCGCGCCAAAGCGGCCGTCAGGTTTGGGGCCTCGGCGGCGTTCATAAAACCGCGCACACCACCTCCACCATCGAAATCCGTGCCAATCCCAACGTGGTCGATCCCCATGCGTTTCACTGCATAATCAACATGATCGACAATATCATCCACCGTCAGATCAGAGGCCCTTGCCTTTGGCCGCAAGAAGCTGGAAACGATGGTGATCTGCGCCAAGCCACCTGTGCTAGCCAGCATTTCCAGCTGCTCATCATCCAGATTACGCTTATGGTCACACAACGCACGCATACAACTATGCGTTGCTACAACGGGCGTACGCGAGCGCTGCGCGGCCTGCATCATCGTGTTTTTTGAGGCGTGCGACACATCAATCAACACCCCTAACTCATTCATCCGCTCCACCACCGACTGCCCGAAATCAGACAACCCGCTATATTCCTGCTCCACATCATTTAGGCTAGGCAGAGGAATCGCGGCATCCGCGATCTCATTATGGCCATTATGGGTCAAGGTCATGTAACGAATCCCCAGCCCCGCGAACTCATCCAGCAACGCCAAGCTGCGGCCGATCGCATACCCGTTTTCAATCGCCGGAATCACCGCTGGCTTCCCCGCCGCGAACGCCGCTTCCACCCCGGCGGCGCTTGTGGCCATCATACCACCTGAACCATCTTTAGGTGCCATTTCAGCAATCGCGGCCAGCATGGCCCGGGCACGCTCGGCGGCCGCCAAATGCGCCATACCGTCACGGTGCCCTTGCGGGATATACGCCGCGAAGCACACCGCCCCGACACGCCCCCGTCTCAGCTTCGGCAGATCAACGCAACGCGGGCCATCCTCAAACGGGCTCGGCCCCTCGGGCCAGGGAATATCAACATGGGTATCAATGGCCAGCAGGCCGTCATGCAGATCGTTTGTCATCCCCCGCATGGTTGAGCGCCAGACAGGCCGCGTCAAGCGCCTTGCGCATTACGGAAGGCACAGGCGCGGAGCCAACGGGAGCGCTCAACACGCCTTCAGGCAAGGCCGACACCCGCGCCACCCGGACAGTAAGGGTCAAAGCAAAATGGGTAAAAACATGCTCCACCGTGCCGGCTTGGCGCCAGCGCGCCATTATGGGCGGCACCTCGGGCAACACCAGCATACCGCCCAGCAGCCCATGCGGCGGGCGTCTCAACAGCACCACATTGTTCGCTTTATCGAGCAACACATAGGCAACGCCCTCACGGCGGGGACGCTCGGCCTTCTTCACTTTCACAGGCAATGTATCAGCCAGCCCATCTGCTTGCCCCTGGCAATGCGCCGCCCAGGGGCAAATGAGGCAGTTGGGCGATTTCGGCGTGCAGACCGTCGCGCCCAGATCAAACAATGCCTGGGCAAAATCTCCCGGCGCGGCACGGGCATCTTTATCTTCAATCAACCGCTCCGCCGCCTTGGTGATGCTTTTTTTGGCCCCTGGAAACGGGTCCGTGATGGCAAACAGCCGCGCCGTCACGCGTTCCACATTGCCATCCACCGGCAGCACGGGCAGGCTGAAGGCAATGGCGCCGATGGCGTTAGCAGTGTAAGGTCCAATACCCGGCAAGCCGCGTAACCCTTCGATACAATCTGGAAATCCGCCCATCGCCACCACCGCCTGCGCGCATTTATGCAGGTTTCTGGCACGTGCGTAGTAACCCAAGCCGGCCCAAAGGGCACACACCTCCTCCACACTGGCCGCCGCCAGATGCGTCACGGTAGGGTACGCAGCCAGAAATTTGTCGTAATAGGGGCGCACGGTGGCCACCACCGTCTGCTGCAGCATGATCTCGGAGAGCCAGACGCGGTAAGGGTCCGCAACATCTCCCGGAGCGGCGCGCCAAGGCAGATGGCGACGGTGCCGGTAGTACCAGTTGAGGAGTTTCCGTGCCGGAGGAAGGGAAGAGTAAGAAACGGTCGTCACGGGCACCGATTGTGCCGGATGAACCCGCGCCGCGCAATTTCGGCCCGCGCGGTATTGCCGCCGTGCTGGCCCCCGTCACGCGCCCGGCCTTCAAACGCCGCGCGCCCGCCGCCGCACAAATCCTGGCGGACTGGCAGCAACTCGCCGGGCCGGAGCTTGCCGCCCGCGCTGTGCCGCTCAAATTCGCGGGCGGCACGCTGACGCTGGGCTGCACCGCCCCCACAGCGCTGGAGCTGCAATACGCCGTCCCGCAGATCATCTCACGGCTGAACCTCGCCCTCGGGCACAACATGGTGGAGCGCCTGCGTTTTGAGCAACACGCGCCGCGCCCGCCTTCCACGCCACCCGCCCGCCCGGCGCCGCGCCAAACCACACCGCCCCCGCAAGACCTGCCCTCAGGCCCGCTCGGCGCAGCCTTGGCTCGGCTCTATCAGGGCATAAAATCCCGTGGATAACTTCAACGCCGGGTTGGACACCCGCCCCGGAATCTGACTACACTAGATATAGGAGAAATCATGCAATTTACCCGTCGCTCCATACTATCCATAGTAGGCGCCTCAGCCCTGGTTCCATCCGTGGCGTGGGCTGGGCAAACGCCGCCGACCGAGACGGAGCGTTCAATTGGTTCGCCCAAGGCGCCGGTGACCGTGCTTGAGTTCTTCTCACTCACCTGCCCGCACTGCGCCGAATTCGGCACGGTTACGATGCCGGAGGTAAAATCTAAACTGGTGGATTCAGGCAAGGTCCGCTTCGTCTATCACGACTTCCCGCTGGACCAAATCGCGCTGAAGGCCGCCCAGGTTTCCCGCTATCTCCCGGACGATGAATATTACCCTTTCATCGAGGCGCTTTTCGCCAGCCAGAATGACTGGGCCTTCCAGGAAGGCGAGAATTACAAGGCGCATATCTTTAAATATGCTGCCCTCGCGGGGATGGACCAGGCCACTTACGACAAAGCCTGGAATGACGAGGCCCTGGGCAAATGGATTCTCAAAGGCCAGCAGGAGGCCGAGAAGACCTATAAGGTCGACGCCACCCCAACCTTCATCATCAACGGCCAGAAGCACCCTGGCGCGATGGATTACGACACCTTCGCCGGAATCGTGACCAAAGCCGGCGGTTAAAGGGAGACTAAATGCCCGCACGTTTCGCCCGGCTGCGTATCGCCGGATTTAAGAGTTTTGCAGATCCGACGACCGTGGAAATCCTTCCCGGTCTCACCGGTGTAGTCGGGCCAAATGGCTGCGGGAAGTCAAACGTCATCGAAGCACTGCGCTGGGCGATGGGCGAAGCCAACGCCCGCAACATGCGTGGCAACGAGATGGAAGACGTGATCTTCGCCGGTACGGCGGGCCGCACAGCGCGCAATCTGGCGGAGGTCACCCTTACCCTAGAGGAAACGCTGGGCCTTGCCCCTCCGCCCTTCCAGGATGCGCCTGACCTCGAAATCTCCCGTAAAATCGAGCGCGGCTCCGGCAGCAACTATAAGGTCAATGGCAAAGACGCCCGCGCCCGTGACGTGCAGACCTTGTTCGCGGATCTCGCCTCCGGCTCCCGCGCTTCGGCCATGGTTAGCCAGGGCCGCGTCGGCGCCTTGGTCTCCGCCCGGCCCGAGGAACGCCGCGCTTTGCTGGAAGAAGCCGCCGGCATCACCGGCCTGCATGCCCGCCGCCATGAAGCAGAACTGAAACTGCGCGCCGCCGAACAAAACTTGCTCCGCGCGGATGATCTGAAAGGCCAGCTTGAAGCTCGCCTAGGCGACCTTAAAAAACAAGCCCGTCAGGCGACGCGCTATAAAAACCTCTCCGGTAATATCCGCACCGCCGAGGCGGAATTGCTTTCCATCCAACGGGCCATCGCCGTAAAAACGCGTGAAGCTGCCGAGGCCGCCTTTACCGCCGCCGAAGCGCGGGTGGCGGAAGCTGCCGCCAAAACCGAGGAAGCCGCCACCAAGGCCCAGGAAGCCGAAGCCGCCTTGCCTGTCTTGCGCGATGCTGAAGCCGAGGCCCGCACCGTGCTGGAACGCGCGCGAATCGCGGCTGAGCAGGTCAAAGAAGCAGAATCCCGTGCCCGTGCTGCCCTGAACGAAGCCAAAACCCGCCTGGACGCCCTCACCCGCGACCACGGCCACGCCCAGAAGCTGGTGGCGGATGCACAAGCCGCAAGAGCCCGTCTGGAAGCCGAGCAAAGCGCCTTACAGGAAGATAGCAGCGCCGCACCCGCTGCGATTGACGAGGCCGCCAACGCTGCCGAGGCCGCCCTGGAAACCATGCGCGCCGCCGAGGCCGCCAACACCCAGGCCACCGAGGAGGCTGCCCGCATCGCCGCCGAGGCCGAAGCCGCCCGGCGCGCCTTGGCCGAGGCCGAAACCCGCGCCCGCCGCCTTATCCAGCGCGCCGCCGAAACCAAGGCTGAATACGAGAAGGTCGCCGCTACGCTGATCCCGCCCGAGCGCGTGCAAGCCGCCGAGACCGAACGCAACGAAGCTGAAACCGCCCTTGCCGCCGCGCGTGAGGCCGTATCTACCGCCGAGGCCATGCGCGCCAAAGCCGAAGCTGAAGCCGCCGAAGCCCGCACCACCGCCGAGGCAGAACTGGCCGGGGCCCGCTCCCGCGCCTCCTCCCTGGAAGCCGCAGCCACCAAAGTCAGCACGGAATATGACGCGCTGGCGGCCCTGCTGGCCCAGAAATTCGGCCGCGAAACACAACCCATTCTCGACGCCATCACCGTGCCGCCAGGGCTAGAAGCCGCTTTGGGCGCGGCATTGCGCGAGGAACTCTCTGCCTCCGCTGACCCGCAGGCCGCCCGCCATTGGCGCGCCCTGCCCGCTTTGGAAACCCCAACCACCAAATTGGAAACCTTCGCCGCCCTGGCGCAGGGGCCTGAGGCACTCAAACGAGCCCTCTCCCACATCCTGTTGCTGCCCGAAGGCGAATCCGGCGACCTCTACCAGCCCAATCTCACGCCAGGGCAGATCCTGGTCTCGCGGGAGGGCGCGCTCTGGCGTTGGGACGGCTATACCGTCCGCGCGGGCGCCGCCTCGGAAGCCGCCGTGCGCCTCAAACAACGCAACCGCTTGGCTGAGTTGGAGCGCGACCTCACCACCGCGCGCGAGGCCGCCCAGACCGCGAAGGATGAACGCCTAAAGGCCGAAGCCACCGAGCGCGAAGCCCGCGCCAATGAGGCAAAGACCCGTGAAACCCATCGTGCCGCTGAAACCCAGGCCCGCGAGACCCGCCGCTTGGCCGAGCAGCGTTTCGATAAAGCTCGCAACGAGGCCATCCGCCTCACCGCAGAGGCCGAGCGTGGCCAAAGCCGCGCTGCCGCGGCCGAAACCCAGCGTGACCAGGCCGCCGCCGAAGCCACCGAGGCCGAATGCGCCCTCAATGCCATGCGTGAAACCCACGCCGCCCTGCCAGACCTCAACGCCGCGCGTCAGGCAGTCGAACAAACCCGCGCCGCCCTGAACACGGCCCGCCAGACCGAAGGCGCCGCCCGCGCCCGCCTCACCGCGCTGCGCCATGCTGAAACCCAGCGCGCCCAACGCCAGGAAAGCCTAACCCGCGAGCTGGCTAGTTGGGCGGAGCGCGGCAAAGACTCAACAGACCGGCTTAAAGACCTCACCGCCCGGCTGAACGAGGCGCAAAGCGCCATCGAAACGCTGCACACTGCCCCGACCGAGGCCGAAACCTCACACAAAGAGGCGCTCGAAGCCCTGCAAGCCGCCGAGGCCGCGCATCAACGCGCCGCCAAAATCTTGCAGGAGGCAACCGCCACCGCCGAATCCTCCACTCGCCAAGCCCGCACAGCCGAGGCTGAACTCAGCACCGCCCGGGAGTCCCGCGCCCGCGAGGAAGGCAACATCACCGCCGCCAAACATGCCTGGGGCACAGTGGCGGAGCGGATTCTGGAGCGCCTGGGCGCCAACGCCACCCTGCCCGACCCGCCGGAACAGCTTACCTCGGAATCCGAGGACAAAGCCCGTAAGCGCTGGGAAAAACTGGTCCGCGAACGTGAGGAGATGGGCGCCGTCAATCTCCGCGCCGAGATCGAGGTGAACGAGGCCGAACAAGCCATCGCAACCATCGACAAGGAGCGTGACGAAATCACCTCCGCCATCGCCAAGCTGCGCGGCTCCATCGGCCATCTCAACCGCGAGGGACGCGAGCGTCTAAACACCGTATTCGCGGAAGTGGACCAGCATTTCCAAACTCTGTTCACCCGCATGTTCGGCGGCGGCAAAGCCCATCTGGCGCTCGTCGGCTCGGATGATCCGCTTGAAGCCGGACTGGAAATCTTTGCTCAGCCGCCCGGCAAAAAACTAAGTACGCTGTCCCTACTTTCAGGCGGCGAGCAGGCATTGACGGCACTGTCCCTCATCTTCGCCGTGTTCAAATGCAACCCCGCCCCCATCTCGGTGCTGGATGAGGTGGACGCGCCTCTGGACGACGCCAATGTCGAGCGCTTCTGCAACCTGTTGGAAGATATGGTCCGCGAAACCGGCACACGATTCCTGGTCGTTACCCACCATCATCTCACCATGGCGCGGATGGATCGGCTCTATGGCGTGACCATGCAAGAGCGTGGCGTCTCCCGCCTGCTCTCGGTCGATTTCCATAAAGCGATGGACATGGTGGACCCCGGCCACGCCATGGCGGCCGAGTAGCCAGCTCCTCAGGCTTTCGGCACAGACCCTGTGTACGGCGGCGGCGCAGCCTGCTTCGCGGCGGCCGTCTCCGCCGCGCTCAACGCCACCACGCTGCCCAGCGCCTCCGTCATCGTCGTCGGCACCAGAATGGTCGCCCCCCGGTCTTTATTCATGTCGTAGATCAGCCCCATCTGCCTGATTTGCAACGCTACCGGGTTTTCCTGATAAATCCGCGCCGCATCCACAATCTGCTGCGCGATGGCGATTTCCGCACTCGCCAGCGTCACGCGTGCCTGCTTTTCCTTCTCCGCCTGGGCGTTACGGCTCATCGCATCATTCAACTCAGGCGGAATCTTCACATCCCTGATTTCCACGGCAATATCACCAACGCCCCAGCCATCAGACTTATGACGGATCAGCATTTGCAGCCGCTCGTCCATCGCCTCACGATTGGAGAGAATATCAGACAAGTTGGTGGCCGAGATCACCTCACGTAAAGAGGTCTGGGCAATCTGCGCAATCATGCCCTGGTAATCCGTCAGCTCGGTGGCAGCGCGTTTCACATCGGTCACGCGCCAGAACAGGATTGAATCCATCGTCACGGAAACAGCATCGGCGGTCAGCGTGTCCTCGGCGGAAATGCGCGTGCTTTGCCGGCGTGTGTCAACCACCGCGTACACGGTCTCAATCGCCGGGATCAAAAAATATAGCCCTGGCCCGCGCACCCCGGCAAAGCGTCCCAATCGCAGCACCACGGCGCGCTCCCATTCCGCCGCCGTGCGCAAGGTAAGTGCCAGAACTACCCCCACAACAATCACGATGGCACCAAATATGTGCACAGGCAGCAAATAACTAAGCCCCGCCCCGGCAGCGATAATCAGCAAAGCAATTACGGTTACGGCATTATTCATTTGTGCCTCCTGTTCCGTAGCCAGAATAGCAGTTTTACCGCCTGCCCGCGACTCGGCGCCAATGTTACCAAGCCTGCATGACAATGCCCGTTCTGCTCACCGCCCTCACGCTTATCGCCGCTTTTGGCGCACTTGTTTTTGCCTTTCTTTCCTGGCGCACGGCACAGAACGCCCCGCAGCACCTGAAGCTGGAGCTTGAGAAAGGTCTGACGGGCAACCGGGCGGAAGCAGAGTTCACCCGCGCTGCCCTCAACGCTATGGAAGGGCGGCTGAACAGCGCCATCCAGACCGGCACAACGGATGCGCTCTCCAAATCCTTTGAACAGATTTCCGGCGCCACCCAGAATGTGGCCAGCACGGTTGAGAACCTGCGCCGTCAGGCAGCCGAGGATGCACAGAAAACCGCCCACCTGCTGGAAACACGCCTGACGGAAATGCAGGCCGCCAGCACCGCCGCCCTAACCCGCACCTTTGAGCAAATGCAGTCCACCACCCAAAACATTGCAGCCACACTCGACCGGCTTCGCCAGCAAGCCTCTGAGGACGCGCAAAAAACCACCCAAACGCTGGAAACCCGGCTCAGCGCCATCCAAACCAGTGTGAACGAGAAGCTACATGAGGCGGTAGAGCAGCAAATGAACGCCTCCTTCGCCCGCGTGTTGGAGCAATTCGCCCAGGTGCAACAGGCCATGGGCGAGGTGCAGTCCGCCGCCAAGCAGGTGGGTGATCTGAAACGCCTGTTCTCCAACGTGAAAACCCGTGGCGGCTGGGGCGAGGCGCAGTTGGCCACCATGCTGGAGCAGATTCTCCCACCTGGCGCCTTCCAGAAAAACTTCGCCCTGAAAGACACATCCCGCGAGCGTGTGGATTTCGTGCTGCGCATGCCCTCGCGCGAGGTCGTCTGGCTGCCAATCGACGCGAAATTTCCCACCGAGGATTATGACCGCCTGCTGCTGGCCGCCGAAAGTGCTGATGTCGACGCCGAGCGCCTCGCCCGCGAAGGTGTAGCCGCCCGCGTGCGCGGCGAAGCCCGAAAGATCCGCGAGAAATATATCTGTCCGCCGGAAACCGTTGATTTCGCGGTGCTTTATCTCCCCAGCGATGGTCTGTTCGCCGAGGTCGCGCGGATCCCAGGCTTGATTGATGACGTGCGGCAGAAAGAACGCGTCATCATCCTCGGCCCCTCTTTGCTGCCCGCCATGCTACAAACCATCCATCTCGGCCATGTGACGCTGGACCTGGAGAAACGCGCGGGCGAAATCGGGCAGATTCTTGGGGCCACCAAGACGGAAATGGTGAAAATGGACGAGGCTCTGGCAAAACTCGCCCAGAACGCCAGCACAATGAGCAACAATATCGAAAAGGCCCGCACCCGTACCCGCGTCATGGGGCGCGTACTGAAAAACGTAGAAATCGTGGAGAACAACGCTGCCCAAACCCTGTTGGGGCTGGAGGATGGCGGAGAGTTAGACTAGCCGCACACCCGCCCGGTTATCAGCAATCATAATCATAGGCGGTGAGTTCAAAAGCGATGCCGGTTCGCGCCGCCATCTGGGCCACAAGGTCATTGAGGTCGTCCGCCTTTTCACCCTCCGCGATGGTTACCTCCTTCACGGGGCAGTCTTCATAGCCGGTGGCGCAGCAGGCCATGAGGGTGCTTCCACCGCGCCCCTTTGCTGGCAAAACCCGCCTTACCTTGAAGAGTGCAATTTGCGCCATCGGAATGATCAGCAACGCATCCTCGCAAGCAATCAGGGCCCGCCCATCGGCCGAGCACCCGAACCGCCCCCGCAACCTCTCCTCCCCCTCGTACGGAGCACGCATATATTCCAGCCAGTTCTCCCGGAAATAAGCGTCTTCAAGAGGTTGACGCGGTGTTTTCAACTGCCAGTTGCGTGTTTCACCCAACGGCTTGAAGTCATCCAGCCAAACGCGTTCATGTTGCGCCAATGGCGGACGCCAACCCGTATTCACCGCCATTGAGCAAGCGTTTACCAGCCTTGGGTCCCGCTTATGCGCGTTATTATTCCCAAACCAACGTTCCCGCCGTTCAGGCGGCCATACCGTAAGGCGTATAGACGCCGCGCCCCAACGCCAGACCGCCGATCTGGTATTATAAACATCGCGCACCTCTGCCGGCCCGAATAACCGCGCGCATTGGACAACCGCATGCTGGATATTTTCTTCCGTGTCGTCACCGACAGATAAATAAGCCGAGAGCCTCACAGGCGGCATCGCCGGAGAAAACCGCGACAGAGCCAAAAAGCTGAGCGGATACAAAAGATCCCTCAGAGGCGGCGGACTGACCTGCAGATATACTTCTTCAAAACTAAAAGGCGAATCGACCCGAGTGCCGTATTTCAACATCAATTCACCGCGCGTCAGCCGCCAAGGAACCGCTGTACCATCCAACCACCCCTGCACGGGGTTAGCGGCGGGGCTTTGTTCCTGTTCACGCCTATGCGTCAAGATTCGGGCCCATTTTTTCAACATCACGCCAACATCATGTCACGGTTCAAATGCCATGCTACGCTCGGAAATGCGCCGTCAAAAGTCCATAGCTTGCCACGCCGGAAGGTCTGGCGCAAAACACTCCCATGCTGCGCCGGTTACTGCTCCTCAGCCCCCTGGCCCTAGCCGCCTGCCATCACCAGCTCTCGTCGCAGGACGTAAACGTCCGCGGGCTGATCCCGCCGCTCGCCTTTACCATGACGGACGTGGAAACTGGCAAGCAGGTCACCGCCCAAGATTTCTACGGCTCCGTGGTGCTGCTTTATTTTGGCTATACCAACTGCCCGGATGTCTGCCCCACCACGCTTTACAACATGCAGCGCCTGCAAAAGGCGATGGGCAAATCCGCCAGCAAGGTGAAAATCCTGTTCGTGACCGTGGACCCGTACCGGGACACGCCCAAGGTTCTCTCCCAATACGCCGCCTTGTTCGGCAGCAATGTGGTCGGGCTACGCGGCACGCAGGACCAGTTGTACGCCCTGGCACGGCGCTACCGGGTGGTGTTCTCTGTAGTGAAAAAGCCGGTCTATACCGTTACTCACTCAGCGGCGGTTTATGTATTCAACACCAAGGGCCAGCCCGAATTCATCATTGCCGGCCTTAGCACCAGGGACCCGGACATCAAAGGCATCGCCAGCGACCTGCGGCACGTCGCCGAGGAATAGCCGTCCAGGCGTGTTCCCGCGTCAAGGACAACACGCCTTACCTTTGCTAAACAGGTGGCATGACGCATCAGAATCAGCCGGACAACTGGCGGACCATCAGCCTCTGGATGGAAGGCGTTGAGGCGCCACTTACCCCTCGTCCAGCCCTGGCCACGGACATCACCGCCGACATCGCCATTATCGGCGCGGGCTATACCGGGCTCTGGACAGCTTATTACCTGAAAACGCACGCCCCGGACTTGAATATCGTCATATTGGAAGCTCAAACTGCGGGCTTCGGCGCCTCTGGCCGCAATGGCGGCTGGGTGATGGGTGCGGTGCTGGGGGAAGATCGCCTCACCGGCCACCTGCCTGAGCCGCAGCGGCATGAAAGCTGGGCCTTGCTACACGGTATCCCGGATGAGGTCGGCCGCGTGGTCCAGGCTGAATCCATCGCCTGCGATTTCCGTAAAGGCGGCACACTCTATTGCGCCGCCCGCTACCCGGAGCAGGAACGCAGACTGCGCGACTGGTTGCGGGAAATGCACGCCGAGGGCCAGACCGAAGCCGATGCCCGCTGGCTCACCCCCGCCGAACTAACGCAGGAGATTCGGATTCCCGGCGCTTTGGGTGCCATCTACACCCCGCATTGCGCCACCATCCAACCCGCCCGGCTAGCACGCGGCTTGGCTGACGCGGTGGAACGGCTGGGGGTGAAAATCTACGAGCAAAGCGCTGTCATCGCCTGGCAACCGGGCGAGTTGCGCACCGCCCAGGCACGCATCAAGACAGATTGGGTGGTGCCCGCCGTGGAAGGCTACGCCACCACGTTGCCGCCCCTGGGCGATTATCAACTGCCGGTTCAAAGCCTGCTCATCGCCACCGAGCCGCTGCCGGAAGATGTTTGGGCCGGAATCGGGCTCTCCCGCGGCCAATCCTTTAGTGAGTTCAGCCGTCAGGTCACATACGGCCAACGCACGGCGGATAACCGTCTCGCGTTCGGCGCGCGGGGCGGCTACCGCTTCGGCGGCAAGCTGCGGACGGACTTCAATCTGACGGAGGCAGAGGAGCATCTCCGCCGCTATCTGCTGGGTGAAATCTTCCCGCAATTACAAAATGTCACCATAACCCATCGCTGGGGCGGCAATCTCGGTATGTCACGCCGCTTTCAACCGCACATGCTGGTGGACTCGAAGAATCGAATTGCCCTGTCCGGCGGCTATGGCGGGGAGGGCGTGGGCGCATCCAACCTTGGTGGCCGCACGCTGGCGGACCTCATTCTCGGACGGAACAGCCTGGAGACAACCCAGCCCTGGGTGATCAAAGACAAAACCATCTCGCAGGCCCTGCGCCGGTGGGAGCCGGAACCGCTGCGCTGGCTGGGCTATAACGCCATCATCGCCAGCTTCGTGCATGAGGATCAGGTTTTAGCCAACCCACACAGTGCCCCCTGGCGGCGGCGGCTGGCCGAAGCCCTGGCCGCGCGCATGGAAGGACTGATGCGTTAAGCCTCAGCTCCGGTAGGAGCCGTTAATGTCGATATAACCGTGGGTCAGATCACAGGTCCAAACCGTGGCCTTGCCCTCCCCCAGTCCAATATCGACGGTTATCTCAATCTTTCGGCCCTTCATGTGCGCCACCACCGGCGCTTCATCATAGCCGGGCACCACGCCGCCCGCGCGGGCCATCCACACACCGCCAACCGCCACGCCAAGCGTGTCCCGATCGGCCGGTTCACCTGCCTTGCCCACGGCCATCACAATCCGACCCCAATTGGCGTCCTCCCCCGCAATGGCGGTTTTCACCAGCGGTGAGTTGGCAATGGCAAGACCAATCTTCTTAGCGGAAGCATCGCTTACCGCGCCCTGCACATTGATGGTCACGAATTTCTGCGCGCCCTCGCCATCCCGTACCACCAGCAGCGCCAACTCATGCAGCACCTGATGCAGCGCCTCCCTGAAACCGGTGAGGTCAGCATTGAGGTCATTCCCGGCCTGCCCGGTGGCGAACAGCAGGACCGTGTCAGAGGTCGAAGTATCGGAATCAATGGTCACGCAATTGAACGTGCGCTCCACCCCGCCAGCCAGCATGTCCTGCAAGGCCGAGGCGGGAATCGCCGCATCCGTGAAAATAAAGCACAGCATCGTCGCCATATCGGGCGCGATCATGCCCGACCCCTTGGCGATACCGTTGATCCGCACTGTCTTGCCGCCAAGCTCCACCGTCCGGGTGGCGCCCTTGGGGAACGTGTCGGTCGTCATGATCGCCTTGGCTGCCTCGGCGAAGCGGTCTTGCTTGAGGCTAGCCTTCAGCCCGTCCATTACCGCGACAATGCGTTCCGCCGGCAGCGGCTCGCCGATCACGCCGGTCGAGGCCAGAAAAATCTGTTCCGGCGCAGTGCCGAGGGTGGTGGCTGCGGCCTGCGCCGTGGTTTCAACGGCGCGCACACCAACGGCACCGTTGAACACGTTGGCATTGCCCGCATTCACCACCAACCCGCGCGCCAGTCCTCCGGGCAGCACCTGGCGGCACCAAGTCACCGGCGCGCCAGGGCAGAGGTTGCGGGTAAATACCCCCGCAACTGCCGTACCCGCGGCCAACTCGGCCAGCAGCACATCCGTCCGCCCTTTATAGCGGATACCAGCCTCGGCCGTCGCCAACCGCACACCGGCGATGGGCGGCAGTTCCGGCATCGGCAACGCCAAAGGAGACACAGGCAACTGGCCGGCCATGGCGGCTTACTTGCTGCTGTCGCTGGAGGACGGAGCGGACTTCTCCTCCGGCAGCGGCTTACCGTTCGCGTCGAACACCTGGATCTTCACCTGGCCGCGCACCTTGTCCAGCACGTTCTGCACCGCTTGGTCAGCAAGCTTCTGGCGGATTTCCTGCTTCACGTCATCCAGGGACGGGGTCGGCGCGGTCCTGTGGCCTTCGTTCAGGATCACATGCCAGCCGAACTGCGTTTGCACCGGGGTCTTGGTGTACTCGCCCTTCTTCAGCGCAAAGGCGGCGTCAGCAAAGGCTGGCACCATCTCGTCCTTGGAGAACCAGCCCAGTTCACCGCCATTCTTCGCACCGGGGTCGATGCTGTCCTTCTCCGCCAGCTTGGCGAAGTCAGCGCCCTTGTTGAGCTGCTTGATAATGTCCTCCGCCTTCTCCTTGGAGGACACCAGGATCTGCCGCGCATCCACCTGCTCGGGGCCCGGCTTACCTGCATAATGCTGGTCATAATAAGCTTGCACAGCGGTGTCGGTCACCTGCGCGGCCACAGCCTTCTGCACATAGGCATTCTCAAGCTGGACATTGGCAGCGGCCTTCATCCGGGCGGCCACATTGGGGTCTTTCTCCAGCCCCTCCTTCTGCGCGGCGATCAGCAGCGCCTTGCGGTCCACCTCCTGGTTGATCAGCAGCGGCAGCAGCTTCTCAGGCGGGAGCTGCTGCATCTGCGGCGGGATATTCTGCGCATCCGCCTGAATGTCGCTCATATGAATTTTGATATTATTCACTGTGGCAACAACCGGGTTGGAATCCGCCGGGGCCGCCGTCTTGGAAGAATCCGCGGAAGATGTGGTCGCTGCGAAAGCAGCCGGCGCGGCCAGGGCCAGCGAAAGGGCCAGGGCGGAAAGCGTAGGCAAATGGCGCATCTGTCGAACCTTATTCTTTGAAGGATGTGGCTCCTATGAGCCAAACCCCAAGCCGGGGCAAGACTTGGCCGGTTCCGGCACGGCGTTGTATGCCGCAGGCATGATTGTACGCCCCCGCCCGTCCGGCCTTGGCCTTGTGTTCGCCTTACGCGGCTCGATATTGCCCATGATCGCCACACGACTGGCGGTGATTGTGCTGCTTTCATGCGTCGTAGTGTGGCTGCATCATATCTGGCCGGTGCATGTCGGGGTGGCGAGCGTAGCACCCTTCACCCTGCTCGGGCTGGGCCTGTCCATCTTTCTCGGCTTCAGAAACAACTCCTGTTACAATCGCTGGTGGGAGGGCCGCCAGCAATGGGGCGCGCTGATCTCTACCTCACGCAGCTTCCTACGGGACATTAACGCCCTGTTGCCGGAGGACGACCCTTTGCGCCGCCGCGCCGCCCACCGTATCGGCATGTTCGCCCACGCGCTCCGCACGCAACTGCGAGGTAGCCAGACCCAGCCCGCACCTGACTGGCTGCCCGCTGGCGGATGGGCCAGGCCCGTCCGCAACCGCCCCGGCCTGCTGCTCAGCGAACTGGCGTCGGAATTCGCCGAACGGATGCGCGCCGGCGAAATCTCGGACATCAGCTACCGCCTCTTCTCAGACCACATGACCACGATGACTAGCATCCAGGGCGCGTGTGAGCGGCTGCGCGCTACCCCCATGCCCTTCGCCTATTCCCTGATGCTGCACCGCACCGTCTGGCTGTTCTGCCTCCTGCTGCCCTTTGGCATGGTGGATATTCTGGGTCTGGGCACCCCACTTCTCACGCTCGTGCTGGCTTATTCCTTCCTGGGGCTAGACGCACTGGGTGAGGAGCTGGAGCAACCTTTCTCTGCCACCCCCAATGGCTTGCCGCTGGATGCCATGGTCCGCATCATCGATATCGCGGTGGCCGAGACACTGTGCGACCCTACGCCAGAGCCCTTGCACCCCCAAAACTTCGTCCTGCTCTGATCCGGGTCATTTGACCCTGCCTGCCCTGGCGATTATGTCAGCGGGCAGTTCTCTTTTATAAGTGCGGATTTCATCCCGATCATGCTTTCCAGCCTCGCCCGCGCCGTTTTCGGCTCCAGCAACGACCGTGCCCTGAAAAGCTATAAGCGCCGGGTCATCGCCATCAACGCCCTTGAACCCCAAATGCAGGGGCTGGACGATGCCGCTCTGACCGCCAAGACGCTGGAGTTCAAGGAACGCCTCGAAAAAGGCGAGACCCTGGACGACCTGCTGGAGGAAGCCTTCGCCGTGGTGCGCGAGGCCGCCAAGCGCGTTCTAGGCATGCGACATTTCGACGTGCAGCTCATCGGTGGCATGGTGCTGCATGACGGGCGGATCGCCGAGATGAAGACCGGCGAAGGCAAAACGCTGGTCGCCACTCTGGCGGTGTATCTCAACGCCATCAACGGCAAGGGCGTACATGTCGTCACCGTGAACGACTATCTGGCCAGCCGTGACGCCGCGCAGATGGGCCAGCTTTACGGCTTCCTGGGCTTGTCGACCGGCGTGATCATTCCCGGCGTGGAAGAACCCGAACGTCGCACCGCCTATGCTGCTGACATCACCTACGGCACTAACAACGAATTCGGCTTCGATTACCTGCGCGACAACATGAAGTACCGCCTGGAAGACATGGTCCAGCGTCCCTTCAGCTTCGCCATCGTGGACGAGGTGGACAGCATCCTCATCGATGAAGCTCGCACCCCGTTGATTATCTCCGGCCCGTCTGACGAGCCGACTACCCTTTACGCCCAGGTGGACGCGGTAGTGGAAGCCTTCCTGGCCAAAGGACAGGTGGCCGAAGACGGCAAACATGAATTTTATGAGAAAGACGAAAAAGCCCGCACGGTGAACATGACCGAGCTGGGCGCCGAAACGGTTGAGGAAATGATGCAGTCCGCCGGATTGCTGAATGGCGGGCTTTACGACCGCACCAACGTGCCGCTGGTGCATCACGTCCAGCAATCCCTGCGCGCCCGCACGCTGTTCACGCGGGATGTGGATTACATTGTCCGCGAAGGCAAAATCGTCATCATCGACGAGTTCACCGGCCGTATGCTGGAAGGCCGCCGCTATTCGGATGGCCTGCATCAGGCGCTGGAAGCCAAGGAACGGGTTGAGGTTCAGCAAGAGAACCAGACCCTGGCCTCCATCACCTTCCAGAATTATTTCCGCCTCTACCCCAAGTTGGCAGGCATGACTGGCACGGCCATGACCGAGGCCGATGAATTTGACGAAATCTACAAGCTCTCGGTTGTCGAAATCCCCACCAACCTGCCAGTGGCGCGCGACGACCAGGATGACGAGGTCTATCGCACCGCCGCAGAGAAATATGAGGCAGTGGCGAAGCTAATCGAGGAATGCCGGGGCCGGAACCAGCCCGTTCTGGTTGGCACCACGAGCATCGAGAAAAGCGAGATCATCTCCAACCTGCTCACCCGCAAGGGCATCAAGCACAGCGTGCTGAATGCACGCTTCCATGAGCAGGAAGCCAAGATCGTCGCCCAGGCCGGTGCGCCGGGGGCCATCACCATCGCCACCAACATGGCGGGCCGTGGTACGGACATTAAGCTCGGCGGCAATTACGAAATGCGCTTGGCACTGGAGCCGGACATCGACCCCGCCGCACTTCGCGCCGAGATCGACGCCAATCATGATGTGGTGAAAAACGCTGGCGGCCTGTTCGTCATCGGCACCGAGCGTCATGAGAGCCGCCGTATCGACAACCAGTTGCGCGGCCGCTCGGGCCGTCAAGGCGACCCCGGCGCCTCACGCTTCTTCCTGTCGCTTGAAGATGACCTCATGCGCATTTTCGGCTCCGAACGCATGGGCGGAATGCTGCAGAAGCTGGGGCTTCAGGAAGGCGAGGCCATCATCCACCCCTGGATCAACCGGGCGTTGGAAAAGGCGCAGAAAAAGGTCGAAATCCGCAATTTCGACATGCGTAAGAACGTGCTGAAATACGACGACGTGATGAACGACCAGCGCAAAGAGGTTTACGCCCAGCGCCGCGAGTTCATGAGCACGGACAGCGTCGCGGATGTCGTCACGGAAATGCGTCATGACGTAATCGCCGCGATGGTCGAAAACCGGGTGCCAGAAAAAGCCTTCGCCGAACAATGGCAGTCCGCCGAGTTGGCCGTCGATGTGAAGCGCGTTCTCGCCCTCGACCTACCCGTAGAGGAATGGGCCGCCGAGGAAGGCATCGACGAAGTGCATCTGCGCGAGCGAATCGAGGACGCGGCCAATGCGGCCGCCGCCGCCAAGGCCGAGCAGTTCGGTCAGGAACTCAACGCCTATATCGAAAAATCCATACTGTTGCAGACACTTGACCATGTCTGGAAAGAGCATCTGCTGGCGCTGGATTATCTGCGCCAGGGCATCGGCCTGCGTGGCTATGGCCAGCGCGACCCGCTGAACGAATATAAGCGCGAAGCATTCATGATGTTCGCCGCGATGCTGGACGACCTTAAGGAGCGGGTGACCCTGGCAATGGCCCATGTCGCCGTGCAGCCCGTGGCCGAGCCGCCTCCTCAGCAAATGTTCGAGTCTCACCCCGCTCCGGGGGAGCCGGCTCTGACTGACCCGGTGATGGAAGGCTTCATTTCAGAAGAAGTGAACCCTGCCCAACCTGAAAGCTGGGCTTCCACACCGCGCAACGCCCCCTGCCCCTGTGGCTCCGGCAAGAAATACAAATATTGCCACGGAAAGCTATAAAGCTTTAAAATTCAACAACTTTGACGGGTCGAAACAACCCTGTTTAGGCTATACACATTCTAGACACCGCAGCATTTGATGCATTTTCGCTGCGGTTCTAGACAGAAGTTCGAAAAACCTGCACGACATAACCCGGATGGAGGGCAGCAAAGTTGTGCTGCGCCTCGGAAGTGCGCTGTATCAAGCGCGTGTGCGACTTAGAGCCACTTGCCTTTGACTTGAATCTTGCTCTTCCGGCACGGTCAGGTTTTAAGATTCATAAGTTTCCGGTTGGAACAGGCGGCCATTGGTAGGTCATCGTCGCGGATAAGCCTACTCTCAGGATTTGCGTGATCGTGTTTCGGCAGTGCTGCAGTGGTTGGTGCGCGCTTTGCGGTCAGCCGCTCCTACGTCATCAAAGCGCGGCACCGCCGTGACCGCCAGGGCGGTCCGTGCGTTAGCGGACAACGCTCCCATACGCCCACCAAGCTGGCCGGGTATGACGCTATTTTGCATGCGCGTATACAGACCTAGCCCGACGCAACGTTGTCGGAACTGGTGGACTGGGGAGAGACGGAGCTTGGCATTTCGCTCACCATCAAGGCCATTCGGAAACGGCTGAACGCGCTTGATCTGACGCTCAAAACTTGCCAAGGGCCGTTCCACATATGAGTGAGAGCCAGATCTCAATGGAATTCAACACTGGCATCCATGAAACCGGCAGCAACCCGTCTTGTGGAGACAAACTAACAATTAATCAGTACGATGAGCTCATATAACGCTTATAGGCTGCAACCCAATCACTAGCGATTGCGTGACGGGCATTGTTCAGCGACAGGTCGCCACGACAAACGAGCTTGTGTAACCTGTTTTCAAGGCGATCTTTGCTGTGACTTCCTAAGTTACCTGGCACGTAATGTGGCTCGGGCCAAAGGTTCTGTGGCGACGTAGGAGACCCACCAAGTTCAAGGGGAATAAGGTGGTCTTCTTCATAATCTCCCAAGCGGCGATCCTCATAGCGATAGGCGCGAATCTGCGATCGCTTCAGTTTTTCAGTATAATATTCAGGCGGTCGAACTTTACGTGTCCAGCCACGCACGCAGATTGTTGTGCCGATATTGCTCTGGGTAACGTGAGTATTAATAGCGCCTGGGGTCATGCTTGGATTGGGTAGTCCAGTGCTCGGCTGCCAAGCCGCCAGAACAACGCCAAATGCAAGTTTAGACAATGTCAACATATAAAATTCCCTAGACCTAACTCCGAGGCCAGGCTGATGGAGCGGTCCAGCCGATCAAGGTCAATATCTCATAGACGCCATGTACCCCTCGAAAGCTTCATTTCTAAAAAGAAATATTCAGCTGGCTTGAAGAACGCTATGGGAGGATCGAAGCATATTGATGATCGGCAATTGCTTGAGTTCTTCAAGGTCAACTCAGATGGCCGGGCATAACTCACGCTCTTCGCATTGCACTTTTTGCTCATATTTTTTTTCTTCAGCTAGCTGAACACCTATAATTACATCCGGTATTGGCTTGCGCGGTCTAACCGGACGAGGCCCGTTGCCCCTGAAATAGTCTTCCAACAGCTTTTGATTAGCCTCAATTAATCCAGCTGCGTCATTTTTTCCGGTTGCTTTTAACTCCGCGATCGCCTTGGGCATCATGGCGATTATTTTAGACACGGTCTTAGACGTACTCATCAAACATACCCCTTAGTCGCTTGAAGATGCGGCCTGGCCTTCCATAACAACCAATTACAAAAAAGTTACCTTGTAAAGCCTGTTTTATATCCTTAAACTGCCTGTCATAAAAAATTTTAATGATGCAGGGGCTAACCACTAGGCCATGTCTGCAGACCGAACTTTTCTGGACGCCCTGTAAGCCGTTCAGCAAGCTTTTCGTCTGCGGGCGATCGCCTGAATGTCCCGGCATTGGATGGATGTGCAACAGTAAGCCGAGCGCATCAACATCAGCGCGCAGCTTGGCCGTCAGCCCCCGCGTGAACGGCCAGAGGCGGAAACTCCCCCCTCTTTTGCTCAGCACATAAGCAGGGCATATATTAACTTACAACCCCTAACTTCAAAGTAAGAACATGTTAGGGAAAGGACCACTGTAAAAAGCATGAATCGTGGAAATTCTGGATATCTGGGCGTTAAATAGGTATGAGAACAAATAATATGACTAATGAAGCCCCGCGAAAGGCAAACCTTATCGATGAACAAATTGGGCAAAGATTTCGCCTAAGGCGTACGGCGGTCGGTTTGACACAGGCTGATTTAGCAAAGCTTTTGGGCGTTACATTTCAGCAGATACAAAAATATGAAAGGGGCATTAATCGGATAAGTGCATCGCGGCTATATGAAGCAGCAAAGCACCTAGATATCTCAATTTCTTATTTTTTTGAGAGCGGAGATGGCGATCTAATTTAATTCCAATTCCTTCTAAGAAAACCCGGAATAAACTCATGTTTCCGCAATCACGAGGAGAATTTTTTATTTCATTGAAGGAATAAATTTCTGATGCGAAGGGTAAACTTTGCAAGCGTTGGATCTAAGCATCTAGCAAGACGCCCCTTCCTATAGCACGATCTGCCTGATCGGCACGGAAATTTAGAACGGTGTAAAAACGCTTTACCCAACAGTTCGAAGCATTTTTCTGAAAGCCGATTTTTAATGATCGGACATGAAGTCCTGAAACCAACACGTTATGCTCAACAGTATACGACGCCGCCCGTGGGCGTGGCATCCGCCTCATCAGTGCAGCCGCTCGCCGCAGGCTAGTTCAATCAGATCGAAAATCGATGGGAGGGCGCGGAAAGTAGCCTAAATCATCTAGGAAACCTTCCAAGCCCCGGAGTGTAACTCGATACGTTGTTCTTGACGCGGCAAGCGAATGAGATAGTTTGTTTGCTTATCAAATTAATATATGAAGAGTTATGGACACGCTGAACAAGCTGATGATTTCTGAACCATTTTCAAAACAATCTAGCCTTGAGTCGTGCCTAAGGTGGGTCATTCGACATGTTGGCACTCCCAGGGGTTATAATTGAGATTGCGGAATCGGCCAGGAGGCGAGAGTGTCGGTCATCTCGTTGCCTGCGGTATCCAAGCCGCCGCGTTTCTAAAGGCAAAGGCGCGGCCCCTTGTCGCTGGCCTGTAACCTTTCAACATAATCCTACTCAATGCCGGTAGCGGCGGCACTGATCTGAACCTGCACCCGGTCATACAGCAACCCAAACAGCTCTTCCTCCGTCCAGTCATTCCCGATGTCGTGGGAAAGCCGTCAGGCAGACGGAGATCACGGTCTCGCGCAGCCAGCGGTGGGCGGGATCAGCATCCGTGCGGGGATGCCACATCGCCGATATCGCTATCTCCGGCGTCGGGACGGGTAGCTGGAAGCTAACCAAGCCCTGTATGAGCGGATCACCACCCATCAGACCGATATCGAAACACGAGCGCGGTACGAGCGCGATGAGGTTTGACTGGCGCGCAATACGCAAAGCATCGGGAAAGCCGGGTACGACGGCGACGATCTGCCGTCTGAATCCCAACTTCTCCAGCGCCTCATCCACCGGCCCCGTGAAAGCCCCCTTTCGCGACACTACGACATGTTTGTACGCCACATAGCGCTCCGGCGTTATGGTCGCCTCCAGCAATGGGTGCCCATCCCGAACCACCCCCAGAAATCTATCGCGGAAGAGGAGATGTGTTCGCACCTCCGGTGCAAAGTCCCCAAGAACCCCGATTTCTAGATCGACTAGCCCAGCCCGAAGCGGTTCGGCGTCCTTGATAGGTTTGGGCGCGAACCGTAGGCTGACATGTGGCGCCGCTTCCGCGACGGCCGCCACCAGCGGCGCGCAGAATAACCCGATAAAGCCCTCATTAGCGCGAATGACAAATGTCTGCTCCAGCGTGGCGGCGTCCAGCCGGTCATTCTGAGGGGTAAGAACCACCCGCACCTCATGGGCCAACTCGTGAACCCGATCACGCAACGCTACGGCACGCGGTGTGGGAACCAGCCCGCGCCCGGCGCGCACCAGCAGCGGGTCGCCTGTTGCAGATCGCAGCCTTGCCAAAGTCCGGCTCATGGCAGAGCTGCTTAAGCCGAGCCGACGCGCCGCTCCGGTCACGCTCCCCTCGGTCAAAAGGGCGTCGAGCGCCCGCAGCAAATTCAAATCCAGACTGTCCATGACCGAGCTTATACACTCGAGCGGCCAAGACATAGCGTCTTCCGCAACTATATTGTGCATCTCATGCGGCTGGCGCCAAGTCACGACCTCAACCATATCCGCTGTCAATATACCGCCTTGAAGGATCATCACATGTCCACGAATATTGCACATGATACTACCGGCACGGCCCTGATCATCGGCGCGTCGCGCGGCCTTGGATACGCCATAGCCGCCGAGCTCTTGAAAAAAGGCTGGAACATCATCGGCACGGTCAGGTCCGGCGCACGAACTGAGCTGCACGATCTCGCTGATAAACACCAGGACCGGGTGGCGATTGAAATCCTCGACATCAACGCGTCAGATCAGATCGCGGCGTTGCGCGATCGTCTGACAAGCAGGGTACTCGACATTCTTTTTGTCAATGCTGGAACCACGACGCACGATCAGCATGTCCATGTTGGGCAGGTGAGCACGGAAGAATTCACATACGTCATGGTTACCAACGCGCTGAGCCCCATGCGTGCCATTGAAGCATTGCAGGATCTCGTCCCGAAAAATGGCCTGATCGGCGCCATGTCGTCAGGACAGGGCAGTATCAGCAATAATGAAAATGGCGGACGGGAGGTCTATCGCGGCAGCAAAGCGGCGCTCAACATGTTCATGCGGTGCTTCGCAGCGCGTGAGGCACATCCGCAGCGCGCCATGGTCGTCATGGCGCCGGGCTGGATTCGCACCGGCCTGGGCGGGCCTGACGCGCCGCTCGGCCTTGAGGAAACCATTCCCGACATTGTGAACACTTTGCTCACAAAACGTGGAAAGTCTGGCCTGGAGTATCTCGACCGCACGGGCCAAACTGTCCCATGGTAAGTGGAGTTATGCCTGAGGGCCTCGCCTTACGCCGGAACTCTCGCAGCCATTTTTAAAGAAAAAGCACTCTCGGCAGTCTCCCACGTATAACACGCGGGCGGCACCCCCGCGCGCTTTGAGAACGCCACCCTGACGGGACTAGCGGGTTAATTTGCGCTGAGATTTGAAGTGGGTGGATGCCCGCTCCCGACGGCATCGCGATGTGCCAAACTGATATTGGTCAAACGTCGCAGTAAAGAAAGCGCATCAAGGGACGAGGCCATTATACGACTGGATCTCGCAAAGCAGCCTTTTCAGTTTCACGGTGAGCTGCGGGATGGAAATACGGACTTTCGGAAGAAATTGGCGCGTATGCAGTTGATCTTCTTTCTGGCGAAGGCGCCGCATTGCATTACGGCTATGGCAGGCTGAGCAGCAGCGCGAGTAGCAAACCGGCGGCCGCGCGACATTCGCGCCGCTGTTATTTACACTTGACCAAGCCTTCCAGTTTGACGGGAGCGAGGACTAGGCTGCTATCGCGGACGAAAGGAGGAAACCGCATGTCGTGCACGCAAAGCTGTCGCATAGTCGTCCATGCCTTTCCGCTGCAGACCCGCGAAATGTTGTTTTATACGCTAGCAGAGAATACCAGGAGAGAGTGTCCGTCCCTTGTGTATGGCCAATTTGGTCTATGCTTCCAAAGGGGAGCATGAAAGATGACGATTTCGAATGAGTTACTGAAGGGGTGCAAGCGGCCCGAGGACCTGCTTGGTGATACCGGGCTGATGAAGGAACTGAAGATCCTGCTGATGGAGCGGATACTGGGCGCGGAATTGATGGCGCATCTGGGCTATGAGGCTAGTGCGGAACTGCCGTCTGATCAGCCCAACCGGCGCAACAGTGTTTCGACGAAGCGGGCGAAGGGCGCAGATGGCAAGGTGCGGGTTGCCGTGTCCCGGGATGGTGATGGCAGTTTCGAACCTGAGTTAGCGAAGAAGGGCCAAACCCGATAGACGGGGTGGATGACAAGATCATTGAGCCTTACGCCGCAGGTCCGTCTCTGCGCGATATTCGGGCGCATTTGTCAAACGGCATTCAAACGAGATGCCTGATCGGCGTGCAAAAAGCTCTTACCAAGGGCCGTCCCACATATGCGTCGGAGCCCTTATTCCATGCCGACCCACATATTATAGTCAAATACTTGACCAACACCACTATTGCACATCGCACTATAGCCTGGGCGAACGGCTTGGTGGTCGACGATTTTTGGCTCACCGTAGTGACGAAAGAGTGTAGATGAGCCAAAAATCCTCCTTTATTCAGAAAGCTAGGTTTGTCTTATGGGCGCTGACGGGCATGGCCAACTGTTTCCCCGCACTTGGCGGCCTGAAGCGGCCCTCGAAAAGCGCTCATGGTCTTGCCCCGTTTTGTACAACACCATAGCGCGGGCGTTCATATCAACCAGCTTGGCCTTTGCGCTCATACCAACACCATGCCACCGTCGACTAGCATGCTCTGCCCGGTCATGTAGTCGGACCCTTCTGAGGCGAGAAAGATCGACACGCCGACCAAGTCGTCGGGACGCGAGGCGCGGCCCAGCAGAATGTCGGCCGAGAAACCCTCGAAAGCCTCGTTGTCGCGGTTCGTCAGCCCCTCGTCCTTGAAGCCCTTGTCTATTAGCTTCCACATGTCAGTGGCGACGACGCCGGGACAGATGGCATTGACATTGATCTTGTACTTGCCGAAGGCGCGGGCGGCGGCCTGAGTCAGCGCCACCACGGCGAACTTGCTGGCCGAATAATGCGCCAAGGGCTCGTAGCCCTGCTTTCCCGCGATGGAGGCCGTGTTGACAATCTTGCCGCCTCCGCCCTGGGAGATAAACTGTTTCGAAGCTTCCTGAATGCAGATCAGCACCCCCATGGCGTTGATGTCCATGACCCGGTACCAGTCGTCTTCGGTGATATCGTTGAACTGCTTGACCTGCGCGATTCCGGCATTGTTGAACATTGCGTCCAGTCGGCCATATTCCGCAACGGCGCGGGCGATCAGCGCCTTGACGCTGGCACGGTCGGTCACGTCGGCGACGATGCCGATGGCCTGACCGCCAGCGTCTCGTATCTCGGCGGCAGTAGCTTCAGCGGTGACAGAATCGATGTCGGCAATCACTAAGCGGGCGCCCTCCTTGGCCAGCCCTTCTGCAATAGAGCGGCCAATGCCTCGGCCCGAGCCGGTCACGATGATACTGCGGTTTTCGACGGTATTGCTCATGGATTTTCCTCCCATTTTGAAAATCCGCCCCGGCTGTGGGGCGGCCGGATATCCGGTTCGCCTTACTTGACTTTTCCATCTGCGCCATATGCCCGGCATGGGCGATGCAGATGTGTCGCCGCGCCCTTGAGGCCAAAGCATGATAGTATAGACATACATCAAGCTAACAAATTAGTAGGTGCTACTTAGCACCTACTCTACTGTACCAATGAAATATCGCCGGTTTAGCACGGGCAGATGACAAGTTCGGTGCCACAATTAGAACGCGTACTTCAGATAGAAACGGCTGCTGAAGTACGGGTTGTTGTAGTGAACATTGGACTCAGAGCTGTTCTGGGCAAACGCGGCATCGGTATCCCAGGCAACGGAGAGGCCCTTGAGCACATCGGCAAGG
>NZ_FQVJ01000034.1 GCF_900129125.1 Acidocella aminolytica 101 = DSM 11237 | reverse complement strand
CCTGTATGCGCTTGATTGGCATAGGTGAAGTCATAAATGCCAGCATTGCCGGTGATGGTGGTCTGCTTCAGCGCGTCCTGCAGGCTTTGCGCGTGCGCCGGGGGGGCAAGGCCCACAAGCGGCATCATGCCAGCCGCAACAAATGCCGCCTTGCTGCGGGATAAATGGAAAGACCGCCTTTTATGCTTCTGTAATTTCAACGTAAACCTCCGATTTTATTTGGTTATGAGGCTGAAAGCGTAGCTGGATGAAGGGCCATGCCTATTAGGTATTATCAGTGAATATTCAGCCAGTTTTTTGCTTTAGATGAGGCGATGGCAGTATCGATGATCTTTTGAATTTCCCAAGCTTCGCGGAAATCGGGGCCTTGCCGCGTGGCGCCGTCAATGGCCATCAGGAATTCGGCCATTTCAATTGTTTTGAGATCATTGAAACCGAGTTGATGACCAGGGGCGACGCAGAACAGGCCGTAAGGCCGATGTTCCGGACCGGTTTCAATCCGGGTGAAGCCGGAACCGCCCGTGCGGTAATGCAGCAACTCGTTCAGTCGCTCCTGCGTAAAAACAAGGCTGCCCTTTGTGCCGTTTAGTTCAAAGCCGAGCTGCATTTTGCGGCCGCTGGCAACCCAGTTGGCCTCAATGCTGCCACCGCAACCGCGTGTGAAGCGGAGGGTGAGGCGGGCAATATCGTCAACTAGAACCTCGCGCCGGTTGCTGGCGCCGGGAGCGCTGGGGCGGGTTTTGATGACGGTATCCAGCTCCGCGTTCACAGCGCTTATTGGGCCCAGCAGAAAGCGAGCCATGCCGATGATATGGCTGCCGAGATCCGCCACCGCGCCGCCGCCGCCTGCGGGGTCGAGCCGCCAGCTATAAGGAATTTCAGGATCGGCCATGAAATCTTCAGCGTGGATGCCACGAAAGCCGGTAATGTCACCCAGCTCGCCGGCTGCGATCATGTCGCGCGCCAGCTTGAGCAACGGGTTTTTGATGTAGTTGAAGCCCACTTGCGTCACGCATCCAGCCTGCTCGGCCGCAGCCATCATGTCCAGGGCTTCAGCGGCGTTGGGGGCGAGGGGCTTTTCACAATGCACATGCTTGCCCGCCGCAATGGCCGCCAGGGCCATTTCGCGGTGCATGATGTTGGGGGTGGTGATGGAAATGACGTCGATGGCAGGGTCTTCCAGTAGACTGCGCCATTCGGCATTCCAGTTCTGAAAGCCGAATTGCGTGGCCATGGCTTCCGCTGCCTGGGCGTTAATGTCGCTGACAGTCCGCAAAACTGCACCGGGGCAGCCAGGGAAAATGGCGGACGCGGCGCGGTAGCCAATGGCGTGCGTTTTGCCCATGAAGCCGGTACCGATAAGGCCGATTCCAATTTCGCGCATAACGCGGCTCCTTGGTTTAGACGGCGACAACACGGCCGCTCAGGGCGGATTCAAGCGCGGCATCGGCTAGGCGCAGAGCCTGACGGCCATCACGCATCGTCACCGGCATGGGCGCGTTATTGGCAACGGCGGCACGGAAATGTTCGAATTCCGTGCGATAGGCATCGGCGTAACGTTCCAAGAAAAAATCCAGCAGTGGCTCACGGGCTTCAGTGTAACTGCTGCTCCAGCGGCGCAATGTGCTGGCGCGGAGATTTTCGTTCAGCAGCATGCCATCGGCGCCGAACACTTCCATGCGCTGATCGTACCCATAGGAGGTCGCGCGACAGCAATTAATGTGGCACTGACGCCCGGATGCGGTTCGAAGATTGACCATGACCGTGTCGAAATCATCAATTTCGGCAAGGCTCGGGTCGATGAGGCGGCTGGCGGTGGCGGTGACTTGCACGGGTTCCTCGCCCAGTAGCCAGCGGGCCATGTCGAAATCATGGATGGTCATGTCCCGGAAAATGCCGCCGGAATGTTCAAGATAGGAACGAGGCGGTGGGCTGGGGTCGCGGCTGGAGATGATTACCTGGCGCAGGTCGCCGATCTCGCCTGCATCCATGCTCTTGCGCATGGCCTGGGCGGAGGGGTCGAAGCGGCGGTTGAACGCCACCATCACGCGCCCGTTCATGCGCTCCACCTCGGCGACTGCTTCATCAACCTTGGCGATGTCCAAGTCGATCGGCTTTTCGCACAAAACGGCTTTGCCGTTGCGTACGGCTTCAAGAGTCAGGGAAACATGCGTGTCTGTTGGGGTGCCGATGACCACAGCATCAATGTCGGAGCGCCGCAAGGTGGTGATAGGGTCTTGCGAGGCGTCACATCCCCATTCCGCGGCCAAGTTTTGGGCGCCATCCCCGAACGGATCCGCCACCGCGATCAGCGTGGCATCACGGTTCAAGGCGGCATTAGCGGCATGAATACGGCCAATGCGGCCGGCTCCGAGCACTGCAACGCGTAACATGATTTGCTCCGTTTAATCGGTGGATCAGATCTTTGGAGCCCAGCACTGGCCGCGCCGCGCTTTGTTCGCGCAAACGGTCATGTGCCTATCGGCGGCTTGGCAAAGATCCTTTCCATCCCAAGGGGTTTTGAATTATTTGTGCAGACGTATGGTTTGCAAATAAAATTGCATGTGTCAATGTTTGCAAATGAAATTGCGAACAGTTTAGTTGGTCAGCGCAGCTTACCTTCCGGCGGGCGCCAGTGAGGTGTGGGCGCTGTTCACCACCAGCGCGGGGTCAAGCTTATCCTGGAAAAAGTCCAGAATGTTCTGTGCGGCCATGCTGGCCATCCGCATCGCGCACTCTTTGGACAGCCCGGCGGCATGTGGGGTGAGGATCACTCTGTCGTGACAAAAAAGCGGATGGTTGGGGGCGGGCGGTTCGGTTACGAACACGTCCAGCCCCGCGCCGCTGATATGGCCGCGCGTGAGGGCCTCGGCCAGGGCGGATTCGTCGATGATGCCGCCGCGGGCGGTGTTGATGACGATGGCACCGGGTTTGAGCAACGCCAGTTCCTCAGCGCCGATGGGTGCCTTGCTGCCGATCAGCGGAATATGCACGGACAGGAAATCCGCGCGCGGCAGGGCCTCGTGCAATGAGGGGGTGGGGGTGGCGCCCGTGTTGCTGACCACATTCGGGTCGGCGTAGGGGTCGTGCACTTCGATGTTGAGGCCGAACGCGGCGGCGCGTTTGGCAACGGCGTGGCCAATGCGCCCGAAGCCCAGCAGCAGCAGGGTTTTGCCGTCCAGGTCCGTGGCTTCCTGGCTGTCGCGGAAGCGCCAGTTTCCGGCCCGGGTTTCTCGGTCATACGCGATGACCCGCTTGGCGAGGGCTAGCATCAGCATCAGCGTATGTTCCGCGACGGCGCTGGAATTGGCGTCGCCGACAATGCAAAGGGGAATGTGACGGCGATTGAGAACCTCCACCGGCACATTATCGTACCCGACACCATGGCGGGATAGAATTTTCAGATTCTTCGCCTGCTCAAGCAGCGTGGCGGGCAGTGTCTGGGTACGGACGAGAATGGCGTCCGTTTTTTCCAGCAGTGGCAGGGTGGTAGGGGCGGTCATGTCGTCCACCATGTCGAATCTTATGCCGGGTGTAGCGCGGATGAGGTCCAGCCCCGCCTCATGAATCCGCCCGCCAATGAGGATGTGCGGCATGTCAGTACCCTCCGCTGGCGCAGCTGTCCGCCGAAGGTAGCTGCGTTCCACCGATCAGGCTGCGTGTGGCTTCCACGCTGCTGCGCGCAGAATCCGCCAGCAGCCGGACATCGTTGCTGATGGTGACGAGGTCGAACCCCCAGCTGATGGCCTTGGCTGCGTAAGCGGGGTTGCCATTATGCAGGCAGGCGCGAAGGTTAGCTCTGTGAGCCTTTTGCAGAATGGACTGGATGGCCTCGACGATCTCCGGCTCTTCCCGGTCGAATCCGGTACGGTATTTGCGGCCGGTGAGGCCCATCGTGAGGTCGGCCGGACCGATATAGACGCCGTTCAGGCCGGGGGTGGAGAGGATCTCCTCAAGATTGGCTACGGCCTCGGCCGTTTCGATCATGGCCAGGCAGATGATTTCTTGATCCGCATGGGTTCCGTAATCGGTCCCGGCGGAAAAATTAGCGCGGGTGGGGCCAAAGCTGCGTACGCCGTGTGGTGGATAGCGGACATAAGAGACCAGTTGCTCAGCCTCGGCGCGGTTATTGACCATCGGGCAGATGACGCCATAAGCCCCGGCATCCAGCGTCTTCATGATCGCAGCGGGGTCCAGCCAAGGGACGCGCACCATCGGGGTGATGCCGCTTGCGCGCATGGCCTGCAGCATGGCGGTGGCCATCTCGTATCCCACTAGCCCGTGCTGGAGGTCGATGGTCACGGAATCATAGCCTTGAGCGGCCATGATCTCGGCGGTGAAGGGGCAGGCGATGGAGAGCCAGCCATTTAAAACGGGTTCGTTGTTGGCCCATTTGCGGAGAATTTTATTGGCGATCATGGAAACCTCCCATCAGGCACGCAACGTGGGCGAGCTTTATATTCAGAAAATCGAAAATGCTTTCGGCGCCGCCCTCATGGCCCGTGCCGCTTTCCTTGATGCAGACGAAGGGGACTTCCGCCACGGCGAGAGCAAAGCTGTTCCTGCCCACCATGCAGGTTTCAAGCGTAATCATCCGGGCGGCTTCATCGGCGCGGTGCTTCATCGTGTCGGCCAGGTTGTGCAGGAGGTCCGCACGGGTCCAGGTCGGGATTTTGCGCCGGGTAACCAGCCCTTGAGCGGCCGATGCCAGCGCTCCCTCAGCCTTGGCCAGGGACGTGGTCGGTACGTCGCCAAAGGTGCCACACATGCCGGGGGCGATCACCTCGGTCCCTCCGCTTGGCCGCGCCGGGCATCATCGATAAACATGCCGTAATTTCCATACATCAGAGCGTTTCCCTGAATTGTTCTTTCGTCGTCTTCGCAAATATTTTTGCATAACCCGGACGTTGGGCTAACTTTATCCGACAGTCATCGCCATATCGGACTGGGTGGATTGGAGGAAAGTCAGACGGGTTGGGGTCTTGTGCGGATCGGCGGGTTTACCTTGGCCCTGAAACGTATTTGGCTCTACAAAAATATTTGCTTTGATGCATTGTTCGCAAAAAAATTTCCAAAACGCAAGTCCTGATTTGCGCCAGGCTGGATTTCATGCGCAGGAGTAAGGCAAATGCGGGAGCGGAAGAGGCGGAAGAAAGAGAGGCAGCCATGGCACGCGGCGAAATAAAAAGCGGCAAGTCATTACCCAATAACTATGAGGGAATTGTTAACCTTATCACCATGGAATATCCGAACCTGTCTTCGGGTTTCCAGAAAATTGCACGTTACGTGACGCAGAACCCGAATGTCGTGGCGCTCGAATCGATCAGTCTGATTGCCTCCAAATGTGACACCCACCCTTCCAGCCTAGTCAGGTTCGCGCAGGAGTTCGGCTATTCCGGCTTCAAGGAGATGCAGCTGGTGTTCCAAACACGGCTGGCTACGGCGGCGCCCGGGTTCCGGGAGCGGGTGAAGGCGCTGGAGGGGGAGCTCTCCCGCAATACCAGCTCAGGGAATCTGGGGCATTTGCGGGCACTGGTGGTGCGTGACATCGCGGCGTTGCAGGAATTGCTGGAACGAGTGCCGGAGGAGGAACTGGCTCAGGCCGCGAGGCTGCTGACTAAGGCCGATACAGTGTATATTGCCGGGCAGCTGCGCTCTGAGCCTATTGCCTCGCTGTTCCGTTACCTGCTGACCATGCTGCACCGCCGCGTGGTGCTGCTGGACCCGGCGGGCGGGCTTTCGCAGGAAATGGCAGAGACGATAACCCCGCGTGACACGTTGGTTGCCATCTCTTTTCGGCATTACGCGCAGGAAGTTGTGGCCATTACTGAGCGCGCGGCGGGCAACAGTGTGCCAGTGATTGCGTTGACCGACAGCCAGCTTTCGCCGTTGGCGAAGGATGCTACGGTGCTGTTTACCATCCCGGAGGATGAATATACCTTCTCGCGTTCATTGGCCGCACCGGTATGCTTGGTGCAGTGCTTGGCGGTGGCGGTGGCGGCGCTGTTGCAGCAAAACCGTGAAGAAGCGCCGCGAATTCCGACGGTTACGGAGAAATTGCGGAACAGGAAAGGGCAGGGGCGCGGCAAGCGGGGGTGATGCGGTAAATCCCCCCCGCCAAATTATTTCTGCAAAAATACTTGCAAAAAAATTTTTTCAGCAATAACGTTTTCCCAACCCGAGCAAGGGGCCAGCATGCTTTGTCTGGCGAGAGGGAGAAAAGCCGATGACCGCAGTGCGTTGTACCATGGCGCAAGCCCTGGTTCGTTACCTGTGCAATCAATTCACTATCGTCGATGATGAGCGCGCGCCGCTGTTTCCAGGCGTTTTCGCGATTTTTGGCCATGGCAACGTGACGTGCCTGTCTGAGGCGCTGGAGGCCGTGCAGGATACGTTGCCGACTTGGCGCGGGCAGAACGAGCAATCCATGGCAATGGCCGCCATAGGGTTCGCCAAGGCCAAGCGCCGCCGGCAGATTATGGTGGCAACGTCCTCAATTGGGCCGGGCGCCCTTAATATGGTGACCGCCGCCGGGCTGGCGCATGCCAACCGTTTGCCGGTGTTGCTGCTGGCGGGCGATACGTTCGTGAATCGCCGCCCAGACCCGGTGATGCAGCAGGTCGAGCATTTCGGCAATCCGAGCATCAATGTAAACGACTCATTCAAGGCCGTCACCCGTTACTGGGACCGGATTGTGCATCCTGAGCAGTTGATATCCTCACTGCCGCAAGCGGTGGCGACAATGTTGGACCCCGGCGATTGTGGTCCTGCTTTTGTCGCGCTGCCGCAGGATGTGCAGGAAATGGCATGGGATTACCCGGAAGCCTTCTTTGCCGAGACCGTGCATAAAATTCCGCGCGCTCGCCCGGACCGTGACCAGTTGGGAGAGGCTGTGCGCCTGTTGAAGGCGGCGAGTCGGCCGTTGATCATCTCCGGCGGCGGTGTGCGTTATTCAGGTGCTGAGCAGGAACTGGCCGCGCTGGCCGCCGAGCACGGAATTCCGCTATGCGAGACCATCGCGGGCAAGGGCGGTGTGGTGCATGACCACCCCGCGCATGTGGGGCCGATTGGTATTCTGGGCTCAACATCCGCCAATGCCATGGCGGCGGAAGCGGATGTGATTGTGGCCATTGGCACGCGGCTGATGGATTTTGTCACAGGTTCTTGGACCTGCTTTGCGGAGGACGCAAAGTTCATTTCCATCAATGCCGCGCGCTGGGACGCTACCAAGCATCGCGCTCTCGCGGTGGTTGGCGATGCGCGTGAGACGGTGGAAGAACTGGCAATCGCGCTGGAAGGCTGGAAAGTTGACGCGGACTGGACAAAGCGCGGGCGCGATGAGTTTGCCAAGTGGAACACGCTGCTGGATGGCTATCAGAAGCTGACCAACGACTCCGTGCCAACCTATGCCCAGGTTGTGGGGGTGGTGAACAAGCACGTTGGGGAGCGTGACCTGCTGATTGCCGCTGCGGGCGGGCTGCCGGGTGAGGTGGTGAAGAACTGGCGGGTCAAGACACCCAACACGTTCGACTGTGAATTCGGCTTCTCCTGCATGGGCTATGAGATTTCCGCCGGGTGGGGGGCCGCGATGGCGGATGAAACACGTACGCCGATCGTGATGATTGGTGATGGTACCTACATGATGATGAATTCCGACATTTATGCCTCGGTGCTGTCCGGGCATAAATTCATCCTCATCGTGTGCGACAATGGTGGCTATGCTGTCATTAACCGGCTGCAGAACGCCAAGGGTGGTGCCTCCTTCAACAATTTGCTGAAGGATTGCCGGGTGAAGGAACCGTTCCCGGTTGATTTCGTTAAACATGCGGAATCCATGGGTGCGCTCGCGCGGCATGTTGAAAGTCTGGGCGATCTGGGCGAGGCGCTGGAGTGGGCGAAGACAACAGATCGCACCACGGTGCTCAGCATCGTGTCTGATGCCTTTGTGTGGACGCCGGGCGATGCTTGGTGGGATGTGGGGGTGCCCGACGTCAGCGCACGGGAAAGCGTGCGTGAGGCTGCCGCGGCACAGAAGGAAGGCCGTAAGAAGCAGCGTGTCGGCGTGTAAGCGCCGGTTTCTTTATCAATAAAATCTGAAATTAAGGACGCTGGCGGATGAAAGCAAAGCTTGGAATTGCGCCGATTGCCTGGACGAATGACGATTTGCCCGAACTGGGCGGTGATACGCCGCTGGAGACATGCCTGAGAGAATCCCGTGCCGCGGGTTTCTCCGGAGTGGAGATGGGCGGGAAATTTCCGAGGACAACGGCTGAACTGGAACCGATTTTACAATCGCACGAGTTATATCTCTGCTCTGGCTGGTATTCCGGCACGGTGCTGGATGCACCAGATGATCTGGTGGCTGAGAAAGAAAAAGCTTTCGCGCAGTTAAAGTTGTTCCGGGAACTAGGGGCGCCTTGCATCGTGTATGGGGAAACCGCTGGTACGTTGCAGAACCGCCGCAACGCGCCGCTGAATTTGCGCCGCCGGCTTTGGGAAGATGAAATCAAAGCTTATGGTCGCCGCCTAACGCGCTTTGCCGAATATTGTGCTGAGCAGGGTATGCCACTGGCTTTCCATCATCACATGGCCACGGCGATCGAGACCGAGCGCGATATTGATATTCTGATGGATAATACCGGTCCGGCGGTGGGGTTGCTGTATGATACGGGCCATTTGCGCTTTGCTGGGGCGGATTTGTTCCGCGTGCTGGATAAATATGGCTGCCGAATCAACCATGTTCATACCAAGGATCTTCGTGGCAAGGTGGTGGCGAAGCTGGACCGCGAGCGGCAATCCTTCCTCGATGCGGTACTGGCGGGCGCGTTCACGGTGCCGGGCGATGGAGATATCGATTTTGGGCCGGTGACTAAGCGCTTGGCGGAAATCGGCTATGAAGGCTGGTTTGTGGTTGAGGCGGAGCAAGACCCCACCAAGGCGCCGCCGGGGGAGTTTGCCAAGATCGGCCATAAGGCACTGACCCAGGCGCTGACGGCGGCCGGCTATGAAATTGAAGGAGCGGCGGTATGAACCAGTTGGAGGGGAAAATCGCCGTTGTTACAGGCGGCACGCAGGGGCTTGGAGCGGCGATTGCCCATTTATTTGCTGAGCGGGGAGCGGCGGGTCTGGTGATCTGCGGCCGCTCCCGTGAGAAAGGCGAGGCGCAGGCTACGAAGATTGTCGCGGATACCGGTGTCGCGGCGAAGTTCGTGGCAGCTGACCTTAGCTGTGTCGAGGATTGTCGGGAGGTGGTGGCGGCGGCGGACAAAATCTTTGGGCGTGTGGATGCGCTGGTGAATGCGGCCGCTATCACAGACCGAGGGACGATTCTGGATACCTCGCCGGAATTGTTCGACCAGATTTTCGCGGTGAATGTCCGCGCGCCGTTTTTCCTGATGCAGGAAGCTCTGAAGCTGATGCTCCGGGAGAGGACACAGGGTACGATTGTGAATATCTGTTCGATGTCCGCCCTTGCCGGGCAGTCTTTCATCGCGGCTTATTGCGCCTCCAAAGGCGCGTTGGCCACGTTGACGCGCAATACTGCCTACGCCGTGCTGCGCAACAGGATCAGAGTCAATGCCTTGAATATTGGCTGGATGGCCAGCGATGGCGAAGACCATATCCAGATCAAATATCATGGCGGCAACCCCAATTGGAAAGCCGAGGCGGAGGCGCAGCAGCCTTTTGGTCGCCTCATCGACCCAGCGGAAGTCGCGCGGGCCGTGGCATTTCTGTCCAGTGCTGAATCTGGGCTGATGACGGGCTCGGTGATTAATTTCGACCAATCTGTTTGGGGCGCTTACGATACGTCCCCAGCACCAGCCGCGCCCTTATAATTCGCAGCTCCCGGATTTCGGGCGCGTTTTTGGCTTTCCGTACGTTTTTTCTTGACGGAATGTGCCTTGAGTGGTTTTTTGCAAAAAAATAAATTCTGCAAAACTCATTGTAATGTCCGCGTGGTGCAGACAGATGAGGGAGGGAAAAAATGAAAATGTCCAAGGCGAAGTTGACCAAAGTTTTGTTAGGTGGCGTTGCATTGGCGGGAATGGCGCTGGCTGCTCCCGCAGCCTCCGCAAAGCAGCCTGAATATAAATTTGCCCTGATCACCCATGCCCAGCCCGGCGATACGTTCTGGGATATTATCCGCAAAGGCGCTGAAGCTGCGGCCAAGAAAGATCATGTGAAGCTGATTTACGAAGCCAACCCGAATGCGGCAGGTGAAACGCAGTTGATCAACACCATGGTGCAGCAGCATGTTGATGGTATCGCAGTGACCTTGGCGTTCCCGGATGCTGAAGTTCCTGCCGTTAAGCAGGCTGAAGCCACGAAGATTCCTGTTGTTGGTTTAAATGCCGGAATGTCGGACTGGAAGAGTGCCGGCATGCTGATGTTTGTCGGCCAGGATGAAACAATTGCTGGCAAGGCGGTGGGTGATAAGCTGAATGCGGAAGGCGTTCAATCCGCGATCTGCGTGGACCAGCAGCAGGGTGCGGTACAGTTGCAGGCGCGTTGTGATGGTATCAAGGACACTTTCAAAGGTAAGCTGACTGTTCTGTACGTTAACGGTTATAATATGGCCTCCGCCCAGGCCCGCATGGTGGCGTCGCTGCAGCAGAATCCGGATGTTGGTTATATCGTGACGCTGGGGGCGCCCTTCGCGCCGACCGCCGTGCAGGCGGTGCAGCTGGCAAACAGCAAAGCCAAGGTCGGCACGTTCGACATGAACCCACAGGCTGTTGGTCTCATCCAGTCCGGCAAGTTGCAATGGGCCGTGGATCAGCAGCCTTTCGTGCAGGGTTATGAGGCAATCGACCTGCTCTGGCTCTACAAGACAAATGGCGATGTTGTTGGTGGTGGCGGCCCCGTGCTGACCGGACCGACTTTCGTGACTGCGCAGAATGTCAATGAGATTGCCAAGTTTGTGAAGGAAGGTACGCGCTAAGCGGGGCTTTCCTGGCACTAAAAAGCTGACTGGCTGCCAATAGGCAGCCAGCAATATAATTTTCTCGGGAGCGAATTTTATCATGGCGAATCGAACAGCAGCGAGCCCTGCGCCAGCGGGTCCGGTTCATCCGCAATTGGTGCAACAGGCTTTTTGGAAAAAAATTCTGAAACGTCCTGAAGTCGGCGCTCTTGGCGGCGCGATCATGGTTTTTATTCTGTTCTTCGTCGTGGCGCCTCCCTTCCGGCAACTACCGGCTTTCTCGACTGTTCTTTATGAATCCGCGACTATTGGCATTCCCGCCGTTGCTGTCTCCTTGCTGATGATTGGAGGTGAGTTCGACCTTACCGCGGGTGTGGCGGTGACAACCTCCTCCCTGTCAGCCTCCATGTTCGCGTCTCAGGTGGCGGGAAATCTTTGGGTTGGGATTATCTTCGGGCTTGTGATTTCGCTGAGCATCGGCTGGTTGAACGGCTTTTTGCTGGTCCGCACCAAGCTGCACAGCTTTCTTGTCACCCTGTCCACCTTCCTGATGCTGCAAGGCTTGAACATCGCCATGACGAAGCTCGTGACCGGTAATGTCGCGACCGGGGATATCAGTCAGCTTCCGGGTTATGCCTCCGCCCACGCGATTTTCGCCTCTGAGTTCACGATCGGCAACATGCATGTAAGCATCGCGATCTTTTACTGGATTGTGTTTCTACTCGCGGCTACCTGGTTCCTGCTACGCACGAAATACGGCAACTGGATCTTCGCCGTGGGCGGTGCGGCTGACAGCGCGCTGGCGGTGGGTGTGCCGGTCAATAAAACCAAGATCGCCTTGTTCATGTTCGTTGGGTTCAGCGCTTGGTTCCTGGGGATGCACATGCTGTTTGAGTATGACACGGTGCAATCAGGTGCGGGTGTTGGCAATGAGTTACTTTACATCGCGGCTGCGGTGGTTGGTGGGTGTTTGCTCACCGGCGGGTATGGTTCGGCGATTGGTTCGGCTTTTGGCGCCTTTATATTCGGCATGACCACAGAAGGTGTGATTTATGCCGACTGGGACCCAGACTGGTTCATGTTCTTTGTCGGCGCGACGCTGCTTGTTGCCACTGTCGTTAATACCTGGATCCGCGTACGGGCGAACGGAGCAAAGTGATATGGAAAACCATTCCAACCCCATTATTCAGCTGACGGATGTCGGCAAGAGCTACGGCAACATCCGGGCTCTGAGCGGGATTTCACTCAGCGTGCGTCGTGGCGAGGTGACGTGTGTTCTAGGTGATAACGGTGCCGGTAAATCCAGCCTTATCAGCATCATCGCCGGTCTGCGGGCGCATGATGAAGGCACCTATGCCGTGGATGGCGAGGCGGTAAAGTTCACCTCCCCGCGTCAGGCGCTGAATCTTGGCATTTCCGCCGTGTATCAGACTCTGGCCCTGGTGCCACTGCTGCCGATCTGGCGCAATTTCTTCCTGGGCTCGGAACTCACCGCCGGCTCCGGCCTTTTCAAGCGGCTGAACGTGAAGGAGATGTACGACATCGCCCAGACCGAGCTGCGCCGCATGGGCATTAATGTGGCGGATCTCAACCAGCCGGTCGGCACGCTCTCTGGCGGGCAGAGGCAGGTTGTGGCGATTGCCCGCGCCATTTATTTCGGCGCGCGCGTGCTGATCCTGGATGAGCCGACGGCGGCCCTTGGTGTCGCGCAGTCCGGCCTGGTGCTGCGCTATATCGCGCGGGCGGCGCGTGAGCATGGCACGGGGGTAATCTTTATTACCCATAACCCGCATCATGCCTACATGGTTGGCGACCACTTTATTGTGCTCTCGCGGGGCCGGGTGGAGCTGGATGCCCCACGGTCCCAGCTGAGCCTTGAGAATCTGATGTTCCACATGGCGGGCGGCGGGGATCTGGAGACGCTGAAGCATGAGCTGAGCCGCGCCCCGGCTGGAAACGCCAATGAAGCTGCAGCGGCGCCTGGCTAAGCCGCGCCTTGTAGAGATGTGATGCCTTAAATGGCCGGACGCGATGCGCCGGCCATTTTTGTTTGAAAGCCCCGCGCCGTGATAGGTTATGTGGCGTTGCGTAGAGGATTCACGCCCAAGGCGGCCAGCCCGGCCCAGCTTGTGGCGCTTAGGGACGGGCGGCGGTAATAGTTGAAATTCTGTGGCGGCATCCCTTTTTTCAGGGACGGCCCAACCGTGAGGCCGGTTGTCAGCTCCGGGCCGATGGTGGCGAAGACATAGCCCTGCGGCGATAAATTGGCCGATACAGTGCCCAGAAACGCCTTGGCCAGAACGGCGTGCATGGTTTTTAAAGCCAGCGCGGCGAAGGCCGTGCCCTCCAACCAGATGCCGTTGCTTGCGTCGGAAAAGCCGATCCCCAGGCCGTGTTGCAGCTTGCGGATGGCATGCTTTGCGCTGGCGGCGCTGCCTAGCCCGGCGAGGTAGGGCCAGATGCCCGCATCCGCGGCGACCATGGCGCCGGGTTTACCGGTTGGCGTTAGGCCGGTTTTGAACAGCCCCTGCCGCGCATCGTACGCGGCGTGGACGAAGGCGGTGGCATGGGCGAAATCCTCTGCCCGGCCAAGATTTCTGAAAGCCACAGCCGAGTCCAAATTTTGTTCAGTGCTTTCCCAGGTCAATTTCTGCTGGGTGGCGTCGAAGCCGTAAAAGCCGCCATAATAACCCAGCGGGGCGCGTAGCTTTTCATCAAGAAAATTGCCTGCCTTGTTGGCGGGGGCGGTCATGCCCAGCGCGGCCCAGAGTAGCATGGCCCAGGCGACGGGGCCGGTATCCGTACCGACCTGATACGGGTCCTCGTCCCACTGTTTGGTCTTTTTGTTCCAGAAGCCTGGTAGTTTGGCGGGGGTGGTCATAGGCCCGGCGGCATAGCCGTTGCGCAAGCGGCCATCGTGGAAATGCCGGTCATGCGCCTGGGCGATCGCCAGTGCGTCGCCGATGCGTTGTGCCTGGGCCTTGTGCCCGGCGGCCAGCAACAGCAGCCCGGCGAGGGCATTGTCGTAAACATAGGCGGCGTTGGCCTGGGTGAGGTCGAAATCATCCGCTCCCGGTCCGGTTTTCACCAAGTAGGAATTCAGCAGCACCGGCCCGTCACCCAGAGCCGCCATTTGGCCGAGCAAGGCGGTGACGAGTTGCTGCCCCAGCGCAGCCTTGGCCTGAGCCAAGGCGGGCACCAGCAGGGCGCCGGTGCAAAAGCCTCGTCGGGTGAGCTTATTCAAGGATTTCAGCAAGCAGTTCGGTGGTGCGGCCGTTGGCGATGGTGGCGGCGCGTGCGTCGTAATGCACACCGCCGACGCGGGCGAAGGCGTGCTGCACATCCGGGTAAACGAACGCGTCGATCCAGTCGTTATCCTCAATGCCGTCGATCAGCTTGGCGCGGCCTTCGGCGGGGAAGAACTCGTCCTTCTCCGCGATATGCAGCATCAGTGGCGCTTCGATATTGTCGAACTCATCCAGCAGCCCGTCGAGCCCGACACCGTAATAAGAGACATTTACGTCAGCATCGGAGCGGGTGGCCATCATTACCGCCAGGCGCCCGCCGAGGCAGTAGCCGATGGTGCCCGCATAGCCGTTGCAGCTGGGAAGGTCCCGCGCGGCGGCGAGGGTGGTTTTAAGGTCCTCGATGCCTTTGTCCTGATCAAAGCGGTTCATCAGGTCGAAGGCTTTTTGCCATTCAGCGTCGGTTTTGTCGGAGATGTTTACGCCGGGTTCAAGGCGCCAGAACAGATCGGGGGCGATGGCAATGAAACCCTGGTCCATGAGATTTTGCGCGGTTTCACGCAGCGAGTCGTTCACGCCGAAAATTTCCTGGATCACCACAACGGCACCTGCCGATGTCTTGCCTTTCGGCTCCCAGATGAAGGCCGAGAATTCACCGCTCTGATCGGCGGCTTGCAGTTTGATTTCGCGCATCCTGGTCTCCGTGTTGGTGGGAGCCCGGCCGGGATGGCCGGGCAGCGCCTCGGGATATGGGGCCTGCGCCTTATAAAGGAAGATCAGCGATGGGGAAAACGCCCCGCCGGGTCAGATGTAATGTTCGGCCAGCGGCGTGAAGCCGTTGAAGTTCTGGCTGGCATAGCTGGTGACGTACGCGCCGGTATCGTGGATCAGCACCGTGTCTCCGGATTTCAACCCCAGCGGCAGGCGGTAGGGGGTTTTCTCATACATCACATCCACCCCGTCGCAGGAGGGGCCGGCCAGTACCACGGGGCCGGTGGCGCCATCTCCGGCGGTGATCCGGTAGCGGATGGCCTCGCCCTCGGTCTCCGCCAGCCCGCCAAAGCGGCCAATGTCCAGATACACCCAGCGGCGTTCATCCTGCGGCATGCGGCGGCAGACCAGTACGGCTTCCGCGGCCACCACGCCAGCATCGCCAACCATGGAACGGCCGGGTTCGATCAGGATGTCCGGCAGGTCGTTGCCGAAATGCCGGATCATTGTGTCCATGATGGCGGTGCCGAACTCGTCATGCTCTGGCACGTCTTCTTGGTAGCGCGTGGGAAAGCCGCCGCCAAGATTGAGCATTTGCAGGGGCAGGCCCGCGTTTTTCAGATCCGTGAACAGCATCGCCACCTCGGCGATGGCGAGTTCATAGGCCAGCGTGCCGGTCTGCTGGCTGCCGACATGGAATGAGAGCCCGTGCGGCATCAGCCCAAGGCCCCGGGCGGCCAGCATCAGCTCCTTGGCTTTTTCCAGCGTGGTGCCGAATTTCTTGGAGAGCGGCCATTCCGCGCCAACATTATTCACCGCCAGGCGGCAATAGATTTTCGCACCCGGTGCGTGGGCGGCAATTTTCTCCAGCTCCTCGCGTGAATCGAAGGCGTAGAGCGGCACGCCAAACGCATGGGCGCGCGCGATGGCAGAGGGTTTTTTAACCGTATTACCGAAGGAGATCGCCTCGGGCTGGGCGCCGGCCTCAAGGCTGGCCTCAATTTCGGGCAAGGAGGCGGCATCGAAGCAGGAGCCCGCTTCGGCCAGCAGGCGCAAAATCTGCGGCGCGGGGTTGGCTTTCACGGCGTAATAAATCGCCGCGGCGGGTAGGGCCGCACGGAGCCGGGCAAAATTCTCAGCCACCCGGTCCAGATCCAGAACCAAGCAGGGCGTTGCGGGTTGCGACGCCAGAAAGGAAGCGATCTTGGGAGTCATCGCCCTCATCCTTCTCTCAATTGCCCGCCTGTTCACGCGGCGGGGCAAGGTTGCGAAACGGTCCAACGAACCAGCCGACTTCCAGGTTTCCCCAGTCGTGCTGCCAGAACGCTTGACGCCGTTGCGTAACCGGAGATCCGGCAGAGGCACGTACGTTGCTGCGTGATCTGCCCCTTAAAGCCATGCGGGGCGGGGGGCAAGTGTTTATTCCGCCTGGGGGTGTATGTTACGGCTCCGGCCGAATTGTCACCAATTGCAACCTCTACTGCCCAAAACCCCAGCGGCGCGCTATTGTAACAGACATGGAAACCCTGCCGCATATTTTGGTCGTGGATGACGACCGCGAAATCCGTGAGCTGCTGGCCAAGTTTCTGGAGCGCCAGCGTTTGCGCGTGACCACCGCCCGTGACGGGAAAGAGGCCCGCAGGGCTTTTCTGAACGGCCATTACCAGCTTGTGGTGCTGGACCTCATGCTTCCCGGCGAGGGTGGGCTGGAGTTGGCGCGCTGGTTCCGCGCCGAGACGAATGTGCCGATCATCATGCTTACCGCCATGGCGGATGAGACAGACCGGATTATCGGGCTGGAGCTGGGGGCGGACGATTATGTCACCAAGCCCTTCAACCCGCGTGAGCTGCTGGCGCGCATCCGCGCCGTGCTGCGCCGGACCAGCGAGGCTGAGGACCGCGTCTCCGAGCAGGCCACCAAGGTGTATCAGTTCGCAGGCTGGACGCTGGAAACCGCCCGCCGCCGCCTGCTGGACCCGAGCGGGGTGGAGGTTGCCATCACCGGCGGTGAGTACGACCTGCTGGTAGCCCTGCTGGACCGCCCCAATCGCGTGCTGACCCGCGACATGTTGCTGGATCTGCTGCGCGGCCGCCAGGCGGGGCCGTTTGACCGGGCGATAGATGTGGCGGTGTCGCGTTTGCGCCGCAAGCTGGAAGATGATGGTCGCAACGCCCAGCTTATCAAAACCGTGCGTGGTGGCGGGTATGTGCTCTCCACCCCTGTCGAGCGGTCTTGAAGCTCCGCTTTCTGCCCCGCAGCCTTGCCAGCCGGGCCATTCTGTTCCTGCTGGTGGGGTTCGCGTTTATTCAGTTGCTTGGGTTGCTGGTGCACACCTTCAATCAGATGAAGCTGCAAAGGCTGGTGGCGGAACAGGAATTCGCGACCCGCGCGGCCATTATCTACCGTCATATCGCCCTGGCGCCGCCAGCGGACAGGGCGCTGGTCGCAGCGCGGGAGCCGGTGCCCAAGGGTGATACGGTAAGCCTGACGCTTTCCCCGCCCATCAGCGACACCTTGCCCATGCCGCTGCCCATTGCCGAGGCGGTACGAGCGGGGATTTTTACCTATGGCATTCCGCGTAACGTGCACCCGCGCGGCATCATGCTGCGTGTCTCTCTGCGTCCTTTGCGTTTGATTGTAAGTTTTGGGCTGCCAGACGGGCTGTTTCTGCCGCTGCCGCCGCCTCCGGCTGAAGAGGCACACCCGCCGAACGGCCCCTCGCCGGACAGCCTGTTCGCGCTTCCCTCTCAAAGCTTGTTACCGCCTTTGATGTGGCTGACGGTCACGACTGAGCTTCACCCGCCCGCCCCTTGGCGTTCGCCAGGCTTTGCCACCGCATTTGTTGTGATGATGCTGCTGGGCGGAATCATGATTGCTCTGGCCGTGCGGCAGTTGTTGGTGCCAGTGAAAACGCTGGCGGCGGCGGCCGAGGCGTTTGGGCGCGACGTGGCGAATGCCAAGCCGTTGCCGGAGACCGGGCCGAGCGAGATTGTGACCGCCGCACGGGCCTTTAATACCATGGCGGCGCGCATCCGCCGGTTTGTTGAGGACCGGACATTTCTGCTCACCGCCATCGGGCATGATCTGCGCACGCCGATCACGCGGCTGAAGCTGCGCGCTGAATATATGGAGGATGACGAGCAGCGGGCGAAAATGCTGGCGGATCTGGACGAGATGGAAGCCATGGTGGCCGCCACTCTGGCCTTCGGCAAGGACATCACCACAACCGAGCCATTGACCCGGCTGGATCTGGCCAGCCTGCTGCGCACCATCGTGGATGAGATGGCGGATATCGACCCAGACCGCGCCGATGCGGTGGATTATAAGGGGCCGCAGCACATGCCCGTGAATGCCCGCCCGTTGGCGCTGAAGCGCGCGCTCAGCAACCTCATCACCAATGCGATGAAATATGGCGATGCCGCGCGGGTGACCTTGCATCTGCCGCTGAAGGGTATGGCACGGATTGATATTGAGGATGACGGGCCGGGGATTCCCGAGGATGAGATGGAGCGCGTGTTTGAGCCGTTCCGGCGGCTGGAAACCAGCCGTAACCGCGAGACTGGCGGCTCAGGGCTGGGGCTGTCAATCGCCCGCAACATCGTCCGGGCTCATGGCGGAGATATTACGTTGTCCAATCTGGGGAAGGGGCTGCGGGTTACGGTGACGCTGCCGGTATAAGGCCGCTCAGTTGAACAGCTTGGCGTCCTGAAACGCTTTCCAGGTGGCGGTCAAGGCGTGGGGTTCACCTAAGGCGGCATGGGCCGTCCAGCCCAGCACGATGCCAAGCGCGCGTTGCGCTTCAACCGAGCCGCCATGGAGTTTCGCCGCCAGCCTTTCCGCGGTAGCCATGTCGTTGAGCTTGCCCAACTCCTCCTGCAAGGCGGCGGCGGCGCGGTTAAAGCCGCGCACCCGCCCGCGCGGTTCGAATAAGCTACCAAAAAACTCGGCCGTATAGCGGAGTTTTTTAAGCTCGATGCGGACCAGATGTCGGTCATGCGCGGGCAGGCGCGCCAGATGTTTGCCGTGTTTGCGGACTTTGCGTTGCAGCCGCTCTAGACATTCAGCGCCGAAACTTTTGGCGGGCTCGGCCAAGCGGGGCAGCAGTTCCGTGGGCAGGCCACCGCGCCAGCCGCGCCGCGCGACAAAGGCCTCCGCCGTTAGCAGAAAGCGCGTGGTCGCGGGGTCTTCCAATAAGGCATGAACCTGCTGGTATCCCGCCTGACGGTGCGAGGCGCATTGGGCTTCCAGCGCCGCGAAGCCCACTTCATCGGGAAACGCGGCGGCGGGGCCGTTTTGCAGCATGGTGATGAACACGTCCCAGTTCCGGGCATCCCCCATAGCGTTGGCGATGCGCTTGGCTTCATCGCGCAGGGAGATGAAGTCCGGCGTGGGCAGGGCGCGGTTGAACAGCCCCAAGGCGGAGCGCAGGCGGCGCATGGAAACGCGCATCTGATGTACGGCGCCGATCTCATTGCCTTCAAAAAAAACCGGGATGTTCGCGCGAAACTGCGTGAGGCAGGCGCGAATAATATGGTCCACCGCTTCATCCAGGCAGGGCGTACCATTCAGCCCGGGGGCTGCCTTCTGCACGGCGGGGGCGGGTGCGCCCGCCAGACGCAGCGCGCGCTGGCCGAGTGTTTCAGTCTGCGCCAGCAAAGTGCAGTGTGTTGCCAGCCTCAGGGCGGTGTCCGGCAAAATGGCGGCGGGGGCGGCGAGTTCCAGTTCGCTGAACGGGATTTTTTGCGCTCCGGTGAGCAGGTGGCCGGTCTCGAAAGACAGCTCCGCGCCATCCAGTCGGCGTTTGGCTTGTTTGAAGCTGGCGCCGGCTTTTTCTTCCAGGGCGGCACTGTCCAGCAGCGGAGCCAGGGTGGCTTGCCAGTCAGGCGGCAGGGTGGTGAGGTCCGGTTGCGGGCCGGTCAGGGTGGCGTTTAGCTGCTCCGTGCCATTGCAGAGCGTCATGTTCTTGGTCCGCCCGGCTTTGCGGACTCGCAGCGTGATGCCATGCCGGGCCAAGGCGAAGTCCGCCGTGTCGAAAAACCTATCCTGAATGCGCAACGCGCGGGGGCGTGGTAAGGCTAGGGCGGCGTTTGCATCCAAACCTGAGAGATCGGCTTCAGACAGGCTGAAGCGCAGCATACTCAGCGCCGGTTCCACGCTGATTTCCGCCTGACAGGGGGCAACCGCATCCATGCCAAGACGATACGATCTTGGAAACAGCAAGTCGAGCCGATTCAGAGGTTGCTTTGCTCAGGCGAGGGCGTATTCAGCCTCCGGCGTGTAAGTTGGCTGGTCCTTCCCCAATAATGAGCTGAACAGCGTGACATTGTCCGCGCGGATGGGCGCGGAGCGGTAGAGATTATTCGCCTGCACAAAGTTGGTGAGGGTCGGGGAGACTGGCATCTCCATCCGCGCCAGCGTGACATGCGGGATAAAGCGCCGCCGCTCAGGCGCCAGCCCCACGCGGTGCAAGGCGGTTTCCACCTTGGCCTGGAGCCGCGCCAGGGCCTCATTCCGCTCAACCCCAGCATAAAGCGTGTTGATCCGCCCGTTTTTCTCGAACCAGCCCAACCCGGAGAGGCTGAAGAAAAAGCCGCGCCCGCGCAGGGCATTCAACGCGTGGTCGATTTCCTCCGCCTGCAGCCTGTTGGCCTCGCCGATAAAGCGCAGGGTGAGGTGGAAATTCTCCTCCGGCACCCAGCGCGCGCCGGGAAGATTGCAGGAGAGTTCGCTGAGTTCTTCCTTGACCTCCCAAGGAAGATCGAGTGCGACGAACAGGCGCATGGCATGCCCTTTCTTCAAAGTTCAGCGACACTGTATGGAAATTTTGCCCGATCGATGAATATCTGGTCAATCATAATATCGGGGCGGTGGCATCCAGCAGCCAGAGGCGGGCTTTATCGGAGAGCTGTGGCGACAAGGCCGTCCGCAGCCGGGCGTGATAGCTGTTCAGCCAGTCCAGCGACGTGCCCGGCAGTAAGGTCGGGTCGATCAGCGCGCGGTCAAACGGCACCAGGGTCAGCGTCTCAAACCGAAGGAAGGGTTTTTTGGCGCCTGCATACGCGGCCTGTTTCACCAGCAGCAGGTTTTCCATGCGGATGCCATAGGCGCCGGGTAGGTAATAGCCCGGTTCGTCCGAGAGGATCATGCCCTCTGCCAGCGGCACCGGCCGGGCGGCTCGGGAAATGCCAACTGGTCCCTCATGTACGGACAAATAAGCCCCGACGCCATGGCCGGTGCCGTGGTCGTAATCTAACCCCGCACGCCATAATTCCTGCCGCGCAAGCACATCGAGATGCGCGCCCGCCACACCTTCGGGGAAGATGGCGCGGGCTAGCGCGATAGTGCCGGCCAGCACACGGGTAACATGCTCTTTAATCTGTGCGGGGGCAGGACCGGGGCCGGTCCAGAGGGTGCGGGTGATGTCAGTGGTGCCGTCCAGATACTGCCCGCCGCTATCGATGAGATAGACCTCATTGGGCAGGATGGGGCGGTTGCTCTCTGGGGTGACGCGGTAATGGATGATCGCGCCATTCTCCCCGGCGCCGGAAATTGCGGGGAAGCTCTCGCCCCTGAACAAATCCTGCCGAGCGCGGCAGGCGAGCAGATGCTCCGCCGCGGAGATTTCAGTTTCGCCGCCCTGGGGCATGGCCTCAGCCGCCCAGGCCAGAAACTCAACCATCGCCACGCCGTCACGCAGATGCGCGGTGCGCGCACCGTTTTGCTCGGTGGTGTTTTTGCAGGCGCGAGGCAGTGCGACAGGATCTGCCCCGTTGGCGATAACGGCCCCGGCCTGCTCCAGCGCGGTTTTGAACCAGACCGGCATGGTGGCGGGGTCGTAGCGCACGGTCTGGCCCGTCAGTGCCGCAATGGCGCCGGGCAGTGCCTCGTGTCCAGTGATGCGTACCTCATCCCCTAGATGCGCGCGCAAGGCCTCGTTTATTTTCTCGGGCGCCATGAAGAGCATGGCCGAGCCGTCCTGGCGCAGCAGCGCATAGCCGAGCGCGAAGGGGCAAAACTCCAGATCCGTGCCGCGAATATTGAACAGCCAGGCGAGGGAGGCGCCATCGCTCAAAATCGCCGCGTCCTGTCCGTCCTTGGCCAGGGCTGCGCCAAGGCGGCGGCGCTTGGCGGCGGCGGGTTCGCCCGAATGGGTTTCTGGGTATGGCAAAGCCGGGTCCAAGGGCGGGGCAGGGCGGTCTGCCCAGATGGCGTCAATCAGATTGGGGGCGACCGGCACCATGTCCACGCCCGTGAAGCGGGCCAGCACATCGGCGCTGATCGTCCAGGGGTCAAAGCCGATCTTGCGCCCCGGTGCCGTATCGCGCAGCCAGTCCTCGGGCTTGTCTTCAATGATATGGTGTCGTTCCCACAGCGTGGCGTCGGTTTGCTGCTCCAACTGTAAGGTATAGCGGCCATCCGAAAATATGGAGGCACGTTCCGCCAGCGCGATGGCAAACCCAGCCGAGCCGGTGAACCCGCTGACCCAGGCCAGGCGTTCCGCGCAGGCCGGGACATATTCACCCAAATATTCGTCTGAGCGCGGAATAATATATCCATTTAACCCATGCGCTTGAAATTGAGCGCGTAAGGCGGCAAGGCGCTTGCTATGTTCTGATGACATGGGGGGTCCTTACGTTATGCGTCAATCGCAGGTCTGACTCGGCGTTCGCACCTGCACAAAAACCCGTCAATCCGCGCTATATACTGTCCCGGGAAGGGCGAGTTCTGGCCCTTATAAATGGAGTGCAGCTGGGTCATATCGAAACGGCCGCTCCCCCGAAAACCGTAGGTGAATCATGTCGACGACTATCCATAATCACAATGTCCTGGGCAAGCTCGGGTCGCTGGTGATGCCGCGTGAAATTCAGGCGGATGAGGCTCAGTCTGGTGGCCTGCGCCGTTGGTTCAAATCTTGGCAGGCCCGCCGTGCCGTGGCCGCCGAACTGTATGCAATGACCGATCGCGATTTGAATGATATTGGCTTGGCTCGCGCTGACATCCCGATGATTGTGCGGACTGTTAAGTAACGCCGCAAAATCGGTGTAAAATAGGCCCCGTTTACGGGGCCTTTTTTTATGAGAAAAAGGCCGCACGCGGCGGTCCTTTGCGGAAACTCAGTACACTACGACTGAGCGGATGCTCTCGCCCTTGCGCATCAACTCGAAGCCTTCATTGATCTGCTCGAAGGGCATCACATGGGTGATCAGGCTGTCGATATCGATCTTGCCCTCCATGTACCAATCCACGATCTTCGGCACGTCCGTCCGTCCGCGCGCGCCGCCGAAGGCAGTGCCCTTCCAGGTCCGGCCTGTCACCAACTGGAACGGGCGGGTGGAAATTTCCTGCCCCGTACCGGCCACGCCGATGATGATCGACGTGCCCCAGCCGCGATGGCAGCATTCCAGCGCTTGACGCATGACATTCACATTGCCGATGCACTCGAAGGAATAATCCGCCCCGCCTTCGGTGAGGTTGACGAGATAGGGGACCAGATCCTCGCCGATCTCACTAGGATTCACAAAATGCGTCATGCCGAATTTCTCGGCCATGGTTTTGCGGCCATTATTCAGATCCACGCCGACAATCTTGTCCGCCCCCGCGATGCGCGCGCCCTGGATCACGTTGAGGCCGATGCCACCGAGGCCGAACACCACCACATTGTCACCCGGCCGCACCTTCGCGGTGTTGAATACGGCGCCGATACCGGTGGTGACACCGCAGCCAATATAGCAGATTTTCTCGAACGGCGCGTCCTCGCGCACCTTGGCCAGGGCAATCTCCGGCAGCACCGTGAAGTTCGCGAAAGTGGAGCAGCCCATATAATGCATTACCGGCGCGCCATCGCAGGAGAAGCGGGAGGTGCCGTCCGGCATCACGCCCTTGCCTTGCGTGGCGCGGATGGAGGTGCAGAGATTGCTCTTTTGCGAGAGGCAGGTTTTGCACTGGCGGCATTCCGGCGTGTAGAGCGGAATTACGTGGTCGCCTTTTTTCAAGGATGTCACGCCAGGGCCGACATCCACCACCACGCCCGCCCCCTCATGGCCGAGAATGGCGGGGAAAATACCTTCCGGGTCCGCGCCGGAGAGCGTGTACTCATCCGTATGGCAGATGCCGGTGGCTTTTACTTCCACCAGCACCTCACCGAATTTCGGTCCCTCAATATCCACTGTTTCCAGAGAAAGCACCTTGCCTGGTGCACGTGCCACAGCCGCCCGTGTCTTCATGCGTCCACTCCTTTGAATGAGGATGCCGGATAACCTTGTGCGAAAAGCAGCGAGGTCAAGTCTGTATGGGTCACGCGGTTGACGACTTCCGCCGCCACCACAGGCTTGGCATGATACGCAATGCCAAGCCCCGCGGCTTTTAACATGGGTAGGTCATTGGCGCCGTCGCCCACGCTCAGCGTGGCGGAGAGCTTCACGCCCCGCTGGGCGGCAAATTCCTCCAGCGAGGCCAGCTTGGTGTGCCTGTCCAGAATCGGCTCGCCGACTTCGCCGGTCAGAGCGGTGCCGTCATCCAGCAGCGTATTGGCGCGGTGGATTGTAAAGCCCAGCTCCTGCGCCACGCGAGCAGTGAAAAAGGTGAACCCGCCGGAGACCAGCGCCGTGGTAGCCCCAAATTCGTTCATGGTTGCCACCAGCGCGCGCGCGCCGGGGGTGTATTGAATTTCTTTCCAGGTGTCTTCCAGCGCCGAGACCTTCAGTCCCTTCAACAGCCTCACACGCTCACGGAGGGCGGCCTGGAAATCCAGCTCGCCATTCATCGCGCGGGCGGTAATGTAGGCGATTTTTTCTTTCAGCCCGGCAAAGGCGGCCAATTCATCCAGCGTTTCGGCGGTGACAATGGTACTGTCCATATCCGCCACCAGCACGGCCTTGCGGCGACCGCGCGGGCGGGTGAGAAAAATATCCACCTCCTTATGGGTCATCACCGCCGCGAGGGCGCAGCGGTCCGGCGCGGTGGGGGACTGGAACTCGGCCGCGTGGCCTTCATCCAGCCAAACGAGGTTGCGACCTTCGGCATAGGCCATGGCGCGGGCAACGTCCTGCGCGGTAAGGGGCCCGGCCTCCTGGCTAGCAACGAGCGTGACGATGTGAGAATGAACGGCTGTCATGGACGCGACCGATAGGGCAGACACAGCTTTTGGGCAACGCACGGCATTGATCATCGCAGGCCCGACGGCCAGCGGTAAGTCCGCGCTCGCCTTGGCCATCGCCAAGCAATTTGGCGGCACCGTCATCAATGCCGATGCCATGCAATGCTACCGCGAATTACGGGTACTCACTGCCAGACCTTCGCCGGAGGATGAAACGCAGGCCCCGCATTGCCTTTATGGCGTGCGGCTGGCGGATGAACCTGCCAATGCCGCCTGGTGGCGCTTAGCCGCGCGTGCGGAGATGGAGTCCGCGCGGTTTCCCATTCTGTGCGGTGGCACGGGCATGTATTTCTCCGCGCTGGTGAACGGCATTGCCGATATTCCCGACCCAGGCGAGGACGCCCGCGCCGAAGCCCGCCGCCTGCTGGCGCAGATTGGCCCCGAGGCATTGCACGCGAAGCTGGACCCTGAAACCGCCGTGAAGCTGAAGCCCGGTGACAGTCAGCGCGTGGCACGCGCCTATGAGGTGCTGTTGGGTACCGGCAAGGGGCTTGCCCATTGGCAGGCCCGGCCGACGGAAAAGCTGGAAGGCTGGCGGCTGAAAATGATCCTGCTCGACCCGCCGCGCCCGGCTTTGCGCGAGGCGATCGAGATCCGTTTCGAGACCATGCTGGACCTGGGCGCGTTGGAGGAAGCGCAGGCCCTGCTGGCCCAGAACCTGCCCCCGTCTTTGCCATTGCTGCGCGCCCACGGGATGCCGGAGCTGGCGGCTTATCTGCGCGGCGAAATCACGTTACAAGAAGCAAAAGCCCGTGCCATTCTGGCGACATCCCAGTACACGAAACGGCAAATGACCTGGTTCCGGCATCAAAAGCTGGTAAGCAAGACAGGCATGCAAATAATTCATTCAAGAATCGCCTCTGATACGAAATTTTCGGAAAGAATTATTGCTGATTTTAGTAATTTTATGAATTCGCCCGGTTGACCTTCTGGTCTCAGCGCTGTACCGGAACATGGATATTTTGGACGTAAATGGCAGGTACAATCATGGACGGCACAATTGCATCACCTGAGCTGATGAATTCCGGGGCGGAAGCGCTGCTCCGGGCTCTCAAGGCGCAGGGCGTGGATGTAATTTTCGGCTATCCCGGCGGCGCCGTATTGCCGATTTACGACGCGATCTTCCAGCAGAACGAGATCAAGCACATCCTCGTCCGGCATGAGCAAGCTGCCGTGCATGCGGCGGAGGGCTATGCCCGCTCCACCGGCAAGGTGGGTTGCGTGCTCGTCACCTCCGGCCCTGGTGCCACCAATGCCGTCACCGGCTTGGTGGACGCGCTGATGGATTCCGTTCCGCTGGTCTGCCTGTGTGGCCAGGTGCCCACGCATCTCATCGGGAACGACGCCTTCCAGGAGGCGGACACCACTGGCATCACCCGCCCGGCGACTAAGCATAATTATCTAGTCAAGAAGTCCGAGGATCTGGTGCGCGTGGTGCATGAGGCCTTCCTCGTCGCACGTTCGGGCCGCCCCGGCCCGGTGCTGATCGACCTGCCGAAGGATATTCTAATCGCCCCGGCCTCTTACCGTGAGCCGAGCCAGACCCAGCACCGCTCTTACCGCCCTCGGACTGAGCCGGACGCGCGCCGGATTGATGAAGCGGTGGCGCTGCTCAAACGCGCTGAACGCCCGGTGATCTATGCCGGTGGTGGCGTGGTGAATGCCGGGCCAGAGGCTTCGCGTTTGCTCACTGAGTTCACGCGCCTCACAGGTTTTCCCATCACTAACACGCTGATGGGGCTGGGCGCTTATCCGGCGTCTGATCCGCTGTTTATCGGCATGTTGGGGATGCACGGCACGTATGAGGCGAATCTCGTCATGCATGGGTGCGACGTGATGCTGAATATTGGCGCGCGGTTCGATGACCGCGTGACCGGGCGGCTCAACGCCTTCTCGCCCAACTCCAAGAAGATCCACGCGGATATCGACCCGTCCAACATCAACAAGACGGTACCGGTGGATGTGCCGATTGTTGGAGATGCGCTGGCAACGCTGAAGGCGCTGATCGCGGCCTGGAAGAAAGACGCTACGCCGGTGAACAAAAACGCCCTGGCGCAATGGTGGGGGCAAATTGATGTGTGGCGGTCGAAGAACTCGCTCGGCTTCCATCAGCCGCGTGACAGAGGCAGCATCATCAAGCCGCAATACGCCATCCAGCAGCTGTATAAAGCCACGCGCGGACGTGAGACCTATATCACCACCGAGGTTGGCCAGCACCAGATGTGGGCGGCCCAGCACTTCAAGTTTGAGAAGCCGAATCACTGGATGACTTCCGGCGGGCTGGGCACCATGGGCTATGGTTTGCCCGCCGCCATGGGCGTGCAGGTGGCGCACCCGGATGCGCTGGTGGTGGATATTGCGGGCGAGGCTAGCATCCTGATGAACATTCAGGAAATGGGCACGCTGGCGCAGTTCCGTCTGCCAGTAAAAGTATTCATTTTGAATAATCAATATATGGGAATGGTGCGCCAGTGGCAGGAACTGCTGCATGGTGGGCGCTATTCCAGCTCCTATTCCGAGGCTTTGCCGGACTTCGTGAAGCTGGCAGAGAGCTTCCATGCCGTGGGGCTGCGTGCCGAGACGGTGGATGATCTCGACCGGGTGATTGCTGAGATGATCGCCGTGGACAAGCCGGTGATCGCGGATATCTGCGTGGATCAGGCGGAAAATGTGTTCCCGATGATCCCCTCCGGTGCCGCGCATAATCAAATGCTGCTGGGGCCCGGTAACCAGGACGGTTCCGGCCCGGCTGTGACCAATGAAGGGATGGCGTTGGTTTAATGTCTGACACGAATTTGCGCTCCGCCACCATTTCGGTGCTGGTGGAGAATGAGTCTGGCGTGCTGGCGCGCGTCATCGGGCTGTTTTCAGGGCGTGGCTATAATATAGACAACCTGACCGTGGCGCCCGTGGAGCGGGATGGCTCCAAGAGCCGCATCACCGTGGTGACCCAGGGCACGCAGATGGTGATCGAGCAGATCAAGGCGCAGCTTGACCGTCTGGTGCCGGTTTACAAGGTGCTGGACCTGTCCGAGGGGCCGCATCTGGCGCGGGAGCTGGCGTTGATCAAAGTGATCGGTACCGGGGAAAAACGAGCCGAGGCGCTGCGCCTGGCGGATGCGTTTCGCGCCCGCGTGATCGACGCGACGACGGAGAGCTTCACCTTCGAACTCACCGGCGCGACCGACAAGCTGGATGCGTTTCTGGACCTGATGCGCCCGATCGGGCTGGCGGAAGTCTCGCGCACTGGTGTGGCGGCCATCGCCCGTGGCGTGAAGACGATTTCCTAATGCAAGGATTCAAAAATTGCCGGTTCCAAAAGGCGGTCTTGTAAAAGGCCGCCTTTTGATTTGAGCGGGATCAATGTTTTTTCATTCTGGCGGGTGTTGTCTGCTGGCAAGCCGGGCGCGCCTGTTGGCGCCTTGCTGAAATAGGATGGAAAGGGGTTCCCATGCACGGAACAGTTTCACGCGTTGGCAGTGTTGCCTTGGTCACGTTGGGGTTTGCCGTGGCGGCTGGTGCCGCGCTGGCGCAAACGCCTGGTATGGCGGGCAACCAGTCTGGTTCTGGATACGGCCCAGGCTACGGCATGATGTACGGCGCAGGCGCTGGCTATGGGTTTGGGCCGGGGATGATAGGAGGCGCACCCGGTTTTGGGCCCGGCATGATGCAGGGCTGGGGCGGCGGGCGTGGTGGCTGGGGACCTGGGGGCATCCAGAACAGGCTGGACGCCGTGAAGGCCGAGTTGAAGATCACTGCCGCCGAAACCGCGGCCTGGAACACTTATGAAGCAGCGATCACCTCAGCCCATAAGGCGTTTTGGAACGGTATGCAGCCGCTCTGGCAATCCGGGGGCAATGGCGCCTGGACGCCCGATCAGCGTTTTCAGCGTATGGACCAGATGGTAGGCCTGATGCGCCAGCGTTACCAGCAGGAGAAGCAGGCTGCGGACGCGCTTGTGTCCCACCTCACCCCCTACCAGCAAGGGCAGGCCCAGGAGATTTTGCCCGGCCTGGCCGGTTGGGGCACAGGTCGGGGATGCGGGGTGCCGTGGGGTGGCCCCGGCGCTTAAACCACGCCTATTGCTGCGCCGGCGCGGGGGGCGGCACCGGTGCGGCGGGTGGTGTGGCCGGAGCGCCGTAACGCGCCAGTGTTTGGCGCAACGGGTTGGCGCCGGGATTATTGCCCATGCCGTCAATCACGATCTGCCGGGCATCAAGCTGCTGGCCGTAATATTGCTGCTCAGCCCCGGCATTGTTGGACAGCACGGTGCCGGAAAGCGAAATGCCGCCATAAAGCCCCTGGCTTTTGGAGAAGCTGATAATATCGGCGTTGATGGCGGTGGACATTGCACCGCTGACTCCCGCCCCCAGCGTGGCGACGGAAATACCCGCATCCGCCCCGATTTTGAACTGCGAATTCAACAACGCGTTCAGTCCGCCATCGGTCATGATAATCATCATCACCTCGGCATTCTGCACGCCGATCTGCAAGCCAAAGCTGCCGCTGCCCATGGAATAAAGGGCCGGGTTGGACCAGCCACCGCTGGCCGTGCGGGCGGAGAGCACGCAGCCCCCACCTTCACCGCCGATGAAAAACCCGGCCTTGAATACGTTGGGACAGATTACCACGGCCTTGGCCTTGCGCAGAAACTCCTGCGCCTGGGTGCCCTGGGCGCCGCCCATCATATCCTCCAGCGCGAGGGTGGAGCTGTCCACCAGATGCTGTGGGTTGCCCGCCAGGGCCGGTGCGGCAGAGACGGCGGTGAAGGCAGCCGCGAGCAGCAGGCGCTTCATGAGAGAACTCCTTGTTTCATGGTCTTATCCTCACGCTTTTGGGCAGGTGGGGCTGCTCCGCCCGGCGAACAAGCCGTGGTGGAGGAATGTTCATTCACGGAAAAGACCCGCCAGCCGCGCTCGGTCACGGAGAGGCGGGTAAGGGAGACGTTGTCGATTTGCAGGCACAGCGCCTGATGCGGACTCAGGCCCATCGCGTAAGCGCATGCGGCGCGGATGGCCCCACCATGGCTGACGATAATGGTGTGTTTGCTCTCAGCGGTTTCCAGTAGCCCTTCCAGCCCCGCGCCGACCCGTCCGATGAGATCCTCGAAGCTTTCCCCGCCTGGCGGTGTTTCAGCGGCGTGGATCGGCCAGAACGGGTGCCGCTCTTCATGCGGGCGGGCATCGAACTCCGAGATGGGCACGCCCTGCCAATCCCCAAAATTCTGCTCAATGAACGCGGGGTCGATCAGTTTCCCGGTCGCTGGGTAGCCAGCGCGCATCAACGCATCGGCGGTCAGCTGGGTACGCGAGAGCGGGGTGCAGACCAGACGCGCCGGGCGCGGCAGCCGCGCGGCCAGGGCGGCATAATGCGAGGTCTGTGCTTCCATGGTGTCCGTGCAGACAGGCACGTCGTCTGTTCCATACAGATAGACGAGGCTATCCCGGTGAACCAAGGCATGGCGGATGAGCCAGAAATGATGCATGCTCATTCTCCGATTGAGATTAAGGCACCGCGCACGCGCGCGCGGCGGAATTCAAGGCCGAATATACTGACCGCAGCTAGCGTCCAGAGTATGTTCAGCCCGGTGGCCCAGGCAAATTGGTGCCAGTCTGTCTGCCCGTGCAGCAGCAGGGCGCGCAAACCCTCGAACACATGCGCGGCGGGCAAGGCCTGCGCCACCGGCTGTAGCCAGTACGGCAAAGAGGAGAGGGGGTAGAACACGCAGGCCACGGGGGTGATGCCAAAGGCGATGGTCCAGGCCAGTGCCTCCGCCCCGGCGCCATATCGGAACAGCAGCGCCACGATGGCAAGCGCCACCCACCAGCCCATCACGAGCAGGTTGACGAAGAACAGCACCATTACCGGGCCGGGCGCAAAGACGTCATAATGATAAAGCAGGAAAGCGATAATTGTGGCGGGAAGCAGGCCGATGATTGTCCGGATCAGGGAGACGCTCAACAACGCGCCCACAAGCTCTGCCGGGCGCAGCGGGCTGACAAAGAGATGGCCGAGATTACGCGACCAGATTTCCTCCAGAAAGCTGAACGCCACGCCGATCTGCGCGCGTAGCACAATCTCCCACAGCAGCACGCCCGCCACCAGGGCCACCCCGGCCAGAATCGGCGAGCCGCCATGCAGATCCCGGCTAAAGAAATTGGCGGTAAAGCCCCAGATCAGCAGTTCCAGGGTCGGCCAATACGCAATTTCCACCAGCCGTGGCCAGGAGCGCCGATACATGCACAGATGCCGGTACACCAGCCCCCAAATGCGTTGCGGCGTGCCGTTCATATCGCCTCGCTCCGGGCGATATGCAGAAATACCTCTTCCATATCTTCTCGCCCGTAACGGGTAATGAGATCCTCCGGCGCGCCATGGTCCGCCACGCGGCCTTGCTTCATCATCAGGACATGGTCGCACAGCCGCTCCACCTCCGCCATGTTGTGCGAGGCAAGCAGGATGGAGGCGCCGGTAGCCACCCGGTAATCTTCCAGCGCGGTACGGACATAATCGCCCGTATCCGGGTCCAGGCTGGCGGTAGGCTCGTCCAGCAGCAGCAGGTCCGGCTGGTTGAGCAGGGATTTGGCCAGGGCCACGCGGGTTTTCTGCCCTGCGGACAGGTCACCTGCCGGGCGGGTCAGCAATTCCGTTAGCCGAAACTGTTCCGCCAATTGGCCGATCCGCGTTTTCAGCTTCGGCACGTTATAGAGATGCCCATACACCTCCAGATTTTCCCGCACGGTAAGGCGGCCTGGCAAGGAGATGTAAGGTGAGGAAAAATTCATCCGCGCCAGGGCGGCGAAGCGGTTTTTCGCCATGTCGTGCCCCAGCACCGTAATTCGGCCGGAGGTTGGCACCAGCAGCCCTAGCAGCATGGAAATGGTGGTGGTCTTGCCCGCGCCATTGCCACCCAGTAGGCCCAAAATTTGCCCGCGCTCCAGCGTAAAGGACAAATTATCCACCGCTAACGCCTTGGGATAGCGCTTAACGAGATTTTCAACGCGGATGGCTTCCATGCTTCCCGGATAAGCGGGCGCCGCGACTTTGCCAACCGCATCGGATGAGGGTTATGCCTCTTGCGTGGCTTTCAGCTGATCGAACGCGTCCAGCGCCTGCGCGGCATACATCACGGAAGGCCCGGCGCCCATGTAAATCGCCATGCCCATTGTCTCCAACACTTCATCCCGGCTGGCACCGGTCTTGGCGGCGGCCTCGGCGTGGTAAGCGATGCAAGGCTGGCAACGCACCGCCACGCCGATGGCGAGCGCGATCAGCTCTTTGGTTTTCTGGTCCAGGGCCGTACCGCCATGCGCCCCTTGCGCCAGGGCGGAAAAGCCCTTCATTGTTTCTGGCGCCCCCTGACGAAGAGATTTCATCCCGCCATTCATGTCGTTAATGAGTTGGACCCAATCCTGAATCATGCGTCGCTTCCTGGTGTGATAGAGGTCCGGCATAGCAGCCCTGGCGGGTGGCGCTTTGATCTTTCTCATGGATTTGACCGGTCATGGACTCGCACCGCGCGGCCCATGGAGCTATGTCCTGCCGCATGGATTCACTGGCGCTCTATTTTCACTGGCCGTTCTGCCTGGCCAAATGCCCTTATTGCGACTTCAACTCCCATGTGCGCGAAATCTTGCCCCAGGCCGCCATGCTTGCCGCGCTGAAAACGGAGCTGGCGTTTGAGGCCGCGCGACTGGGTACGCGGCGTGTTGAGTCCATCTTTTTCGGTGGCGGTACGCCGAGCCTCATGGACCCGGCGAGCGTCGCGGCCTTGATTGAGGAAGCAGGGCGGCTGTTCATTCTGGCCCCGGATGCCGAGATTACGCTGGAAGCCAACCCCACCAGCATTGAGGCCGCCAAATTCGCCGCCTACCGCGCGGCGGGAGTCAATCGCATGTCCATCGGCGTGCAGAGTTTTGACCCGGAGGCCCTGCGCTTTCTGGGTCGCCAGCACAGCGCGGATCAGGCCATTGCCGCCATTGAACTGGGGGCGAGGACTTTTCCGCGCATCACGTTCGACCTGATCTATGCCCGCCCCGGCCAGACCCAGCCGGCTTGGCGGGCGGAACTGCGCCGGGCGTTGGACCTGGCGGCGGACCATCTCTCACTCTACCAACTCACCATCGAGGACGGCACCAAATTCGCCACCCTCCATGCCCGCGGGGAATTCGTGCTGCCGGATGAGAACGAGGCCGAGGCGCTGTACGACATCACGGCGGAGGAAGCTGCGCGCTACGGGTTGCAGCGTTATGAGATCTCCAACTACGCCAAGCCGGGCGGGGAGAGCCGCCATAACCTCACTTACTGGCGCTATGGTGACTATGTGGGCATCGGCCCGGGCGCGCATGGCCGGCTGTCGCTGGGGGGGCAGCTTCTCGCCACCACCCGCCACCGCGCCCCTGAAGCCTGGATGGAGCGCGTGACCGCTCGCGGCCATGGCACCACGCTGGAGGAGGCGATTCCAGCCGAGGACCGTGCCCGCGAGGCGCTGATCATGGGCTTACGGCTCCGGGAGGGCATTTCCGCCGCCCGCTTCGCCGCCCGCACTGGCATTGCGCTAAAAGACGCGCTGGAGCCTGATATTCTGGCGGAATGTCAGGCCGAGGGCTATCTGACCTTCGCGGATGACCGGCTTGCTGCCACCGTGCAAGGGACCAAAAGGCTGGACGCATTGCTGCCCGCCCTCGCCCGATAGTATAGCCCTACGCGGAATAAGGGATTTTCGATGCGCTATGTTTCGACGCGGGGCCAAGCCCCAGAGATGGATTTCGCCGGCGTGCTGCTGGCTGGCCTTGCCGCCGATGGCGGGCTTTATATGCCGCAAAGCTGGCCGCGCTTTTCCGCCGGTGAGTTGAAGGCTCTGCGTGGCTTGCCTTATCCTGAACTGGCGGCCAAGATCATCGCCCCCTTCGCGGCGGGTAGCATTGAGTATATCGACCTTCTGGCCATGTGCCGCCGCGCCTACGCGAACTTCGCCCATAAGGCGATTGTGCCGCTGGTCCAGGTGGACACCAACCTCTACTCCCTGGAGTTATTTCACGGCCCCACGCTCGCCTTCAAGGATATGGCGCTGCAACTGGTCGGCCATCTGTTCGAGCATGTGCTGGCCCGGCGCGGTGAGAAGGTGCGGATTGTCGGCGCCACTTCCGGTGATACCGGCTCAGCCGCGATCGAGGCCGTGGCCAACCGCAAGAATATCGACATCACCATCCTCCACCCCGAGGGCAAAACCTCCGAGGTGCAGCGCCGCCAGATGACCACGGTCAAGGCGGATAACGTGCTGAACATCGCGGTGGCGGGCAATTTTGACGATTGCCAGGACCTCGTGAAGGCGATGTTCGCGGATGAGCCGTTCCGGGCGGAAATGAACCTCTCCGCCGTGAACTCCATCAACTTCGCCCGCATCGCCGGGCAGATCCCCTATTACGTCTATGCCGCGCTGAATCTTGGCGCACCGGAGCGTGAGGTGGCGGTGGCGGTACCCACCGGCAATTTCGGCAATATCCTCGCGGCCTGGGCGGCGAAGCAGATGGGGCTGCCGATCGCCAAATTCATCGTGGCAAGCAACCGTAACGACATTCTGACCCGCTTCCTCGACGCCAACGACATGAGCGTGAAAACCGTGGAGCCAAGCCTCTCGCCATCCATGGATATCGGCGTCAGCTCGAATTTCGAGCGTCTGCTGTTTGAGTTCCAGGGCTGTGACGCGGCGTTGACCGCCAAAACGATGGCGGATTTTCGCAACTCCGGCAAAATGGCGGTGGAGGCCCCGGTCTGGCAGGCCATCGGCCACCAGTTTAAGGGCTATCGGCTGGATGATGCGGCAACGCTGAAGGAAATCGCGCGCTTTTACGCGGAAAGCCAATATCTAGCGGACCCGCACAGCGTTATCGGCCTTGCGGCCGGGCGGGACTGCGCGCCGGTGGGCCTGCCGGTGATCGCCGCCGCCACCGCGCATCCGGCCAAGTTCCCTGATGTCATTGAAAAAGCGGTGGGCAGCCGCCCACCCTTACCGCCGCATCTTTCCGACCTATATGACAGGAAAGAGATTTTCACCCGCGCCCCGGCCGACCTGCACGCGGTCGAAACATTGGTGTGGAATTTTGCGAACAGGAACCAGAATGCCTGAACAGGTATCCATTACCACACTGCCCTCCGGCCTCACCGTCCTGACAGAGCGCATGGAGCGTGTGGAGACCGTGTCTTTCGGCGCCTATGTCGGGGCGGGCACCCGCCACGAAACCGCCGCTGAAAACGGCGTGGCGCATTTTCTTGAGCACATGGCCTTCAAGGGCACGGCGTGTCGCTCAGCGGCGGATATTGCCGAAGCGATCGAGAATGTCGGCGGCCATATCAATGCTTATACCTCCCGCGAGCAGACGGCGTATTACGTCAAGCTGCTGAAGGAGGATTTGGCCCTGGGTATCGATATCATCGGCGACATCCTCTGCCACTCCACTTTCGAGCCGGAGGAGCTGGAGCGCGAGCGCGGCGTGATTTTGCAGGAAATCGGCCAGGCGAACGACACGCCGGACGATATCGTGTTCGACCATTTTCAGTCCGCCGCCTATCCGGCGCAGCCGATGGGCCGCCCGGTGCTGGGCACGGAGCAGATTATCCGCAACATGAAGCGCGAGGCGCTGCCAGGCTTTATGAGCCAGCATTACACGCCGGACAACATGGTTCTCGCCGCGTCTGGCAATCTGCATCACGAGCAGGTGGTGGAGTTGGCGCAGAAGCATTTTGCCGACTTGCCCCGCGCGCAGCGTAACAGTCCCATGCCGTCCGACTATATGGGCGGTGAGTACCGGGAGCTGCGGGATCTGGACCAAGCGCATATCGTGCTGGGCTTTGACGCCCCGGCCTATGGCGAGGCGGCTTACTACCCCGCCATGCTGCTCTCTACCTTGCTGGGCGGGGGCATGTCCTCGCGGCTATTCCAGGAAATCCGCGAGAAGCGCGGGTTGGTTTATTCCATCTACAGCTTCACCGCCCCGGCGCAGGATGGCGGGCTGTTCGGCATTTATGCGGGTACCGGCGAGTCCGAGGCGGCGGAGCTGATTCCAGTTACACTGGAGGAGCTGGAGAAAGTGCAGCGTGAGGTGAGCGAGGCCGAGCTGAACCGTGCCCGCGCGCAGTTGAAGGCCGGGCTGCTGATGAGCCTGGAATCCACCGGCAGCCGGTGCGAGCAGCTGGCCCGCCAATGGCAGGTGTTCGGCCGGATCATCCCCGTGGAAGAAACCGTGGGGAAGATTAATGCCGTCACGGTGGATGATATCCGTGCATCCGCCGCCAGCATCTTCCGCCGTAAGCCGACCTTGGCGACCATCGGCCCGGTGGCGCAGGTGCCGAAATTCTCCGCCATCATCGACAGGCTGGCCGCATGAGCGCGCTGAGCGACGCCGCAGCCGCCCTGCTGGAGGCCGCGAAGCAGGCAGGGGCCGAAGTGGCCGAAGTTGGGCTGTATGAGGGCACCTCCGTCGGCATCCAGCGCCGCTTGCGCAAGATTGAGGAAACCGAACGCGCCGAGACCACCGAGCTTGGCCTGCGCGTGTTTCTGGGCCGCTGCTCGGCCAGCGTCTCCGCCAGCTCCATCGACCATGGCGCCTTTCAGCGCATGGCCGAGCAGGCGGTGGCGATGGCCAAAGTGGTACCGGAGGACCCGTACGCGGAAATCCCCTTCGCCCCGCCCGCGCTTGATGCCGCGTTTCTGGAGCTGGACGACCCGGTTGAGCCCAGCGCGGACCTGCTAATTGAACGCGCCACGGCGGCGGAGGAAGCCGCGCTTGCCGTGCCTGGCATCACCAATTCAGAGGGTGCGTCGGCATCCTGGTCGCGCTCCATCTCCGTGCTGGCTACTAGCCGGGGGTTTCTGGGGGAATATGCGCGTTCCTTCCATAGCGTGTCTGTCACCGCCATCGCGGGGGCGGGTACGGATATGCAGCGCGATTACGATTTCGACTCCGTAATCCATGCCGAGGATCTGGGCGACCCCGCACAGCTTGGCCGCAACGCTGCCGCCCGCGCGCTGGCCCGCCTCAACCCCAGGCGACCGGTCACGGCCCGGCTGCCAGTGCTGTTCGACCCACGCGTAGCGGGCTCCATTCTGGGGAATCTAGCCAGCGCCATCTCCGGCGCCTCCATCGCGCGCGGTACGTCTTTTTTGAAAGACGCGCTGGGCGAGCAGATCTTCGCGTCAGGCATCAACATCGTGGACGACCCGTTGCGCGTGCGCGGCCGCCGCTCTCGCCCCTTCGACCGTGAAGGACAAAGCGTGCGGCGGATGAACTTCATTGATGACGGCAATCTGACTGACTGGGTCCTGGACACGCGCGCTGCCAACCAGCTCGGCCTCAAAACCAACGGCCATGCCGGGGGGGTGAGCAATTTCTACATGGAGCCGGGCAAAATGACCCCCGAGCAGCTCATGGCTGACATTGCCGAAGGGCTGTATGTGACCGAGATGATGGGCTCCAGCATCAACGGTCTCACCGGCGATTATTCGCGCGGGGCGGCGGGGTTCATGATCCGCAATGGCCAGATCGCCGAGCCGGTGGCGGAATTCACCATCGCTGGAAACCTCAAGGATATGTTCCTGAACCTCACTCCTGCGAGTGACCTTGAGTTCAAGCGCGGCACAGATGCGCCAACCTTACGGATTGAGGGGATGACTTTGGCGGGCGCTTGAAGCCCCCCCTCCGGTCGCGGATGGCGAACCACCATGGTCCGCCATCCGGCAGCCTGTCCTGGAGGTGGTAGCCATGGCCCATGCTGCGTTGAGCACATACGTGCCTCGTCGTAAAAACGGTTTTAAAATTTTCTGACTTTTCGCTTACCCGTTACAGGGGCAATTCTGTTGTGCGTTTGACCGTGCGCAGCGTGAGGGTTGATTGCACGCGCCTGATTCCAGGCAGGCGGGTCAGCACCTCTGAATGTAGCCGCTCCAGATCCTCTGCCCCGTTATAAACCACGCGCAGCAGATAATCGGCCTGCCCTGCGAGCAGGTAACATTCCTGCACCTGGGCAATGAGCTTCACGCGTGCCTCGAATGCATCGAGTTGCTTGCGGTCCTGCCCCTCCAGCGTGATAAATACATAGGCGGTGCCGGGGAAACCGGCGGCCTTCTGGTCCAGCACCAGATGCGTTCCTGCTACCAGATTGCCCTGCAGCAGCAAATGCAGCCGCCGCAGGCAGGCGGATGGAGACAGGTTCACCTTCTCCGCCAGATCGGCATTGGTCAGCCGTCCGTCCTGCTGCAGGGCGTTGAGGATTTTACGGTCTGTGTCATCCAGAGTCATGGCTAGAATTTTATTCGAATAATTTTCTGATTCAACGAATTTCTGGTCGAAGTTTTCAGCTGGATACACGTAAATACGAGGAAAATGGTTCAGAAAGCACTATAATGTTCGAATATTATTCGGCTGGGGCGGGCCTGGCCTGATACGGGAGTGAGGTAAGATGCGTATTGGTGTGCCCAAGGAAATCAAGGATCATGAAGACCGCGTTGGCATGGTGCCCGGCGCCGTGCATGAGTTGGTCAGCAAAGGCCATGAAGTACTCGTGCAGCATGATGCTGGTAAGAATATCGGCCTGACGAACGAGGATTATGTTGCCGCTGGTGCCAAGATCGTCCCGGATGCGGACGCGGTCTGGGGTCAGGCGGAGATGATCGTGAAGGTGAAGGAGCCGCTGGCCGTGGAGCGCAAGAAGCTGCGGGCAGACCAACTCCTGTTCACCTATCTGCATCTTGCACCGGACCCGGCTCAGGCGCAGGACCTCATCGCCTCTGGCGCGACCTGCATTGCTTATGAGACCGTGACCAGCCCGGCTGGCACCCTGCCGCTGCTGCAGCCAATGTCCGAAGTCGCGGGCCGCATGTCCGTGCAGGTGGGCGCGCAGTATCTTGAGAACGCCTATGGCGGCCCCGGTATGCTGCTGGGCGGCGTGGCGGGCGTGGCGCCGGCCAATGTGGTGATTCTCGGCGGCGGCGTCTCTGGCACCAATGCGACGCTGATGGCCGTTGGTCTGGGTGCGGACGTGACCGTGGTGGACCGTTCACCGGACGTGCTGCGCCGGATTATCGCCACCTTCGGCACCCGCGTGAAAACCGCCTATTCCACCAAGGATGCGGTGGGCAAGCTGGTGGCGCAGGCTGATCTGGTGATCGGCACCGTGCTGATCCCCGGCGCAGCGGCGCCCAAGCTGGTCACCCGGCCGATGCTCAAGACCATGCGTCCCGGCTCCGTGATCGTGGACGTGGCGATCGATCAGGGTGGCTGCACGGAAACCTCCAAGGCGACCACCCATTCCGAACCCACCTATGTGGTGGACGGCGTGACGCATTACTGCGTCGCCAACATGCCGGGCGGCGTGGCACGCACCTCCACCTTCGCCCTCAATAATGCCACCCTGCCTTATATTGTGGCGTTGGCGGATAAGGGCTGGAAGCAGGCTCTGGCTGACGACAAGCATCTGCGCGACGGCTTGAACGTGCAGGGCGGGGCCATCACCCACCCGGCCGTGGCGGCGGCTCTTGGCCTGAACCTCAAGACCGTGGAGCAGGCGCTCGCCGCCTGAGCCAAATGCGTTAAAGGCAAGGCCGCCCTGTAGGGCGGCCTTCAGACTGCTGACAAACCCCGTCATTTTTGGCGGGGTTTTGTTTTATTTATTGTTTGGCTTGTAATTGTTCTGTTTGTGAGGGGGTTTCCCTCTCAGGCCGGGCTTGGCGTTGGTGCTTTGGTGAGTGCCATGGCGATTTTTTTGATATTTTGTGCGGTGGCGGCGAGCAGGCATTGGCAGGTGACGCCGGTTAAGCCTCGGAAGCGTGCGTAGCGGTGTCCGAGGAGTTGGTTGGCATCGGCGAAGGACCGCTCGACCGTCTCTTTTCGTCGTTTATAGATGGCCTTGCCCCATGAGGTGAGGCGGTTGGCGTCGG
>NZ_FQVJ01000082.1 GCF_900129125.1 Acidocella aminolytica 101 = DSM 11237 | reverse complement strand
ATCGCGTGCATGGTGCGGCGTTGGCGGGCAAGGCGGCCGAGGGGCTGGAGGAGTCTTCCGGCATTGCCTCGCGCACCCTGGCGTCATGGGAACGAGGTTGGGAGCGCCGGTTCGACAAGCTCGGTCCCAAGGACGTGTTCGTGATCGACGAGGCCGGGATGGTGGGCTCGAAGCAGCTTTCCCGGTTCATCACCGAGGCTGACCTGGCCGGTGCCAAGATCGTGCTGGTGGGTGACCCTGAGCAGTTGCAGCCTATCGGGGCGGGGGCGGCGTTCCGCGCCGTGGCCGAGCGGGTTGGCATGGTGGAGCTGGAGGGGATTCGGCGGCAGCGGGAGGGCTGGCAGCGGGCGGCGTCGATGGATTTTGGCCGGCACCGTACCGCCGAGGGGTTGGCGGCCTATGCGCAGCGTGGTGCAGTTCGGTTTGAGGAGACAAGCGAGGCTGCACGTATTGCCATCGTGCGCGATGTGATGGCCGACATGGAATTGCGGCCAGAGGGCTCGCGGCTGGTGCTGGCGCACCGGCGCGCCGATGTCGCGGCGCTGAATGACGCCATCCGTGATGCCCGGCAGGCGCAAGGCGAGCTGACCGGCGAGCTGGTCTACCAGACCACCGAGGGTGCGCGGGCGTTTGCCCCCGGTGACCGGGTGTTGTTCCGCGAGAACAACCGAGAGCTGGGCGTCAAAAACGGGATGCTGGGCACGGTGGCGCAAGCCAGCGAGGGGCATTTATCGATCCGGCTGGATTCCGCTCAGGGGCCTGGTCTGGGGCGGGCAGTCTCGGTCTCGATGGCGGATTACGCGGCGGTGGATCACGGCTACGCCACCACTATCCATAAGAGCCAGGGGGCGACGGTGGACCGGGCCTATGTGTTGGCCTCGGGCTCGATGGACCGGCACATGACCTATGTGGCGATGACCCGGCACCGCGACGGGGTGGCACTGTATGCCGATCGGTCCGAATTCAGCGACATGGGCGCGCTCACGGCGCGGCTGTCGCGGTCCCAGGCCAAGGAAACGACGCTGGATTATGACCGGGCCGGTTATGCCCAGCGCCGGGGGTTTGGCGTCCACCGGCGCGGTACCGAGAGCGAAATCGCGATTCCGGCGGCGATGCGTGAGCCCCTCCGTGATCATTCCAACGGTTCTGCGAACCGCTGGAACCTTGGATCACTCCGCCCGACGCGGGACCGGGAAGCAACGGCACGGCCAACGCCGAAGCGCGGCATGTTCGATGGCTTGAAGCTCAGCACCGGCCGTCCCTCGGCCGAGGCCGGTCTGGGCGTTGGGGCCGCACAGGTACGGGCCGATCCGGCGGCGCGGCTGGAGCAGGCGGTGGACCGCTATGCGCGGGCTTGGTCCGATATTAGGTTGATGCGCGCGGAAAACCTGCCCGTGCTGGATTCGCAAAAGCAGGCATTGCGCGATGCGGGGGTGGCGCTGGATGAAATCCGGCCTGGTGCGGTGCGCGATTTGCGTGCAGCCTTGGCTTATGAGCCCGCCATCCAGCGGGCGATGACTGAATTGCAAGGGCGGGAGCGGGCCACGCGGCTGGTAGCTGGGATCAAGCATGAGGAGCGGGTGCACCGGGAACCGGAGTTGTATGCCGCGCGGCTGGTTAAGGTGTGTCACCGCCTAGAGGTGCGGCATGAGCGGCTAAGCGGCTGGGAGCAGGCCGAAGCCCGCGGCAAGGTCGCGGCCGAGCTTAAAAGCATCGCCGGTGCCCTGAAACGCGATCCGCAGCTTGAGTCGGTGATGCGGGCGCAGGCCAAGACGTTGGGGATTACGCCCGGCTCCTGGCTGGGGCGGGTGCTGCAAGCGCCGACCGTGGAGCGGGCGATTGGCCAGAGCATTGGCTGTGATCTTGAGCGGGGACGTGACTTGGGCATGTCGATGTAGGGCGAGCTGGGGAAAAAGCATGGATGACGAATCAGTGTCGGGTGACGGGGTGGGGGATGCGACGCGGGCGTTTGAGGATTTACGGGCCGAGGTGTCCGTCATGCGCCGCGCTGTGGAGGCGTTGCCGGGTGCCATGGCGGACAGCTTGCCCCCGGCACCGCCGGATTACCGGTCCGATGTCGGGAAAGTCGCGCAAATGCTGGCCGCCGTTGTTGGGCGGCTCGATGTGATTGAGCAGCATCCGGCACTGAAGGAGACGCCGGAGAGCTATTCCGCACAGATCGAAAATGCCGGCACATCGGTGTTCACTGAGCCCAAGCTGGAGTTGGGTCGGGCGATCACTGAGACGCGCACAACCAGCCGTGAGCTTGCCGACATGATCGGCAATATGCGGGGCAAAGTGGAGCAGCGGGAGTGGGTGGTCTTCTGGGTTGCGACCGTGGGTCTTGGAGCTATGCTGTTGGGTCTGATTGCCTCCCCCTTCATTGCCAGTCATCTGCCGTTTGGCTGGGATGGCACCGTCGCCTCAATTGTCATGGACCAACCGGATCGATGGGATACGGGATGGGCGCTGCTCCGGGCCGCTAAGCCCGGTGATGCGACTAATGCGTCGACTGGATATAATCTCGTGCAAGCCAACCAGGCGGCACTTGTCGCTTGCCAGCAGGCTGCGGCCAACGAACGCAAAGATCAAAAATGCCCCATCATCGTGAAGGCACAGTCTGATATAAATAGCGGCAATAAAATTCAGCACTGAAACCACTGATTTTTAGGATAAAGTTGTTGGTGATGGTGTGGCTCCTGGTAGGACACTTTGGTCTGTTGAAACCTCCAAAAAAACAGCCGGGATTAGTTCATGCTTTTGAACTCACAAAAGAATGATGTGGATGACCTCTTCCTTTCGCAAATTGCCGCTGCAATCCTATAATTCTAGAAGGGTTCCACGTTGCATTCGAGCGCGTTTTCGATGAAAACGAAGGTACACAGTTACATAGCTTCCTTGATGCCGGCACGGACGAGAAACCAGTTCATAGGGTACGTGGTCGCGAATCCAATGATCATGCCGATCTGCATCATGAACCAATAGACCGGGCTGTCGGGATGTAGTTGTGGTCCAAAAAACACGAA
>NZ_FQVJ01000042.1 GCF_900129125.1 Acidocella aminolytica 101 = DSM 11237 | reverse complement strand
GCCATCTGCCGGACCTGCCCGCTGCTCGCCTCCTGTACCAGCAACGCCAAGGCTGAGCGCAGCATCACCCGCCATGTCTGGCGCGAGGCCCGCGAGCGGACCGACGCCAACCGCCTCACCTCATGGGGCAAGGCCATCTATAAACGACGAAAAGAGACGGTCGAGCGGTCCTTCGCCGATGCCAAGCAACTCCTCGGACACCGCTACGCACGCTTCCGAGGCTTAACCGGCGTCACCTGCCAATGCCTGCTCGCCGCCACCGCACAAAATATCAAAAAAATCGCCATGGCACTCACCAAAGCACCAACGCCAAGCCCGGCCTGAGAGGGAAACCCCCTCACAAATCACACCCGCACAGAGCCATCCGTCGCGTAAAACAATTCCCCGCCCAAAAATGAGCGGGGTTTGTCAGCGGTCTGAGGCCCCTTTCGGGGCCTTTTTTCGGTTCAGCCTTCGCCTTGCGGGCGTTCAAAGGCGTCCTTGCCGTCAAAACGCTGCAATTTCTCGATATGCATCCAGGAGAATTTCGCTCCGATGCGCTGCACCAGATAGGAAATTTCCGGCTGTCCCTCGGCGGTGTTACCAGCCAGAGAGATCGGGTGCTTCAGCATGAAGCGCGCGGCGAAATGGTCTACCAGGAAGGTTTGCCCGCCCGTCGGCGGATAGACGGTGACCCCGCGGTTGGAGATGCCGGTGAGGGTGAAGGGGCTGTATGCGGAGATTTCCTCCAGCGTCTTGCCCAGCGTCTCGGCGTCCAGGTCCGTCTCCAGGAACACATCAATGCCCACCAGCTCACGGGTCGAGGGTTCCATATGCGCGGTCAGCTTCGGCCAGGCGGTGAGTTCCAGCTTCTTGTAGGTGCGGGACTTCATGGCCGAGTTGCGGCCGAGATTGGAGATCACCTGATCCGTGAAGGCCTTGGTGCCCACGCCATGGCCGCGCGGGGCAAGGTCGCCGGTGAGGTTGCGGCCCTCGGCCAGCGTCACGAACAGCGCCTGTTCCACCTTCTCCGCCACGTCAAACGCGCCAATATGGCGCAGCAGCATGATGGAGGCGGAGAGCAGGGCGGTGGGGTTGGCCATGTCCTTGCCCGCGATATCCGGCGCGGAGCCATGCACGGCCTCGAACATCGCCACCTGATCGCCCAGATTGGAGGATGGCGCGATCCCCAGCCCGCCGACCAAGCCCGCCGCGAGGTCGGAAATGATGTCGCCGTTCATGTTGGAGGTCACGATGACATCGTAAGCCTCGGGGCGGATCACGAGCTGGTGCGCGCAGTTATCAATAATCACCTGCCCGGCCTTGATGCCCGGAAATTCACGGGCCACCTTCTCGCCCATGCGCTTCATCATGCCCTCGGTGAGCTTCATGATGTTCGCCTTGTGCGCCACGGTCACGCTCTGGCGTTCCTCGGCCAGGGCCACACCGTAGGCGGCGCGGATAATGCGCTCGCAACCCGGCGCGGTCATCAGCTTCAGGCACTGCGCGACGGTGGTGGTCTGCATATGCTCGATACCGGCATATACGTCCTCCACGTTTTCGCGGACGATCACCATATCGATCCCACGGCCGGAAAACGGCGTCTGGATGCCGGGCAGTTCACGCACCGGGCGAATATTGGCGTAAAGCTCGAAATATTTGCGCATCGTCACGTTGGCGGATTTGCCGCCATAGCCGATGGGGGTTTCCAGCGGGGATTTCAGCGCCAGCTTGTTGGCGCCGATGGAATCGAGCGTCTCACGCGGCACGCCGGTGACCACCCCGCGTTCGAACGCCTTGGCGCCAGCCTCGGCGAATTCCCATTCAATGGGGGCCTCGGCGGCGGCCAGGATCTTGATGGTGGCATCCATGACCTCGGGGCCGATACCGTCCCCCGGCAAAGCTGTGACTTTGGTTTTCGGGGCTGGGGTGGCATCAGCTGTCATGAACTTGCTCCATGCATTATGTTTAGGTGCGCGCCTTATAGCCTCCTGTTGCGACGCGGCATATAGCGACGCAAGGCAATGCGGCTATGGGCTGAAGGCGGCTCTGGAGGCTATCCGCCCGCGATCTTGAAGGCCCGCGCGGCGGGCGGAAACACAAATTTGAGAGGCCCAGCCGGACCGGTTTGCTCGCACCATCCCGTCCCGCGGACCCAGTAGCAAATTTCAACCGGATGCTTCCCAGCGAAAATCCGCTTCATGACGACACAGGATTCGCGCGTGAAACCGGGTGGAATGTTTGCGCTGCCCTTGACCGCGACGATGGCATCCGCGTTCACGGCATCCCGCATCGAGGTGAAACTGGTTGTGCTGAAAAGCGGAACGATCGGCATGAAGTAGCTGTTCGCCTCCCCTACAGCCACGAGACAAGGATGGCGCGCCGCCAACTCACCATAAAGTTGTGAAGCGGTGGTCTCCAGCAACAAATTATAGGCGGTGAAAGGGGTAATGAAGGGGCCGGAGAGCAGGAACAGCCCCAACCCCCAGCGTTTCGCCATGGAGAGGCGAGGCATGACACCGCCCAGCCCGATGCCAATCAGCGGCACAATCAATGCAATGGCCGGAAACAGGAACCGGAATTCCTTATGCGGGATCAGATTATGCTCGGCGATAATGGCAATCGCGGCAACGGCCAGCATCGGCGCTACCCGTGCGCCCCGCCAAGCCAGGGCGATGATTGCGGCAAGGCTCCACAACCAATCGGCCAGGAAGCGCAGAACATAAAACCAAGGAGGTTGCGCACCGAAGGCGCCAGAGGAAATGCCAAGAACAGCATTGAGATAGGCATTCAGCCACAAGCTGCGAAAAGGCTGGCCCCAGGTCAGCCAGTCCAGCCCGCCGACCAACAAGACCGGCAGGCAGGCAATGCCAACGCCCATCAGCCATGTTTTCACATTCCGGCCACAGAGATAGAGGCCGATAACGGCAATGGCCGGTGCCAGCTGTTCGCGCAGAACAAAACTTAGCCCCAGCAGAAACCCAGCCGCCATAATATGCCGGGACTCGCCGGTTTGCCGTGCGCGCGTGGCAAAATAAGCGGCGGGAACCAGACTACAGGCTGAAAGCACGCCTTCCAGCGCATGTGGCGCCATGATCCAGAGATCCGGCCATATCGCTGCCAGCCCGCCCGCGATCAACCCGCCTTTGATGCCATGATAGATCCGTCCCCACTGGAACGCGCACCAGACAATCGAGAGCGACAGAAAGCAGAGCAGCAGCTTGATCAGCGCCACCCCGGCGGCGGGGGAGCCGCCCAAGGCCTTTACCACCCACATCGGTCCCGCCAGCACGCCTGGAATCAGCCAGGAGCGCAAACCCACCTGATATTCCCACGGGACCGGCCCGTGATGATAAACCAGCCGGTGCGCCTGACCGAGATATTGCGCGATTTCATCGGGCGCGATGAAATTATGGTCGAACAGCGCCACGGGCAGGCGGAAGGCCAAGGCCAGCAACAGGCAAGTCAGTAATGGATATCTGGCGAGCCAGCGCCGCATATGCAGGTTCCTTGCGTGCGGGAAGGGGTTTAGCCCGGCACGCCCTTGGTGGTGGAATATTCGAAATGCAGCGCCTTATCCGGGTTTACGATGTTATAAATCGCATGTGCCGCCACCGCACCCTCGGCGAAGCCTTGCAGGATCAGCTTCAGCTTGCCCGGATAGGTGCAGATATCCCCCACCGCGAACACGCCGGGCAGGGAGGTTTCCATGGTCGGGGGGGTAACCGCCACATGGCTTTTTTCCAGTCCCAGCCCCCAATCGGCAATCGGCCCCAGCTCCATGGCCAGCCCGAAGAAAGGCAGCAGCACATCGGCGGGCAGATGCCTTGTGGCGCCATCCAGGTCCGCCACTTCCACTTCTTCCAACGCGCCAGCCGCGCCGTGCAAGGCGTGAAGCTGGTATGGAATCACCATTTCCACCTTGCCCGCCATGGCCAAGGTGTCGAGCTGGGCCGTGCTCTCTGGTGCGGCGCGGAATTTCGGGCGGCGATGCACCACGGCGATGCTGGCGGCGATTCCCTGTAAGGCCAGCGCCCAGTCCACCGCCGAGTCGCCCCCGCCCGCGATCACCACGCGCTTGCCACGCAGATTTTCACGCTTCTTGACATAATAGCGCACAGCGCCGGTGGCCTCGAAGCTTTCCAGCCCCTCCAGAGGCGGGCGGTTGGGGCCGAAAGCCCCGGCCCCGGCGGCGAGAATAATGGCCTTGGCCTGGATTTCATCGCCCGCGCTGGTGGTGAGGGTGAAGTTCCCGGCCTCACCAGAAAGCCCCGTCACCTGCCGCCCCAGCAGCTTGGCGCACGGGAAGGGTGCGATCTGCTCCTCCAGCTTGGTGATCAGCTCGCCGCCCTCAATGGCCGGGTGGGCGGGAATATCGTAAATTGGCTTTTCAGGATAAAGCGCGGCGCACTGGCCGCCCAACTCGTCCAGCGCGTCGATCAACACGCAGGACATTTTCAACATCCCACATTCGAACACCGCGAACATGCCGGCAGGGCCAGCGCCTATGATCGCCACATCGGCAGAAATCCGTTCCATGCGCCTGCTTTGCCCTGGCCCCCTTTTCCAATCAAGCGTCTGGCTCCAAAACAAGCGCATGCGTTTGTACTTAAAGGACGAGTCGGAGACCCGGCGACTGGGAGAAAAGCTGGCCGCCATCGCCCGGCCAGGTGATGTTCTGCTGCTGGAAGGCCAGTTGGGGGCTGGAAAATCCAGCTTGGCGCGGGCCTTTATCCGCGCCCTCATGGGCAACCCGGCCCTGGCCGTGCCCAGCCCAACTTTCACGCTTGTGCAAAGCTACGAGACGTCGGGCGGCACCGAGATCTGGCATTATGACCTCTGGCGGCTGGACGGGCCAGACGCGCTGGAGGAGTTGGGATGGGACGAAGCACTCAGCGGCATTACCCTGGTGGAATGGCCGGAACGCCTGGAGGATTTCACCCCGCCCGGGGCGTGGCGGCTGCGGCTTTCTTTGTCCGGTACGGGACGCGAGATTGAGATTGAAGGCGATTTGAGAGGCTTTGATGCAACCTGACACAGCGGTGATTTTCTGCGCGGGGCTGGGCGAACGGATGCGGCCCTTGAGCCTTTCCACGCCCAAGCCGCTGCTGCCTCTGGCGGGCCAGCCAATTCTGGCGCACACCATGGCGCGCTTGCGCGATGCCGGGGTCGAGAAAGTGATCGCCAACGCCTTCCATCTGGCGGATCAGGTGGAAAGTTTTTTCGCCCAATATGACAACGTCACCGTGCTGCGCGAGGACAGGCTGCTGGACACAGGCGGCGCCCTTGCCGCCATGGAAGCGCAAGGCGTGCTGCCGGACGTGCCCTTCTATATTCTCAACGGCGACTCCTATTGGGTGGACGGCCCTTCCGCCGCCCTGCCGCGCCTCGCCGCCGCCTTTGACACCGCGCGGGAGGATGCAACCTTGCTGCTCGCCCGCTCGGCGGGCACCATCGCCGAGACGCGCTATGGTGATTTCATGTGGTCCCGCGAAGGTGAGCTGCGCCGCAGGCTGGAGCGCGAGGTTGCCCCTTATCTCTATTCCGGTATTCAGATCGCCACCAAAACGCTGCTGCACGGCGCGGCGGTGGAGTCTTTCTCCATGAACCGCCTCTGGGACGAGGCGCTGGCCGAAGGGCGGTTGAACGCGATCATCCATGACGGCGTCTGGCTGCACATGACCACCCCCGCCGACATTGAACGTGCGGAGGAGCTTCTCGCCGCGCGGGAAGTGGGTAATTCCACCTGATGCCGCGCCGTCCGCGCATCGGCGCCTTCCCGCCAGAGGCCGCGTTTCTGCCCGCGCTTGCCCGGTTGTGGCTGGATGAAGACGGCGGGCATGAGGGGCTGATCATTCTGCCCAGCCGCCGCGCCGCGCAGGCTCTGGCCGGGGCGTTTCTGGAAGCCAATGAAGGCAAGGCGTTGCTGTTGCCGCGCATTGTGGCGCTGGGCAATATCGATGAGGCCAGGCTGTTGCTCTCGGCCGGGTTCTCCTTGCCGCCCGCCATGGCTCCCGCGCGGCGGCGGGCGCTCCTGGCGCAACTCATCCTGCGGATGCCGCAGGAGAGCGGCGCCCCGCAAAAACTCCCCGCCGCCTGGGAACTGGCCGCCGAATTCGCGACGCTGCTGGACGAGGCCGACCATGCCGGGGTGGATCTGGCGGCGGCGTTGCCTAATCTGGTCCCGGAGGATTTTGCCGCGCATTGGCAGCGCACGCTGGAATTCCTCACCATCGTTACCCACGCCTGGCCGAACATCCTCGCGTCTGAGGGGGTGATGAACCCGGCCAAGCGCCTGGTCTTGCTGATTGAGGCGCAGACCAAGGCCTGGGGTGAAAACCCGCCCTCCGGCCCGGTCTGGATGGTCGCCGCCGAGGGCACGCCCGCCATCGCCCGCATGGCGGAGATGGTGGCGGGGCTGCCGCAAGGCCGGTTGATATTGCCTGGGTTCGACCCGCATTTGTACGCGGACGCCTGGGACGGCGTTGAGGATTCCCACGCCCAAGGCGGCATCGCCCGGCTGCTGTCGGATATTGGCGCGCGGGTGGAGGAGGTTGAGCAACTGCCCGCCTTGCCCGGCGCCGTACCGCGGGGGCGCGGTGCCGTGCTCTCCCGCGCCTTGCTGCCCGCCGCCGCGTTGTCGGAATGGCAAAATCCTGTGTCTTTAAACCTAAACGGCCTTTCACGGCTGGAAACTGGCGACGAAGCGCAGAACGCTTTGGCCATCGCCATGATCCTGCGCCAAGCCTTGCAGACGCCAGGACAAAGTGCGGCGTTGATTACCCCGGACCGGGCTTTGGCCGCGCGCGTGGGGGCGGCGCTGAAACGCTTTGGCATCACGGCGGATGACAGCGCGGGCGAGCCGCTCGCCGCCACCCCGCCCGCCGTGTATCTGCGCCTGCTGGCCCGCGCCGCGCGGGAGGATTATGCCCCGCTGCCGCTGCTGGCGCTGCTAAAACACCCGCTCGCCACGGGTAACCTTCCCCCGCAAGCCTTCCGGGACATGGCGCGGCGGCTGGAAAAGCATGCCTTGCGCGGCCCGCGCCCGCCGCCAGGGTTGGAAGGGTTGCGCTTCCGGCTGAGGGAAGAACATCAGGCCGAAAAGGATTTCCTCACTCAATTGGAGCGCATTCTCACCCCCTTGGCTCTGGCCGGTGCGGTAACGCCCGTGGCGGCGCTGACGGCACTGATCGAGGCTGGCGAAACCCTCGCGGCCACGCCGGACGAGCCCGGCCCGGCACGGCTTTGGGTGGGGGAAGCGGGCAACGCGCTCTCCGCCTTGCTGGCTGAAAGCCTCACGGCGTTGGAGGACATGCCAGACATGGCCCCCACCGATCTGCCGGACCTTCTGGACGCGCTACTGGCAGGCCAGGTGGTGCGCCGCCCGCGCGCGAAGGACGGCCACCCCCGCATCGCCATTTGGGGCATTCAGGAAGCGGCGTTGCAAAGCGTGGACGTGGCGGTGCTGGGCGGGTTGGTGGAAGGCGTTTGGCCCTCCCCGGAGGAACCTGGCCCCTGGCTCTCCCGCCCGATGCGCAAGCAGGCCGGGCTGCCCAGCCCGGAATTGAAAATCGGCCAGGCCGCGCATGGATTTTTCTCCCTGGCCAGCGCCTGCCCACACGTGATTCTCGCTGCCCCCAAACGGCGCGAGCGCGCCCCCGCCGTACCCGCCCGCTGGCTGACGCGCCTTGCCGCGATGCTGGCGGGTCAGGGGATTGATCTGCCCCAACATGAGGCGGCACTCTGGGCCGCGCAGTTGGACCTGCCGCAACAGCGCACACCGCGCCCCCGTCCGCGCCCCAAACCGCCCGCGGACAAACGCCCGCGCGTTTATTCCATCTCAGACATCGCGACCCTGCTGGCCGACCCTTACGCGATTTACGCCAGAAAGGTGCTGAAGCTTTCCCCGCTCGACCCGCTGGACGAGGAGAGCGACGCCAGCCAGTTTGGTGATGTGGTGCATGCTGGTTTGGCGAAGTTCTTCGCGGTATCCGACGTGAATGCGCCAGACGCCCCCGTGCGCCTGCGCCATGTGCTGGAAGTTGCCATGCGCGAATCCCGCCCGCGTGAGGCGCTGGCCCAATGGTGGCTGGCGCGGCTGGAACGCATCGCGGATTGGTTGGTGGAAACCGAACGGGCCCGCGTGGCCGCCAACGGTATGCCCATCGCCCGCGCCCTGGAGCATAAGGGTGAATGGAAACTTCCTGGTGATTTTCTGCTGAAAGGCCGTGCCGACCGGATTGAGCGTGATACGGACGGCAAGCTCCGCATCATCGACTATAAAACCGGCACTGTGCCGCCCGAGAAAAAAGTAAAAGCCGGTACCGCCCCGCAATTGCCGCTGGAAGCCGTGATGGCGGAGGTTGGTGCCTTTGGCGAGGGCTTCATGGCCGAGGTGAAAGAACTGCTTTACGTTGCTCTCTCCGGCCGCGCGGCGGCGGGGGCCGAGACAATGCTTTTGAAAAAACCCGAGGAACTGCGGGAGGTGATTGAACGCGCGGCGGGCGTGGTGGAGCTGCTTGAGAAATTCGCTGATCCTGAAAAGGCGTTTCTTGCCTCTCCCCATCCGGGGCGAGAAAACAAATACGATGTTTACGCGGGCGTTTCGCGCCGTGCCGAATGGGGTGGGGAGGATGAAAATGTCAGCGATTGAAGACGCCAACCGCCAGCAATTAGCGGCATCCGACCCGGTCATTTCCGCCTTCGTCGCGGCTTCGGCGGGCAGCGGCAAGACCAAGCTGCTCACCGACCGTCTGCTGCGTTTGATGCTGGCGGGCACGGCGCCGGAGAAAATCCTCTGTCTCACTTACACCAAGGCGGCGGCAGCGGAAATGCGAATCCGCCTGAATAAGCGCCTCGGTGAATGGGTGGCGATGCCGCGTGAGGATTTGAGCGCGAAGCTGCTGGCGCTGGATGTCGCGCCGGATGCTAAAACCCTCTCCCGCGCCCGCAAGCTCTTCGCGGATGTGCTGGATCTTCCAGGCGGAATGCGGATTGAAACCATCCACGCCTTTTGCCAGTCGCTCCTGCGGCGCTTTCCGCTGGAAGCCCGGCTCTCCCCGCATTTCACCGTGGCGGATGACGAGGCGGCGGGTCAGCGTTTGCGTGAGGCGCGGGAGCGCGTGCTGGCCCACCCAACCGCGCGTGGCGCCGTGGGCACGCTGGCGGCGGAAATCGACGAACAGCGTTTCTCCGACCTGAGCGGCAAATTTGTTGAAGGCGTGGGCAGTAAATTTCTGAAACAAACGCGAGCGGCCATAACGGCGTTGCTGCGCGCGGCTTTGGCGGCGGAGGATGAGGACGAAGTTGCTTTGCTGCGCCATTTCGTTTCACCGCCACGCGAGACAGAATTGCGTGATTATCTGCGGCTGGTGGCCAACCGCGGAACGCAAACGGGCCAGAAGTGGGCTTATGTCGGGCTGGATTGGCTTGCTTTGACACAAGATCAACGCATTGCAAACAGGGTGCCGTGGCTCGAAACGTTGTTTACTCAAAAGGGCACAGTGCTCACCCTGAGTAAGCATTTCGGCAAAGCACTTGAGGCTGAGAAGTCATTCATCAAGGCGGAAATAGAAAAAGAAGCCGAGCGCATCCGGCATCTCCAGGACCGCCTGAAACTCGTCCGCCTCGTCAACATCAACCAGGCGCTGCTGGACATTCTCAGTCCCGTTGCGTTGGCGGAGCGTGAAGCCAAAAGCCTCGCTTCTGAACTTTCCTATAGCGACCTTATCAACCAGACATCGGAACTTCTCATTGACCCCGGTGCCGCCTGGGTACTTTACAAGCTGGATGGCGGCATCGAGCATTTGTTGCTGGATGAGGTGCAGGACACCGCACCCGCCCAATGGGAAATCGCCAACGCCATCGCGGCGGAATTTTTCGCCGGCCTTGGCGCGCGGGAGGAGCCGCGCAGCATCTTCGCGGTGGGTGACCCCAAGCAGTCCATTTTCTCCTTCCAGGGTGCAAATCTTAAAAGCTTTGGCTTTTACAAAGACAAATTCAAAGCCTCCGCCATCTCCGCCGGGCGCGGCTGGCTGGATGGCGCGTTGTCCGTCTCCTTCCGCTCCACCGCTCCGGTGCTGGAACTCACCGACGCCGTATTCGTCGAAGGCCCCGCTCGCAGCGGCGTCATCGCACCGGGCGAAACGCTGCGCCATGACATCAGCCGCGTGGGGCAGGCGGGTAAAGCCACCCTCTGGCCCCTGGCCGAAGCCACCGAAGCCGCCGAAATCCCAGATTGGGATCTGCCAGAGGATTACCAGAACGCGGACTCTTCCATTGCCATCCTTGCCCGCAAGCTGGGCGACTACATCCAGGACCGCCTGACCCAGCCTCTGCCCGCGAAAAACCGCAATGCCCGCCCTGGCGATTTCCTCATCCTTGTTCGTTCACGCGGCGCCATTGTCGGCGCGGTCACTTCGGAGCTTAAATCACGCGGCATCGATGTCGCGGGGCTGGACCGCATGGTATTGCCGCAACAGCCCGTGGTGTCGGACATGCTGGCCCTTTGCGATGCGCTGCTGTTGCCGGAGGATGATCTCGCCTTCGCGCAGTTCCTCGTCTCCCCGCTCGGCGGCCTGCCGGACGAAAGCCTCATGGACCTCGCGATGAACCGCCCCGGCTCCCTGGTTGGCGCGCTCTATGCGCGGGCAGAAGAACGCGCCGAATGGCGCGCGCCCAAATCATTTTACGAAGCCCTGCGCGCCCGCGCGGATTTTGACACGCCCTTCGCCCTGCTGTCGGACGCGCTGGGCGTACTCGGCGGCCGTGCTCGCCTGCTCTCACGCTTTGGCCCGGAAGCCGCCGAACCTCTGGACGAGTTCCTGGCCGAGGCGCTGCAATTCTCCATCGCCGAGCCAGGCAGCTTGCAGGCCTTTGTTCATCGCTTGCGCAACGCCGCCACCGCTATCAAGCGCGAGGCTGAGGCAGGCGGCGATGAAGTCCGCATCATGACCGTGCACGGCGCCAAGGGGTTGCAAGCCCCCATCGTCATCATGCCGGATACGGTAAGCTTGCCCCAGGCGGAAACCGGGCTGCTTTGGATGGATGTGCCGCAATCGGACATGCAAATCCCCATCTTCTGCCCCCGCACCGAGCTGCGCGCCAATGTTCTGGCGGCTGAGTTGCAGGCTAAGCGTAACGCGCAGATCGAGGAATATAACCGCCTTCTTTATGTGGCGCTCACCCGTGCCGAGGATGAAATTCTCATCTGTGGTGCCGCTGGACGCCGGGCCATCCCGCCGGATTGCTGGTATGAGTCCGTGAAATCCGGCTTTAACCGCCTGTCCGCCCGGCAGGAGGGCAATGGCGATCTGGTATATGACTGCCCCCAAACCGCCAAGCCGGACGGCATCACCCAGGCCCGCGAAGCCCGCACCGCCGTCTTGCCACCCTGGGCCGGCCGCGCGCCAGACTGGCAGGCCGCCCCCGCGCCGAAGGAAGCCCCAGGGCCGGAACGTATCGTCCCTAGCCGCGTGACGGAGGAAACCTCCCGCGCCGCTTTGGCCATCAGCCCCCTGGCCGGGCCGCAAACGCCCGCCGCCAAACGCGCGGCGGCCATGGCGCGCGGCACGGCGGTGCATGCCTTGTTGCAGCATCTCCCCAGCCTGCCCGATTCGGCCCGGCGGCAAGCGGCCATGGATTATCTCTCCGCCCAGCCCGGCTTGGCGGCGGAGGCGGCGGAAATTTGCGCCTCGGTCCTGACAATTCTGCATGAACCCAGCCTTGAACCGCTCTTTGGCCCCGGCTCTGGTGCTGAAATGCCGCTGGCTGGCGTGGTGGCGGGCCGCGAGGTTGGGGGTGTCGCGGACCGTGTGTTCATCGGCCCAAACGAAATCATCGTCGCGGACTACAAGACGGACAGAAATCCCCCTTCCAGCCCGGCCGGGATTCCAGAGAAATATCTTCTCCAGCTCGCCGCCTACCGGGCCGTGTTGCGGCAGATTCATCCTGGCCGTCCCGTGCGGTGCGTACTGGTCTGGACCGCGCGCGCCGCCGCCATGCCCGTGCCTGACGCGCTGCTGGAGAGAGCCGGGCTGGCTTGATCCCCCCGGCATTCACCGCCATGTTACGAAAAATTCTACTTCTATTGGGTGTATCATGAACAAAGCCGTAACCGACGAAACCTTCGCGACGGATGTGCTGAAATCCGGCAAGCCCGTTCTGGTGGATTTCTGGGCTGAATGGTGCGGTCCGTGCCGGTCCATCGCTCCGTCGCTTGAAGCCCTGGCCGAGGAATATGACGGCAAGCTTGAAGTGGTGAAGGTGAATATCGACGAGAATCCGATGACCCCCACCCAATATGGCGTGCGCGGCATCCCAACCTTGCTGATCTTCAAGGACGGCCAGGTGGCGGCCCAGCAGGTGGGCGCGGCGCCCAAATCCGTTCTCAAAGCCTGGATCGAGAAGAGCCTTTAATGTCCGACCGCGCGTGCCCGCCGGATACCATGCCGATGATTCGCGCCATTGCCATGCCCGCGGATGCCAATGCCAATGGCGATATTTTTGGCGGCTGGCTGATGAGCCAGATGGACTTGGCGGCGGGCAACCTCGCCCAGCGCGCGGCGCATGGGCGTTGCGTGACCGTGTCCGTTGAGGCGATGAGCTTCATCCGCCCGGTGAAAGTGGGCGATGAGGTGAGCGTCTATTGCGAGCTTCTCTCCACCGGCCGCACCTCGATGAATATTTCCGTCGAGGCTTGGCGGCGGGAACGCGCCGAGCAGAATGACGAGCGCGTGACCAAGGCGGTGTTTAAGTTCGTGGCCATCGACTCCACCGGCCGCCCCCGGCCGTTGCCCGGCAAGGTGTAAGCCGGGTTTCAGCCTCCCGTTGCCAGGAAAATCGTCGCCTGGCTCGGGGCGCTGGAGGGCAACCCAAGCCCCTCCAGAAACGCCAGAATATCCGCGTTCGGCACCGCCCGCTCCAGATCGCGTGTGATCAAATGATAATCCGGCGGGTAATAAGCCAGCGCCACCGGCGCCTTGACCGGAATCGCCCGCCAGCAGGCGCGCATCGCCTCTTTTGGGATCAGTTCGTCGTGCCCGCCATAAAGAAACAGCGCCTTCTGCCTGAAATGCCCGCACGCCTCCTGGGCCTGGCCCATCAGTTTCACCAGCCCGGCGATATTGTCGATGCGCGGGGCATGGATGGTCAGCGGATCCTCCCCAAAAGCAATCAGCGCCGCGACGTTGTCCGAGGCTTTAACGTGCAATGACTGCCCAGTCAGCCGTTTGCCTGGGGCGAAGAAATCCGCCACCCGCAGCGTCACCTTATAAAGCGGGTCCATCACCGGCCCGCCCCACACGGCGGGGGCTGAGAGCACATACCCCTCCACCGGCGGCGGGTTGGCCGAGGCACCGAGCAAAATGCCAATCGCCCCGCCCATGCTCTCGCCCATGATGTAAAGCGGCGTGTGCGGATAGCGGGCGCGCAATTGCTCCGCCTCATCCCGCGATTCATCCACCAGCACCTTGGTTCCCGGCCAATAGCCCCGGTTTTTCGTCGCCCCGAAGGAGGAAAGGTCTGGCGCGTAAATCTCCACGCCGTGCGGGTTCAGGTAGCTGGCCAGAATCGCCCACCCGTCCCGGCTGTCGGTATAGCCGTGCAGCGCCAGCACCACCTCTTTCACCTTCCCTCGCGCCGGGTACAGCCGGTAAGGCTGCCGGGCTCCGTCCTTCAGCTCAAAATAGCCCGAGGTGATGATGGGATGCCCCGGCCTTGCTTTCGGCACCCCGAACGGGCTGGAGGCACAGCCGGATACCACCAATGCCAGCCCCAGCTTGGGTGCCGCGCGGAATAAAGCTAAGAGAGGAGCGGTTAAAGCTTTGAAACGGAGAAGGGCCCCATGAGCGTACAGACGGATTCGATCAATCATTCCGAGATCATTCATGTAAAAACCCGTTCTGTCTCCTGCGACGGCGGCGCCGGGCCGCTTGGCCACCCCAGGGTTTACCTACAGATTCCCGGCAAGCAAGTCGCCTGCCCCTATTGCTCGCGCATCTTCGTCCTGGACGCCGACGCCGTGGACGAGAGCCATTGAAACTCGTCCTGGTTGACGGCTCGGGTTTTATCTTCCGGGCCTTTCACGCCATCCCGGACATGCAGCGCGACGATGGCGTGCATGTGAATGCGGTTTTCGGCTTCTGCAACATGCTGGCACGGCTGTTGAAGGATCATACCGGCACGCATCTGGCGGTGATCTTCGATGCCGGACGCAAAACATTCCGTGACCGCATTTACGGCCAGTACAAGGCCCACCGGCCGCCCCCGCCACCGGAGCTGGTACCGCAATTCGCGCTCATCCGCGAGGCCACAAAAGCCTTCGGCGTGCCCGCCATCGAGCTTGAGGATTGGGAAGCGGACGACCTTATCGCCGCCTACGCCAAAGCCGCGCGGGAGGAGGGGGGCGAGGTCGTCATCGTCTCTTCCGACAAGGATTTGATGCAGCTTTTACGGGACGGCGTGGAAATGCTGGACCCGATGAAGAACACCCCCATTGGCCTGGAGGAAGTCGCGAAAAAATTCGGCGTCACGCCGGATAAGGTAATCGAGGTCCAGGCCCTCATTGGCGACTCGGTGGATAACGTGCCGGGCGTGCCGGGCATTGGCCCCAAGGGCGCGGCGGCGCTCATCGACGAATATGGCACGTTGGAAAAAGTGCTGGAGGCTGCACCCTCCATGAAGCCGTCCAAGCGCCGCGAATCGCTGATTGACCATGCCGAGGCCGCGCGACTTTCCAAACAACTCGTCACCCTGCGCGACGACGCGCCCTTGCCCGTGCCGGTGAATGAGCTTGGGGTGAAGGCATGGGACGCGGCGGTGCTGCGCGCCTTCCTGGTGGAAAATAATTTCCGCTCCATCCGCCACCGCCTCGGTCTTGAGGACGGCGTCGCGGAGGAGGCTGTGGAGGTGGAGCACAGCAACGCCCCCTTCGGCCCCTACAAACCCATTTACAAGCTGGAAGAGTTGCGCGAAATCGCCGCCACGGCGCGCGAGACCGGTTTGCTCGCTCTCTCCGTCCAGACGGATAATCCCAACGGCCTGCACGGCAATCTGGTCGGGCTGGGAGTGGCGACGAAGCCAGGGCAGGGGGCGTATCTGCCCCTCAAGCACCATGTCACGCTGGATGCCGAGCCGCAGCTCCCCTGGGATGAAGCGGCCGAAGTCCTGAACGCGATCTTTACCGACGTTGCGGTGCTGAAAATTTTCCACGACGCGAAATTCTCGCTGGAAGCCCTGCACCGCGCCGGGCTGGCAACGGTGGCGCCGCTGGATGACGCCATGCTCATTTCCTACGCTCAGGATGCCGGGAATTTCGCGCAGGACCTCGCCACTTTGGCCCGCGTGCATCTCTCCCACAGCGTCAAATCCGCTGACGATGTCACTGGCATGGGTCGCAACCGCGTGAACTTCGCCGAGGCCCCGGTGGAAAAAGCCACCGCCTATGCAGGTGAGGCGGCGGATGTGGTGTTGCGCCTCTGGGGGCAGCTCAAGCCCGCTCTGCGCGTGCATAAATCCCTCGCCCTCTACGAATTGCTGGAGAAAAAACTCATTCCCGTCCTGGCGGAAATGGAAGCCGCCGGCGTGCTGGTGGACAAGGACGATCTTTCCGCCATGTCCGCCGAGTTTGAGCGCCGCATGGGCGCGTTCGAGAAACAGATCCACAAGCTCGCGGGGCACGAGTTCAATGTCGGCAGCCCGAAGCAACTGGGCGAGGTGCTGTTTGAGGAAATGAAACTCTCCGGCGGCAAGAAAGGCAAAACCGGCGCCTGGGGCACGGATTCCTCCGTGCTGGAAACACTGGCCGAACAAGGCGAGGAAATTGCCGCGCGGGTGATGGATTGGCGCCAGCTTTCCAAGCTGAAATCCACCTACGCGGACGCGCTGGTGGGGCAGATCGACCCCAAAACCGGCCGCGTGCACACCAACTTTCAGATGGCGGCCACCACCACCGGGCGGCTTTCCTCCACCGATCCGAATTTGCAGAATATTCCCATCAGAACCGAGGAAGGCGGGCGCATCCGCAAGGCCTTCATCGCGGCACCAGGGCACAGCTTGGTCTCGGCGGATTATTCGCAGATCGAGCTTCGGCTTCTGGCGCATGTCGCGGATATTCCCGCGCTGAAGGAGAGTTTTGCCAACGGTGAAGACATCCACGCCCGCACGGCCTCGGAAGTGTTCGGCGTGCCGATGAAAGACATGGACAGCGCCACCCGCCGGCGCGCGAAGGCGATTAATTTCGGTATCATCTACGGCATCTCCGCCTTCGGCCTGGGGCGTCAGCTTGGCATTTCCGCAGGTGAGGCCAAGAGCTATATCGACGCTTATTTCAAACGCTACCCCGAAATCCGCGCCTATATGGACAACACGAAGGAGCAGGCCCGCACGGATGGTTTCGTGCTCACCCCCTTCGGCCGCCGCTGCTGGGTGCCGCGCATAAAAGACAAAATCCCCGCTTTGCGTGCTTACGCGGAACGCCAGGCCATTAATGCGCCCTTGCAAGGCGGCGCGGCGGACATCATCAAACGCGCGATGGTGAAATTACCAAAGGCTTTGAAGGAAGCTGGCCTTAACGCGAAACTCTTGCTCCAGGTGCACGACGAACTTCTCTTTGAAGCTCCAGATGACGAAGTCAAAGCCGCAGCAAAGCTGGCACAAGACGTTATGCAAAACGCAGTAACCTTGTCAGTGCCCCTGGTGGTGGAGACGGGGATTGGGAAGAATTGGGGAAAGGCGCATTAGTTGTCTGGTTGCGAGACGTCATTGGCATAATAGAGGATTTCATCGACCTTTGGCAGCAGGTCATTGCTGTCTGCGGGCTTGTAGTGTGGGTTTGCCAAGCGTCCATTGCGTGCAAGATGTCGACGAACGGTGTCAATGGGTGAGCCCCCGGACAGCACGCGTTGTCGTCGCCCGTTGTAAGCATAGTTGAAGCCGTGAAGAAATATTTCGAGATATGCATTTCCGGCGACGTTAATGCCGAGAACTTCGCTTGCAATGCGACCGTTGAAGCGCTCGACCATGCCATTGGTTTGCGGCGTGTAGGGTTTGGTCGTGCGCCGTATAACCTTGATTTTCTCACAAGCGTTCTCAAAATCATCGGCGGCGAAGCAAGCCCCACGATCTGTCAGCACATGCGTGATGTGGAAGGGGGAAGGCTTTTTGCGCCGCTGCTAGGAACGCGACTGCGTTGACGGCATTTTCGGCGTCGAAGACGGCCAAGTGTACGAAACACGAGCAGCGATCGATTGCGACATAGAGATAGCGCTTGCGCACCTCACCATCTGCGGTCCGTAGCTTCGGTAGGTGTTTAACGTTGATATGGACGTAGTCGAGGTCATAGTCCCGAAACTGCCCTTGCCCTTTGGCTGGCTGGGGCAATGGCTTGGGAGGACGCCGATTAAGGCATTCAGCCCGCAAGACGCGCTTTATGATTCCGAGGTGATGAGCCGGTTTGTTGGCATCGACCTGGGGCGCGAGCCTGTACCCGATGAGACAACGATCCTCAACTTCTGGAGCGCCACGAGTTGTGCAGCGAGATCCTACGAGACGTGAACAAGTATCTGGCCACGCGCGGGTTACGGATTTCCACCGGCACAATCGTTGATGCGACCATCGTGCATGCGCCGTCCTCGACGAAGAACGAGGCGAAGGCGCGCGATCCCGAGATGCGCCAGACCCGCAAGGCCAACCAATGGTATTTTGGCATGAAGGCGGATATCGGTGTGGATTCCAAGACCAGGCTTATCCACGCCGTGGCGGCTACGGCCGCGAATGCGCTTGACAGCACGGTGCTGGAAGACCTGCTGCATGGGGATGAAATACAGGTCTGGGGCGATCAGGCTTATAGCGGCCAGCGCGAGGTCATCCGTTGACGCTGATGCCCGCCCCGGGCCAGGGATTTCACAAACCGTCGTTGCAGGGTCAAGGGCGTGGTCGACGAGGTCGAGAAAGCGAAAAACCGGCGCAAACTTCCTAAAATGATACCCAAGAGGCTGCCACAAAATCCAATTTGACCGCGGCCCAGACCGCAGGAAAACCTTGGTCCGACACCGCCTGGATCATGATTGTGATGCTGACCGTAACGCCCATACTTCATTAAGAATTGCAACCATATAGAACAGGCTTTAGAGAGCCAAAAATACTTGTCACGCCGAGGCCGTCCACATAAGGTTCCTTAGTGGTTACTGTTCCCCGTAAGTGGAGGGTGGGGCGTTTCGCCGTAACTCTGGATCAAGCCCTGTTTCATATCATTAGGTAACGGCTCTATCATTTCTCGAACTATTTTTTGCGCGGAACTTACTTTCCTGTAAGCTGGCGCATTCCAGTCAATCACAGCAGTGGTGAGGGCGGCATCTCCATTTCCTTCTTTGCCTGAAGCCTAAGCAGTATTGGCTGGAGCGGGCGTTTCCAAGTCTGAAGTAACATCAAAGCGCTCATGACACTACCAAACGCCCTTAGTTTCGAGCATCGTTTCATTCTCCTGTTAACCTTGCTCAAGCTTTTGCTATACGTCGTGACCTTTCAAGCCGCCCAGACACAAGAAGGAGCGGCCCCCTTCAAAGGACCGCCCCCAAAAATCCCGGTAAAACCACTCTGTATCAGAACGCCAGGTTGGTCGCCTGCATCACTAGCGGCAGGGCGCGGACTTTCTCCAGCACGGTTTCCGGCGTCTCTCCATCGGTGGAGACAAGGCAGATGGCGTCCTCGCCCTCGGCAGCGCGGCCCAGATGGAAGGTGGCGATGTTCACGCCTGCGTCCGCCAGTGTGGTGCCGAACCGTCCGATAAAGCCCGGTTTGTCCTTGTTGGTGACATACAGCATATGCGGCGCAAAATCCGCCTCCACTTTAATGCCCTTAATCTCAACTAGACGCGGCTTGCCATTGCCGATCAGTGTGCCCGCCACAGCGCGCGTGCCTTTCTCTGTGGTCACGGAGATGCGCACCAGCGTCTGATAATCGCCCGTGCGGTCGCTAGAGGCTTCTGCCACCTCGATCCCATGGTCACGCGCCAGAACCGGGGCGTTCACCATGTTCACACCTTCCATCACCGGGCCCAGCAGACCGGCAAGAGAGGTCGCGTTCAGCGGGCGGTGATTCAGGTTGGCAACGGCGCCTTCATACTCAATGAGAATTCGCTGGATAGTCCCATCCTGCGCGCGGGTTAGCTGTCCGGCAAAGGCGCCCAGCAGGCGGCAAAGCTCCATGTAGGGGCGCAGGCGCGGGGCTTCCTCGGCGGTGACGCTCGGCATGTTCAGTGCATTGGTCACGGAGCCGGTGAGCAGGAAGTCGGAAATCTGCTCAGCGACCTGCAGTGCCACATTTTCTTGCGCCTCAGAGGTGGAGGCGCCCAGATGCGGGGTGCAAACCACGTTCTCCAGCTCGAACAGCTTGTTCTCTTTGGCGGGCTCCACCTCAAACACGTCCAGCGCTGCGCCTGCAACATGGCCGGACACAAGTGCGTCATACAAAGCTGCCTCGTCAACCAGCCCGCCGCGAGCGCAGTTGATAATCCTCACGCCCTTCTTCATCTTCGCAATCGCCTCGCGGGAGATGATGTTGCGCGTCGCTTCAATAAGTGGCGTGTGCAGGGTGATGAAGTCAGCCTTGGCGAACACCGTGTCCAGGTCCGCCTTCTCAACGCCCAGCTCCACGGCGCGGGCTTCGGTCAGGAACGGATCATACGCCAGTACCTTCATCTTCAGCCCAACCGCGCGGTCTGCGACGATGGAGCCGATATTCCCGCAGCCGATCAGCCCCAGCACCTTGCCGGTCAGTTCAACGCCCATGAAGCGGTTTTTCTCCCACTTACCAGCCTTGGTGGACGCGGTCGCTTCCGGTAGCTGCCGGGCCAGCGCGAACATCATCGCAATCGCATGCTCGGCGGTCGTGATGGCATTGCCGTTGGGTGTGTTCATCACCACCACGCCGCGCGAGGTGGCGGACTTTACGTCTACATTATCCACGCCAATGCCAGCGCGGCCAACAACCTTGAGGTTGCTTGCCACGTCCAGCACTTCCTTCGTCACCTTGGTGGCGGAGCGGATGGCGAGGCCGTCATACTGGCCGACAATTTCACGCAACTCGGCGGGTGTCATGCCCACCTTCACATCAACGTCAACGCCACGGCTTTTGAATATCTCGATGGCGGCGGGCGACAGCTTGTCGCTAATCAGAACCTTGACCATGTGTGGAATCCTTGCAGGGGTTTTTCACCGCTCATATAAAAAGCGGCATCAAAGACTTTTGAAAAATTGGATGACGGGCGAGATTATCGCCCCGGCTTTCAAGCCTGGGCGACCGTGTCGATCGCGTAGTCGATCCAGGGCAGCAGCGCCAGAATGTCGGACTTCTCGATGGTGGCACCACCCCAGATCCGCAGGCCCGGAGGCGCGTCGCGGTACGCACCAGTGTCCAGCGCTGCGTTCTCTTTCTCCAATAGCGCGGCAACCGTCTTAGCGGCCTTGGCTTGGCCTTCAGCATCCAGCGCTTTGAACCATGGCGCGTCGATGGCAAGGCAGATGGAGGTGCAGGAGCGCACGGAGGCGTCTTCGGCCAGGAAGCGCACGCGCTCGTTGCCCTCAACCCAGTCAGCGATCGCCTTCAGGTTGGCTTCGGAACGGGCAATCAGTCCCTTCAGCCCGCCCACGCTCTCGGCCCAGCGCAGGCCATCCAGCGCATCTTCAACACAGAGCATGGAGGGGGTGTTGATCGTCTCACCAACGAAGATGCCCTCGCTCAGCTTGCCCTTGGAGGTCAGGCGGAAAATCTTGGGCAGCGGCCAAGCCGGGGTGTAAGTCAGCAGGCGTTCCACCGCGCGCGGGGAGAGAGCCAACATACCATGCCCGGCTTCACCACCCAGTACTTTCTGCCAGGACCAAGTAACAACATCCAGCTTGCCCCATGGCAGATCCATAGCGAAGGCGGCGGAGGTGCAGTCCGCGATCACCAGACCTTCACGGTCAGCCGGGATGAAATCGCCATTAGGGAAGCGTACACCTGAGGTGGTGCCGTTCCAGGCTAGCACAATGTCGTGGCTGAAATCGATCTGCGTTACATCCGGCAACTGTCCGTAAGCGGCCTTAATCACGCGGGCATCGGCCAGCTTCAGTTGCTTGACCACATCCGTCGCCCAGGCTTCGGAGAAGCTCTCATGCGCAAGCACATCAACAGGGCGGGCACCGAGCAGAGACCAAAGGGCCATCTCAACCGCGCCGGTGTCGGACGCGGGAACAATACCCAGGCGCCAGCCTTCCGGCATGCCAAGGATCTGCTTGGAGAGGGTAATCACCTCGGCTAGCTTGGCTTTCGGACCTTTCGCGCGGTGCGAGCGGCCGAGCAGCGCGCCTTCAAGGGCGGTCAGCGAGAAGCCGGGGCGCTTGGCGCAAGGGCCGGATGAGAAATTGGGATTCTGCGGATGCACTGCCGGCTTGGCGACTGGAGAAAAATCTGCCATTAAAACTCTCCCTTACAGAAGAAAAGCGCTCCGGTGGGGGAGCGTGACCCGAGGAGGCCTCTACTGCGATTTAGTCGTTGCCGCAAGCCTCTTTGGCGCATCCCTGCCTGCTTTATGGATTAATTGTTACTGAAAGGCCCCGCACGGCCCATGAGCGAACTGGACCCGATCGATCGTTCCATCCTGCGCCTGCTGGCGGCGGACGCCTCGCTCTCACTCAATGACATTGCCGAGAAGGTGGGGCTGACCGCAACACCCTGCTGGAAGCGCATCAAGCGCATGGAAGAAGCAGGCATCATCAAAGGGCGCGTTGCGGTGCTGGACGCAGACAAGCTCGGTCTGCCTGTCTCGGTGTTTGTTTCCGTTGAAACAAGCGACCATTCCGCCTCCTGGCTAGGCAAGTTTCACGAGGCGGTTCAAAATACCCCCGAGATTGTGGGGGCGTGGCGAATGAGCGGCGATGTCGATTACCTGCTGCATGTCGTGGTGCCGGATATCGCTGCTTACGACTCCTTCTACCGCAAGCTGATCGAGATGGTGCCGCTGCGGAATGTGTCGAGCCGCTTTGCGATGGAGCGCATGAAAGAGGGCGCGCTCCCCATCTGACCCCGAAACCTCACGGCGCTGCGGGGGCTAAAGCGGCAATCCACGCACCGCCGCCTTGAGCGTCCACGGCCTCTCCGGAAGGCAACAAGGCAGCATCCAGCGCGCCCAGGGCGGTGCCGTTCAACATCATCGGCCCCAGGGTGAGCATCAGATATGCTGCCGCGCAGGCCGGGCGCTGTATGCCCTCCGGCTCATAATCCAGTGATGCGGTGAAACAGGCCGGATCAAACATCAAATTAATATTGTGCACTGCCCCACCCACCGGAGCGGCATGGGTTGCAGCATCACCGGCAAAGCCAAAAGCCGGTCCCGCCGGAGAGAGTTCCACGGGTTGCTGTCCCTCAACCTCCAACCGTAACCGCCCTTGCAAAATCCCCATGAATCGGGAGATACCAGGAAAGCACGAAAACGCTCCCGCCTGACTCACTTCAGCCAAACTTAGCCGCCAACCAAATTCACGCAATCTGCCCGGTGCGCTGGCCACAACGGACGTAACGCCACCCCCGTTTTTCCAAGCCACTTCAATGCGCGCGGCGGCAGGCAAAAGCTGCATCATACTTGCCGGACAAATCGCGCGCCCTCAGCGCGCAGCGTGGCAATGTCCGGGCATCCCATCAGCGCCAGGGCAATTTCAATCTCCTTCGCCAGATGCGCGATTATGGCTCCAACCCCGGCTTCACCGCCCGCCGCTAGCGCATACGCCATCGCGCGTCCCAGCATCACGCCCGAGGCCCCCAGCGCCAGCGCCTTTACAATATCGGCACCGCGCCGAAACCCACCATCAACCAGCACCTCAATCTCCGGCGCCGCTGCTGCAATATCCGCCAGTTGGGAGATGGTGGAACCCGCCCCATCCAGTTGCCGCCCGCCATGGTTGGAAACAACAATCCCATCCATGCCAAGCTGCTGTGCCCAGTTCGCGTCCTGGGGGTGCATGATGCCTTTCAGAATAATCTTCCCCGGCCATTGTGTCCGTACCCAGGCAAGATCTTTCCAGGCTAGCCCCGGATCGATTCGCGCTGAGAGAGCGGCGGCCTGCGCCAGCACGCCACGGCCGAACTCCTTGCGTCCCTCCAGAGCCTCTACCCGCAGCTTACCCTGACGCAGCATCTCCAGGCACCAGCGTGGCCGCTGGGCCAGTTTCAAGGCCAACACTGGTGGCACACGCGTTAGCGTCCGAAAGCCGTTACGTACGTCGCGCTCGCGTATCGCGGTTACGGCGCAATCCACGGTCACAAACAGCGTCTTCACCCCCGCCGCCCTGGCCGCTCCCATCATGTCCAGCGCCAAGCTACGATCTTTAAGGACATAGAGCTGGAACATCGGCTGCGCCGGCACTTGCTTCGCCAGCCTCGTGATGGAGGCGATGGAGAAACACGAAAGACAGAATCCAACCCCGGCCTTGGCGGCTGCCCGCGCGGCCTTCATTTCACCTTCGCCCGCATAAAGCCCCAAGAACCCGACCGGCCCCAGCATAAAGGGCAGGGCATGTGTCTTGCCCAGAAACTTTGCCCTCAAATCTGGCGTGGTGATGCCGGTAAGCACGCGCTGTTCAAGCAGATATTTGGCGAAATCAGCCTCATTGGCGTGCATTGTTGATTCTGATGCCGCGCCGCCATCAATATATTCAAAGAGGATCCTCGGCAGGCGCCGTTGCGCCTGACATCTGGCATCGGCTACCGTCAGCAACATGGAGACACCGTCCTTTGCAGAAGCTTCGTGGCACCCCGTGCCGCCCGAAAACCAGTCTTTTTCATGATATTCTGATAAAAATTCGCTTGGTTTTGGTCAATCTTTCGCGCGTGCTTCCGTTTGGAGGCGCCGCGCAAATTGGATGCACGATGCTGCGATGCGGAAAGCATAGTTTTTTGCAGGATAAATTCGGCTTGACAGAGCGTAGGGTGATGATTACCAGTGTTTATACGAGGGTAAAAATAATTAGGGTGAGCGTCCATCCGGCTTCATGAATTCAAGCCCGGAGTGCGCTGCCTGATTTTTGATAAAGAATGCACTTTAGGGAGAAAGCCAGAATGAACTCAAAAACCCTTTATGGTTTTACTGCATTGTCTTTGGCGCTGAGCGCGGCTGTGCCCGCCATGGCGCAGACTGTGTCGCCGCCGCAGGTCAGCCAGATTAGCACCAAGAAGGTCACCGTTGCCTTTCTTCTGCCGGAAAACTCCTCCCCGCGTTATGAGCAGGTGGACCGTCCAGAATTCACCAAGATGGCCAAGATGGCCGACCCGAACGTCAAGCTGATCATCACAAACGCCAACTCCAACCCCTCCACCCAGCTTAACCAAGCGCAGTCCGCCATAACCAATGGCGCTGACGTGCTTGTTGTGGACCCGGTGGATGGCAAAGCTGGTGCCGCGATCGTCGCTTACGCCGCCCGCAACCATGTGCCGGTGATTTCTTATGACCGTCTGATTCAGGACTCCAAGCCTGCCGGTTACGTGTCATTCAACAACACCAAGGTCGGTGAGTTGCAAGGCCAGTACATCGCGGATCACGTGAAGCCGGGCGGCTCTATCATCATGATCAACGGCGCCCCGACGGACCCGAACGCTTTTGACTTCCGCAACGGTGCACTTTCCGTGCTGAAGCCGCTGGTGGAAGCAGGCAAGTTAAAGATCAGCTACACCGTGATGACGCCGAACTGGAGCCCTGAAAACGCGTTCCAGGAAACCCAGCAGGCGCTGACCCGCCTCAATAACAAGGTGGACGGCGTGCTCGCCGCCAATGACGGCACAGCTTCCGGCGCCATCCGCGCTCTGCAGGCTGTTGGCTTGGCGGGCAAGGTGCCCGTGACCGGACAGGATGCCACCAATGGTGGCTTGACCTTCATTCTCGAAGGTCTGCAGTCAATGACCGTGTTCAAATATGTGCCGGACGAAGCCGCCGCCGCTGCGAAGTTCGCCGTGTCCCTCGCTGCCACTGGCAAGGTTCCCGCTGACCTTGTGAATGCCAAGGTGAATAACGGCAAAATCGAAGTTCCCTCAGTGCTGCTGACCCCGATTGTGGTGACAGCCGCCAACATGAAAAACGCGGTGATTGATTCGGGCTATGCCAGCCTGTCTTCCATCTGTGTGGGTGACGCGAAAAAAGCGTCGCTCTGCCAGAAATAAGCCGACGTCAACTTGGGAGGTGAGGCGCCCATGCGCGCTTCACCTCCAATTTTTTCGGAGACTCCAATGAATTCAGCCAGCACGCATGAATTGTTGAGCGTGAAAGGCCTGCATAAAAAGTATGGTGCGGTCACGGCGCTGCGCGATGTCAGCTTCACGGTGCGGCGTGGCGAGGTCACAGCGTTGCTCGGCGACAATGGTGCTGGAAAATCCACCACCATCAAAGCCATCGCAGGTGCCGCCCCAGCTGATAGTGGCAGTATCTTGCTCGATGGACAAGAGGTTCAAATCCGCCGCCCCGCGGATGCCACATCGCTCGGTATTCAAACCGTTTATCAGGACCTTGCGCTTTGCGATAATCTCGGCATTTGCGCCAATCTTTTCCTTGGTCGCGAACGTGTCAGTACGCCGTTCAAGCTGCTCCGCGATGTCGATATGGAAGAAGAAGCCCGCCGCGTTTTAAAAACATTGCGCGTCAATCTTCCTTCTCTGGATACACCGGTGGCAGCGCTCTCTGGTGGCCAGCGCCAGGCCGTGGCCATTGCCCGTGCCGTGCTGTGGGGCACTAAGCTTGTCATCATGGATGAGCCGACAGCCGCGCTGGGTGTCGCGCAAACAGCGGAAGTGTTGCGTCTGGTGCGTGACCTTGCCGGGCAGGGCTTCGGCGTTATCCTCATCACGCACAACATGCAGAATGTTTTTGAAGTTGCGGATAGCGTGGTGGTGCTGCGTCTGGGCGAAACCGTCATGGAACAGCGCAAAGACGAACTAACGCCGGAAGCCGTGGTGGGGTGCATTACTGGTTCGCGCACAACCATCGGAGGCATGGCATGAGCACAAATGCGGTGAACACAATGACAACAACAGAGATTCAATCGCCGCTGCACCGCTGGGTGCAGAAATTGATGCACTCCACCGATCTTGGCATGATGCCCGTCATCGCGGCTTTGATCGCAATCTGGATTGTTTTTGAATTTCTCAATCCACACTTCCTCACCCCGCGCAATCTGAGCAATCTCTCCGCGCAGATTGTTGTGACCGGCACTTTGGCCCTGGCGGAAACATTTGTCATCCTGCTTGGCATGATCGATCTGTCGATTGGCTGGAGCAGCGTAGTCGCCGCCTCCGTCTTTTCGGTAGGCACGGTCTTCCTCAATCTGCCGGTCTGGCCCTGCGTATTCCTGGGTATTGGTGCTTCGGTTCTGCTCGGTTTTCTGCAGGGACTTCTGGTTTCGCGCATCGGCGTTCCCAGCTTCGTCGTGTCGCTCGGCGGCGCGATGATCGCGGAAGGTCTGGTGCTCGCCATGCTGACGCAGCATGGTGGATCTGTCCCCCTGTCTGATAATCTTTCAACCGCCGTCGGCACCTTGAACGTTCCGCCAGCTTGGAGCTGGGGCATTTCTCTGGTTTTGTTCGCGGCGTTTGCAATCGTGATGCTGATGCGCCATGCGGACCGCCGTAAGCGTGGCGCCGGTGAAGCCCACACCATCGTTATTGCCAAGCTCGCTTTCATGCTGGCTGTGGTTGTCATCGGTGTCGGTCTACTTTGCGCCTATCAAGGTATACCCGTCCTGCTCATGATCTTCCTGGCTGCGCTTTTCTTCTGCGCGTTCCTCACGAAGTCTATGCGCTATGGCCGTCATCTTTACGCGGTGGGAGGCAATGCCGAGGCAGCACGCCGTTCAGGCATCAATGTCCGCTTCATTCAGCTTTCCGCTTTCACCATTGCCGGTGCGCTGGTTGGGCTTGGTGGTCTACTTGATGCCGCGCGCCTTGGTGTGGCGTCTGCAACCATTGGCGACGGCGATGTGCTGTTGAACGCCGTGGCCGCTGCGGTCATTGGTGGAACAAGCCTCTTTGGTGGTCGTGGCTCTGTGTATGGCGCCTTCTTTGGTGCGCTGGTCATTGCCAGCATAACCAACGGAATGAACTTAGTCGGTGCGCCTTCTTCTGTCCGGTTCGGCGTTGAAGGTTTTATTCTGCTAATCGCTATCACGCTCGATACCGTTTTGCGTCAGCGCCGTATGCGTTCAGGCCGCGCCTAAACAAACCAACAATTAAAATAGAAAAAGGGTTGAGCTATAAGCTCAACCCTTTTTTGTTTTAAAAGAGTCTATGAAATAACTTTGGTTTTATATAGACGTTGGGACTACAGACAGTTTGGCGGGCGAGGGCCCTGGCAAAAAGCCAGGGCCTCCGAAGATCATTTTAGGGCGATGCTCACATCCGCGCGCCACAACCTAGAACCACCGGTCAACCCGGCCTCATTCACCGCTAGCTGCACAGCCTCAGGCATTTCGTCCGCGGTGAAGAGCCGGGAATTTCCACCGCCCAGATACAGAACGTCGAAATTCACCAAGCTGGCAATGCGCCGGATCGTTTCCCGCACCCGCTCTTTCCAGACCGCTTCACCCACGCGCTTTAGTGCCGCATCACCGATGAAATCATCATAGCTGGGCTCTTCACCAGCAATATGACGGCCTAATTCAATTTGAGGCGCGGGCACACCATTGCGAAATAGGGCAAACCCCATGCCGGTACCCAGGGTCAGCACAACTTCAATACCATCCCCGGCAATAATGCCGAGCCCGTGCAGCGTCGCATCATTGGCAAGCTGAGTGGGCCGCTCAAAGCGCTTGTTCATAAGAGCAGTCAGATCCGTTCCATGCCAGTTCTTACTGCCAAGGTTCGGCGCGGTGAGAATGATGCCGTGCTTGATTGCACCAGGGAATCCTATGGAAATCGCGTCAAATTCCCCCAGCGGTGCGATCAGCTCGGCAATATGCTCCATCATCAGTAGAGGCGTGGAGTCAGACGGTGTAGGACATCGACAAGGTGGACTAACAATCTCGCCTGACGCATTTAAAATCGCCGCTTTCAGGCTAGTTCCGCCAATGTCGATTGAGAGGATTCTATCCGGGTGTATTGTCGCCTTCATATCTGTCCCCAAAAATACAGAAGGCCCGCCTGGTGCAAACCGGGCAAGGCCTCCCTGATTATAAAATCGTTAAACTTTTTCAGCGTCGTCTTCACATTAGAACCAGATTTTTTAAGGCCTGGGGTTTTGTTTTCCAGGCCGAAAAATTTGGTTTCTTGCCACCGGTCTGTAGAGAATTGCAACAGATGGCAAGAAGGAAACTCCTGATTAGAACGCGTACTTCAGATAGAAACGGCTGCTGAAGTACGGGTTGTTGTAGTGAACATTGGACTCAGAGCTGTTCTGGGCAAACGCGGCATCTGTATCCCAGGCAACGGAGAGGCCCTTGAGCACATCGGCAAGGCTGTAGCTGAAACCGGCGTCGATGACGTGGATTGCTTCGTTATGGATTGGCGTCACACCGGACGGGAACCCATACGCACCGTCATAGTTATAGGTGCTGCCGCCAAAGCCGTAATCGGCATTATACTCAACATAGGTAGGCGTAATGGTCAGCTTGTTGTTCAGCGCCATGATGGTGCCGGTGATGCCGTAAGCATAGCCAGGCCCGATATCTTCAATGCCGTTCTGCATCGTATCGGTGAAGACCGT
>NZ_FQVJ01000095.1 GCF_900129125.1 Acidocella aminolytica 101 = DSM 11237 | reverse complement strand
GTAAGACCTGATGTTTGTCCCCGGGTAGGGTGGCTCGCCCTCTTGATCACGCAGATCGAGGGTTACTCGTGATATTGAGCCTATCCTCACCATGAGGAGGACGAGCCGTGGAGCATTATAACGAAGCTTTCGTCGGATTGGATGTATCAAAGTCACGGAATGCAGTCGCCGTGGCAAATTACGGCCGGGAGGGCGAGGTGCGTTATCTCGGCGAAATTGACAACTCACCTGAAGCAACGCGCAAGCTGGTGGCGAAGTTGAGTGCCAGGTACGACCGGCTACACTTTTGCTATGAAGCTGGACCAACGGGTTACGGCCTACACCGCTGGCTGACGGAGTTGGGTCACGCATGTACAGTTGTTGCCCCCTCGCTCATTCCTCAGCGCCCCGGCGATCGCGTGAAGACCAATCGACGTGACGCGGAAGGGCTCGCCAAGCTGCTGCGTGCCGGCGAACTGACGGCGGTTTGGGTGCCCGACGTGACGCACGAAGCGATACGAGATTTGGTCCGTGCTCGTGCCGCCACTGTCCGGGACGTGCGCGGGAAGCGTCAGCAGGTGACCGGCTTCCTGTTGCGCCATGGTCGAAGCTTTCCCGGAAGGACAGCTTGGGGTGCAAGGCATCATCGCTGGCTGGCCGAACAACGCATGGATCATCGCGCTCAGCAGATCGTACTTGCTGAGATGATTAGCGCTGTACGAGATGCGGAAGAACGGCAGAAACGCCTGGAGCAATATCTATCTGAGGCCGCCAAGGAATGGTCGCTCGGGCCGGTGGTCGACGCTCTACAGGCGATGCGTGGCATCCGCTTTGTCGCAGCCGTTACGTTCATGGCTGAGGTCGGAGACCTTTCACGATTCGAGACTCCGCAGCAATTGATGGGGTATCTCGGCCTCGTGCCATCGGAACGGTCGACCGGCGATAGTGTTAAGCGTGGTGGGATCACCAAGGCCGGGAACACGGCCGCTCGCACAATGCTCGTCGAAAGTGCCTGGTGCTATAAGCATGCGCCGCGGATCGGCGCACAGAAGCTATATGTCATCGACAAACTGCCAAAGGTCGTCGCCGACATCGCCTGGAAGGCACAATCGCGCCTTTGCCGGCGGTATCGCGCATTGACTCAAGCCGGCAAGCGCAGTGTCGTCGTAAATACAGCGATTGCGCGCGAGATGGCTGCCTTCATGTGGGCAATCGCCCGGGAGGTCCACCCACAGATCGCTTGAGGTAATCAACACCATGGTGTGCATCATTGGCGGCGGGGCCGCGGAATGGGGAACTCCCGACTGACGCTTAGTGGCCGATCATATCGACGCCCGATGTAAGACAGGGATAGCCCCGGACGGATAATCGGAACTGCGGTAACCAACCCGCGAATCAGAGCTTGTTCACCGACGTCTTGGAGCTTCGCCGCCAACCATGCACACCTCCAGCAACAACGCACCGGAACCACAGCAGTGGCACCGCTGGACTTCTGTCGCAAAAACCCTTGACAACAAACATCAGAGCGT
>NZ_FQVJ01000045.1 GCF_900129125.1 Acidocella aminolytica 101 = DSM 11237 | reverse complement strand
TTTAGCGCCAAAAACCAGCGATAGGCGACATTCACCTCGATCTCGCGCACCAGTTGCCGCTCCGAGCGAATGCCAAACAGGTAGCCAAGGAACAGCGCCTTGAACATTAAGGTCGGATCCAGCGGCGGCCGCCCATTATCCGGGCAGTAGAGCCCGGCCACCAGATCATGGATGAACGTAAAATCAATCACAGCGTCGATCTTGCGCAGCAGGTGGTCCGCCGGGACCAGGCTGTCCAATGTAACAATCTCAAGCGCCGTCTGCGGCGAGGATGGTTTCTTCAGCATCACAACAATGAATCAAAAACCCCCGGCTTGCGCCAGGGGTTTGTCAGCAGTCTGAAAGGGCGCCCAAGCGCCCTTCCTTTTCCTTTTTCAGAGACCGCCGCCGCGCCGCCCAATGGCGGCACCAAGCCGCAGGCGGAGCGAGTTCAGCTTGATAAACCCCGCTGCGTCCTGCTGGTTATAGGCGCCGGCATCGTCCTCAAACGTGACCATGCGGGTGTTATAGAGTGAGTTCGGGCTCTCGCGTCCGGTCACGATCACATTGCCTTTATAAAGCTTCAGTCGCACCGTGCCGTTCACGGAAGCCTGTGAGGCGTCAATGGCAGCCTGTAGCATCCGGCGCTCCGGTGAAAACCAGAAGCCGTTATAAATCAGCTCCGCATAGCGCGGCATCAGGCTGTCTTTCAGATGGGCCGCCTCGCGGTCTAGCGTGATAGACTCTATACTCCGGTGCGCTGCCAGCAGAATGGTGCCGCCTGGCGTTTCATACACGCCGCGGGACTTCATACCCACGAAGCGGTTTTCTACCAGATCCAGACGGCCAATGCCATTGGCCTTGCCGTATTCGTTCAGGCGGCTGAGAATCGTGGCCGGGCTTAGCACCTCGCCATTGATACCTAAGGCATCGCCGTTCTTGAACTCGATTGTGATTTCCGTCGCTTTATCAGGCGCGGCCTCGGGTGAGATAGTGCGCTGAAATACAATTTCATCCGGCCCAACAGCAGGGTCTTCCAGGATTTTGCCTTCAGAGGAAGAATGCAGCAGGTTCGCGTCCACGGAGAACGGGGCCTCGCCGCGCTTGTCCTTGGTGATCGGGATCTGGTTTGCCTCGGCATATTCCAGCAGCTTGGTGCGGCTGGTCAGGTCCCATTCGCGCCAAGGGGCGATTACGCGGATATTCGGGTTCAGTGCATAATAGCCTAGCTCGAAGCGAACCTGGTCATTGCCCTTGCCAGTGGCGCCATGGGCCACAGCGTCCGCGCCGACGGCTTCGGCAATCTCGATCTGGCGCTGTGCGATCAGCGGCCGGGCGATGGAGGTGCCCAGTAGGTACTGGCCCTCATACAGCGCATTGGCACGGAACATCGGGAACACGAAGTCCTTCACGAAGGTCTCGCGCAGATCCTCGATGAATATTTCCTTGATGCCGAACATCTCGGCCTTCTTGCGGGCGGGTTCCAGCTCCTCCCCCTGGCCGAGATCGGCGGTGAAGGTCACTACCTCGCAGTTATAGGTGTTCTGCAGCCAGCGAAGAATGACCGAAGTGTCCAGCCCGCCGGAATAAGCCAGGACGACCTTTTTGACTTTCTGTTCCATGTGCGCGGCTTATTACGCCGCGCGGCCCATGCCAAGGCTTATCCAGCTTTTTCCCAAGGCCCGCCAGAATAATTTGAGTCCCGTGACCTGCTGCTGAACATAATTGCCAGTGGCCAGGGCCTCTGGCGCATGGGCATCGCCGGTGGGCAGATACTCGTCCCGGAAGTCGGCGGTACGGAAAATAATGTCCCAGACCGGGAAAACGGACGCATAATTGCAGCTATTCCGCCCGGCGGCGCGTAACCCGTGATGGAAGCGATGAAAGCGCGGCGAAACAGTCAGCCATTCTAGCGGCCCGAAGGAGAGGCGGATATTGGCGTGGCTAAGACTCTCGATAAATTTCAGCCCCATCAAAAGCAGAGGGAACTGCAGCGGCGGTATGCCGATAATGAGCCCGATGATGAAGAACCAAAGGAAGCTGATCGTGTCATCGATCAGGTGGTTCCGGTCATCGGACCAGAAGCTCATTTGTCGCTGGGCGTGGTGCAGCGAGTGCAGCGCATACCACCAGCGGAAGGAATGGGAGAGGCGATGTCGCCAGTAATCCGCGAAATCCAGGATCAGCGCGTAAAGCAGGAATGTCAGCAGCGGGTGGCCCAGCAGGCCGGGGATCAGGCTGTCCAACGTGGGGGGAATAAAGCCGCGTTCCACCACAAAGCCGGTTGTCCAGGTCTGCACCTGGTAAAACAGCACGAATGTTACAATCGGCACCACACCCACGCGGTTGAGGAAAGTGTAGAACACATCCACCAGCACGGCCTTTTGGTCCGGCCATTTTTCCACTGGCTTCCAGGCCTCTAGCGGCAGGCAGACTGCGTAGGTGACGAACACCGCGAACAGCCCGTAAACGCAGATCAGGCACCAATCGAAGGCCAAGTCGTCCCAAGCCATCCAGTGAAAATGATACAGTACCGGCAGCACCAGATAATGGTCCATATACCCGGCGATATTGGAGAAGAAACGGTCCAGACTCATGCAGGCGCCTGCCTCAGAAGAAGCCGGGCCAAGCTGTCCGGCACGTTAGCTTCTACACTAATCTGCTACCGCTGGCGAGATGAACTTGCAGGGCTGTCCGTTCGTTTCGCCGCGCGGGACAGCCATTTGGCACCGCTTAACGCACGCCACGTATCCCACCGCGCCAGGAAAGCCGACTGAGCCAGCAATGCCGGCGCTTGCACAGGAAAGCAGTGCGGTACGGCGGTAAAACCGAGGCTGAGTACACGCTCAGCCTCCAGCCGTGCGGCGCAGCGGTCATTGTCCCAATCAAACAGCTCGTAAAGCGCCCAAAACCCCCTAAACAGACAAAGTGGGCCGATCAACAGCCTCAGGCTGGTGGGGCGCGCGGTTGCTGCCAGCAGCAGGCAAGTCATCGCGTCGTCAGTCAAGAGTTGGCGGCGGGCATGTGTGGCCCCAGGCCGCTTCACTGCCTGCAGATAACAACCGGGCAGAAAAAGCCGGGGCAGCGGAGCGGGCATGGCGGTGTGCTACCGTGCGCCCGGCTGTCCTGGCCAGCTTACCGTCAGATACGCTCGGCCGTGATCAGCCCTTTTTGGCGTAGTAGCGTACTCAGGAAAATGCCATGCGGTGAACGCCCCACCGGGATGGTGCTGTACGCCCCCGTGTCAGGGTTCAGCACCGCCACTGATTCTGCATAGCGCAGGCACACCCAGATATGTCCCGAAGGGTCGATGCCAATATCATCCGGCCCGCCTGGGATGAGATAGTTATGCAGAATTTCAAAGGTTTCCGGGTCAAGCGCGGTCAGGCCGGTTTGGCCGGGGCCACGGTTGGAGACGTAAAGGATGTTCCGGCGTGTATCGAGGAAGATATTATGCGCGCCGTCGCCCGTGACCACGCGGCGGGTAATGCGCCCGTTTAGTGGGTCCACCTCCACAAAGCCGCGAGCGCCCATGATGCAAACTAGTACCTTGCCGTTGAGCCACAGCACGCCCGCTGGAGTTTCGCCCACTTTCACGCTCCAGCGCTTAGTGAGTGTTGTCAGGTCCAACGAGACCAGCGTGTTGGAGTTCTGCATAGAATGGAAAGACCAGCGCGAGTCGGGCGAGAAATCCAGATGGCTTGGCCATAGCCCAGCCTTGAAGCGCTTCACCAACGCCAAGGTCGTGGCGTCGTAGATATCGACGAAATCCAGCCGCAGAGCATTGACAGCAAAATATTTATTGTTGGGCGTGAAGCCGATTTGATACGGATCCGCGATGCGCCGGTGGCCAAGCGGAGCACCGGTGACGGGATCGAAGAAAAACAGGGCATTGCCCCCGGCATCGCAAATTAGCAGCTGGGAGCGGTTCCGGGTCAGTGCCCAGTGGCTTGGCTCGCGATAGGTGGGCGCGGTGCGGACTACCTGCCGTGTTTGCATATCGATGATGCTAACGGACCCCGCCGCAGAGTTCAGAACGAACGCGAGGGGGTTGCCGGCGGCCCAAGCGGGTGTTGCGGTGAGGGCGAAGGGCAGAGTGAGCGCGGTGCGGCGTGTGAGCATATCGCCGCTCTAGACCCGTTTCGCGCGTTTGCGAAGATGGCGCTTACCCAAAGGAAGAATATAGATCCGGTCGTGGTAATGTGGTGTGTTATCCGTAATGCATTGTAAGGCAAAGGCAATGAAAACAAGCCTTATGAGCCATCGCCGCGCGGGGGCAGGGGACGCGAGCCATGCACAGTCCACAAGGCCATTAGCGTAATTAACAACCCTGCCCCTAGAAAGCCGCCCTCCCCGCCGATCCTGAGATATTTATTATGCGCCACGTTAGTGCCGAGAAGATGAGCGATATGGGTATCCCGCGGAATGATGATCTTTCCCGCCCCCATGCCCCAGCCAACCCGAGGCGATTGCTGCATGGCGTGGATGAAATAAAGCCGGACCAGCAACCGTTGAGAGAGGTTGCTGGCCTCGCCAAGCCAGGTCAAATCAACAGTGAACAAAGCGAAGAGAGGGCGGCGCCAATAAGGTCGCTGTGGGAATCGCGCCGGATGCCGCCAGCAGCATGAGCCGCCCCGCACCCCCTGCGTGCGGCAGAAACAAAACAAGGGCCAGAATCGGCAGCGTGATGGCAACAACCAGAAATTGTATAGAGCCAGCCTCCATAGCCGTTTCCGGTGGCGGGCGCTTGAGATTTTCGTCTAATAGGACAAAGATATTGGCATGATATTAAACGCTTTCGAGGCTGGTGACGGCCCGCCGTTGGTGCTGCTGCATGGGCTGTTTGGCGCGGCGCGTAATCTTGGCCTGCTTTCGCGGGCATTTTCCGGCTCTTACCGCGTCATCGGGCTAGATATGCGCAACCATGGCGACAGTCCGCGCGCCGCGGAGATGAATTATGCCGTGATGGCGGCGGATGTGGCGAAGACGCTGGCCCATTTGGGGTTAGAGCGCGTGAGGTTATGCGGTCACTCCATGGGCGGCAAGGTGGCGATGATGCTAGCACTCTCCCGGCCAAAGATGGTGGAGCGGCTGGCGGTGATGGACATTGCGCCGGTGAGCTACCAGCATGATTATTCCGGCTATGTTGATGCCTTGCAGGCCATTCCGCTTTCCTCAGCGCTTACGCGCGGGGAGGCGGACCAAGCCCTCGCTGCCAAGGTTAAGGCAGCTCCCATGCGGGCGTTTTTGCTGAACAACCTCGTGCTCGGCGCCGTGCCGCGTTGGCGCGTGGGGCTGGATGAGATTGGTGCCAACATGGCCAATCTCTTTCGGTGGGACGACCCGCCAAACGCCGCGCCTTATGAGGGGCCCACAATGTTCCTGTGCGGCGCGGAGTCCAATTATGTGACCCCAGCTGCGGAGGCCGCCATTCTGCGACGTTTTCCTCAGGCTAAAATCGAGCGTGTAGCCGGGGCGGCGCATTGGCTGCATGCTGATAAGCCAGAGCAAGTGATTACAGCCCTCCGGGAGTTTTTCGCCTAATGAGTGAGAATTTTGATGTGGCCGTGATCGGCGCGGGGATTGTAGGTGCCTCCATCGCGGCGCGGCTTGCGCCCACCCACCGTGTTGCGCTGGTGGAGGCTGAGGAGCAGGCGGGCTATCACACCACCGGTCGTTCGGCGGCCATATGGGTCCGCAATTACGGCCCGCCCGCTGTGCGGGTGCTGACCGGGTTATCGCGCGATTTCTTCAAAGCACCCCCTGAGGACATTGGCACGGATCACCTCGCGATTGATCGCTCGATTCTATATCTGGCTCCAGCGGATCAAGGGGAGCATCTTGATGAACTGATTGCCCAGGATCTCGGGATCGAGGAGGTCTCCCTGGCAAAAGCCAAGGCGCTTTGCCCCGCCATGATCGACGGCTACGCGACCCGCGCGGCGCTGGAGGTGGATGGGTTCGACATGGATGTCGCCGGGCTGCATCAATATTTTCTGCGTAAGATGCGCCAGGGCGGCGGTCAGATTTTGCTGCGCAACCGGGCAGGGCGGATCGAACGCAAGGCGGGTGCTTGGCAGGTTGAGACATCGGGCGGACTGGTGATCAATGCCCCCATCGTGGTGAATGCTGCCGGTGCATGGGGAGATCGGGTCGCGGAGATCGCTGGGCTGGCGCCGATTGGGATGGTACCCTGCCGCCGCACTGCGGCCATAATCGACCCGGCGCCGTTTCAGGTGGAGCATTGGCCCATGGTGCAATCCGCCTCTCATGATTGGTATGTCCGTACCGAGGCGCGGACTAAGCTGATGGTCACACCCTGCGACGAAACCCCTGATATCCCGCATGATGTGCAACCGGATGAACTCGATATCGCTATCGGGATTGACCGTATGCAGCACGCGCTGAATATCGAGGTGAAGCGGGTGGAGCATAGCTGGGCTGGGCTGCGCACATTTGCCCCTGACCGCACCCTGGCGTTTGGCTATGACAATGCAGCAGAAAGCTTCTTTTGGGCCGTGGGGCAGGGGGGGTACGGTATCCAGACCGTCCCCGCAGCCTCCTCTTTGATTGCAGCGATGATTAAGCATGAGGATCCAGGTGCCGCCGCATCCATCTTGCCGGAGATTGACCCGATGCGATTCAGACGTGTGGATCGTTAGTTGTTTTGATTCTGGTTCTGGTTACGAAATTCTAAATTTTTCTACTTTTTTCCTTGGCCATTGACCAGGGGAATACCCCTGCCAAATAGTGTGTCAGAGCAATATTGCCACTCATCGGGCAGCTTGGGAGAAAAGAGTGCGTATCTTGTTGATCGAAGACGACAAAAATGTTGTCTCTTTCGTGATCAAGGGCCTGCGGGAGGCGGGGCACAGTGTGATTCATGCGGATACAGTGGCAACAGGAGGTTTGCGAGCGGCCAGTGAGCGGTTTGACGTTATTATTCTGGACCGCATGCTGCCCGAAAATGAGGATGGGCTTGAGTTGATTGCTAGCCTGCGGGCAGAGCAAATCGATACGCCTGTGTTGATTCTCTCTGGTTTGGGAGAAACAAATAACAAGGTTTCCGGCCTGCGCGCGGGCGGGGATGACTACCTGGCCAAGCCCTTTGTGTTTTCAGAGCTCCTGGCGCGGGTTGAGGGGCTTTCCAGGCGTGGCCCGCTGGCCCGCTCAGCCGCTTTGCCTGGCCGTTAAGCGATGTCTTCCAGATCCAACGCGTAACCCGCGGCGCGGACTGTGCGGACCACGTCAATCTCTCCCGGGCCGTTAATGGCCTTGCGCAGACGCCGTATATGCACATCCACCGTGCGTGGCTCCACATGAATATCCCGCCCCCAGACCGCGTTCAGCACGTCCTCACGCGAGAAAACCCGCTTGGGATGACGCAGGAAAAACTCCAGCAGACGGAACTCCGTGGGGCCCAGATGCAATGTGCGCCCGTTACGCAGCACGCGGTGAGAGGCCGGGTCCAGTGAAATGTCGTGGAAGCTCAGCTTGTTCTTCTGCGGCACGGAACCCGACCGGCGCAACAAAGCGCGAATCCGCGCGATCAATGCTTCGGTCGAGAAAGGCTTGGTGATGTAATCATCCGCCCCGGTATCGAGCCCGCGTACCGCATCCTGCTCTTCCGCACGAGCGGTTAGCATGATGATTGGCAGCGTGCGAGTCGCGGGGCGGCGGCGCAACTGCCGGCACAACTCGATGCCCGACATAGTTGGCAACATCCAGTCCAGCAGCAATAGGTCAGGTGGCGTTTCGGTGATGCGTGTTAGCGCCTCCCCCCCGTCGCCGACATCATCGACCCGGAACCCTTGTTTTTCGAGATTGTAGCGCAGCAAGGTGACAAGCGGCGCCTCGTCCTCAACAATGAGAACGTAAGGCTTGTTCGATTCGGACATGCTCAGTTCGTGGTGGTGTGAACGTAAGTGGAGGTAACATCGCCTTTCGGACGAAAATCTGGCAGATTTTCACCCGTGATGGCGTAATAGGTCAGTTCGGCGATATTGGTGGTGTGGTCGCCGATGCGCTCCAGATTCTTGGCGATGAACATCAGATGCGTGCAGGCGGTAATGTTGCGAGCATCTTCCATCATGTAAGTGATCAGCTCGCGGAAAATCGTGTTATATAAATCATCCACCATCTGATCCGCCCGCCATACGGCGATGGCTTTCTGCGGGTCGGATTCGCCGACCGTGTCGATACTCGCTTGCAGGTTTTGCTGCACAAGGCGCGCCATCTGGCCCAGCCCGGCGAGTGGGAAGTTGCTGGCAACCTGATTGATGACAATGCTGCGCTTGGCGATGTTGGCGGCATAATCGCCCACGCGCTCCAGGTCATTCACTACTTTCAGCGCCTGGATAACCTGCCGCAGGTCATCCGCCACCGGCTGGCGCAGCGCCAGCAGCCGCACCGCGAATTGTTCGACATTGTGCTGCTCGGTATTGATCCGGCTATCATTCTCGATCACCCGAGAGGCCAGCTCCGGGTCATGATTCACCAGCGCCGAGGAGGCATCCGCTACCGCGCGTTCAACCAGACCGCCCATATTGGCGATCATGTCGCGGAGTTTCTTGAGGTCAGCTTCGAAGCTGGAGACGATGTGCTTCGGTTCATCGGCCATATGATTCTACTTTCTCTGTTAGCCGAACCGGCCGGTAATGTATTCTTGGGTCTTGCGTTCGCGCGGGGCGGTGAAAATCTGGCTGGAAGGCCCAACCTCCACCAGCTCACCCAGATAGAAAAAGGCGACCTGGTCCGCGCAACGGCCCGCCTGCTGCATGTTGTGGGTGACGATGACGATACAGAAATCCTGTTTCAGTTCGTCGATCAGTTCCTCGATTTTCAGCGTGCTGATCGGGTCGAGCGCCGAGGTCGGCTCATCGAGCAGCAGCACCTCGGGGCGTACGGCGATGGAACGGGCAATGCAAAGCCGCTGCTGCTGCCCGCCGGAAAGCCCGAGGGCGGAGCTGTGCAGCCGGTCTTTCACCTCGCCCCAAAGCGCGGCGCGGGTCAGCGCCCACTCAACGCGCTCATTGGCTTCGGCCTTTGAGAGCTTCTCGTGCAGGCGCACGCCAAACAGCACGTTATCGTAGATCGATTTGGGGAAGGGGGTGGGCTTCTGGAACACCATGCCGACACGCCGGCGCAGGCGGTTCAGGTCCATGCCGGGGGCAATGATGTTGTCTTCACCCATCATGACCTCACCCTCCGCGCGTTGGCCGGGATAGAGGTCGTACATACGGTTAAGGATACGCAGCAGGGTGGATTTGCCGCAACCGGATGGTCCGATCATGGCGGTTGTCTGGCGGTCCGGGAGGTCGATCGATACGTCCTTGAGAGCGTGCGTCTCACCATAATAGAAATGCAGATTACGAATGGAAACCCGAGATTCAGCCACGTTGGCCTGTTGCAGGGCGGCGGGCAAGGCGGCTTCCGGTGACATATTAAGACTCGCTTTTTCCATGAGCGCTTCCATAGGCGCGTTCTGTGACAATACGATGACAGTAGCGTGAAGGTTAGATGACGGAAACCGTGGCGCTCATGGGAATTATATTAACATAGTCGGCCAGCGCATAAAATGCCCTGGCGGGAGAGATCAGAATCGCCAGACCGCGTTACAGGTTAATTGCAGATCGTTGCCATCGGCCTTGAAGGCCGTGCTACTGACGGCGAGGTTGGCGTTCAGACTCTGGCTGAGGCTGGCGCTGGCTCCGGCGCTGAACAGTCCCCAGCTGCCGGGCTGATGCGGGAAGGTGCTAGTCAGGGTCACGCCAGGCATGTCCGTGAAGTAGGAGGAAAACTGGTTGTTCTGCCCGGAGAGCAAAAACTGCGCCGCGACACTGGCATAAGGGGCAAAGCTGACGCCGCCCATCCGCAGCGTGGAGGCGGCATTCACACCAACACTGCCGATAAGCTGCTGGAAGGTCTGGGATGAAACGCTTTGCGTGAGCAGTGAGTCGCCGCTCTCGGTATAAGCGTCCACCTTGCTGTTGGTATAGGTCAGGCCAAATTCAGGCCCAACAGCCACAATCGGCAGCGGATGAAACTGTAGCCCCACTGCGCCGCTGGCGCTCCAGGTGCCGCCATTCGGCTTGCCAGTAATGCCGCCAATTACACCGGCGCGCTCGGTTTTGTATGAATCCGCGTTATAACCGGCGGTCATTTTGGCATAGGCGTTGCCTTCGGTTGCCAGCGCGTAAACGCCGACATCAACCCCGTTGTCCTGCACTGTGCCGCCGCCGCTTACATCCGCGTGACTGATATTATAGGCCAGCGCCACGCCAGCCGTGAGATGGTTGTTGATCCGCGCATCCAACCCCAATGCCGTAACGGCGCTGCGATAACGGTAGCCCAGATCAAACCCTTCGCTGTTCCGGTTGCCGAGTTGCCCGGTCACGGCGAGAAACAGCCCCAACGGGTGAGACGGGTCCGCTACGCCGCCATTCACGCCACTAATGCTGTAAGACGCGCCGCTGGCACCATTCTGCAACGCATCCAACCGCCCATTCAGCAGGTTGGTGAAGCTCTGCGCCGCATTATTGCCCAACCGTCCGGGAACGGTCAGCCCCTCAAACCCGCGCAGCGAGGCAGCGGCATATTCAGCGATGATCTCCTGTGCATGGGTGGTAGGGTGAACCTTGTCCCAGAATAAATAGCTGTCCTGGATGGCGGTGCTGCCGGTGACGCAACTTGCTGTGTAGAGGCAGGCATTGGTGACGTTGGTAAAGCCATAGAGCGAGGGATCGGCCACTACGCGGTTGAGCAACGCCTCGGTATTGAGCACGATAATGTTGGCGCCGCTGGCTTGGTGCAGCCCTTGCATCAGCGCAGGTAGATTGGCGTTATGCGCCTGCGAAAACGCATCACCCAAGGCTATGCCCTGGGTGGAAGTGTTGAATTGGGGTGTCAGGCCAAGGTCCGGCAGGTTGGGTACAATCAGCATCCGCGCCCCCAGCTGAATCAGAGCGTTGGTGTCCTCAGTCAGCTGGGTGAGGGTGGTGCTGACGCCCTGCGTGATCAAGCTGGTAGCGGCCGAGGGGGTGGCCTGCACGGCCGCAGCGTAAGCAAAATAATTATTCGCCCCACCCCATAGCGTTACCACGTCTGTATTAGAAAAACTGCCCCCTGCGGCAGCGAAATCGGCGATTTCCGTATTGATCCCAGGCAGTGATTGGCTTTCGAGATTGGTGCCCAGATCCATCCTGCCAATGGTCAGGTCGCCGGTAAAGGCACCGCCATAAGCCGTGTCGTTGCTGGCGGAGAAATTCAGCCCGGTAAGGGTGGGCAGATATTCCACCCATATCGGCCCGTTGGAAAACCGGCCCTCATAATATGGCGCGGGCGGCTGGCCAGTAAGTTTATAGAGATTTCCGTTATCGGACAGGCTGTCGCCAAACACATACAGGCTGCCTGCCCGTGCGGCTGGCGCGGCCAGTACCCCCAGTAGAGCGGCGCCTGCCAAAAGCCGGGACTTCTTCATGGTCGTGTCTCCCTCGTCCTTCTTACGAATTCAATCGTTGTATTACGTTAAGGTTAGATTTACGACGAAAAAAGGATTCGAGTTCGTTGTCAAGCGCCAGCATAATAGTCGCCGGGCCAAGGACGGGTTTGCATGGTGCCGCGATTTTCCTCCGCTTATTTCTTCTTGAAGCGCCAGGAAAATTTCCTATTATAAATGGTGCCCACTCGCCTCACTGAGGGAGCAGGCGCTCATACGGTTCGCCAGTTTGGGAGCCGCAAGAGCATTTTCAAAATTGACCTAATATACCTTGCTTTTGAAGGGGGTTTTATCATGACGTATGATTTCGCGCCGCTATTCCGTACTGCTGTCGGGTTCGACCGTCTGGCCCGGCTCGTGGACACGCTGCCGCAGGATATAGCCAGCTACCCGCCCTATAATATCGAAAAGACCGGTGAGGATACTTACCGTGTCAGCCTAGCGGTTGCTGGGTTCGCGCCGGAAAATATCGAGATAACGGTGAAGGATAACGCGCTCGTGGTTTCGGGCAATCTGGGCGATGAGACAAAGGGCGAGTTCCTGCATCGCGGGATCGCCTCCCGTGCGTTCCAACGCCGGTTCGTGCTGGCGGAGCATATGGTAGTGGATGGCGCCGAGCTAGTGAATGGGCTGCTGAATGTCTGCCTTCGCCGTGTGGTACCTGAGAGCGCCAAGCCGCGTCGGATTGAAATTACCACGGCCCAGCATGGGGCACGGAGCATCGAGGCCGGAACACAGTCTGAATTGCCACACGCTGCCTAAAGTTTACTTTTAAACCGGCCCGGTCCGTTCAGGCCTTGTTGAGAACGGTGCCGGGCTTTTTAAGCTCATCGGCCGCGCGCCAGAGATAAAGTGTGGCGCGTGTCCGGTGGGGCGCATAAGCCAAGCTTATTTCCAAGAAGGCCTTGGGCTTTGGCTGTTGTTCCAGCCCATGCAGGATTTTATATCCTTCCCGCACCCCAAAATCATCCACGGGAAACACGTCGGGGCGTTTTAACGTGAAGATCAGCAGCATCTCCACCGTCCAGCGTCCTACGCCGCGTATGCTGATAAGGCGCTGGATCAACGCCTCATCGCTCAGCCTTAAAGCGCGGGTGCGGGATGGAATGGTGCCGTCCACAGCCTTGGCAGCTAAGTCACGCAGGGCCGCCATTTTGGTGGCTGAAAATCCGCATGTCCTCAGCGTTTCATCTGTCAGCCCAAGCAGGTGTGCGGGTGTGGGAAGGGCCTCGCCGCAGGCTGATTTCAGCCGACCCAGAATGGCTTGCGCCGCATTAGAATGAAGCTGCTGGTGCGCGATGGCTGAAAGTAAGGCGGGGTAGAGATCATTATGTTCGGGCTTAGGTAATTTAAGCGGCCCGACGCGCTTAATTAACACGCCCAGGCGGGGGTCAACCCTGGAGAGGTGCTGGTTTGGCAAATCCATGCCGCATACTCGCAGTACCCGCCTGGACGGGCAAGCTGCTTACGGCTTAGCGGTCATGTCACCAGCTGTGTTGGCTGGATTATGTGACGCTTTTTTATGCTTCGTTTTGCTGTGATGCGTGGCTGAGGCTTTATGAACGCTCTTATGGTGCGTGGTTGCCTTATGATGTGTTGTGGTGTGGCTTGTGGGCGCTTTGAGCGACGTGGAAGGCGCAGCTTGGGGGGATTGCTGTGCCATGGCAAAGCTGCCGATTCCCAAGGAAAGAACCGCCGCGAACGCGGCGCTGCGAGACGCTTTGGCTGAATTCATAGCCATCTAAGAACTTCCTTTAACATAGCCCCGCTACAATTGGCTGGGCTGAGACGGCCTTTAGGGAACGGGCATGTCTTAAATATGGCGGCTAATGTTTCATTGCTTTACATCCAGGTTCAGCTTCTGCCGCAAAAGTGCCGCAAACTTTCTGCTATTAATCAGCTTTTTTTTGGATAGTGCACATATTGCATAGCGTGGCGGAGAATTGAAAAAATGCGGAACAGGACAAGATTACATGCTTTCGCGGCTATGCGTCCGATGGCGTTATTGGCGCTGATGGGCGCCGCCCTGGCCGGATGCGTTTATTACCCTTCAGGTTATGGTTACGGATACGGCTATAGTTCAGGCTATTACGCCGCGCCGTCAGTCGTAGTGCAGCCTGCGCCGGTGGTTATCGGTGGCTGGTGGGGATGGGGTGGCGACGATGACCACGGGTGGGGGCACTAACCTAGCTACTGGCTCGCCCAGACAATTCTGTGCAACCATAAAATGTCCCGGGTTTGAAAGCGCAGATCCGGGAATTCAGGGTTTAGGCTGGCTAACTCAACGCGGTTGGCGGTACGCTGTAGGAGCAGCTTGGCCATCACCGCGCCATCGCTTGTCCGGGTGACAACCCTGTCTCCCTGCCTCACAGGCGCGGCCGGAGATACAATAACCGTATCGCCCGGCCGATAGACTGGCAGCATCGACTCCCCGCTGATGCTGAGCGCGTAAGCATTGGCATCGGCCACGCTGGGCAGTTCAATCTCATTCCACCCCGCGCCAGCCGGGTAGCCGCCATCGTCAAAATACCCGTCTCCTCCCGCCTGGGCCATGCCGATCAGCGGCAGGCGTGTGCGCCCCTTTGGCCGTACCTCAGCCATAGCCCGGGCACCCGTGACAAGGGCGGAAAACTCCTCAAGCCTAGCACCGGTGGAATCGAGAATTTTGGCGAGACTCTCAGTTGAGGGCCAGCGCAATCGGCCATCTGGAGTCCGCCGCTTGGAGGGATTGAAACTGGTCGGGTCTAGCCCAGCTTGGCGCGCCAACGCTGAGGGCGAGAGCCCACGCTCCGCCGCCAGCGTATCAATCGCGCGCCAAATATCATCATGCCGCATGGCTCAACCGGTCAATCGTTCAAGAACAAAACCCTAAAAGGTTCTTTTGATGAGCGGAAGGCGAAATAGGAATCTTGTCCGATATTTCGTTAAAAAATTTGCGTGAAAGCGAATTATGTTCTTGTTTGTTCTCAGTGCAGGAATACAAACCTAGCATAAAGCAACTTTAAGTAGTAAGCAAGAGGGGGGTAAAGCTTGTGTCTTTCACGTTGTGCAATCTCTTGGTGCTCGCTTACGCCAACGGTTTCACGCTCTGGCATTACAAGGCCGGGAACGACAATCTCGTCGACGCCGTGAATCCATGGTATTTCACCGATGCGGCGGATCTGATGACCGAAGGCGATATGGTGATGCTTAGCGCCGCCGAGGGGGTCGCATTACCAGCGTTGCCGGGCGGGGGCAGGGGATTAAACTGTGCCCGCTGGTCTAGCGATGTGGCAGAACAGGGTCAGTCACCAATGGCGGCTGTGTTATGATGGTTGGGCCCGCGTCAGGGCCGCAGATAAGAACATTCAAAGTCTTCTTCAGGGTTCCGCCGGACCAGATGAGTTCAAGATGGGTCGTCCGCAGACATTTGCTGTTGGTGAATACGGGCGAGGACACCCATCGCAAACCAGCCGTCGCCTCGGCGCCCACGGCAATGCCGGGTGGTTCGCCCTTTCCCTGAGGTTGTGTGACAATCGGTAATTTCCGGCCCTGGGTATCCAGCAGCATCAGTTGAGGAAAAGCAGGCATCTGACAGGGGCGGGGGCCAAGATTGCGCACAACCAGCAAGGTACCGGAATGAGACATGCCATTGAATGCACCATTTTCAGTATCGAATCCGAGAGAGAGCTGATCCTGTTGGCAGACAGGCAATGTATTTGCCCGCGCCACGGAACCGCCGAGGCCGAGCAAAGCCAGACAAAGGAACGCAGAAAAGCGCAGCGTCATGATCAAACCTCCTCCAACCAAGCCAATATCCGCTCCATCGCGCTACTCAACGCGCCGCCGGTATCCGCCGCGAGGGCGATGGTAAACCCCGCCCCGGCAGGGAGCGACGTTATACCGGTTGCGGCGGTTTCAAGCCCCTGCGGCAACACGCGGTGTTCAATCTGGCCCGGCGGCGCGCCAAGGCACCAGAATTTTCCAAACGCACCAAACGTCTGTGTGGCCCCCTGAAACCCTGCGCCCAGAGACGCGCCTTTTACAACCATACGCTCGGCGGCCAGCAGCTTGCCCTCCCGCGTGCGGGCGCTCATACGGGAGGTAAGAGACCAGTCCGGCACTTCGCCGTTAGGGCTATGGCTGACAAATCCATCCCAGAACATAATCCGCGCACCGGGCGAAAGAAGAATGTCCCAGTTCTGATGCAACGCCGAGCCCGGCAGCATAATCAACGGCCGGGAGGCGTAGACCAGCCGTGCACCCCCCTCCGCTTCCAGAATAATGCTCTGGCGCGCGGCGGGGCTGGCCTTGGCGCTGCGCCGGACGGTTGTGGCTGCGGGCTGGATCAGGCGTGCATGGGCACCCTGACGAAGCGTGATATGCTGCGCCAGCCTTTCTCCGCCATACAGCCCGCCGGAGATGGACTGCAGCGTGAGTTGTGCCATTCCTCCCGGTTGCCTGATGGGCGCGGTGACGCTGTAAGGATATCCGGCACGGCGCTCCGTTAAGATCGTGCGGCCTGCGTCATTTGGCGCGAAACATAGACTAAGCTGCGTCATCGCAACATATAGCTGCGGTTCAATGGCACATGAGCCGCCGGTTCTCCCGCCAGAACCCGGCCGTCCGCGCGGACCTCGAATGTTTCACTGTCCACCTCAATCTTCGGCAAGGCTTTGTTGTGCAGCATGTTTGCCTTACCGAGGTGGCGGGTGTTGCTGATGGGTAGGAACGCCTTTTGCACTCCCAGCTTGCGGTGCCGGTCCGCCTCAATGGCAAGCTGGGACACAAACGTCACACCCAGCCGCGCGGGCGAGCCGCCAAGGCTACCCCACATCGGGCGTTGGAGGTTTGGTTCGCTATCCATCATGGAGCCATTGCCATCGCCGCACGTGGCCCAGACGATAAAGCCGTTCTTCATCACCACGCGCGGCTTGATACCAAAACTCGCACGCGGCCAGAATACCAGATCCGCCATGCGCCCCGGCTGGATGGACCCAACATGTGCATCAATCCCCGCCGCGATGGCCGGGTTGATGTTGAGCTTGGCGAGATAGCGCTTGATGCGCTCATTATCAGCCTGCGCGGTTTTTTCCTCCGGCAAACGGCCCAGGCGCTTTTTCATCACGCTTGCCAACTGCCAGCATTTAGCTTGGTTTTCCGCGAGCCGCCCCATGCCCTGGCTGTCGGTCGAGAAAATGGAGATGGCGCCCATGTCGTGCAGGAAATCCTCCGCCGCCATGGTTTGCGGGCGCACGCGGGATTCCGCGAAGGCAAGGTCTTCCGCCAGCCGCCAGTTCATCGCGTGCGCCAGCATGGTCATCGGCAACCCCTCATTCAGCGCATAAGCTGTGAAGGGGTTGGTGGGGTTGGTGGAACCGGGTAGCACATTGGCAAGGCCGTTCACGCGCAGCAGGTCCGGAGCATGGCCGCCGCCAGCACCTTCCGTGTGGAACATATGGATGGAGCGGCCATTGATGGCGCGGATGGTATCTTCGCAGAAACCATATTCATTGATCGTGTCCGTATGCAGGCACACGCTGAAATCATTGCGGTCGGCGGCGATCAGACAGCCATCGATCACATCGCCCGAGGCGCCGAAATCCTCATGGATCTTCACGCCCAGCGCGCCGCCGGACACGCTTTCCTCCACCGCCCCCGGGTCAGAACAGCCACGCCCCAGAAAGCCGAAGTTCAACGGCGAATAATCTGCGGCCTGGATGATCTGACCAAGAATTTCTGGCCCAGAGCAGGAGACATCAAAATACGGCCCCGGTGACATGCCGATCATGGTGGTGGTGCCGCCCGCTAGCGCGTGCTCGCTCTGCTGCGGGCAAAGGAAATGCGCGTGGCTCTCAATGGCGCCGGCGGTGATGATGTAATGCTCCGCATGATGCACGGCGGTATTGGGGCCAGTCCGCAGATCAGGGTGTACCCCTGCCATGATATCCGGGTTGCCCGCCTTGCCGATGCCGACAATCCGCCCATCGCGGATGCCGATATCGCCTTTCACGATGCCCAGCACCGGGTCGAAGATGGTGGCGTTCTGCACCACCGCATCTAGCGCGCCGCTGGCACGGGTGCCGGTGGTCTGGAAGCCTTCGCCATCACGCATGGCCTTGCCAGCACCTGTGGTCAGTTCGTCGCCATAAACCGTGTAATCATGCTCGATCTCGGCGAGCAGTCCGGTATCGGCCAAGCGTATCATATCGCCCTTGGTGGGGCCGAACGTGGCGGCGTAATCCGAGCGTGTCATTTTCACCATGGCTCAGGCTCCCTTATAACCACGTGCGCGGGCAGCTTCGAGGGCGGCCGCTGCGATCTCCGGATCATCCAGCCGTCCTCGCGTCAGCCCGCCCTGGCCATGAATGATGCGGTCGCCTGCCATTGCCACCAGCTTAACCTTGCGGGAAATACCAGGCTCAAACCGCACGCCGGAGCCGGACGCCACATCCAGCCGGAAGCCGAAGGACGCCCGCCGGTTGAACTGCAAGGCCGGATTGGTTTCAAAAAAATGCGCGTGGCTACGCACTTGAATGTCGCGGTCGCCGGTGTTCAGCACATCAATCTCCACGCGCTCGCGGCCTTCATTCAGCTCAATTTCGCCTTTAGCCGGGATAATATCTCCGGGAACCTCCCCATCCTCCGTGCCGTCTGCAATGGGGCGGAAAACGATCACCAGCTTGGTGCCTTCGGGAAAACTCGCCTCCACGGCGACAAATTCCGTGAGCGTCGGCACGCCGGGTTCAACATCCGCGGGAGTTAGCAGCTTAGCCGCCATGTTCACGATCTCGTCGTAAACCTGCCCGCACCGCGCAGCGAGGAGCATTTCATCCGCGATCAGCGCCACCGCTTCCGGGTGGGAAAGTTTCGCGCCCCGCGCCTTTAATCTTCGCGCATGTTCGGCCGCCGTAAAGATGATCAGCCGTTCAAGCTCGGTTGGTGAGAGGTTCATCGCGGTCCCTAAATTTTTTAAAAGTTTTTTGGTGAAGCTTTTTAAAAAAGCCTCAAAAGATCTAATTCGAAAAAAGCTGCTGCTGTTGGAACGGGTGGCGCATCATCGCGATATCCGCCAGCGGGGTAAAACTGCCGATTTCATCTACCGGCGGGATCGGCGCTGCCAGAATTTCTGCAAGCCAGGGCTGGATTTTCTGCAACGCCGTCTGCGCATCCAGCGCGCCGATAATCCCCAGCCGCACTGCCGCTGATCCGAGAGATTGCGCGGCGGAATGCGCGGAAACCGCTAAGGCTGTCGCCAGGTCCAGCCCCGCTCCCGCCAGCACTAGCCCGGTGATCACAGGTAGATGGCCAGGGGTTTTTTCCGCCGTCACCAATGTCCGATACGAGGCGGCGCCGGGCGTACCCAGACGCGCATGCGTGCCTAGCAAGGCCGCCCCGGCGCGGCGCGAACCTTCCCGCGCGGCGGTGGCGATGGACAGTGCTTCCGTCAACTCATCCAACTCCATCAGCGCCTCCTGGTCCTGCCAAGCCTGGAAGGCATGAGCTACCAAGGGCCGGTCATGCGGAGCCCAGCGATGTTCCATCTGCCCGGTTAGAAACTCTGGCCACGTCGCGCGGGTCAGCAGCCCATCCGCCGCCAGGCTCTCCACCCCCCAGGAAAACGCGAACCCGCCAGAAGGAAATTGCCCGTCGGCAAATTGCAGCCCGCGTAGCAGGGCAAGGATGTTGCTCATCCCAGCACCTTCACCTTGCCTTCATATTCCAGCTCATGCAGCCGGGAGAGATAGGTTTCACGCGGATGATCCACCGCCACCAGCAAACAACCATCCTCAAAGCGCACTCGCCAATGCATGTTGCCAGCCAAGTAACCAAGCTCCAGCCCGCCATTATTTTGTGGTTGCAGCTTCAGCCAGTCCTGTGCGCCCACTTTCAGTACCACGGCCCTGTGGTCTGTCAGAAGCAATACCGCCCCGGAAGTGAGGGCAACATCGCGCGGCAATGCTACGAAGCAGGGTGTGCCATGGTCTGTTTGCGCATGAAAACGGCGGCGCGGAAGATCCTCCGCGCTCACCACTAGCGTTTCGACCTGCCCCCCATGATGGCCAAGATCATGAAGTTTCTTGGCCAGATTGGGCTCGTTCCGGTCGCCCAGAATTTTGTCGAGCAACAGTTCAGACATTTCAGCCTTCAAACCCACGCGCGAAATTGTCTAGTAGCCGCACGCCGAAGGCTGTGGCCCCTTTCGGGTTTACCCCCGCATCTTTCGTCCCCCAGGCCATGCCCGCGATATCCAGATGCGCCCAGGGCGTGGTGTTCACGAAGCGTTGCAGAAATTGAGCGGCGGTAATGGAGCCGCCTGCGCGGCCACCGCCGATATTCTTTACATCGGCAATGGCGGAATCCAGTTCCTTATCGTAAGCTTCGCCTTCCTTGGCCAGCGGCATCCGCCAAAGCTTTTCGCCCACCGCATTGCCGGACTCCACAAGCTTGCTTACCAATTCATCATTGTTGGAGAACAGGCCAGCATATTCATGCCCCAGTCCAACAATAATCGCGCCCGTGAGCGTGGCCAGATTTACCATGAATTTTGGCGCGAACTGCTCCTGCGCGTAATAAAGCACATCCGCCAGAACCAGCCGCCCTTCGGCGTCAGTGTTGAGAATTTCAACAGTCTTGCCCGCATAGCTCTTCACCACATCGCCCGGGCGCGTGGCCGAGCCGGAAGGCATGTTCTCCACGAGGCCCACAAGACCCACCGCATCCACCTTGGCCTTGCGCCCGGCCAGTGCCGCCATCAGGCCCGAGACGGTGCCCGCCCCGGCCATGTCCCATTTCATGTCCTCCATGCCGGCGGCGGGCTTTAGCGAAATGCCGCCAGTATCAAAGGTGACCCCCTTGCCCACGAACACCAGCGGGTCCTTCGGCTTTTTGGCGCCCTTTTTGTCACCGTTGCCCGAGGCGCCAAGCCACTGCATCACCACCATGCGTGGCTCATGCACGCTGCCCTGGCTGACGGAGAGCAAGGCTCCAAAGCCCAGCTTCTCCAACTCCTTCTGGCCGAAAACCTCAATTTTCAGCCCGAGCTTTTTCAGCCCCTCCAGCCGTTCGGCAAATTCCGCCGGGTACAGTTCGTTCGCTGGTTCGGTCACAAGGTCACGGGTGAATTCCACGCCGGTTGCAACGGCCCCGGCGCTTTCCCACGCGGCCTCGGCGTCTTTTGGCGCGCCGGTCAGGAATGTCAGCTTCTTCAGCTTGGCTTTTTCGTCCGGCTTCTGGGTGGTACGATATTTGTCGAACTTATAGCTGCGCAGCCTTGCCCCGAGCCCAATCTCCGCCGCCTGCTTCGCGGTGAAGCCGTGGGTGAGAATCGCGGCCTCTTTCTCTTTGCTCAGGGAGCTTGCGATCGCCGCGCCCAGCAATTCCGCGCGGCGAGGGGCGTCCTCCTTACCGGCTCCCACCAGCAGCACGCGCTTATACGGCCGGACGCCATAGATGTTCAGATTCTGCCCAGCCTTGCCTTTGAACTCGGCTGCCTGCATCGCGTTGCTCAGGGCGCCTTCCAGGCTTTCATCAAGCATTGCGGCCTCGCCAGTCAAAGGCAGATCCTCGCCGACGGGCAGAACCAGAACACCTTCCTTCGGCAGTGCCAGCTTCCCGAACAAAATCTCAACCATACGACCACTCCGTCATCTGTTGGTCATAACCATATCACCGCATTGCATCTTGGCCAGCCATGCGGACAGGATTAGAGACAGGCTATGCAGGAGTTTCTTACCCTCGCCGTGCGCTTGGCCGACGAGGCCGCTATTGCCATCAGATCCATTCGCGCGGCGGGCTTCGCCGTTGAGACCAAGATCGACTCCACGCCTGTTACAGTGGCGGACCGGCAGGCCGAGGCATTGATCACCTCTGGTCTGCGCGCCGCCATGCCGGATATTCCCGTGGTGGCGGAGGAAGAAGTCGCCGCGGGGCGCATTACCGCGCCCAGCGGGCGTTATTGGCTTGTGGACCCGCTGGACGGCACCCGCGAATTCGCCGCCGGGCGGGATGAGTTCGCGGTCTGCATTGGCCTTATCGAGAATGGGGCGCCAATTTTAGGGGCTGTCGCCTCTCCGGCCTTTAACGAGCTGCATTTCGGTGCCGTGGGGCAGGGGGCGTGGCAGCGCCGTGGGGAGCTGGAGCAGAAAATCGCCGCCCGCCGCGCCCCGCCTGAAGGCATTACTGTCTTTGCCTCGCGCCACTATCAGGATGCACCGGAGCTCAAAGTCTGCCTTGCCCGGCATAAGGTGGCGCACCTCACCAACATCGGCTCGGCGCTGAAATTCCTGCGCCTCGCGGAAGGTGTGGCAGATTTCTACCCCCGCCTCGGCCGTACGATGGAGTGGGATACAGCTGCCCCCCAGGCCGTGCTGGAAGCAGCGGGCGGTGCCGTGCTCATCCGCGGGGGCAAGCCGTTACGCTACGGCAAACCGCATTGGGAGAACCCGGATTTCTTTGCCTGGGGATTGTTCTAATCTTGCCGTAATGCAGCCACGAGGGCGGCTCCCTATATCTTTAATATGAAACACGCTCTGGTTCCGCTGTTGTTAGCCGGGTTGCTGACCGGTTGTGTCTATGGCCCTGATGGCTATGGATACGGTCCGGGGGGCTCATATTCCTCCGGCTATTATGGCCAACCGCATGGGTATGTTTCCGGCGGCGTCATCATCAACTCGGGCAGTTGGCATGATGACGGCCATCCGCCGCCCCCACCGTCGCACAATGATTGGCATGATGGCGATCAACCGCCACCGCCGCCCGACGGAGGCCGCCCGCCTAGTGCAGGCTACCCGCAAAATGGGGGACAACATTATCAACCTGGCGCCCAGCATAACGCGGGTGAAGGGGAGCGTTATCAAGATCACGATCATTCCCCTGACGGCGATTATGATGGGCGGCCGGATTACGGGCACCCATAACCGGCCAGCACCACGGGAGAGGCGGCAATGCGTTTGAAGCTGTTGATGGCTCTGTTGCTGGGGGCGGTCTTGTCGGGATGCGTCATGTATGGTCGGGGAGGCGGACCAAATGGCCAGCCTTACAGTTATGGCCCAGGTCCGGTGCCGCCACAAAATGGAGGCGCAACACCTCCTCTGTAACGCTGGATGCAGAAAACAAACAGGGCCGGAACGCAGAAAATACGGCGTCCTGCCCTGTTTTGCATCAGGCGGCCTTACGCACGCCCCTTACGGCATCCGCCAGGGCCCGCACATCGCGGATCACCGCTTCAGCGTTTTCCTTGCAGAGCGTGTCGATCAACGCGGACGCGACAATCGCGGCATCCGCATGGGCCACCACGGTGGCGGCCTGGTCTGGCGTCCGCACGCCAAAGCCAACGGCAATCGGCAGGTCTGTCTCCGTGCGGATACGCGGGATATCCCGTGCCAGATCCGCGGCGGAGGCCGTGCGGGTACCGGTTACGCCGGTTATGGAGACGTAATAGATAAAGCCGGATGACCCTGCTAGCACATGCCGCAACCGCTCGTCGGAGGTGGTTGGGGCAATCAGTCGGATCACATCCAGCTTGTTCTCTTTGGCGTAAGGCAGCACCAGATCCGCCTCTTCGGCGGGCAGATCAACGATAATCAGACCATCCACCCCGGCCTTGGCAGCATCGAAACAGAACGCCTCAACGCCATGGGACAGAATAGGATTCAGATAGCCCATCAGCACCAGCGGGGTGTGATCATTCTCCTTGCGGAATTCGGTCACCAGTTCCAGCACGCCGTTCAGCGTGGCGCCAGCCTGCAACCCCCGCCGCCCGGCGGCCTGAATGGTCGGGCCGTCCGCCATCGGGTCGGTGAAGGGCATGCCGATCTCGATGATATCCGCACCGTTCTCCGCCATGCCTTTCAGCAAGGTGAGGGAGGTGGCGCGGTCGGGATCGAAGGCCTCCACAAACGGAATCAGCGCGCCGCGCCCTTCCTGGCGCAGAGCCGCGAATACACCTGCAATGCGGCTCATAGTTCGGTTCCCAGATAATTGGCGACGGAGAAAATATCCTTATCCCCCCGGCCGGAAAGGTTGAGCAGAATGATCTCCCCCTTGCCCATTTGCGGGGCAATTTTGAGAACATGCGCGATGGCATGAGCGGATTCCAGCGCCGGAATAATGCCTTCCAGCTTCGAGCAGAGCTGGAACGCCGCCAGCGCCTCGTCATCCGTCACGCCCGCATATTCAACGCGCTTGATGTCGTGCAGCCAGCTATGTTCCGGCCCGATGCCGGGATAGTCCAACCCGGCGGAGATGGAGTGCGCCTCCAGAATCTGCCCGTCATCATCCTGTAGCAGATAGGTGCGGTTGCCATGCAGCACGCCAGGGCGGCCCCGGTTGAGGCTGGCGGCGTGCTCATTGGTATCCAGCCCCTTGCCCGCCGCTTCGATGCCGATCAGCTTCACGCTAGGCTCATCCAGGAACGGGTGGAACAGCCCGATCGCGTTGGAACCGCCACCCACGGCGGCAATGGCGACATCCGGCAGGCGGCCCTCGGCTTCCATCAGCTGTTCACGGGCCTCATTGCCGATAATGCACTGGAAGTCCCGGACCATGGCAGGGTAGGGGTGCGGCCCGGCGGCGGTGCCGATGATGTAGAATGTGTCGCGCACATTCGCCACCCAGTCGCGCAGTGCATCGTTCATTGCGTCCTTCAGCGTGGCGGCGCCAGATTTCACCGCCACAACCTCGGCCCCGAGCAGCTTCATGCGGAAGACATTGGGCTTCTGCCGTTCAACGTCCGTGGCTCCCATATAAACCGTGCAAGGCAGACCAAAGAGCGCGCACACGGTGGCGGTGGCCACGCCATGCTGGCCAGCCCCGGTCTCGGCGATGATGCGCGTCTTGCCCATTCGCTTGGCCAGCAGAATCTGGCCGATGCAATTATTGATCTTATGCGCGCCGGTGTGGTTCAGCTCCTCGCGCTTGAAGTAGATCTTGGCCCCCCCAAGATGCTGGCTCAGTCGTTTGGCATGCCAAAGCGGGCTGGGCCTGCCGACATAATGTTTGAGATAATAATCCAGCTCCGCCTGGAAGGCCGGGTTCGCCTTGGCTTCATTATAAGCGGTTTCCAGTTCCAGGATCAGCGGCATCAATGTTTCGGCCACAAAGCGGCCGCCATGCTCGCCGAAGCGGCCGCGCGCATCCGGCCAGGCGCGTAGACTATTGGGGGTGAGGTCGTTCATATCTTGTTTCTAGCGCAGCACAGCGGCAGGATAAAGCAGTCAACGCATGGCTCGTCCTCATTCCGTGGGATGCAAAATAGCAGGTTGGCTAAGAGATAGCGCTTGATCGGCTGGTTCGATCAGAGTACCAAAGATATGTTAATTGAGAACTTTTCTCATCTACGGTAGGTTTGTATAAGGACCGGCTATGTTTGAACAAGGTGCGCTTGGCGAAAATCATTTTCTGGCGGATGTGCGGCGTTTGCGGGCCTCTGCTCAGACCATGATGGCTGAAGGAAATGAGACGGTCGGGCTGCTGCAAGCCGCCATGGCCGCTGAGATTGCCTGCGTCTTGCGCTACAGCATGATCGCTGTTTCCGCTGACGGCCTGCAAAATGAATGGGTGGCCACCGAATGCGCCGCCCAGGCCGCGGATGAGCGCAGCCATATGGTCCGTCTGGCTGAGCGGATCACGGAACTCGGCGGCGCGCCGGATTATTTCGCGGCCGGCCTGGCCACCCGCCACATGGCGCCTGAAGCCGCCACGGGTTGCCTGCCACGTTTGTTCAAGGAAAATCTGGCCGCAGAACAATGCGTGATCGAGCTGTACCGGGAGCTTTCCGACCATTTTGCTGGGTCTGACCCCAGGACGAAGGCGATTCTGGACGATATCCTCGCGGATGAGGAAGCCCACACCAGTGACATGGAAGATCTGCTGACCACCCAACTCCTCTGAGTTGGATTACCCCAGAAAAAAGGCCCCTTTCGGGGCCTTCAGACTGCTGACAAACCCCTGGCGCAAGCCGGGGGTTTTTGATTCATTGTTGTGATGCTGAAGAAACCATCCTCGCCGCAGACGGCGCTTGAG
>NZ_FQVJ01000047.1 GCF_900129125.1 Acidocella aminolytica 101 = DSM 11237 | reverse complement strand
CCGCCTCACCTCATGGGGCAAGGCCATCTATAAACGACGAAAAGAGACGGTCGAGCGGTCCTTCGCCGATGCCAAGCAACTCCTCGGACACCGCTACGCACGCTTCCGAGGCTTAACCGGCGTCACCTGCCAATGCCTGCTCGCCGCCACCGCACAAAATATCAAAAAAATCGCCATGGCACTCACCAAAGCACCAACGCCAAGCCCGGCCTGAGAGGGAAACCCCCTCACAAACAGAACAATTACAAGCCAAACAATAAATAAAACAAAACCCCGCCAAAAATGACGGGGGTTGTCAGCAGTCTGAAGGGGCCGCGAGGCCCCCTTTTTATTAGTTCGGCTTTGCGCTGCCATCTGCGCCTTCAACACCGGCCATGCCAACTCCGCGGCGCTGCTGCCAGAGGCCAACGAAGTCGATCGGCCCCAGCAGGACAGGCGGGAAACCGCCGTCGCGGGTGACGTCGGCCAGGATGTTGCGGGCGAAGGGGAAGAGCAGGCGGGGGCATTCCACCAGCAGAATCGGCTCCTGCTGTTCGTCCGGGATGCCGTTGAGCGTGAACACGCCGGAATAAGAGAGGTCAGCAATGAACACCACAGGCGGCTTCTCCTGCGTGCCACCGGCGGATTTCGGAGGTTCGGTGGTGCCTTCGGCGCGGATGGCCAGAGTCACCTCGAACAGGGTCTGGTTCTCTTCAATGCGGCGCACCTGCACGTCCAGATTGAGATTCACGTGCGGCTGGGAGCGGAGCTGGGTGAAAATGCCGGGCGCGCCGGGCACCTCGAAGGAGAGGTCTTTGGTGTACTGGATGTTCAGGATAAGCGGTTGCGGCGGTAGGCCGGCTTGTTCGGACATATCTGGTTTCCCTGTTGTACGCTGCCGGTGGCCTAGCATGATGGGGCCGTCATGATAAGAGTGGCGGCATGAGTGCGCGCATCTTCATTGATGGCCAAGCCGGTACGACCGGGCTTGGCATCGCCCAGCGGCTGGAACAAGCTGGTGGCTTTTCTCTTGTTACTCTGTCTGAGTCCCGCCGGAAGGATCCGGAGGCCCGCGCAGAGGCGATGGCTGAGGCGGACCTGACCGTGCTTTGCTTGCCCGACGATGCGGCGCGTGAAGCGGTCTCCATCGCGCCGCAAGGAGCGCGCATTTTGGACGCCAGCACCGCGCACCGCGTGGTGGAGGGCTGGGTGTATGGCTTTGCCGAAGCCATGGCTGGGCAGGCGGAGCGCATTGCTCAGGCTTCAAGAGTTTCAAATCCTGGCTGTTATGCAACGGGGGCTATTGCACTATTGCGGCCATTAACGGCGCTGGGGTTGCTGGCGCCGGAAACGGCGGTCTCAATCAACGCCGTTTCCGGCTATTCTGGAGGTGGCAAGGCGATGATCGCGGACCATGAAGCCAAGGGCGGCCCGGCATTCGAGCTTTATGCGCTGGGGCTGAAACATAAGCATTTGCCGGAGATTGTGCGTTATGCCGGGCTGGCGAAGCCGCCGATCTTCGTGCCGTCGGTCGGACATTTCGCGCAGGGGATGTTGGTGTGTGTGCCGTTGCATCTGGCGCAGCTGACCAAGGCGGTTAGCGCGGCGCATTTGGTCGAAGCCTATGCGGATTATTATGCCGGAGCGGAAACGATTGCCGTGCGGCGGGGCATCTGGAGCCACAATCTCGACCCGCAGGCGCTGAACGGGACCAATCAGCTTGAAATTTTCATCTGCGCCCATGAGGAGGCCGGTCAAGCGGTGCTGATCGCGCGGCTGGATAATCTCGGCAAGGGCGCTTCAGGGGCCGCAGTGCAGAATATCAATTTGATGCTGGGGCGTGAATAATGAGTGAGGCACAACGCCCGGGCGGGCTGCTCTATGCGCTGGGTGATCTGCGCCCCCAGATTGACCCAACGGCCTGGATCGCGCCCACCGCGGTGCTGATTGGCGATGTGCGGATTGGCCCAGGGGCCAATATCTGGTTCAATGCCGTGCTGCGCGGCGACACGAATCCGGTGATTGTAGGCGCGCGGGCCAATGTGCAGGACGGCACGGTGGTGCACGTGGACCATGGTGATAATCCGGCGATTATAGGTGATGACGTCACCATCGGTCATTCCGCTATCATCCATGCCTGTAAGCTGGAAAATCGCGCCTTTATCGGCATGGGCGCCACGGTGATGGATGGCGCAGTGGTGGAGGAAGGCGGTTTGCTTGGCGCACGGGGGATGCTGGGGCCTGGCAAGCGGATTGGCCGGCAGGAACTCTGGGCGGGCGCGCCCGCGCGGTTGATCCGGGTGATGAATGATGCGGAACGCGCGCGCTGGGATGAAACAGTGCCGCATTATCTTGAGCTGACCGTCCATTATGCAAAGGCGTTACGCCCAATTGCTTAATTTTCCTGGAAAAATAAGCGCGTTGGAGCTAGGGTTCATCTATGACCGACCAGGAATTTGAAGTCGCCCTCGTCGATGCCGCATTTGCCTTGGGGGGCGAGGCGGGATGGTCTCGTGTGTCATCCGCCGCCGCCGCACGCCATGCCGGGCTGGATCTGGCAAAGGCCAGGGGGATGTTTACCTGTACGGGGACAATCCTAAAAAAATTCGGCCATCAGGCTGATGCGTTTGCCCTGACCGGCGCAGCCATGGGTGGCAGCGTGCGCGACCGTTTGTTCGATATTCTGCTGCGCCGCTTTGACTATTTGCAGGTCAGGCGCGCGGGCGTTGCGGCGCTAATGCGACATTTGCCGGTTTGCCCGCCAATGGCCGTGGCATTGGCGGAAATGAACATCGCCTCAATGGGCTGGCTGCTGGAAGGAGCGGGGGTCGATGCCACAGGCCTCCGCGGAGCAGTGAAAAAGCGTTGCCTGTTGGCGGTTTGGCTCTATAGCCTGCGCGTCTGGGCCGAAGACGACAGCCCGGACCTGACGGCTACCATGGCCGCCGTGGATACGGCGCTGGCGCGTGCGGAGGGTTATGTGCTGCGTTTGTCACCCTCATCCCGCCCGGTGGAACCGGAACAAGAAGCTCATGTGCCGGAGGCGGAGCCCCCCAAGACATCATAACCCCAAGGAGACCAGGAATGGCCGAGAAAACAGATAAAATCGGAGCACAATTCTTCGTTCCGGATTTCGACATGAAGAAGCTGCTAGGCGATATGAAGCTTCCGGCGATGCCAGATGTTGAAGCCGTTCTGGCTGCGCATAAGCGTAATCTTGAGGCATTGACCGAGGCCAACCGGGCGGCCTTGGAAGGCGCGCAACTTGTCGCCCGCCGCCACATGGAAATTCTGCAGGAAACAATGGCGGGGCTTTCCGAGACATTGAAGGATTTGGCCTCAAACCAGACGCCCGCCACCCGGGCCTCGAAACAGGCGGAGCTGTTGCAGAAGGCCTATGAGAGCGCTGTGGCCAACACCAAGGAGCTTGGCGATCTGATCCAGAAATCCAACGCCGAGGCGATGAATAAGCTGAATACACGCTTCTCCGAAGCCATGACCGAGATGAAGATGCTGCTGGAAAAGAAGTAAGCTTTTCAGCTTAAAGGCCGTTCGATGAGGCTTGGAGCCTTTTCGCCGGGCATGGGCGGGGCCATATTGCGCGCATGTCCAGCGCTACGCTCCGCCCGATGCCGTCGCTTACCTTTATTCCTGAGAAGCAGGCGCCCCTCCCGTTGCTCAAGCCGCTGCGTGTGGTTTCAGAATACCAGCCAGGGGGCGATCAGCCCACGGCGATTAGGCAGCTTCTGGAAGGTGTAAACGCGCAAGAGCGCGATCAAGTACTACTTGGCGTGACTGGCTCGGGTAAAACCTTCTCCATGGCCAAGGTGATTGAGTCAGCACAGCGCCCTGCTTTGGTGCTGGCACCCAACAAGACATTGGCTGCCCAGCTCTACGCGGAGATGAAACGCTTTTTTCCCGACAATGCGGTGGAATATTTCGTTTCTTACTACGATTATTATCAACCCGAAGCCTATGTGCCGCGCTCGGACACCTATATCGAAAAAGATAGCGCGATTAACGAGACCATCGACCGTATGCGCCATGCCGCCACCCAGGCGCTATTGGAGCGTGGCGATGTGATCATAGTTGCCTCCGTCTCCTGCATCTACGGTATCGGCTCAGTTGAGACATATTCTAAGATGGTGGTGCGGCTAGAAACCGGCGGGCGGATTGAGCGGGACGCGCTGGTGAAGGCGTTGGTGGATCTGCAATATCGCCGTAACGACATGGCTTTTGCCCGTGGCAGTTTCCGCGTGCGGGGCGAAACGGTGGATATTTTCCCCTCCCAGTACGAGGACCGTGCCTGGAGGATTACCCTGTTCGGGGATGAAATTGAGAAAATTTCGGAATTTGACCCGCTGACCGGCGAGCAGAGCGCTGTGCTGGAAAATATCTCGGTCTATGCCAATTCCCACTATGTCACGCCGCGCCCGACTCTGACGCAAGCGATCTCGAAAATCAAAATCGAGCTGAAAGAACAACTCGCCAAGTTCACCGCCGAGGGCAAGCTGCTGGAAGCCGAGCGGCTGCAGCAGCGTACCACTTTTGATATCGAGATGATGGAAACCACCGGCGCCTGCAAAGGCATCGAGAATTATTCCCGTTATCTCTCTGGCCGCAACGCGGGCGAGCCGCCGCCGACCTTGTTCGAATATCTGCCAGAGAACGCTTTGCTGTTCGTGGATGAGAGCCACGTAACGGTTCCGCAGATTGGCGGTATGTTCAAGGGTGACTTTGCGCGTAAATCCGTCCTCGCGGAATATGGCTTCCGTCTGCCGAGCTGTATCGATAACCGGCCGTTGAAATTCGAGGAGTGGGAGAGCTTCCGCCCGCAAAGCATCTTCGTTTCCGCGACGCCCGGTCCGTGGGAGCTGGAGCGCACCCAGGGGGTGTTCGCAGAACAGGTGATTCGTCCCACCGGCCTTGTAGACCCAGTTACGGAAATTCGCCCGGTCGAGCATCAGGTGGATGATCTGTTGGGCGAGATCAGGCTGGTGACCAAGCGCGGTGGACGCGTGCTGGTGACCACTCTCACCAAGCGTATGGCCGAGGATCTGACGGAATATCTCACTGAGCAGGGCGTGCGCGTGCGCTACCTCCATTCAGACGTGGATACGCTGGAGCGGATCGAGATTATCCGCGATCTCAGGCTTGGCGCCTATGATGTTCTGGTCGGCATCAACCTGCTGCGCGAGGGGCTGGATATCCCAGAATGTATGCTGGTTGCCATTCTGGATGCCGATAAAGAGGGCTTCCTGCGTTCCGTGACCTCGCTCATCCAGACTATCGGCCGTGCAGCGCGTAATGTTGATGGACGTGTGATCCTTTATGCGGATACGATGACTAGAAGCCTACAACAGGCCATTGAGGAAACCGAGCGCCGCCGCGCCAAGCAAATGGCCTGGAACGAGGAGCACGGCATCACCCCGCAATCCGTGCGCAAGAATATTGGCGAAGTGATCCACTCAGTGTTCGAGCAGGATTACGTCACTGTCGCGCCCATGAAGGACACGAAAGCCGACGAGTTCGTGGGCAAAGATCTGACCTCCACTATTGCCACGCTGGAAACCCGGATGCGTGCGGCGGCGGCGGATCTGGAGTTTGAAGAAGCCGCCCGGCTGCGTGACGAGATCAAACGGCTGGAGGCCTTGGAGTTGGGGCTGGAGCCGCCGTCCGCGCCCAACCGGACGCCCCCCAAGCCGAAAGGCCCGGTGCCGCTTGGTCCGGGAGGGGGGGGATATGACCCGGCCAAGCGTAAGGGCAGGGGACGTGGGAAGAAGGTTTGACGGCGCCATTGGTCAGGGCATATTGCGGGTATGAAGCTTTCCGTATTTGCCCTACTGGCAACGCTGGCACCTTTGCCCGCCTTGGCCGCCAATGGTTCCGCCACTGACCTTGCCAGCCAGTTGACTGGCCAACACGCGGTTTATACGCTCGGTCTTTCCAAGCTGCGCACGCACGACATTACCGGCGCCACAGGGCAGATGAGTTTCAATGTGGTGGATGGTTGCACCGGCTGGGCCACGACCCAGCATATGACCCTGATCATTCGTAATGTGGACGGATCCCTGAGCAAATCGGTCAGTGATTATGTCACCTGGGAAAGTAAGGACGGCAAGACCTTCAGCTTCAAGCTGACCGAGCATGATGACAGCGGGAAGGAAAAGATTGATGATGCCGGGGTGGCGACGCATACCAGTTCGAATGATGGCGGGATAATTAAATACACCACGCCAGCGAACACCGAGTTGAAACTGCCCCCGGGCACGCTGTTTCCCATGCAGCATACAGAGGCGCTGCTAGCCGCGGGGCGGGCCAGAAAGACATTCATTTCGCCCTTGTTGTTCGATGGTACAACAGCAGATGGCGCCCAGGCCACCTTTGTGACGATTCTTGGCCATCACGTGCCAGAGAAAACCAAATGGGCGGCTTTGGATAAATATGCCAGCACAGACGTCGATATCGCTTTTTTTGAACGTAAGCACGATGATGAGACGCCGGATTTCCGAACTTCAATGAGGTATTACGAAAACGGTGTCGCCACCGGGCTGGTGCTGGACTTTGGTGATTTCGTAATGACTGGCAAGCTCACCTCGCTGACCATTCCACCTTCGGCCTGCCCGGTGTCCAAAGCGCCCTGAGGGCGCTTTTTAAGCCGAATCTTTCGTGGTGGGCAGGCGCAGTTTGGCGCGGGCATGCACATTGCCGCCATCCACGAGAATGGACAGTAAGGACAGGAACATTTCCTGTTCAGCCGGGGTTAGTGGCGCCAAGGTCCGCTCATTCGCTTGCTTCACAGGTTTTTGCATTTTGTTAAGAATGCTCCTTCCCCGTGATGTCAGATGAAGCAGCTTCTGGCGTTGGTCTTTGCGGCCTGGGGTGCGCCGAATAAGCCCAGTTTTTTCAAGCCGCGCGGCCACGCTGGCCAAGGTTGCGCGGTCAACCCCAATTTCTTCGGCAATAGCAGATTGGTCGCGCCCGCTGTGCCGGGCCACCGCGCTCATGACGCTGAGTTGAACAGGGGTAATGTCCAGCCCGGCAGCTTCTTCAGCGAACAAGGCAATATCAATCTGGTTCAACCGGCGGATCAAAGAGCCTGGCGTTAGCATAGAGGTTGCAAAGATTGGGCTCCTGCCACCAATACCGATATCCATAGCCCGGCACCCCTGTGTCTATAAAAATATATCTCTCGTTAAGTTTAGGTCAGATAGCATGGACAATATAAAAAAAACAACCACCCGGGGTGTATAATAGGTTTTTGATCAACCTATTGTGGCGCTTCCCACAATAGCGGCGCCAAGCAGGCCCGGATCCGGGTGGACGATCAGCTTGACCGGAATGGCGTTGAGCAGGGTTGTAAACCGCCCTTTGGCGGTGAAGCGTTCCGAGAAGCCGTCCATCGCAAGATGCTCAACCAGTCTGGGCACGATACCGCCAGCCACAACAACCGCCTGAGCCCCATGAGCAAGTGCAAGATCACCGGCCACGGAGCCAAATAATAAGCAGAAACGATGTATGGCGGCCGCAGCGAGCGGGTCTGTTTTGCTTAACCCAGCTTGCCAGAGTTCCGTGTCGTTTTGGAAAATTTCAGATTGACCGGCTTGTGCCGCCAGGAGGGCGTAGATCTCTAATATTCCAGGTCCGGCAATGAGTCTTTCGGCCGAGACTCTGCCGAATTTACGTCGTGTACGGGCCAGAAGCGCGTCTTCGAAGGCGTCTGTCGGGGCAAAGCTGATATGGCCGCCCTCGCTCTCCATAACATAAGCGCGGCCATCCGTGCGCAGTACGTGCGCGACCCCAAGGCCAGTACCAGGGCCAAGTACGGTAATGACCCCATTGTCCGGCAGCGGCTGCTCTGGCCCGGCCAGATGGCTGTAATCCTGAGGGGCGAGCTGGGCTAGGCTATGCCCCACGGCACCGAAATCATTGACGAAAGTAATGGCCTCCAGCGCGAGTTCCTGCTTCAGTGCCGCTTGATCAATAATCCACGCATTGTTTGTCAGCTTTATTGTCGTACCTTTGATGGGTGAAGCAATGGCGATCGCGGCCTGTTTGGGGAGTCTCGGTCCGATCTGCGTTCGATACGCCCTGAAAGCGTCAGCAAAGGTAAGGTAATCATGTACCTTGATATTGACTTGTTGGCCGAGGGTAATGACGCCGCTCGCGTCTAACCGGGCAAGACAAAAGCGGGCATTCGTGCCGCCAATATCACCAATAACAATTTCGTGTTTCTTGCACATACCACTTAACTGGCTGTTGGAGATGCCAACGACAAAGACTGGTTCTAAAAAAAATGCCGCGCCCTGAACGGCGCGGCAAGAAAAAAAACTAAAATTTTTTTTGATCAGCCTGTGCGGGCCTCGATCATGAGCCGTTTCATTTCGGCAATGGCGGCGGGGAGGCCGGTCAAAAGTGCTTCACCAATCAGATAATGACCGATATTCAACTCGGTCACTTCCGGCAGGGCCGCGATGGGGGAGACGTTGGCAAAGGTCAGCCCGTGACCGGCATGGCATTCAAGCCCCAGCTTGGCGGTAAGGGCGGCGCCTTCGCGCAGCCGCTCCAACTCGCCAAGCTTGCCGTTGGCATAGGCACCGGTATGTAGCTCCACCACCTGCGCGCCGACTTCGGCGGCGGCATGGATCTGTTCAGGTTCCGGATCCACGAACAGAGACACGCGGATACCGGCTTCCTTCAAACGTGTGATCGCGGGCCGCAGAGTGTCGCGATTCCCCGCGACATCCAGCCCGCCTTCGGTGGTGATCTCGGCGCGGCGCTCGGGCACCACGCAGCAGCCATGCGGCTTCAGCCGCGTGGCGATGGCTACCATCTCATTGGTCGCCGCCATTTCGAAATTCACCGGCTTGCCCGCCCAGGCGCAGATTGCTTCGGCATCGGCGTCACGAATATGGCGCCGGTCCTCGCGCAAATGGATGGTAATGCCGTCCATGCCCGAGCCAACCAGGGACTTCGCCACGGTCAGCGGGTCCGGGTGGTTGCCGCCACGCGCATTCCGCAGCGTAGCGACATGGTCGATATTAACGCCGAGCCGAATCATCAGACGTGGATCGGGCGGCTATCCACGGCCAGAGCGGCTTCCTTCACGGCTTCGCTCAGGGTGGGATGGGCATGGCAGGTACGAGCAACATCCTCGGCGGAGGCGCCAAACTCAATAGCGGTGACGCATTCAGCGATCAGCGCGCCAGCGTCGGGGCCGATGATGTGAGCGCCGAGCAGCTTGTCGGTCTCTTTCTCGGAGATCAGCTTCACGAAGCCGTCAGTACAGCCCATGGCTCGGGCCCGGCCATTTGCCATGAAGGGGAATTTGCCGACCTTATACGCCACGCCAGCAGCCTTCACCTCTTCCTCGGTCTGGCCTACGGAGGCCACTTCCGGCCAAGTGTAAACGACGCTCGGGATGGCACCGTAATTCACATGACCCGCCTGACCCGACAGAATCTCGGCCAGGGCCACGCCTTCTTCCTCGGCCTTGTGGGCCAGCATCGCACCGGCCACCACGTCGCCTATGGCGTACACGCCTGGCACGTTGGTCTGGAAATGGTTGTCGATCTTCACGCGGCCACGCTCGTCGGTCTCAACCCCGGCGGCGGTGAGGTTCAGGCCCTCGGTATAGGCATAACGGCCGATCGCCAGCAGCACCACATCGGAGGTGATGGTCTCCGCGTCGCCGCCCTTGGCGGGCTCAACGGTCAGTTTCACGGCCTCGCCTTCAAGCTTGGCGGAGGTAACCTTGTGGCCAAGTTTGAACTTGAAGCCCTGCTTGGTGAGGATCTGCTGGAAGCTCTTGGAGATCTCGCCATCCATGGTGGGGATGATCTTGTCCAGGAACTCAACAACCGTGACCTCCGCGCCCAGGCGGCGCCACACAGAGCCCAGCTCCAGCCCAATCACGCCGCCGCCGATGACGACCATGTGGTCCGGCACCTTATCCAGTTCCAGCGCGCCAGTGGAGGTGACGACATGCTTTTCGTCCACCTCAACGCCCTTCAGCGGCACTGAATCAGAGCCAGTGGCGATGACGATATGCTTGGCCGTATAGGCCTTGCCCTCAACCTCGATAGCATTGGCGCCGGTGAATTTGGCGGCGCCCTTCACCCAAGTGACCTTATTCTTCTTGAACAGGAACTCGATACCCTTGGTGTTGGCACCGACCACCTCGCCCTTGCGGGCCTGCATACGCGCGAGATCCAGCTTGATGCCCTCAATCTCGATGCCGTGATCCTTGAAGGAATGCTTGGCTTCCTCAAAATTCTCGGAGGATTGCAGCAGCGCCTTGGAGGGGATGCAGCCAACATTCAGGCAGGTGCCGCCCAGCGTCGCGCGCTTTTCGACGCAGGCAACCTTGAAGCCCAGCTGCGCCGCGCGAATGGCGCAGACATAGCCGCCGGGCCCGGCCCCGATCACGATAACGTCGAAAGTTTCGGCCATACTTCCTCTCCCAAGGATAATAAAAGACTGCCCCCGGCTCTTAGACCTACTCGCCGCGCCGGACAATTCGCAGCAGGCGGGGCAGACCAGCATTTTAGTGCAGTCGCGTTATGCGAGGCGATAGCGTGCCCGTGTAACGGCGTCCTGGTTCAGAGCAGCCTTGACGTCTGCTTCACCGAGACGGGAAGCAAGCACGATCACCCGGCTGAAATAAGGAGCGGCGCCCATGGCTCTGTCACGATAGAAAGATGACAAGGCATTGGCCACCGGGCCGCGTGCCGTGCAGCAGAAACATCCAGGCTGGTGGCCGAATTTGGGCGGCACGAAGCGGATGGCATGCCCAAGGGCGGGCATGGCATGGCCGTCCTCCACGAGCACCGCGTCGTTCGGGCCGGGGGTGCCGCCCATGAAAACAGGAATACGCTGGTCTTCCATCACGCATTGGAGATAATGGCGGGCCGGTGTATCTGGCAAGCATGTCGAAACGTCCACATCTGCTTGAGGCTCTCTCCCGCAATGTCCTGCTCTGCGATGGCGGCATGGGCTCGCGCGTCCAGGCCCTGACCCTCGATATCGAAAAAGATTTCTGGGACAAGGAGAATTGCACGGAGGTGTTGAACCTCTCCCGGCCGGATCTCATACGTGAGATCCATCGCGGCTATTACGAAGCCGGGTCGGATATGGTGCAGACTAACAGCTTCGGCGGCTCCCCCATCACGCTGGGCGAGTTTGATCTGCAGGACCGCGCCTTTGAGATCAACAAGATCGCGGGTGAGTTGGCGCGTGAGGCGGCGGAGAGCTTTGCTGATGGCCGCCAGCGCTGGGTGGTGGGCTCCATCGGGCCGGGCACCAAGCTGCCGAGCCTTGGTAATATCGCTTATGACCCGCTGGAAGAGGCGCTCTACCAGCAATGCCGAGGGCTGCTGGCGGGCCAGGTGGATGCGCTGCTGATCGAAACTTGCCAGGACACGTTGCAGATCAAGGCCGCCGTGAATGGCGCGAAACGCGCCATCGCCGAAGTGGGGACGGATACGCCCATCTTCGTGCAGGTGACGGTGGAAACCACCGGCACGCTGCTGGTGGGGCCGGACATCGCTGCCGCCGCCACCGTGATCAACGCGCTGGACGTGCCGCTGATGGGGCTGAACTGCGCCACCGGTCCGCAGGAGATGGCCGAGCATGTGCGCTATCTCTCACAGAACTGGCCCGGCAAAATTTCCGTGCAGCCCAATGCCGGGCTGCCGGAGTTGGTGGACGGCCAGACCCATTATCCGCTCAGCGGACCCGAGATGGCGAGCTGGGTGGAGCGCTTCGTGCTCGAAGATGGGGTGAACCTCATCGGCGGCTGCTGCGGCACCTCCATCCCGCACATCCAGGCGCTGGACGGGATGCTGAAGAAGCTGGGCTACCCGCGCCCGGCACCGGTAGCGCGCGAATTTTTCTGGATGCCTTCTGTGGCCAGCCTCTATGGCGTGGTGCCGCTGCGGCAGGAGAACAGCTATTTCTCCATAGGCGAGCGCTGCAATGCCAACGGCTCCAAGAAATGGCGCGAGCTGCAGGAGGCTGGCGATTGGGATGGCTGCGTGGCCATGGGCAGGGAGCAGGTTGCCGAGGCATCCAACGCGCTCGATATTTGCACCGCCTTTGTCGGCCGTAACGAGGTTGCGGAGATGAATGAGGTGATCGCCCGTTTCACCTCTTCGGTGAATGCGCCGCTGGTAATCGATTCCACTGAGACACCGGTTATTGAATCGGCTCTAAAGCTGCATGGCGGCAAGCCCATCATCAACTCGATCAATTTCGAGGACGGCGAGGGCCACGCCCATGACCGCCTGAAGCTGGCCAAGAAGTTTGGCGCGGCGGTGATCGCGCTGACCATCGATGAAGTGGGCATGGCGAAAGAGCCGCAGGACAAGCTGCGCATTGCGGAGCGCCTAGTGGAGTTCGCCTGCGGCAAATACGGTTTGCCGCAATCTGACCTGCTGATTGACCCGCTGACCTTCACCATTGCTACCGGCAATGAGGATGACCGAAAGCTTGGCCTTTGGACCCTCGAAGGGATCAGGATGATCCGGGAGAAGTTCCCGGATATTCAGATTATTCTGGGCCTTTCCAATATCTCCTTCGGCTTGACCCCGGCAGCGCGCGCGGTGCTAAATTCAGTGTTCCTCGACCATGCGGTGAAGGCGGGCATGACCGGGGCCATCGTGCATGTGTCGAAAATCCGGCCTCTGCACATGATCGACCCAGCGGAAGTGAAGGTGTGTGAGGATCTGATCTTCGACCGCCGTGAGGAAGGTTACGACCCGCTGCAGAAGCTTCTGGAAATGTTCGCGGGCCGCAAGGCCGCCGATGCCACCGCCAAGAAGCGTGCTGAAACACCGGAAGGCCGTCTGAAAGACCGCATTGTTGATGGCGACCGCAAGGGGCTGGAAACAGACCTTGACGAGGCGCTGCAAAGCCACAAGCCGCTTGAGATCATCAATAACATTCTGCTGGACGGGATGAAGGTGGTGGGCGAGCTGTTTGGTGCCGGTAAGATGCAGCTTCCCTTCGTGCTGCAATCAGCGGAAACGATGAAAGCAGCCGTGGCGTATCTTGAGCCGATGATGGAGCGCGTTGAGGGCGAGGAAAAAGGTATCATCGTGCTCGCTACCGTGAAGGGGGACGTGCATGATATCGGCAAGAATCTTGTCGATATCATCCTTACCAATAACGGCTACAAGGTTATCAATCTCGGCATCAAGGTGCCGTTGGCGGAGATGGTGGCGGCGGCTAAGGAGCATAAGGCGCACGCCATTGGCATGTCCGGCCTGCTGGTGAAGTCCACCGTGGTGATGCGGGAGAATCTGGAAGAGATGTCCCGTCAGGGCATGGATATTCCCATTCTGCTCGGTGGTGCCGCACTCACACGCAATTATGTGGAAGAGGATTGCACAGCCTCCTATGCCTCAGGGCGTGTAGCCTATGCGCGCGATGCATTCGACGGGCTGCATCTAATGGATAAGGTCACAGGCAATGACTTTGACGATTACCTTGCCGCAATCCAGGCGAAGCGCGCAGGCAAGGTGCGCAACACCAAACGCGCTCTGGGCCAGGCCGATGACCGCGCTTTCGCGCCAGTGGATGTAAAGGAAGTGCAAACCCGCCGTCGTCGCCTGAACACGGATGAGCCGAATCTGGCGCCGCCGTTTTGGGGCGCTAAAGTGATCGAGGCAGCGCCCAAGGCCGTACTGCCCTTCCTGAATGAGCGGTCGCTTTTTCAGTTTCAATGGGGATTCCGAAAGCAAGGCAAGAGCCTGGAAGATTTCATGGGTTGGGCGCGCCAGGAGCTTCGCCCGGTGATGAAGCGGATGCTCGATCTTTGCGAGAAGGACGAAATTCTACACCCGCAGGCGGTTTATGGATATTGGAAAGCGGCGGGGCAGGGAAATGACTTGCTCCTGTTCGATGAAGACGGAACAACTGAAGTTGCCCGCTTCGCGTTGCCGCGCCAGCCCAAGCAGGACGGCGAATGTATCGCGGATTTCTTTCCCGACGTGGAGGACGGGCGAGGCGTGATCGGCTTGCAGGCTGTCACGATCGGCCAGAAAGCCTCCGAGGTCGCACGCGAATGGTTTGAGGGCAACCGCTACCAGGATTATCTCTATCTGCACGGAATTTCCGTGGAAATGGCCGAAGCGCTGGCCGAATATACTCACAAGCGTATCCGAGCCGAACTCGGCTTCGCCGCCGAAGATGACCGCGACATGGAAAAAATGCTAGCCCAGGGGTATCGCGGCAGCCGCTATTCCTTCGGCTACCCGGCCTGTCCGAAACTGGAAGATCAGGCGCAAATCCTAAAACTTCTTGGGACGGAGCGAATTGGAATTTCCCTGTCGGACGAATATCAGCTACATCCAGAACAATCGACGAGCGCGATTGTGGTGTTGAACAGCCACGCGAAATACTTCTCGGTTTGAATGAGCCAATAGGAGGTCAGTTAAAATGGAGCTTGACGCCTATTTTGAGATGGCCTCCTTGGAAAAATCACGTGGTTTGTAGGCCGCCGACGCGTGTTGAAAGCCGTGATAAGGGATCTGCATTCTAAGCCCGGCATGAAAATTTTGGAGTTAGGCGCGGGAACGGGCGGGAATTATGAGTTGTTGGCCAAATATGGTGCCGTAACAGCAATAGAAATGAACGATACCGCCAGAGCGATTTTTCAGAGCCGTTTTGAGGGGGCGGATGTACGCTCTGGCATGTTGCCTGATAATCTGCCGCTTGATCCGGAAGATGAATTTGATTTGGTCTGTATGTTTGATGTGCTAGAGCATATCAAAGACGACTTGGCGACATTAAAGGTTGTAAAATCAAAGATAAAGCGGGATGGCGTTTTATTGATCACTGTCCCTGCTTATCAGGCGCTGTTTGGCCCGCATGATGAGGCTCATCATCATAAACGCAGGTACGAATATATTGAATTGAAGGAGAGATTGAATCAAGCAGGCTTTGTGGTCGAAAAGCTTAGTTTTATGAATATGACCCTATTGCCTGTCGCGTTGGCGGCCAGGGTCGTGGATAAATTTTTGAAATTGACAAAGGGGAGTGGAAGTGAAATGCCTCCGGCTCCATTAAATACGCTGCTCGGCGGAATATTTGGCGCAGAGGCGATGATCATTCCAAAGGCGAACTTGCCCTTTGGGCTTTCGCTGTTGGCGATCGCAAGGATTAAAAGCTGAGGCTTACTCCTCCAGCCGTTCTAGAATCGCTTTTCTGGCGGCGGGGGGCAGAGTGGCCAGGGCGTCGTTCAACCGGGCGGCGTTGCGGCGCAGTTCGTAGAGCTGATCCAGCAGAGATAACACCACCGGCATCGCCGGCTCTCCAATATCCAGGTCATGCCGCAGGGTGTGGATCAGTTTGATCCGCGCTACATCCACCTCGTCAAACTGCCAAGCGCCTTTTGTGCCGCGCGTGTGTACCCATGACGCTTCGATCCAGGTTCTCAGCTCTGCTTCATCCAACCCTGCGATGTGCAGAGACTCGAATGTGATCATTTCAGCCCCTCCCGTGGGTTAAAGCCCGGCTGCTCCCAGCTTTGCAGAAACTCTTTCAATTTTTCATCCGCGGGGCCGACCACCACGTTCAGTTTCACGTGCAAATCGCCTGCCGCGTGTTTGCCATGTGCGGGCACGCCACGGCCACGCAGCCGCATCTCGGTGCCGCTTTCCGTGCCTGGGCGCACGGTCATGGCCACCTCGCCCGCCGGGGTGGGTATGGTCACCTTGCCGCCCAACACTGCCTCTTTCAGGGAAACCGGCACGTCCATGTGAATGTTGCGGCCGACTCGGCGGTAGAATTTATGCGGCGCGACATGAACCTCGATCAATGCGTCACCTGCGGGGCCGCCATTGAAGCCAGGATCTCCCTTTCCCCGCAGCCGCAAAATATCACCCGCTTCCGTGCCCGGAGGGATCTTCACATTCAACGTGCCGCCATCCGGTAACGTGATACGGCGTGTGGCGCCGCTCACCGCCTCAAGAAATCCGACCTCCAGGCTATAATGATGGTCGTGCCCCTTGGCCGGGCCGCGTGGGCGCTGGTTAAAGATATTGCCGAACAAATCCTCGAAATCCGCGCCGCCCATGCCTCCGGTTGAATACGCGTAGCGGTCACCTGGCCCGGATTCAGCATATTGGCGCCAGCCTTGGGCCGGCGGGCGTTCTGCACCGGAGGCGTCAATCTCGCCACGGTCATATTTGCCCCGCTTCTCGGCATCGCCCAGCAACTCATAGGCGGCTGAGGCAGCTTTGAACTTCTCCTCAGCGTGCTTGTTGCCGGGGTTGAGGTCGGGGTGGTGTTTTTTCGCCAGCTTGCGGTAAGCGGCGCGAATCTCCTCCGCGCTGGCGTCTCTTTTCACACCCAAGATTTTATACGGGTCGTCTGCCATGCTCATCCCTGATCTTTACACCATTCAAATCTGCTTCAAATTAGGGAAGCAGGCTTTGATTTAACAACGGTTTTGCCGCTGCCGCGTACCAGCCATACGGCGGATGCGGGCTGCGTCTCAATGTTTCAGGGTGCTGGAGAGGAATTGCCGGAAGCGCTCTGTCTTGGGAGCAGCAAACATTTCATTGGGCGCGCCTTCTTCCTCGGTCTGGCCCTTGTGCAGAAACATCACGCGGCTTGCGACCTCACGGGCGAAGCCCATCTCGTGCGTGACAACCAGCATGGTGCGGCCTTCCTTGGCGAGATCGCGCATGACTTTTAGCACTTCCCCCACCAGTTCCGGGTCCAGGGCGGAGGTCGGTTCGTCGAACAGCAGCACTTCCGGCTCCATCGCCAGGGCACGTGCAATGGCAACGCGCTGCTGCTGCCCGCCGGAAAGCTGGGCGGGGAAGGCGTCGAACTTGGCTGAAAGCCCCACTTTTTCCAGCATCGCCTCGGCCTTTTCACGGGCAAGCTTTTTGTCCTGCTTCAAGACATGAACGGGCGCTTCCATCACGTTCTGGATAACCGTCATGTGTCCCCAGAGATTGAACTGTTGAAACACCATAGAGAGCCGCGCGCGCAAACGTTCAAGCTGTTGCGGGTTGGCACAGATGCGGCCCTGCTTTCCCTCTTTCATCTCGATAGTTTCGCCCTTGATGGTCACACGGCCTTTATCCGGCATTTCCAGCATGTTGATGCAGCGCAAAAACGTGCTTTTCCCAGAGCCGGAGGAGCCGAGAATAGCGATCACGTCATGGTCTCGCGCGGCGAGTGAAACACCTTTGAGCACTTCTACCGATCCGAAGGATTTATGAATATCCTCAACCGCGAGGGCGGGGATGGTCTGGGTGCTTTGAGTCATAAAATAAGGCCTCGATCTGGTTTTTGTGTGTTTCTGTGAGAAACAGCTTTGCAAATTATTTGCCCTCGGGCAAAAGGGAAATGTCCTCACATGGATGCAGGAGAGAGCGGAGACATGCTTCCAACATGGCTTTCCGCCGCCGAAGGCGCAACCGGCCCCCGGAACCGCTCAGGCAAAAGGGCTGCAGTTCATTACAAGGGCACTCTGGAAAGCCGGTGGGAGCCCCTGCCGCACCGACGGGGTCAAGGGTTTGAAAAAGCCCGAATCTCTCAGGTCACAGGACAGAGGGGGGTCAGCACTTCCGGCGGTGACAGCCGGGTGAACTGACGTAGGGGGGGGATTATTCATGGCCAAAACACCTCTGGATGCTCTGCACCGCCGCCTGGGCGCGCGCATGGTGGAATTCGCGGGGTATGAGATGCCGCTGCAATATCAGGGCATCATGGCTGAGCATCATGCTTGCCGCACAAAGGCAGCATTGTTCGATGTTTCCCACATGGGGCAGGCGGAAATCGCGGAAATTGAAGCCTTCTGCCATCTGGTGCCGGGCGATATCACGGGGCTGAAGCCTGGCCGCCAGCGTTATACGCTGTTGTTAAATGAGGCCGGGGGAATTCTTGATGACCTGATGGTGGCCAATCTTGGGTCGCATCTGCAAGTTGTCCTGAACGCCAGCCGCAAGGCAGCGGATGTGGCCCACATGCGCGCGCATGGCGTGGCCGTCACGACGCATTTCGACCGTGCGCTGCTCGCTTTGCAAGGACCTAAAGCCGCTGAAATGCTGCCAGAGGCCACGCATTTGAAGTTCATGGACGCCGCGCCCGTGACAATTGAGGGGATTGACTGCATCGTCACCCGCTCCGGCTATACGGGCGAGGACGGATTCGAAATTAGCTGTGCAGGTTTTGACGGTGAAGCTTTGGCCGAACTCTTATTGGCGCGTGAGGCTGTTCCCGCCGGGTTGGGCGCGCGCGACTCGCTGCGGCTGGAAGCTGGGCTTTGCCTTTATGGTAATGATATTGACGAGACCACCTCCCCTGTTGCCGCCGGGCTGGGCTTTGCGCTTTCCAGGAAGCGTCTGGCTGAGGGGCGTTTCCTGGGGGGGGCTGCGCTCATCAAGGCACAGGCTGAAGGCACGGCCGAAAAACTTGTGGGCATCAAGCTGGATGGCCGCGCCCCCGCCCGCGCAGGTGCTGAAATCCGGCTGCCGGGGGGCGGGCGCATTGGCCGTGTGACCTCCGGCGTGTTCTCCCCGACGCTGAATGTGCCCATAGCACTGGGGTATGTTCGTTCCGATTGTACTGAGATTGGCACCGCGCTTGAATTGATCGTGCGCGACAAGCCGCTTTCCGGGCAGGTCACATCTCTGCCCTTCGTTCATCATAATTATGTCCGCTGAAAGGAAGGCTTCTATGTCCCAGGTTTTTTATTCCAAGGATCACGAATGGGTCGCGGTGGGGGCGGACGGTCTGGCCACCATCGGTATTACCGATCATGCCCAGCAGGCTCTCGGAGATATCGTGTTCGTGGAACTGCCGGAAGCAGGCCGAAGCGTGGCCAAGGGCGAAGCTTGCGGGGTGGTGGAAAGCGTGAAGGCGGCCTCCGACGTTTATGCGCCGCTTTCCGGTACGGTGGTGGAGGTGAACCCCTCCATTGTGGATGAGCCAGCCAAGGTGAATGCGGTGGCTGAGAGTGATGGCTGGTTTTTCAAGCTGCGTCTGGATGACCCCGCCGCGCTCTCCACGTTGATGGATCGTGCGGCCTATGACGAATTTTTGGGGAAGCTGGCGTGAGCGCACTTTCAGACCTGGCCGCGCTTGAGCGGCCGGATAGTTTTGTTGCCCGTCATATCGGGCCGGACGAGACGCAGATTGCGGCGATGCTGAAGGTGGTTGGTGCGCCGAGTCTGGACGGGCTGATCGCCGAGACTATCCCTGAAAGCATCCGCACCAATGCGGTCCTGGCCTTGCCGGCGGCTGAGGACGAGGCCGCTGTGCTGGCGCGCTTGCGGGGGCTGGCTAGCCGGAATGTGGTGAAGAAGTCTCTGATTGGGCTGGGGTATCACGGCACCGTCATTCCGCCGGTGATCCAGCGGAACGTTTTGGAGAACCCAGGCTGGTACACGGCCTATACGCCTTATCAGGCGGAGATTTCCCAGGGGCGACTGGAAGCGATTTTGAATTTCCAGACAATGATCGCCTCTTTGGCGGGCATGGAAATCGCCAACGCCTCGCTGCTGGATGAAGCAACGGCTGCGGCGGAAGGTGTCGCCATGGCTTTTGCCATGCACAAGGCAGGCAGCAAGGTGATTGCGATCGCCAAGGACGTGCACCCACAGACCCGCGCGGTGATCGCCACCCGAGCCTGGCCGCATAGCTGGAAGATTGTGGACGTGGTGCCCGGCGACATCGCGGGAATCGAAGCCGTGAAGCCGTTTGCCTTGGTGCTGAATTACCCTGGCTCCACCGGCGCCGTGCGTGATCTCACCGCCGAGATCGCCGCCGTCAAATCAGCGGGGGGTATGGCTGTTACCTGCGCTGACCTGCTTTCGTTGACATTGTTAACGCCGCCGGGTGAGATGGGGGCTGATATTGTTGTCGGCTCTGCGCAGCGCTTTGGCGTGCCGATGGGCTTTGGTGGTCCTCACGCTGGTTTTTTTGCCACCAAGAACGCGTTCAAGCGCTCCATGCCTGGCCGCCTTGTTGGTGTTTCCGTGGATGCCGCAGGGCGCCCAGCCATGCGTCTCGCTCTGCAGACACGCGAGCAGCACATCCGCCGCGAGAAAGCGACCAGTAATATCTGTACGGCCCAGGTTCTTCTGGCGGTAATGGCTGGGTTCTATGCCGTATGGCACGGGCCAGAGGGGTTGAAGGCTATTGCTCGCCGGGTGAATCTGCAGGCGCGGCTGCTGGCCGAACTGGTGCGCAAGGCTGGCTTTTCACTGCGTCATGACACGTTCTTCGATATGCTGGCGATTGAGGCGGGGGCGAAGGCAGATGCGTTGATGCAGGCGGCTGAAGCGGCTGGGTTCAATCTGCGCCGCATTGATGAAACCGGCATCGGCATTGCGCTGGACGAGACCGTGACGCGGTCCGAGTTGGAAACCTTGGCCGAATTGTTTGATGGGAAGCTGGCTGAAGCACAACTCTCGATTCCCAAGGCGTTTGAGCGTCAAAGCGAATTCTGCATGGAGGAGGTGTTCAGGGCCCATCACTCGGAGCACCTGATGCTGCGCTATCTCAAGCGCCTTGAGGATAAGGACGTGGCGCTTAACCGCTCCATGATCCCGCTTGGTTCCTGCACAATGAAACTAAACGCCGCCGTGGAGATGGCGGCGGTCACCTGGCCGGAATTCGCAGACATCCACCCTTTCGCGCCGAAGCACCAGACGCAGGGGTTCAAGCTGCTGATCGACGAGTTGGCGGCCTTGTTGTGTGAGGTTACCGGGTTTGCGGCGGTGTCCTTGCAGCCGAACTCGGGTGCCCAGGGGGAATATGCCGGGCTGTTGACTATCCGCGCATTTCATGAGGCGCGCGGTGAGGGGATGCGGAATATCTGCCTGATCCCGGCGTCCGCCCATGGCACCAACCCAGCCTCCGCCGCAATGGCTGGCTATAAGGTTGTGGTGGTGGCCTGCGACAAGCTGGGCAATGTGGACGTGGCCGATCTGCACAAAAAGATCGAGGAGCACGGCGAACGTCTGGCAGCGCTGATGATCACTTATCCCAGCACCCATGGCGTGTATGAAACCGCGATACGTGACATTTGCCAGGCTGTGCATGCAGCGGGCGGTCAGGTTTATATGGACGGCGCCAACATGAACGCCCAGGTCGGACTAACCAGCCCGGCAAATATCGGCGCGGATGTCTGCCACCTCAACCTGCACAAGACGTTCTGTATTCCGCATGGCGGCGGCGGGCCGGGCGTGGGGCCTATTGGTGTGGCGGCACATCTGGCGTCGCATCTGCCCACGCATCCGCTGCGCCCGGATGCCGGGCCTGCAACCGGCTTTGGCGCGGTTTCGGCCGCCCCGTTCGGCTCGGCGCTGATTTTGCCCATTCCCTACGCTTATATCCGGCTGATGGGGCCGGAGGGGATCACCCGCGCCACAAAAGCGGCGATTCTCAACGCTAATTACATATCTAAGCGGCTCGAAGCCGCTTACCCGATTCTATACCGGGGCGAGCGGGGCCGGGTGGCCCATGAATGTATTGTCGACTGTCGGGGATTTGCCGCCAATGCGGGGGTGCAGGTGGAAGATATTGCTAAACGTCTAGCTGATTATGGCTTTCATGCCCCCACAATGTCTTGGCCGGTGGCCGGCACGTTGATGATTGAGCCGACCGAGAGCGAAGACAAGGGCGAGTTGGACCGGTTTTGTGACGCCATGCTGAGCATTGCCGGAGAAATTGCGCTGATTGCCTCGGGCACGTGGTCAAAGGACGATAACCCTTTGAAAAATGCCCCCCATATAGCCGCTGAAGTGATGGCGGAGGAATGGACGCACGCTTATTCCCGGCAGGTTGCGGCATTTCCGCTGTCTTACGTAGCGGCGCAGAAATATTGGCCGCCCGTGAAGCGGGTGGACAATGTGTATGGTGATCGTAACCTCGTTTGCTCCTGCGCGCCGCTGGATGCGTATTTGGAGGACGTGGCGTAACATAAACTTATTTGTTTTCTGCTTGTGTCTTTCCGAAAGTTCCCCTGTTCCGCCAACGCGGGACAGGGGTGAAATTTTTTTCAGGGCCAGTATAAAAATATCACTTGCATCCTAGGGGGGTAGGCTTCATAAGCCCCCCCTCATTGGCCCAGGGGGGCGCGGCACGGTGCCGTGTTCTACAGGCTGTCTACTAGTTGAGGGGGTTCGCAATGAACGCACTTGCCCGACTGGGGATGGTCTCGGAGTCTCCGAGCGAAAACCAGACGATTTCTCCGCTCTCCCACGAGCCGCAGAAGGACTATTACGTCGAGAAAGACGGCGTGAAGTATGCCGGTATGCACCTGATCATCGATCTTTGGGGCGCATCTAATCTGGATAGCCCTGAGTTGATCGACCAGACGCTATGTGACGGCGCCCGCGCGGCTGGTGCGACGATTTTGCACCATCACTTCCATCATTTTGAGCCGAATGGTGGCGTGTCCGGCGTTGTGGTTCTGGCTGAAAGCCATATTTCCATCCATAGCTGGCCGGAGCGCAATTTTGCGGCTCTGGACGTGTTCATGTGCGGCTGCTGCGATCCGTACAAGCTGATCCCTTTCCTGAAGGAAGCGTTCAGCCCCAGCCACATCCAGGTGAACGAGCAGAAGCGCGGCCTGATCGCGTAATGTTGGGCGGGATTGCCGTCTCATTCGATCTTTCCTGAGTAATTTCAATCTGGCCCAAGTGTTGGGAAAGGCTTGGCCTTTCCTGGCTCTGGCGTGGACAAAAGGGAGATGCCCATGGCTGATACTTGGCTGAACGAAACGCTTTACCCGGATTGGGGGCAGCGGTTCAAAACGGCGCGTGAATTGGCGCGTGTGAAAAGCGACTTCCAGGATATCGGAGTTTTTGAAACCACCAGCCATGGCCGGGTGCTAACACTCGATGGCGTGATCCAGATTACCGAGCGTGATGAGTTCGTGTATCAGGAAATGCTGACCCACGTGCCGCTGCTGGCGCACGGCAATGCCAAGGATGTGCTGATTATAGGCGCCGGTGACGGTGGCGTTTTGAAGCATGTGCTGATGCACAAAGGCGTTGAACGAGCGGTGATGGCGGAAATTGATGGCGAGGTCATCCGTCTTTCCAAGGAATTCCTGCCGGGTATCGGCGGCGATGCTTGGACCAACCCGCGTGCTAAAGTGATCGTGGGTGATGGCATTGATTTCGTGAAAAAGGCGCCGACCGGCTCTTTTGACGTGGTCATCGTGGACTCCACCGACCCAATCGGCGTGGGTGAAGTTTTGTTCACTGACGATTTCTACGAGAACGCGGCGCGTATTCTGCGCGATGACGGGTTGATCGTAAATCAGTGCGGCGTGCCCTTCATGCAGGCGGACGAACTGCACGACACCTCTGTGCGGCGCAAAAAGTTCTTCCCCTTTGTCTCCGCTTATGTAGCGGCGGTGCCGACCTATGTCGGCGGCTATATGACGCTGGGCTGGGCGGGCAAGGACCCGAAACAGACGGAAGTGAGCGTCGAGGAAATTACCACGCGCGCCGAGGCGGCGGGCGATATCATCGCCAAGAGCGAGTATTGGAGCCCGCGCGTGCATGTCGCAAGCTTCTGGTTGCCGCCTTACATCGCCAAGCACTTGCCGAAATAGGCGGTCAAAGCCGTTGCAATGAAAAAGGGGCCTTTCGGCCCCTTCAGACTGCTGACAAACCCCTGGCGCAAGCCGGGGGTTTTTGATTCATTGTTGTGATGCTGAAGAAACCATCCTCGCCGCAGACGGCGCTTGAGATTGTTACATTGGACAGCCTGGTCCCGGCGGACCACCTGCTGCGCAAGATCGACGCTGTGATTGATTTTACGTTCATCCATGATCTGGTGGCCGGGCTCTACTGCCCGGATAATGGGCGGCCGCCGCTGGATCCGACCTTAATGTTCAAGGCGCTGTTCCTTGGCTACCTGTTTGGCATTCGCTCGGAGCGGCAACTGGTG
>NZ_FQVJ01000037.1 GCF_900129125.1 Acidocella aminolytica 101 = DSM 11237 | reverse complement strand
CTGTACGTAATTTCAAAAGAAATACACCAAAAACGCTCCCAAACGACAGAGGTAAAAACAGAACTAATCCTGCCCCTCAATATCATCACCCAAATCCCAAATCCGAGATCCAGAAACCCCAAATCCTAAACCAATCATGGTCCAAAATCCGAAGCCAGAAACGCCACCAGCGTATCCCTTCCCAGCCTATGCAATTGTCAAAGATCTAAACCAAACAACCATACTTCAGAACACCAGTCCATCAGCAAGGCCGTCCAATCTAACCACCCAACCTCAGAAGATCAACCCCTCGTCAGCCGCCGGTGGACGGGCTTCTATTCCAGGCATTGAGAGCCGTCAACTCAACCAGGGAAAGTTTTTCAATTTTTTGACAAAAAAAACACAAGCCATTGTTATAAAACAATTTATACTCACAGCCCTTAAAGAGTTGCTCGCTGAAATCGCCAGTCCCTATACCACTCCACGAAGCGGGAAATGCCCTCATCCAAGCGCGTGGACGGCACATAGCCGCACAGCCTATGAAGCGCCGACACATCTGCGCAGGTCTCTACCGGGTCGGCTTCCGGCCTCGGAAGATTCACCGTCTGGGCCTGCACACCCAGATAGCGCTCCAGCAACTCCAACAGGTCCCGGACATATTCTGCCCGGTGATTGCCAATATTAAATACGCGGTGCGGTTGATTATCATTTGGCGGGCAGTCAAATACCCCCAAAATGCCGGCGATGATGTCGTCGATATAGGTAAAATCCCGCTTCAACGTACCGTTTTCATAAAGCGTGATCGGCTTCCCAGTCATGATTGCTTCCGCAAACCCGAAATAAGCCATGTCCGGCCGGCCCCAGGGACCGTACACCGTGAAAAACCGGAGGCCCGTCTGCTTCAGCCCAAAGAGGTGAGTATAAGACGCGCTCATCAACTCATCCGCACGTTTTGTTGCGGCATATAAGGAGGATGGCTGGTCCGCCCGTTCAGATTCTGCATATGGCAACGTGGAGCCCGTTCCGTAAACCGACGACGAACTCGCATAGATAAGATGTTTCACGCTTTTACTATGGCGCGCCAGCTCCAAGATTGAGAGATGGCCGGTGAGATTAGAAGCGGCATAGGCGAACGGATTTTTCAACGAATACCGTACCCCCGCCTGCGCCGCGACATGCAGAATAACCTCAGCCCCTTCCCCCACGCGCCGCACAGCTTCATGGTCGGTAATATCTAGCTGATGAAAGCTGAATCCTTTCCCGAGGCGGCGCAGGCGAGCTTGCTTCAGGCTCACATCGTAATAAGGGTTAAGGTTATCAACCCCCACTACCTCGATCCCGCGTGCCAGCAGGGCTTCACTTATATGATAGCCAACAAACCCAGCTGCACCGGTCACCAGTACTTTCATGCGCCAACCATCCTGTCTTCCAACAAAGTGAGGATCGCGTGGCCCAGGGTGATGTGACATTCCTGCACCCTCGCGGTCTCTTTATCCGGCACCACAATCGACAGATCGCACAGCGGCAAGGCCGGACCGCCATCGCCTCCCAGTAAACCAACAGAAACAATACCCATCTCACGCGCAGTCTTCAGCGCCCCCAACACATTCGGGGATTTGCCGGAGGTAGTAATGCCAAACAGCACATCCCCTGCCCGGCCCAAGCCCAAGAGAGGGCGGGAAAACATTTCATCCACCCCAAAATCATTGACCGCCGCCGTCACAGCAGAAGTATCCAGAGCCAGAGTGATGGCGGGCCAGCTTGGCCGGGGCACCGCCCCGCGCAAACGGATCACCAACTCGGTTGCAAGATGCTGGGCATCGGCAGCAGAGCCGCCATTGCCACAGAAAATCAGCTTGCCGCCATTGCGTAGCGTACGCTCGCATGCGTCCACAATCGCCAATACCAGCGGGGTCTGAGTGGCCAACCCTTGCTTCAGTTCCGCACTCCGCCGTAACATCGCGGCAAAGCGCTCAGCTTCTTGATCTCTCATATACCTATCCGGCTCCGCCTGATCCAATGAACGAAGCTTATACGCCAGCCTCAGATAAGCTTACAGCCGCCCGGCAGAGCTGGAACGGCTGTAAAATAATGAACTAAAATGTCGCTGACGGCCTTAATGTGAAACCCAACCACCATCGATGGAAACAGGCGTTCCCGTGATCGTCGCAGCACCATCGGAGCAGAGGAACACGGCAAGCGCGCCAATCTCCTCTGGCGTAGAAAATTTCAGCATCGGCTGAGTTTCCTGAAGCATCTTCTTCTTTTCGGTATCGACATCCGTACCCGCTTCCTTGGCGCGGTCCTCGAGCTGCTTCTGCACCAGCGGGGTCAGCACCCAGCCGGGGCAAATCGCATTGACGGTAATGCCGTCATTCGCGGTCTCAATGGCCGCAACCTTGGTGGCACCAACCACACCATGCTTGGCCGCCACATAAGCTACCTTATGCGGGCTGGCGACCAGACCATGCGCGGAAGCGATGTTGATAATACGCCCCCATCCTTGCTTCTTCATCGCAGGAATCGCGGCCTTCATGCCATAAAAAACAGCTGAGAGGTTGATGGAAATAATCGCTTCCCACTTCGCCTCCGGAAACTCCTCAACCGGCGCGGTAAACTGGATGCCGGCATTATTCACCAGCACATCAATGCCGCCCAGCGCATCCTGCGTCTTTTGCACAAGAACGGCCACTTGATCTGGCTTGCTAAGGTCTGCCCCGTCATAGGCAACCTTCACGGAAAATTCTTTTTCCAGATCAGCACGAAGCTTCTCGATCTCCCCCGCATCGCCGAACCCATTGAGCATGATGCTGGCACCTTCCGCCGCCAGCGCCCGGGCAATGCCAAGTCCAATGCCGCTGGTCGAGCCGGTGACCAAAGCAACCTTACCTTTTAAGGCCATAAACTTCTCTCCTACTTCTGTTCAGCGAGGTAGTCATGCAACACCCGCCCGTACGGCAGGGTCAAGTCCGCGCAAAGATGCGCCCCCCGAAGGATTTTACGCACCGGCAAATCCGCCAATCGGCAGTTGGCGTGGGGAACTAGGTGCAGCCGCGCTTCGCCCTCATAGGCAAATTTAAGGTCGATCTCCTGCATCTGATAACCGACCAGTTGCGCCACTTTGGGTGACCCATCCACATCAGGAATCCATTTCAGATTCACACTCAGCTTGCCCATACCCGCCACGGCGGCCTTGGGATCAAGGGCCTTCGTCTTGTAGGTCATTGTTCCCATGGCGACGCGCTCATCATCGTAATGCAGCGTACCGGTCAGCGTCTCGTGAATGGTCTTGAGCCGGGGAACACCATATTTTTTTGGAAACCCCCAAATCTCGCGGCCACCCGTTGTCGGCGCCTCATCATCGAGATACATCATTACTGAATAATTGCAGGGAATTCCGTTATAGAGAGCGGAAATACCACAACCGCTTTCTTCATAATCGCCAAAGCCGGTTGAGTCCGGCATCTTCATCCATTCGAAGAACACATCATTACCGTCAGGCTCCAATGGTTCAGGCAACAATGCCCGAATGATTTCAGGATCGGTTTCGTAATGGATCAGGAGATATTCCCGATTATAAAAGCGAAATGGCCCCTTTGGATAACTTGGGGAGGCCAGCGGCATCGAGGTAGCGTTGAGAATTTCCTCTCGCGTCATGTAAACCCTCCAAAGCAACAGCTCTCATGTAGGTCATGGCATTGAGATTTCATGTGACGGTTTCGTCACCATGGTAAAGCGATACATAGTCAGGCTTAAGGAGCGACTTAAAAGGCAATTGGCCGTTTATAAGCCAAATGCCGCATGGACAATATGTTATGTGACAACATTTGATCTTGTCTCCTTCTTACTCCGCAGCGAGTTCAACAAAACACTTTCAACGGCAGGTTTCCACCAGGAAATGTCATCGAATTGCAACGCAATTACCGTCGCCATTGTCACATGGTTCGACTATTGCGGGGCCACGTTGGGAGGGCTTCTCCCACGCAGGCCAAAACGGGTGCCCTTCAGGGGGCCTAACAAAAGGAACGCGAACGTGAAGATGATGAACCTCCTCCGCACCGGCGCCGCCGTGCTGGCGATCTCCGCCGCCGCTGGTTTTGTCCCGGCTCAAGCTAACGCCGCCAGTGTCCCGCTGGTTGAAACCGGCTCCAGCCTGCTTTACCCGCTCTTCAACCTCTGGGTTCCGGCCTACACCGCCAGCCACCCCAACATCAGCATCACGACTACCTCGACTGGCTCCGGCACCGGCATCGCGCAGTCCATCAAGGGTCTGGTGAACATAGGTGCTTCCGATGCGTACCTGTCTGACGCGATGGTCAAGGCACACCCGGATATGCTGAGCATCCCGCTCGCCATCTCCTCGCAGGCCATCAACTACAACCTTCCTGGCATTACGCACCTTAAGCTGTCCGGACCGATCCTGGCTGGCATCTATGAGGGCAAGATCACCAAGTGGAACGATCCGGCCATCGCCGCCGCCAACCCCGGCGTAAAGCTGCCTGATCACGAGATCATCCCGGTTCACCGTCTTGATGGGTCCGGTGATACTTTTATCTTTACCCAGTATCTGACCAACTCTGACAAGGGCTGGGCCTCCTCCGTACACTACGGCACCTCCGTGGCTTGGCCGGCTGTGTCCGCTGGCATTGGCGCTAACGGCAACCAGGGTATGCTGGCCGCCGCCAAGGCTAACCCGTACTCTATCGCTTATATCGGCGTATCTTTCGCTGACCAGGCCGCCAAGGCTGGCCTCGGCCAGGCTGAGTTGCTGAACAAGGCTGGCAATTATGTGCTGCCGACCCCGGAGACCATCTCCGCTGCCGCGGCGAGCGTGGCCAACAGTACCCCAGCTGACGAGCGGATCAGCATGATCTTCTCTCCCGGCAAGATGGCCTACCCGATCGTGAACTACGAATATGCGATCGTGAACGCCAAGCAGCCTTCCAAGGCCGATGCCGCTGCCCTGCGTCACTTCCTGACCTGGGCGATCACCGAGGGCAACAGCATGAGCTTCCTGAAGCAAGTGCATTTCGCGGCGCTGCCCCCCGCCGTGGTTGAACTCTCCAAGGCTCAGATCGCAAAGATCAAGTAATTTGCCTAACCCCCCTTCCAGCCTAGCCTGGAAGGGGGCTTTTTGCGTAAAGGGTGATCCATGAAACTCCGCCCCTTCCGTCTCGCCGTTCTGGGTCTTAGCCTGCTGATCCCCGCCGCGCTCTGCGCGGTTGTTTTGTTTTTGGTGCTTTATTCAGGAGAAGCCATTTTTTTCAATGGCTTGCACTTCCTGACTCAGATCAACTGGAACCTCGGCAATCTTTACGGCGACCCGGTCGTGGTCCATGGAATCCAGGTTCCGCCCGGTGCCAATTACGGCATGCTGGTCTTTATTGTCGGTACGTTGGCCTCATCAGGCATTGCCATCCTCATTGCCGTTCCCCTCGCCATGGGGGCCGCTATCTTCCTTGCGGAAATCATTCCGCAGAAAATCCGCCCCATGCTCTCCATGTTGGTAGAGCTGATTGCCGTTGTTCCTTCCGTTGTATTCGGGCTTTGGGGAATTGCGGTCCTCGTTCCCCTGATCGGGCATTATCTAGCGCCGAACGGGAGCGGCTATGGGCTGCTAACAGCCTCCATCGTTCTGGCGCTGATGATCACCCCGATCATCGCCTCCACTCTGCTTGATGCACTGTTGCAGGTGCCCAAGGAAAACCGTGAATCCGCTTTTGCACTCGGCGCCACCCATTTCGAGGTTGTGGCCAAGGCGATGATGCCCATGGTCCGCACCACCTTGATCGGCGGTATCGTTTTGGCCTTGGGCCGGGCGTTGGGTGAAACCATGGCGGTGCTGATGGTCTCGGGCGGCGGGCTGAATATTCTGCCTACCTCTCTTTTTTCCCCCATATCCACCATCGCATCCTTCGTTGCCTCGCAGCTCGATAGCGCCGAAACCGACCCCACCAATATGTCGGTCCGCGCCCTAGCTGAGATCGCGCTAGTGCTTTTCTTCATCACACTGGCCGTGAATGCCTGCGCTAAACTTCTAACCTCAGGAGCTCTCCGTGTCCGTAAGCGCGCTTAAAATGCCACGCTCGGCGCAGGAAACCCGCCGGCTTATCATAAGCGCAATTGGCTGGGTGCTTTGTGGCGCCGGGCTGGTGCTGGTTCTCGCCCCTCTTGTTGATATCGTGGTTGTGGTTGGGTGGCGTGGCATTGCCGCGTTCTCGCCGCATCTATTCACTGAAAACACGACCGGCGCCAATGGCGGGCTGTACAACGCTATTGAAGGCACGCTGGTCATCACTCTTTTCGCGATGCTGATTGCACTGCCGCTTGGGGTGGGGGCTGGTATCCATCTGTCTGAATACGGCAAGGACAAGCTGGCCAGCGCGATCCGCTTCATGTCCGACACGCTCACAGGTACCCCCTCGATCGTGCTAGGCTATTTTTCTTATATCGTGATGATCATTGGCTTCGGGTGGGGCTTCTCGCTGATCGCCGCCTCCATCACGCTGGCTATCATGATCGTGCCGTATCTGGCGCGCATCACGGAGTTATCCCTCCAGCAAGTGCCCAATTCCATGCGTGAGGCGGCCTATGCCCTGGGCGCCAAGGACTCGAACGTGGTTTTCAAAGTGGTACTGCCCGCCGCCTCCTCAGGCGTGTTGACCGGTGCCTTGCTGGCTCTGGCCATTTCCGTAGGTGAAACCGCGCCGCTGATCTATACCGCCGGCTGGTCCAACTATAGCTGGTCCGGGCAGTTCACCCACGAGCCCATGGCGTATCTGACCTATGTGATCTGGACCTTCATTGACCAACCGGACGCGAAATCTCACGCCCTGGCATTCGCTGCGGCCTTCCTGGTGATGCTCGTGGTACTGGTCATCAATATCGGGGTCCGCGTGGCCATCCGGCGCAAAAAATTCGCCTGACTAACGGGCAGCATACAAACAAAAAAGGCCTTCCTGGGCAACCGGGAAGGCCTTTTTATTAGGTCAGCGCGTTATTTGGCGGCGCGTGTCAAGCTGGCGGAGATGGCACCCTCGGCAGCGGCACGGTCGGCCCAGCCGGTCACCTTCACCCACTTGCCCTTCTCCAGATCCTTATAATGCTCGAAGAAGTGCTTAATCACGTCACGGGTGATCTCCGGCAACTCGGCAATCTCGTTCACGCCGGAGAATTGCGGATGCACCTTATCGTGCGGCACGCAGACAATCTTCTCATCCTGGCCGGACTCGTCTTCCATCTGCAGCATGCCAATCGGGCGGCAGCGGATCACCGCGCCGGGCACCACCGGGGCGGGCAGCAACACCAGCGCGTCGGCAGGGTCGCCGTCATCGGCCAGAGTGTTGGGGATAAAGCCATAGGCGGCAGGATAGGTCATCGGGGTGAACACCACGCGGTCCACCACCAGGGCACCACTCTCCTTATCCACCTCATATTTCACGCCGGAACCGGCCGGAATCTCCACAACAACATTGATATCGTGCGGCACATCCTTGCCAGGCGACAGCTTGCTCACATCCATTGCCAGAACTCCCTGATTGAAGGCGGCCCGGATATAACCCGCCGCCGCTAAACTGGCCAGCTTGCGGCATTTTGCCGCACTCTGATGGTTGACGGCGCGCTCCGGCCACTTAAAAGCAAGGCAACACGACGCGCTGGTAGCTCAATGGTTAGAGCGGACCGCTCATAACGGTTTGGTTGGGGGTTCGAGTCCCTCCCGGCGCACCATGTAAGAGTAAAAAAGGGGAAGGACCTTCTGGCCCCGCCCCCTCTTTCCAAATTTCATTTACTGTCGCGCTTAGCGGAGAGAGGCGCAGAAGCGCTGAATCCGTATGCAGGCCTCACGCAGTGCCTCGGTCGAGGTCGCGTAGGAAATACGGAAATGCCCCGGATAGACGAACGCGGAACCATGCACCGCGGCCACCCCTTCCTCATCCAGCAATGCGATCACGAAATCCTCATCGGTCTCGATCTTCTTGCCTTTTGAAGTGGTCTTGCCCATGCAGCCTTGCATGGAGGGAAACACATAGAACGCACCCTCCGGCTTGTGGCAGATCAACCCTTCAGCCTCATTCAGCATGTCCACCACCAGATCGCGGCGCACCTTATACACTTTCGCCATCTCGACCAGAGCATCCTCCGGCCCGTTCAGAGCGGCAACAGCCGCCGCCTGACCGATGGAGGAGGTGTTGGAGGTAGACTGGCTTTGCAGCTTGTCCATCGCCTTGATCAGTTGCACTGGTGCGCCACAGAACCCAATACGCCAGCCGGTCATGGCATAAGCCTTGGAGCAGCCGTTCATGGTGATGGTACGCTCTTTGAGCTTCGGCTCCACCTGCACAACGGTCGCGGGCTTAAACCCGTCATAAGTCAACTTCTCATAGATGTCGTCAGTGAACACCCACACATGCGGGTGCTTCAGCAGCACATCGCAGATCGGGCGCAGATCCTCGGCGGAATAGGCGGCACCGGTTGGGTTGCTGGGGGAGTTCAGAAACACCCATTTGGTCTTGGGCGTAATCATCGCGTCCAAGTCCTCGGCACGCATCTTGAAGCCGGTATCCTGGGGGCAGGGCATGAAAACCGGCGTTCCCTCGGCCAGCTGCACAATGTCAGGGTAAGACACCCAGCACGGGGTCGGAATAACGACCTCGTCACCCGCCTGCACCGTCGCCAGCATGGCGTTGAAAATCACCTGCTTGCCACCGGTGGAAACAATCACCTCTTCCGGCTTGTAGTCGATACCGCTATCGCGCTTGAACTTTTCCACTACGGCCTTGCGCAACGCTGGCGTCCCGGCAACGTCGGTATATTTGGTATCGCCAGCATTGATTGCCTCGATCGCCGCCTGCTTAATATGAGCGGGGGTATCGAAATCCGGCTCACCAGCCGAAAGGCTGATAATGTCCCTGCCCTCGGCCTTGAGCGCCCTCGCCTTTGTGCTAATGGCGATGGTCTGGCTCGGGCTGATGCGGTTCAAGCGGTCTGCGATCAGTGTCATGAGTAATGTCTCAGCGAAGTTTGAAGGCGGAGGCACTCCTAAACCTCTGCCGCCGCAGGTGCAAATCCCTTGCTGAAAATCCGCTATGTTTTCGTCGAATCAAATGCTTATAGGATTACCAGGAAACCATCCCCCTGGTAGCCGCTCCACCTTAATACCCATCGCAGAAAACACAACTATAGGTTGTTTTTGAGGGCATTTAATGATCCCCACAAAGGTTTTGAAACTTTCGCCTGCTGCAGGTCTTGCCTGCCTGCTGAACCTCCCAGTCATGGCCTAAACCGCACCGGGCAATCCAACCGCTTCCGGCTCCATGACCCCCGCCACCAAACCCGCTGGCTACACCAAGCCAAGCAAACACAGCGCCTATGCTTGCTAGTCAGTCCTGGACGCAGCCGGTTTCCACCAAACCAAGAACTGATTAAACAGAGCGGGGCTGTACAAACCGCCCTCTATTATTTTGAAAGGAAATCAACTTGGCCGAAACCAACATCGTCACCCTGCCCTCCGGCGTGAAATACGAGGACCATGTTGTCGGCACCGGTGAAACACCGAAAACGGGCCAGATGGTCACGGTTCATTACACCGGCTGGCTGGATGAGAACGGCGCCAAAGGCCGGAAGTTCGACTCCTCACGCGACCGCGGCCAGCCTTTCACATTCAAACTCGGCGTGGGACAGGTGATTTCCGGTTGGGATATCGGCGTGTCCACCATGCAGGCCAGCGGTCAACGCACATTGATACTGCCGCCGGAACACGGCTACGGCCAGCGCGGCGCGGGCTCCGTTATCCCGCCTGGCGCGACCCTGATTTTCGATGTGGAGCTGATCAGCTTCAAATAACCGGAAAAAGGGCTCCTGGGAGCCCTTTTTACCTCCCGGGAAGCAATGCCGATATAACAACCCGCCGCCTGCGACCAATCCGCCGCCTGTCCCGCGCAGCCTGGACCATCGCTTCGAAAGAGCGGTTCACCGCATCTTCATCGCCAATCCGCAACTCCAAGGCCCGCAAGCAAAAATGCACCTTGGCCATACTCTGATAATAATCTGTGAAGCTGTAATTCAGCAGCCCGCCCGTCAGCGCCCCGGCAACCGGCACCGCCTGCGCCAAAAACTTCTCAGATAGAACCAGTCCAAACTGACCTGCCGCACTACGGATGAGCAGATTGATGGTCAGATGGCTAACCCCTAGCCGCGCTGCCCAGTAGCCAATCTCAGTCTCTTCCCCGCTTCCGCCAGGACTGCCGAACGCCAGCACCTCAAGACAAGCGCGCCTCGTATCCTCAGAGGACAAATCCTCTCCAAAATCCCGCGCCACCTCAGCGATCGACCTCAAAATGGCAGCCGTGGTAAAGGGGATATCCACAAACGCCCCCGGCAATCCAACAAAGCCCGAGGCGGCGCCACTCGCTGTTGTCGCCAACCGGTGCATCAAATTTTTACGAGGGTGCTGGGGCCTGACAAAACCTGGCGCGGCTTCCAGCCCAAAAGTGGCATAGCGGTAGCTGTTCCACAGCACATCCTCCACCACGTCTTGTGCTTTTTGAATAAGCCCGGTCCAAGCCTGCCCACCTAGTCTTTCGCCAGTCTGAACCAGGGCACTTTGGATGCTCTCAACCTGCCGGCCAAACAACGCCGTCAACCGCACCAGCAGGCCACGTGAATCCGCCATCAAAATGGCAGCCTCCCAAAGCTCCCGCCTCTCGTGGTCGGTCAAAAAGCGGGTCTGCTCCGCCAAATGCTCAGGAAAGGGAGGTAAAACGGTCATGGCCGAACTGAGATGCGCTCAGCTTGGCCATGACTCAAGAGAATTTAAGGAAATTTCACTCCGCGGCGGCGGCAGAAACACCCTTCACAGCCTGCACGATCTCGCCGAAAGACGCCGGATCATCATAAGCAATGGCGGAGAGCACCTTACGGTCCAACTCAAGACCAGCCTGCTTCAGGCCAAAGATGAACTGGCTGTAGGTGAGCCCATGCTCACGCACGGCCGCGTTAATACGCTGAATCCAAAGAGAGCGGAATTCACGCTTCTTGACCCGGCGGTCGCGATAGGCATAACGCAGGGCCTTTTCCAGGCGCTCCAACGCAATGCGGTAATTGGTCGACGAACGACCAACATAGCCCTTGGAGAGTTCCAGAACCTTCTTGTGGCGGGCGTGGGTGGTAACGCCGCGTTTCACACGTGCCATATCTTATCTCCTCCCTTACAGGCCGTACGGGGCCCACTGCTTCACGGTCAAGCCGTCAGCATGGGTCAGAGTCTGGCTACCGCGGTTCTGGCGCTTCGCCTTCTGGGAACGGGCATAAAGGTTGTGGCGCTTCTTGCCCGGGCCGGCCAGAACCTTGCCCGTAGCGGTGATCTTGAAGCGCTTCTTGACCGAGGATTTGGTCTTCAGCTTCGGCATTTCAGTCTCCTGATCGCATAATCCACCCCTTTCGGAGCAGGGTCCCGGAAATCGGGGCGGCGGCCAGGCATGCCTAAAGGCCCGGACACGCGCGCTTCACCGCTAAAGGTGAAGGCGCGGCTATAGGGCCACTCCTCGCCCGTGACAAGAGCCTGAAAGCAGCGCAGAGTCGCATTATGCCAGGAAAAGCGCCCGATGCGGCCAGCCTGTACGAGGCCGCGATGAACCATATGGCCCGCTATGCCGCCACTGAAACAGGTCTGGCCCGCGTTCTCTCCCGCCGGATCGACCGCTGGGGCCAAAAGCAGGTTGCTGAATTTGGTGAAGACAATGCGGACCTCCCAAATCTCATCCGCCGTGCCAAGGCTGAAATCCCCGGCATATTAGCCCGGCTGAAAGAGCTTGGCATCTTAAACGACGACGCCTTCGTCGCCTCTCGGGCCAAACGCCTCACCCGCGCGGGCAAATCCCGCCGCGCCACCCTTGCCCACTTGGCCGCAAAAGGCATCGCCTCACCCGACCTGTCGGATGACCCGCAGCGCGAACTCGCCGCCGCCTGCGCTTATCTCCGCCGCCGCCGCGCCGGGCCATTTGGCGATACGCCAACCGAAAAGATCCTTGCCGCCATGGCAAGGGGGGGGTTTTCCCAATCCACCGCGCGCCATGCTATGTCACTTGAGCGTAAGGAAGCCGAGCAGCTTATCAAATCCTTGGACTCCCCCCCCACCTAACCCGGCAATTTCAGCCCAGCCCAGAGCCGGGTGATCCGCAAATCAAAGCCTTTCCCATCAGCTCGGAGCAACCGGGAGTGCCTGAAGAAATAATCGTCCAAAGCATCAGCCACCGCTCTCAGTTCTTCGAATCTGGATCGTTCTTTTAACGGAATCCCCTGGACGAGGCCTTGGCACAAAACTCCGCGCCATCGTCCGCTCCATCTTTCTATATGATATGGCCACCATTCCACATATCAAATGAGGCACCATCTGCCTGCCAAGGGGTCGAGCATTTTCGCGCCGCCCACCGTCTGGTCTCCATTTGTAAGACACCGGCTTCATCAGCCTCTCAGCTTTTTTTTATTAAGAAGGTGTCATCCCCCAAGCATCGGTTTCCCAATCCATTTCGGAGACGCCGCCTGAAACTGCTGGCGCCTATGCGTGGGCTTCTCGGTTAGTTTCGAACCCGGAGCGCCTGCCCCTTGCTAAGCCACCCACCTGTCGGCAATGCCAACCCGCGCATTTGCGTGGCTCTCAGTAGAGCTATATTGCATAAATCTGATTATTGGTTGGGATTCCCCATTTGTGTTTGAGGGGGTAGCTGTTTGTTATCCCCAAGCCTATGAAGCCGAACTACCGCACGACGAATTGGCGTTCCTATAATACGTCGTTGAAGCGGCAGGGGTCTTTGGATATATGATTTGACCCTTTGATGACTGGTTTGCAGCGCCGCCCAGGCAGCCCGGCCGTCCTTAACGATTTTCTGATAGCGCGATTGAGATTTGCCTGACGTTGAAGGTCATATTTGGCGTTGCCCTGCGTCAGGTAACGGGGCTTGTCGAAAGCCTACTGAAGCTTGCGAGACACGGCTGGCATGCCCCGGATTACACGACTTTATGCCGGCGTCAGAAATGTCTTTCAATGGCGTTCTCTGGCCGCGTGAGTGCAGGCGGACTGCATCTGCGGGTGGACAACACTGGCATCAAGATAATGGGAGAAGGCGAATTGAAAAGCAGTAAGCACGGCGCGTCCTATCGCCGTCGATGGCGTAAGGTTCATCTCGGACTCAATACCGATGTGTCGGATATTCGGGCTTTCAGGCTTGCTTTTCCTGAAAATCATTCTTCATCTCCTTCACGAAACGGTGCATCCGGCAGCAAGCCTCATGTTAGCGGATACACCATCCGCAACAACGGCCCGTTGGGGTCATCCAGCCGGTCATCATCCCGGCTTTTCTCTACCGGCACCAGGCAGGGGGCCTCCGCACGCAACCGCCGCTCCACTCAATCGGTGTATTCCCCGCCATCCAAGCACTTGTCCAATCGCGGCCCATGTAGCCTCACGCCCTACATGTCACAGATCACCTTATCGGTATCCTGCGTCCAAAGCCTCGCCTGCCGCATCTCATCGTCCATTCCGACGCCACCAACAGTTATTCAAAATAACTATTTATGCCCAAAAATACTAACGTTGCGTTTGACCGTTATCGTGTTAGACAAACTGTATGCCAGCCAAAAAGCAGTCCCCCGCTGAAACCGTCGGGGCCAGAATTAGAGCGTTACGTCTCGCAGCCAACATGACGCAGGATGAATTCGCGGCGAAATTAAACGTATCCCGCTCCGCAATCGCGCAGTGGGAAACCGATCGTGCAGGTCAAATCCGTGAAAACATGGAAAAAATCGCGAAGATCTTGGACACATCACTTGGCTATCTCGTCTCGGGAGAAACCGGCTCCCTGGTTGGAGACGAGCTTGCCCTCATGCGCCTTTATCGCGCCTGCTCGCCGGAAGACCGGCGTATGCTCCTGCTAACCGCCCGCCGTCTGGCACGAAGCTAATCAGCTCTCGCCAGGGCGCACCATCCGCAAATCCCGGTACACACCGCCTTCCCGGGAAAAATGCTGATTATAATACGGATCATTCGGCAGCGCGACTTCATAACGCTGTCGCATCACTTCATTTTCAAACATAAATCGCGCCAGCTTGCCATGATCGAAATCATCACCGCGGCTGATGCTTTCTCTATGTTCCGCCACGACATCTGGCATGAAAATCACTTTCATGCCAGCCTGACGTAGCTTCACGCATAAATCCACATCGTTAAATGCGATGGAAAGTTCCCGCTCATCAAATCCGCCCACCATGTCAAAGGCGGTTTTACGCACCAGCATACAGGCCGCCGTCACAGCTGAAACCTCCTGCGCGGCCATCGCATGGGCCATATAGCCTGGCGCATCGCCGTCCAGCCCCCTGAAGGCATGGTCCGCCACACCGCCCACACCCAGCACCACACCAGCATGTTGCACGGTCCCATCCGGGTAAAGCAGCTTGGCGCCGACCGCGCCCACGTTCTCCTCCGCCAGCGCCTCGTCGAGCAACCGCCGCAACCAGCCCGATTCGTCCACGAACACGTCATTATTCATGAAAAGCAGAAATTCCTGCCGCGCCTCCCGCACGCCCAGATTATTGATCCGTGAGTAATTGAATGGTTCGGCAATCCGCAGCACCTTGGTGCCCTCAATATTCGCCTGTTCCGCCGCGAAACGCACCGCCTCCGGAGTGGTAGACCAGTTATCCAGCAGGATAATCTCGTAATTCACCCCCTTAGTATGGGCCCTGATCGCCTCCACACAATCCCGCGTCATGTCCACATGGTCACGGTATGGAATCAGGATCGAAACCCCCGCCTTCTTCACCCGCGCCACAGGAAATTTCCAATCGACCTTATAGCAAGTTAGACTCCCGCGAGGCACCACCTTGGCAGGCAATCCGCGCCGTGCCAGATGCGCCTGCACCGCCTCCGCCCCCGCCAAAGCCGCCTTCGGCTTCGCTCCGGTCCCTGCCGCAGCGGTAGAACTGGCCGTCTTACGCCAATGATACAAAATCTCAGCCACATGATGGATCTGCTCCGGCGCCAGGCTCTCCGTCAGCCGTAACAGCAAATCATGGTCCTGCGCGCCATCTAGCTCCGGGTCCAACCCGCCCGCCGCGCGCAAAGCCGCCGCCTCCACCATCGTCAAATGGCAGATATAATTGATATCCAACAAAAACCGGTAATTGAAATCCGGCTTAAAGTGCGGCTCACTAACAGTCCCACCACGCTCCACCTTGTCCTCATCGGAGTAAAGTAGCTTCGCCCCAGTCGCCGCCTGGGCCAGCAGCATCACCTCCAGCGCACAGGGCTCCAGCATGTCATCATGATCGAAAAAGACGATAAATGCCCCCTTCGCCGCCTTCAGCCCATCATTCGTGGCCCTGGCAATGCCACCATTTTTCCTGCGGCTGATCAGCCTCATTCGTGGCTCCATCGCCGCCAGATCCTTCATCAGCGCCGTCAGGGTCCTATCTCCGCTTGCATCGTCAACCAGCAGTAGTTCCCAGTTCTCATGGGTCTGCGCCCGTACAGACTCCACCGCCGCCAGAAAATCCCCTGCCGCCGGCCGGTAAACCGGGCAGATAATCGAGACCTTAGCAGTCGCAACATCCGCCACCCCATAACGCGCCTTGGCCCGCGGCAGCACCAGCGGACGGGCGTCCAACGCCCAGCGCTGATAATCCGCCAGCAGATAACGCTCACGCGGTATCGCCGCCTTCAGCTCTTTTTTCAAATGATACGCAAAGCTGAACAACTCATCCGTCCGTTTAATCAGCGTCTCGATCTTCTCCCGCGCCGAATCCCCAGGAAAGGAAATCTCGAGCGGGCTCCCGCGCAACTCCTCACGCTCCGGCATCGCGAAGAATTTCAATGTGATCTGTTCGCGGCGGCGCAGTTCCGGGGGCAGGGCAAAGGCAAAGCCGCAAGCCGGGTCGCCGTCCACCGCCTCAACCACATCAGCCCTGAACTGGTCCGCCAGCAATTCCGCCACGGGCTGCCCATCATGGGTCACCAACACCCGCACGCCGCCCAGCTTGGTTCCCGCCTCATCGTCCACCCGCAGCACCCAGCCCTGGATTAGTCCATCCACCATGCCGTCCACCACGGCCATCAGCCGCGCGGGTTTCTCCAGCACAAAATTATATTCTTCCAGCGCCATGCCGCTGCGCGAGCCAATCGGCACCAACGCTCCATCCAGCGTTGCAAAACGTAGAGCATGGCGCATGCCATCCTTGTAACGGTCTGGAATCCGGTATCGGAACCCAATCCGGCTATTCTCCAAATTCATCAAGCGGCTATCCTCGCGGTGCAGATCGCAGGTCATCACCTCCTCGATCACACCGTCGATCACCACTCGCATCTTCAGGCTTTCAGCCGGGCTATCGAAATCCATCGCCCAACCGCCAATCTCCTCCCCGCCGCTCTGGTCCAGGAAGCACAGGAGCTTACGCTCCGGCTTCACCACCGGCACCTTATTCACCGTCTTGCGCGCCATCTTCACCCCGCCGCCGCGATCTCCACGAGCAAATCCGCCGTGGTCACCTGCCTGCAATAACCCTTATTATTGGCAAGCGCGGAGTCATGCCGCGCTTGACTCTGCGTCGCGCAGGCATCCACCGGCAGCGTCACCAAATACCCCAGGTCACAAGCATCCCTTACAGCGGAATCCACACACTGGTCGGTCAGCGCCCCCACGATAATCAACTGCGTCGTGCCCATATTCCGCAGCAGATAATGTATGTGAGTCGAAATAAAAACAGATGACGATCCTTTCGGTAGTACAATTTCGTCACCCACCGGCGCCACCTCGTCCATCACCTGTGCGTCCCAGTCATCCTTGTGGCAGAAAAAGCCGGTAATCTTGTAATCCAGACTCAAATCCCGCCCATCACGGGTCAGCGCCGCCATCACGGTATAAACCGTTTCAATCCCCTTGCCCCGGCAGGCGCTCAGCAGCTTCTGCATATTGGGAATCGCCCTCTGCCGCATTTCCCGGAAGAAGAAGCCATATGTCGCCTCCTTCTCCGCCGGGTCCATGCCAGCATACTCACCACCCGTCTCCATGGTGTAGTTCTGCACATCGATCACCAGCAGCGCCGTCTGGGCAGGCACCACCGGCACATTCCGGCTCAGCCCAAAATCCTTCATGCCACGGTGCTCGCATCCAGCCTTTGCAACGCCTCGGGCAACAGTCGGGCAAGGCGCATAGCCCATTCCGCCTGCCCTGCCTCATGGGCGATCAAATCCTGCCGTATCTCGATTTCCAGATAATCCAACCCGCGCCGCTCGGCATGTACCGGCACACCATAATCGGTCTCATCGCTCACCCGGTAAGGGGCATTTTCCCCCACCACCAGCCCGCCTTCCGCACGCAGCAAATCCGCCAGAATCTTAGAGAGCCAGGGGTTGCGGTTATATAGCACCGCCACATGCATCGGCCGCGCCTGCGCCAGATAAACCGGCGTGAAGCTATGCATGGCCACATACACGCTGCGCGCCCTAGTCTCGATCAACCGGTCGATCGCGCCATGATACGGGTCAAAAATCGCCGCCCGCCGCGCCGCCTTCCCCGCCTCATCCAGCCCTTTATTGGCGGGCACTGGTGTTGCCTCACTCACTTCAGGAAACGCCCCGGCCACATCCGGCTGCCGGTTGCAGTCAATCACCAGCCGCGAATAAGCCTGTAAAATCGCCGTTGCCTCCAGCGCTGCGCTCAACCGCCGCGTCACCCCGGCAATGCCTATGTCCCATGCGATATGCCGGTCCATCTCGGCAGGCGGTACGCCCAAATCCCCCAGTGCACGCGGCACCAGCCGCCCAGCATGGTCCGCCGTCAACAGGAACGGGCTTTTGCCCCCTTCGCACAACAGCTCATAAACCGACGCCTCGTCATCATGCAGCAAGCCCATTCTTCCCTGCCTTTAATATTGCCAGCTAACCCGCTCCGGTGCAGCCATCGCCGGATCAAACGCAATCCACTCCCCATTCGCCAAAGACTGCCCGGTCAGCGCCAGAATAAACCCCCAATGGCTCACCACTAGCGTACTGTCCGCATCGTCCAGCTCTTGCACAAACTCATGAAACGTCCGCGCCCGCGCCTCTACCTCCGCCTCGCTTTCCACCGCCTCATGCCACCAGCGCTCCGGAAGATGCCCAAATTCATGATGCGGAAACCGATCGGCGAGCCGGTCCGGGGGGCTGCCGATATCGCAGGAAAACGCGCACCGTTCCCGCACCTCATCGCGCACCTCCACCCGTATCCCCGGCCGGCACAAAAACGGCTCCGCCGTCTGCAATGCCCGCGTATAAGGGGACACAATCACCCGCGTAATCCGGGCATCCATTAGCGTTTCAGCCGCCGCATGGGCCTGTTCATGGCCCCGTGGCGTCAGTTCAGGGTCCTCTATCCCGGGGTCGCGCCGGGTCTCTGTGAAATGCAGATTGAAATAGCTTTGCCCATGGCGGAGCAGAAACATTGAGTCGTCCTTCAACTAAGCCTGGGTTGCGGGCGTGCCCCATTGCAACATAAGTCTAGTCCCACGCCAACAGGCGTCTGGCGCATTTGCGCCCCTGGGCAAGCCGAGCCGCCGGTTCCGGCTTGCACTCATGGGCGGGTTACGTCAGTCTCGAAGCTGTAAGAGGACGATAGTGGTCAACAACACGCTCCAATCTATCGGCGGTTTTTCCGTTGCGCTGGTGATCTTCGCGGGCATCGCGATTTTTCTCATTCTTCGCCTGCGCTCAGTGCTCGGCAAACGTGTCGGGTTTGAAAAACCTCCTGTCCATCCGGGCAACGCCCAGCGCCCCAACGGCCCGGTGATCGACGCGCGCGCCCTGCCGCCTGAACCCGGCCCCGGCCGTTCCGTGCCAGACCCACGCTCCCCCCTCGGCCAGCGCCTGATGCAAATCGTCAATCGCGACCAGCATTTTGACCCGCCGCAATTCCTCATTCAGGCCGAGACCGCATTCCGCACCATCGTCACCGCTTTCGCCGCCGGCGACCGCAAGACGCTGCAAAATCTCCTCACCCCCCACGTCTATCAAACCTTCGAGCAAGCCATTGCTACGCGCGAAGCCTCGGGTGAAGGCCAAAAGACCGAGATCAAATCCATCATCTCCGTGGTCATTGAAGACGCACAACTCGTGGGCGACACCGCCATCGTCGTAGTCCGCTTCATCTCCGCCCAGCTCAACCAGCGGTTGGACGCCTCAGGCGCCCCCATCCCCGGCAGCGAGGAACAAGGCGACCTCAACGACCTCTGGACCTTCGAGCGTAATCTTCCCGGCAGCGACCCTGTCTGGCGCCTTTCCGCGGCACGCAGCGGTTAAACCCCATGCGCCGTCTCACCGTTCTTGCCGCTGCCATGGCGCTCTCCGCATGCGCCATGCAGCAATATCCGCAAACCGGCCCCAACGCCGCCCCGGGGCCAGAAACCTCTTTCACCGCGCTGCCCGGCTGGCCGCAGGACAATGCCAGCGCCGCCCTGGCGAGCTTCGTACGCAGTTGCAAAGCCATCCTGCTGATGCCGCCAGACACCTCTCTCGGCGGTACCGGGCTCGCCAAGGAGCGCGCGGGCCAAGCCGGGCTCTGGCAACCCGCCTGCACCGCCGCCAAAGCCGTGCCCCCAGGCAACGAGCCCGCCGCGCGGCAATATTTCCAAAGCTGGTTCAACGTCTTCGCCATTTCCGGCCAAGCCCTCGTCACCGGCTATTTCGAGCCTGAGGTCCCAGGCTCCAAAAACGAGCATCCCGGCTACCGCGTCCCGCTTTATGCCAAGCCGCCAGTCCCGGCTCTGGCCAATCTCTCCCGCGCCGCCATCGACCAAGGTGCCCTCTACCGCAAGGCCCCAGTCACAGCCTATGTCACCAACCCGGTTGACGCTTTCATGCTGCAAATCCAGGGCTCGGGCCGCATCATCCTGCCGGACGGCAAAACCCTCCGCGTCGGGTTCGACGGCCAGAACGGCCAGCCCTACACCCCCATCGGCCGCATCCTTGAGCAAATGGGCGCCATCAAGCCGGAAGATATCAGCTATCAAAGCATCTCCGCCTGGCTGAAGGCCCACCCGCGCGAAGCCAAATCCGTCATGGAGCAGAACGCCCGCTACGTTTACATGCGCCCGCTTGGGCCGCTGCCCCTTAACGAAGGCGCGCCCGGCGCCCTCGGCGTACCCCTCACGGCGGAGCGTTCTGTCGCGGTTGACCGTTCCGTCATCCCGCTTGGCGCACCACTTTTTATCTCCACCACAGACCCCATCACCGGCACCGCCATGAACCTCCTCGCCATCACGCAGGACACTGGCGGCGGCATCCACGGCCCGGATCGGGCGGACATTTTCTTCGGCGCTGGCCCGGATGCCGAGGAAACCGCCGGCTCCATGCACCAGCCTGGCAAGCTTTATCTGCTTCTGCCCCGGCTTCACCCACAGCAATAATCGACAAGGCAAGGCTCGTCATAGAGCCTTGCCTTGTCGGCCTTTGGCCAAACAGCTACAGGCTGCCACGATGGAAATAAGGAATTTAAAATGACCTCCAGCGCGGTTCAACAAGGCGGCGCGGCTGAGAAACTCCGGCTTTCCGCTCTCATCGGCGTTCTCGGCGTTGTTTATGGCGATATCGGCACCAGCCCGCTTTACGCGCTGCAAGCCTCCATCGCCTATTTCAACGGCCCCAAGCTGCGGCCCGAGGATGTTCTGGGCGTTCTCTCGCTTATCACCTGGGCCCTGGTCATCACCGTGACGATTAAATACGTCACCTTCATCATGCGGGCAGACAATAACGGCGAGGGCGGCACGCTCTCCCTAATGGCCCTGGCCAGCCGAGTCGCCCGCAGCGACCGTACGCGTATCGCCGCTGGCCTGGTCGGCATTGTCGGCGCGGGGCTGTTCTTTGGCGACGGCGTCATCACACCAGCCATCTCCATCCTCTCCGCCGTTGAAGGCATCGAGGTCGTCGCCCCTTCACTCAGCGAGGCCGTTCTGCCCATCGCTGTCGCGGTCATCGCCGGACTGTTCCTGGTGCAGCGCCACGGCACGGCCATGGTCGGGCGCGCGTTCGGCCCAGTCATGGTAATCTGGTTCCTCAGCCTCGGCCTTCTTGGTCTCAGCCAGATCATCCATCATCCCGACGTCTTCATCGCCCTCAACCCCTATTTCGGTGCCAGCTTCATCTTCCGGCACGACAAAATCGCCTTCCTCACACTGGGCGCCGTGGTTCTGGCCGTCACCGGCGCAGAGGCCCTCTACGCGGATATGAGCCACTTCGGCCGCCGCCCCATCCGTACCTCCTGGTTGTTCTTCGTGCTCCCCTGCCTGGTATTGAATTATTACGGCCAGGGTGCGCTGGTCATCGCCCATCCCGAGACCGCGAGTAACCCCTTCTACCATCTCGTCCCGCACGTCCTGCAGGTGCCGATGATCCTGCTGGCTACCCTGGCCACCGTCATCGCCAGCCAAGCCGTCATCACCGGCGCCTTCACCGTCTCACGCACCTGCGTGCAGCTCGGCCTGCTGCCGCGCATGGAGGTCCGCCATACAAGCGAGACCGAGCAGGGCCAGATCTACGTTCCCCAGATCAACACCATTCTCGCTATCGGCGTGCTGCTGCTGGTGCTCACCTTCAAATCCTCCGCCGCCTTGGCCTCGGCCTACGGCATCGCGGTCACTGGCACCTTCCTTTGTGACAACACGCTCGCGGCCTTCGTGTACCGGCGCCAGTTCGGTTGGTCCCGCACCGCCACCATCTGCCTGTTCGGCGCCATCGGCATCGTGGACCTCGCCTTTTTCGGCGCCAATTCGCTTAAAATCTTCGAGGGCGGCTGGGTGCCTCTGGCCATCGGCTTCACCATCATCCTCATCATGACCACATGGCGGCGGGGCCGCTCCCTCATCATGGCCCGCTGGATGCAGGACAGCCTACCCCTTTCCACCTTCCTCAACCGCCTGCCGCAATCGCGCATTGTGCGTGTCCCCGGCACGGCGGTATTCATGACCGGCAATCTGGACTTCGTGCCCAACGCCCTCCTGCACAACCTCAAGCACAATAAAGTGCTGCATGAACAAGTGTTCTTCGTCACCGTCCGTAACCTGGAAGTCCCCCAGGCCGCCCCAGGTGAACGCGTACGCGTTGAAGAAGCCGCCCCAGGCATTTACAAGGTCGCGCTCTATTACGGCTTTATGGAAAGCCCGAATGTCCCCCGCGCGCTGGAAAGTCTCAACGGCCAGGGCATCGAGTTCAAAGCCATGCAGAGCAGCTACTTCCTGGGCCGCGAAACCGTGGTCCCGGCTTCCGTACCCAAGCTGCGCTTCATTCGCCGCTGGCTTTTCCTGTTCATGGCCCGCAACGCCATCACCGCCACCGAGTTTTTCCGCATTCCCTCGGACCGCGTGGTTGAACTCGGCGTGCGCATCGCCGTCTAAACGCATTTTTCAAAGCGTCTTTGCATAAACAGCGACCGCGCCGGGGCATCCTGGTGCGGTTTTTTCATGTTCAGCCCAGCCCAAACGCACAAGCCGCCTGATATGTGATAAACGCGGACCCATAGGCCAGCACCAGCATGTAAACAAACACTAAGGCCGCCCAGCGCCAGCCGCCCGTCTCCCGGCGGATGGTCGCCAGCGTCGAGGCGCATTGTGGCGAGAACACATACCAAGCCAGCAACGCCAGCGCCGTCGCGATGCTCCAATGCGCCGCCAGCACCCCGCCCAAATGCCCCGGATCATCCGCGGAGGCCGAGATGGAATACACCGTCCCCAGCGCCGCCACCGCCACCTCGCGCGCCGCCATGCCGGGAATCAGCGCCACATTAATCTGCCAGTTAAACCCGATCGGCGCGAAAACCGGCGCGAGCGCATGGCCAATCCACGCCGCAGCGCTGTAATCAATCGCGGGGCGCACCGTGTCCTTCGGCGGCAAAGGTAAGGAGCAAAGCGCCCAGATCACGATCATCATCGAGAAAATCGTCGTCCCGGCCCGGTGCAAAAACGCCTTGCCCCGTTGATACAGCCCAATCCCGACACTGCGCGGGCTCGGCAGCTTGTAATCCGGCAGTTGCAACAAAAACGGGTCATGCTGCGCCTTACGCCAAATCAGCCGCTTCATGATGAACGACACCCCCAGCGCCGCCACAATGCCCAGCGCATACAGCCCGAACATCACCAGCCCCTGCAACTGCACGCCCCAGAACACGTCTTTATCCGGGATAAACGCCCCGATAATCAGCGTATAAACCGGAATCCGCGCCGAGCACGTCATCAGCGGGGCCACCAGAATAGTCGCCAGCCTGTCCCGCCGTCCATCAATCACGCGCGTCGCCATAATCCCAGGAATGGCGCAGGCAAAGCTGGAGAGCAGCGGAATAAAGGCCCGCCCATGCAGCCCTGCCCCGCCCATGATCCTGTCCATCAGGAACGCGGCGCGCGCCATATAGCCAAAATCCTCCAACACCAGGATAAAGAAGAACAAAATCAGAATCTGCGGCAAAAATACCACCACGGACCCCACACCGTTCAGCACCCCATCCCGGATAAAACTCAACACCGGCCCGTGCGGGAGATATTGCGCGGCCAGAACCCCCAGCCAGTCGAACAGATCCGTGATCAGATCCATCGGCGCCTGCGCCCAGGTGAAAACGGCCTGGAACATCACGAACAAAATCGCGAATAGCACCACCAACCCCGCCACGGGGTGCAGCAAAACCTTATCGATCCGCGCCGTGGTGCTGTAGGTCTGGGCGGGCAATGTCACGCAGACCGCAATTAGCCGGTCCGCCTCGCGCTGCAAATCCCGCAAGCCATGCCGGTCCGGCGCCTGCCAGTCCGCAGCGGCCACGGGTTCAGGCAAGGGACGGGACAATTTTTCATCCAGAAACGCCAGCAGCCCCTTCATCCCGGCCTTACGCACTGCCACAGAGGACACAACCGGCATCCCCAACGCCGCCGCGAGCTTTTGCTCATCAATCACAATACCGCGATGCCGGGCGATATCCGCCATATTCAGCACCAGCGCCATCGGCGTGCCCAGTGCCCGCAATTCCAGCGCCAGCCGCAAGGAAAGCCGCAGATCCGTCGCATCCGCCACACAAAGCAGAAATTCCGGCAGCGCCTCACTGGCCACCCGACCCAGAACCACATTGCGGGCAATCACCTCATCCGGGCTGCGCGCGCGCAGCGAATAGGTGCCCGGCAGGTCCAGCACCCGCACCGTCCGGCCTTCCGGCGTGGTGAATAGCCCCGCTTTGCGCTCCACCGTCACGCCCGGATAATTCGCCACATGCTGACGGCTGCCGGTCAACGCGTTGAACAAAGCGGTCTTGCCGCAATTCGGGTTGCCGATCAGCGCAATCCGCGCAACCTGCACACCCGTGACCTCACCCGCCCGCTCCGGGGCGTCAGCGCAGTGGCTCATTTCACTTCACTTAAATGTTTGAAATCACAAAAATCGCGGCGGCTTCCCGGCGGCGCAGCGCAAAGCTGGCCTGACCATTGATCCGCACGGCAATCGGGTCGCGCTTAATCAAGCCCTGGTGGCGCACCTCAACCGTGGCACCTTCCATCAACCCCATTTCCAAAAGCCGCCGCTCCAGCTCATCCGCTGGCAGGCTGCCTTCCACCCCGGCCGCGTCAACCGCCAGAATAGTGCCAGAAAACCCAGGCCGAGCCTCGCCCAGCGTCATTGCCTGGGAGGGCTTATTCCCCCGAAAACTCAACGAATCCTGACGTAACACCAGACACCTGCTTGCACGATCTAATTGAGAATTAATATCAATGAGAATTTTTGTCAATTACAATGATCTGGATCAAATCCCGCCTTCCTTCTTCCGCGGTAAAATCCGTTTCGCGGCCCAGACTTATGAATTTCCCGTACGGTTTCAAAAAACATTTGAACCAGAGCGGAGCCTTACCCATACTAATTTTTAAAATGGAGGACTAAAATGCTTATCAAGGCAATCCTGAAGAACAAACCCCCTGGTTTCATCTCAGTCCCGGCGGACATGACCATTGCCGGCGTCCTCAACATCCTCGCGGAAAAGCGCATCGGCGCCGTACTCGTCGTTGAAAATACCGAGCTGATCGGCATTTTGAGCGAACGTGACATTGTCCGCAGCCTTGCCACCCGCGCCACGGACACACTAACCATGACCGCTGGCGCCCTCATGACACGCGGTCCCAAAACCGCCACGCCAGAGACCACCGTGGAACAAGCCATGGAAATGATGACTGACGGGCATTTCCGCCATCTCCCCATCATGGAAGACGGCCACCTGACCGGGCTTGTCAGCATCGGAGACGTGGTCAAAGCCCGCATTGATCATAGCCAGCACGAGGTGGATACACTGCGCACTTACGTCACCGGGCGCGTCTGAAACAGAGATTTGTCACTAAAAGACGCAAACCTGCCTGTTTGATTTGCGTCATTGACTTGCACGGGAACTAAGCGTTTCTCTGCCCGAAATTTCGCGATCACAGGTCAAGATGCATCAATTTCTTACCAAATGCGATGAAGCCCTGACGGAAATCTCATCTCAGGGTCGTTATCGCCGGTTCGTGGCGCTGGAGAAGCTAACCGACCGCTTCCCCTATTACTCCGTCACCATGGAAGGCAGAACGCGGGACATTCTCGTCTGGTCTACCAACGATTATCTAGCTATGGGCACAGACCCGCAGGTGATCGAAGCCTCCGCCGATGCCGCCCGCCGCTACGGCGCGGGCGCGGGCGGCACGCGGAACATCGCAGGCTCATCACCGCTGCATGTGGCGCTGGAGGAAGAGCTGGCCGACCTGCACGGCAAAGACGCCGCGCTGCTTTTCACCTCCGGCTATGTCTCCAACCAAGCCACCCTCACGGCCATTCTGAACTCCCTGCCCGACTGGCATGTGTTCTCGGACGCGCAGAACCATAATTCCATGATCGTCGGCATCAAAGGCGGCAAAACCGCCACGGTGCATATCTTCAAACATAACGACATGGCGGACCTTGAGCGCCTGCTCGCCGAAGCCCCCGCCGAGGCGCCAAAGCTCATCGTGTTCGAGAGCGTCTATTCCATGGACGGCGATATCGCTCCCCTGGAACAAATCTGCGACCTCGCGGACCGCTACAACGCCATGACCTATCTGGACGAGGTTCATGCTGTCGGCATGTACGGTCCCCATGGGGGCGGCGTGTCAGAGCGCGATGGCGTGGCGGACCGCATCACCATCATTGAAGGCACGTTGGCCAAAGGCTTTGGCTGCCATGGCGGCTATATCACCGGCGACTTCAAGGTACTGGACTATATACGTTCCGTCGCCGCCGGGTTCATTTTCACCACCGCACTGCCCCCGCCCACCGTCGCGGCGGCGCTAACCTCCATTCGTCTACTGAAACAGGATAGCACCCGCCGCACCAAACTGTTTGAACGCGCGGCAACGCTGAAAGCCAAATTCCTCGCCGCCGGTCTGCCGGTCATGGACAGCAACAGCCACATCGTCCCGCTAATGATCGGTGACGCCGCGAAAGCCACGGAAATCTCCATGCGCCTGATCCGCGAATTCGGCATGTATGCAACGCCCATCAATTATCCCACCGTACCGCGCGGCACGGAGCGTCTGCGCTTCACCCCCGGTCCCAAACATACGGACGAGATGATGAACAATCTTGTCACAGCCCTCCAGCAGATCCTGCTGCCGGCCGAAACGCAAACCGCCTGATGCCGTTCGATTTCAGCGGCAAAACCGTCCTGGTCACGGGCGGCTCAAAAGGTATCGGCTTCGCCTGCGCCAAGGCGTTTCTGGAGACGGGCGCGCGCGTGGCTATCTGCTCCCGCGCGCAAGCCAATATCGACACAGCCCTGACCAACCTTCCCGGCGTTACCGGCTTCACGGCGGATTTATGTGACGCCGCCCAAGCAGCCGCTTTGCTTGATCAAGTTGAAACCGCGCTGGGAACGCTGGATATTTTGGTGAATAGCGCAGGCGCCGCCAAACGCACCCCTCCGGAAGACTTAATCCCCGCTGCCTGGCGCGCGGCGATGGACGCAAAATATTTCTCCACTATCAATATTCTCGACCCCGCCATTAAACGCATGGTGGCACGCGGACAGGGCGCCATCGTCAATATTATTGGCATGGGCGGCAAAGTCGCTGCGCCGGTACATATTGCGGGCGGCGCGGCCAACGCCGCTTTAATGCTGGCCACCGTCGGGCTTGCCGCCGCCTATGCAAAATCCGGCGTGCGTATCAACGGCATCAATCCGGGCCTCACGGAAACCGGACGCGTACAGGAAGGCATGCGCGCCACCGCCAAAGCCGCAGGTATCACCGTGGAAGAAGCGATGACTGACAGCGTCGCCAACATCCGGGCGGGCCGCTTCGCCAAACCTGAGGAAATCGCCAGCACCGTACTGTTTCTGGCCTCGCCTTTGGCAAGCTATATTAACGGCGCCATCCTGCCGATGGATGGCGTGCAAAACCCCGTCATCTGATAATTCTGAATCCGCAAGAAGATTACCCGGCGGGCACAATCTTAGCGTCATAAATTAGTCATAAGTCTCTCTAAAAGAAGCGTTTAACGAAACGTCCTAAAAAGAGACATGCACTAAATTACTTCCTTAGCCCTTCAAAATATGCAATAACCTACACGCGAAAGGCTGGAAAAAACGGCCCCTAAGACAAAAACAACATCCTTCTGGAGGAATAGAAGAATGAAGCTTGCAAATCCCGCCCCGCTTGGGCTGTTTGGCTTTGCTCTCACCACGTGGCTTCTTTCCATGGTCAATGCGGGCTGGCTCCCCGGCACAACCGTGCCGCTGGTGCTCGGTATGGCGTTTGCTTATGGCGGCACGGCGCAATTTTTTGCGGGACTCATGGAAATGGCCAAAGGCAACAGCTTTGGTTTTGTTGCGTTCTGCTCTTACGGCGCGTTCTGGTGGAGCTTCGCTCTGTTCGTGGAGTTCTTTGCCAAGGGCGTTCCCGGCGCAGCTGTTGGCTGGTATCTGCTGGTCTGGGGTGTTTTCACCTTCGCCATGTGGATCGGCACCTTCGCCCTCAACCGCACCCTGTTCCTGATCTTCCTGGCGCTGTGGGTTACGTTTGCCCTGCTTGGCTTCGCAGACCTGCTGGGCGTTCCGTCCCTTGGCACGCTGGGTGGCTATGCTGGCCTCATCACCGCAGTGCTGGCTTTCTATCTGGGCGCTGCTGAGATCATCAACGAAGCCCACGGCCATACAGTTCTGCCCATCGGTATGCCGATGTCCCGCATGAACGCTGCACCGGCCGAATAACCCCAAACGCTCACACACCCCCGGCTTGGTTTGCCCAAGCCGGGGTTTTTTGTTCTTGTTGTACGCGCCTCACACCGCCCCATAAGGCTGTTCTTCGCGTTCCCCCAACTGCTCAATGCGCCGCACCAATCCAGCGATCTTGTCTCCCGCCACCGGCTTGGAAATCAAATACCCCTGAATCAATCGACATCCTAAAGATGTAATCACCTTCAGCTGCGCCTGCGTCTCCACCCCCTCCACAATGCAATCTAGATTCAAATTCTCGCACAGCGCCAAAATCGTCTTCACAATATTCGCAGAGGTCCGGCTTACATCGACATCAATCACGAAGCTGCGATCAATCTTAATCTTGTCCAGCTTCAGCTTGTTCACATAGCTCAAGCTGGAAAACCCGGTGCCGAAATCATCCAGGGCAATCCGCACCCCAATCTCCCGCAACGCCTGCAAGCAGGCTGACGCCTGTTCAAAATCATGCAACAAAGCGGTTTCCGTGACTTCAAATTCCAGCCGGCATGGCGACAACCCGGCATTGCGCAGCATATCCTGAATCACCTCCATCCCATCCGGCGAAGCCAAATTCTGTGCGGAAAGATTGAAACAGAGACTCACATGGCTCGGCCAATGACGCGCCGCATCCAATGCTTTTTTCAAAAGCACGCGGGTCATTTTACCAATCATTTGCGAGCGCTCGGCAATCGGCACAAACACAACCGGGCTTACGGGCCCTAGTTCACGGCTTTGCCATCTCGCCAACGCCTCGAATGCCACAACCCGATCGCGCTTCACATCCACAATCGGCTGAAACGCCACCCACATTTCCGCCTCAAGATCCGCCGTTTGAAACGCCTCCTCAACCCGCGCTGCGGCCCGAATCCGTGTTTCATGTTCGGCTGAAAATAGCACCATACCGCCTTTGCGGGTTTGCTTGCCATGATACAGCGCGTAATCCGCCCGTTCGAAAAGCATCTCTGCCGTATCCGCCGCATCAGGATAAACCGCCACACCGGCCGAGGATGAAATCAGTGCCATCCTGTCTCCTACCAAGCATGGGCCTTCCAAAACCTGCTTCACTCCCTGGCAGAATTTCGCAATGCTCTCATCCAGCCTGGCGCCCGTGAGAATAACGCCAAACTCATCCCCGCCCAGTCGGGCGATAAACACATTTTTCTCGGCCAACTGCCGCAGCCTGTCTCCAACCTCTATCAGGAGGCGGTCTCCGGCTGCGTGGCCATGAATATCATTCACCCCTTTGAACCGGTCCAGATCCATCAGGGCCACGGCCAAACGCTCGCCGCTCTTTTCCGCATCGGCAAGGTCATGTTCCAGCCTGGAAAAAAAGCGGCGGCGGTTGGGTAGATTGGTCAGCGGGTCAAGATTTGCCAGCCTCGAATTTTCATCCAACAGGCGCTGTGTCTCCTGCTGACGAGCTTTCAACTCCCGTTCAGACAAACTCAGCGCTACAAAATCCGCCGCATTCTTCAATAAATTCTGCACCATCACAAACAGCACGAGCGTCGCGCTCGCCCCTGCAAGGCGCATCGCCGGGCTGGGCATGTGCAAAAATATCAGTGTGAACGGCACACCAACCAGAACACTCAGTAAAATGGCGGCACTGCGCAGCGTAATCAGACAAAAGGCACAGGTCATCACGGTCAACGAGACCGTCATCTCCACCTGGAACCGCGTATATTCATCGCCGTAAGGCAGCAGCAAAAACGCCCAGGCCCCCGCGCTCGCCCCCAGCAGAACCACCCCGCGCCGCGCTTGCCGGAGTTTAATAAGCGCATCCACATTCTGGGTCAGCCGCGAACGCCGGTAAAGCCACACCGCCAAGCGGATCGTGCCCATCACCACCAGCAGAACCGGTGCGACTACGGTCAGTAAAATGGGCGCATGTCTGTAATGTGTCTCGGCCAAGCCGGTAACATTAAAAATCAGGACACAATAAAGTGTTGGCACCCTTTGCGCCAAAGCCATCAACTGTGTCGATGCAAGCCCCGGATCTTCCTCCGGCAGAGCGAACAAGTCACGTATCCAGCGCATTACACGCCATGCCACGGCTGGGGCAGTCTCAGCCGTCTGCTCTTTTTGCACAGCATTTTCCTATAGACAGAAGGAAGAAGTCGATTAACCCATTTCTAGTAGCGTGCGAAATGTTTAAAAAACGCTAATTTCATTTCTTCCCTAGAATCATCTTTTTTTCCAATAATTTACCGTTCATTCAGCGTAAACAACGCCTAAAAAATATGAAGATCAGTTTAAGATTCAGCGTATTTGATGAAGGTCAATGTCATTTTTGTACGGCCGCTGCCAAACTCTCGGAAAGCTGATCATTAAGAGGTTTGTGTCATGAGCGAAAAGCAAGTCGTGGATCTTGCTGGCTTCAATAGCTTTTTCGAAAACTGGCAAGCGGCGCAAAAGAGATTCATTCCATCCGGCAAGGTTCTCAGCCAACTCGCGGAAACGGTGCACACCATTTCTCAAGCGCAGATCACCTATAATCAAACGGTTATGCGTGCCAACGCTGCCTTGCTCGCCGTGCTATGGGCCCTTCCCGTCATCAAGGATACGCAAGATCACAATAATGTTGGCGAGCGGCCCAGCAAAGCGGCTCACCGGCCGGACGTATCGGCCCAATGAGTATCTCCACCTTGCCGGGAAGCCTTGCTGGCAAGCGCGGACTTGTCATCGGTATTGCCAATGAACACAGTATCGCGGCAGGTTGTGCTAGGGCTTTCGCCCAGGCTGGCGCCGTGTTGACCGCGACCTATCTTAACGAGAAAGCGCGGCCGTTTGTCACCACCATCACGGACGCCTTGCCCTGTGACATTTTAATGCCCTGTGACGTTCAGGCCGAAGGCCAGCTTGAAGCTGTTTTTGAGGCCATAACCCAACGCTGGGGTAAGCTGGATTTCGTCCTGCACTCCATCGCCTTTGCCCCGGCGGCGGATCTGCACAGCCGGGTGGTGGATTGCTCCGCCCAAGGCTTCGCCACCGCCATGGATGTTTCTTGCCATTCCTTCCTGCGCACAGCGAAGCTCGCGGAACCTTTAATGGTGGCGGGCGGTACTTTGCTTGCCATGACCTATATCGGCTCTGAGCGTGTCATTCCGCATTACGGCATCATGGGTCCCGTGAAAGCGGCGCTGGAAAGCTGCGTGCGTTACACCGCCGTTGAGCTGGGACCAAAAAAAATCCGGGTCAACGCCATCTCTCCCGGCCCCATTGCTACCCGGGCCGCCAGCGGGATCGAGCATTTTTCAGATCTTCTGGATACGGCCGCGCGCGAAGCACCGGAAAAAGAGTTGGTAAAGATTGAAGACTGCGGTGATTTGGCCGCCTTTCTTGTCAGTGACGCCGCGCGTATGCTCACCGGCACCATCATCCCGATTGATGGCGGTGAACATTTGCTGGGCGCATAGCCCGCCATCCAAACCAAAGATCACAAGAGGGTTCTGAATGTCAGACCAGACAGAGCAGTGCAACACTTTGGACCGCGCGTTGCACGCTGCCCAGGCCCGGCTGACGGGCGGGCTTTCCATGGCGGCCCTAGCCATCGCCTGGACAGATTGGGCGTTACATATCGCCGACCAGCCAGGCCAGCAAATGAAACTCGCCCGCCAGGCCGCCCAGGACTGGACAGAACTATCCCGTCAGGCCCTGGGGTTTCCCTTTAAGCCGTTAAACCCAGAACCTCAGGACCATCGCTTCAAAGACCCCGGCTGGCAGCAAGGCCCCGCCGCTTTTGCTGTGCAGGCATTCCTGCGGGCGGAACGCTTCTGGGACACTGCCACCAAAGACACTGCAGGCGTCTCCGGCAAGAATGAACGGATCGTGAATTTCACCGCCCGCCAGATGCTGGATGTCGTCGCCCCCTCCAACTTCCCCGGCTGCAACCCCGAGGTTCTTGCCAAGGCCCAAGCCACCTCGGGTGAAAGCCTGCGCCAAGGTGTGCGCAATCTCGTCGCGGATCTGCGCAGCGCCAGTAACACCAAGACCCAGCCTTTGCCTATGAAGCCGGGCAAGGATGTCGCCATCACACCCGGCCAGGTGGTGTTCCGTAACGACCTGCTGGAGCTCATCCAATACGCTCCCGCCACGGAGTCCGTCCGGCCCGAGCCTATTCTCATCGTGCCCGCCTGGATCATGAAATATTACATCCTAGATCTTTCACCGCACAATTCGATGGTGAACTATCTGGTCAGCCAAGGCTTCACGGTTTTCTGCATTTCCTGGCGTAACCCGGACGCCTCCATGCGCGATGTCTCACTAGATGATTACCGCCGCCTCGGCACCATGGCAGCACTGGATGCCATCACCGCCATCTGTGGCGCGGATAAAAAAATCCACGCCACCGGCTATTGCCTCGGCGGCACGCTACTTTCCATCACTGCCGCCACCATGGCGCGAGATCATGATGAGCGCCTCGCCACCGTCACTCTGCTCGCCGCCCAGACGGATTTTACCGAGGCTGGTGAATTGCAGCTGTTCATCACAGATGCGCAACTCCACTTCCTCGACGACGCCATGTGGTCTCAAGGCTATCTCGACGCCCAGCAAATGGCAGGTGCCTTCCAGATGCTCCGCGCCAACGACCTCGTCTGGTCGCAAATGATCCGCCGCTATTATCTGGGTGAGGAAGACCACCCGAACGACCTGATGTCCTGGAACATGGACGCCACCCGCATGCCCTACCGCATGCATTCGGAATATCTGCGCAAGCTCTTCCTCAATAACGACCTCGCGGAAGGCCGGTTCGAGTCAGACGGACGCAAAATCTCCCTGGCTGACATCCATGTCCCCTTGTTCGTCATCGGCACGGAAACCGACCACATCGCCCCATGGCGCTCGGTCTATAAGCTCCAGCAGCTCAATAGCGGAGACATCACCTTCGTCCTCACGTCCGGGGGGCATAATGCGGGCGTGGTCAGTGAGCCGGGCCACCCCCACCGCCATTTCCGCAAGCTGGAGCACAAACCCGGCGACCTCTCCATCCCCCCGGATGAATGGCAATCCCAGGCAAATTGCGAGGAAGGCTCCTGGTGGCCGGACTGGGCGGCCTGGCTTGCTAACCATTCCGGTACACCCATTAACCCGCCGCAAACCGGTGCTCCCAAAGCGGGCTACAAGCCTCTTGGCCACGCGCCCGGCACCTATATCTTCCAGCGCTGAAGGAACCGAGCCATGGACATCAATACCGAAATCCTGGAGAATCGCATTTTCGCTGAAATCGCCCTGGGCGATTCCGCAAGCCTTTCCAAAACCATAAGCAGCGATGACATCGCGCTATTTTCCTATATTTCCGGCGACGTAAACCCCGCTCATTTGGATAAAGACTATGCCGCGTCAGATCTTTTCCATCACATCATCGCGCAGGGCGTACTCACCGCCGGGCTAATCTCCGCCGTGCTGGGCACCAAACTCCCCGGCCCCGGTACCATCTATCTCGGGCAGGAGCTGAGATTCCACGCCCCTGTCAGCCCCGGTGACACCATCACCGCAAAAGTCATCGTCACCGAGTTGATCCCCGAAAAACACCGCGTCATTCTAGACTGTCATTGCTTCAATCAAGACGGCAAGGACGTGCTGAGCGGTACCGCCACCGTGCAGGCCCCAACCGAGAAAATCAGCCGCCCCGCCATCGCCCTGCCGGAAGTCCGTCTGCTGCGGCATGAATTCCTGCGTAACCTGCTCACCAAGGCCACGTCAGACACGCCTCTGCCCACCGCCATCGCCTATCCGTGTGACGAAACCTCCCTCCTCGCCGTGACAGAGGCCGCCGCGCGCGGCCTCATCACACCCATCCTGGTGGGCCCCACATCCCTTATCACCGCCAAGGCTGCCGAATATAAGCTGGACATTTCCGCCTTCCGTATAGAGGAAGCCGCCTCCAGCTCGGCCGCCGCCAAACGCGCCGTCGCCCTGGCTCATGAAGGCATCGCCAAAGCACTGATGAAAGGCGCTCTGCACACTGATGAGTTGCTGCACGAAGTCGTCCAGCCCGGTACCGGCCTGCGCACCGGCAATCGGCTCAGCCATGTTTATGTCATGGATGTGCCATCCTACCCCAAACCGCTTCTGATTACCGATGCCGCCATCAACATCCAGCCGGATCTTGAAGATAAACACAGCATCGTCCTCAACGCCATCAGCCTCGCCCACTCTCTGGGCATTGAAACACCGCGTGTGGCTATCCTCGCCGCGGTGGAAACCGTGAACCCCGCCATGCAGGCCACGCTGGACGCCGCCGCCCTGTGCAAAATGGCGGATCGTGGCCAGATCAACAGCGCCATTCTCGACGGCCCCCTGGCCTTCGACAACGCCATCAGCGCTACCGCCGCCGCGCAAAAACACATCATTTCCCCCGTCGCCGGTCAGGCGGACATTCTGGTCGTGCCGGACATTGAATCCGGTAATATGCTAGCCAAGCAGCTTACTTTTCTGGCTAATGCGGACGCGGCAGGCATCGTGCTCGGCGCCTCGGTGCCCATCATCCTCACCAGCCGCGCGGATAACGACCGCGCCCGCCTCGCCTCCTGCGCCATTGCCGTGATGATGGCCGGTGCCCATGGCTGACGCGATCCTCACCATCAACGCAGGCTCCTCCAGCATCAAATTCGCGCTATTCGAGCTGCAAAGCAGCCTCGTCTGCGCGGCCGAGGGTATGGCTGAAAATATCGGCGCCGCACCGCATCTGCTCATCAAAACCGGCGATCAGGTGGCGCTTGAAAAGCGCTGGCCCAACCATGCCCCCTTGAATCATGAGGATCTGCTGGGCGAAGTTCTGGCTTGGGTAGAAGCCCATCTGGGCAATGACAGCCTCATCGCCGCCGGCCACCGCATCGTGCATGGCGGCAGCACTTTTACCAAACCGCTTTTTCTGGATGAATCACATCTCGCGGACATTGCCCGCCTCAGCCATCTCGCCCCCTTGCATGAGCCTCATAATTGCGCCGCCGTACAGGCTTTATTCAAACTCCGTCCCTCTTTAAAACAAGTAGGCTGTTTCGACACATCCTTCCACCACACCATGCCCGAGATCGCGACACGCTTCGCCATCCCGCGTTCATTTCACGATGAAGGTGTCCGCCGCTACGGCTTTCACGGCCTGTCTTATGAATACATTACCTCCCGCCTGCCCACCTTGGCTCCTAATCTCGCCAAAAGCCGTGTCATTATCGCGCATCTTGGCAACGGCGCCAGCATGTGCGCGGTCAAAAACGGAAAATCCATAGACTCCACAATGGGCTTCACTGCCCTGGATGGTCTGGTCATGGGCACCCGCTCCGGCACTATAGATGCCGGGGTGCTACTCTATTTCATGCAGTCCCATGGCATGAATGCCGACGACCTCACCACCCTGCTCTATAAAAAATCAGGTCTGCTCGGCGTCTCCGGCATCTCCGCCGATGTCCGCACCCTTCTGGAGGACGGCTCAGAGCCCGCCCGGCAAGCCCTGGACCTTTTCGCTTACCAAGCCGCCAAACAAGCGGCGGGCCTCGTCACCGCGCTAGGCGGGCTGGACGGTCTGATCTTCACCGCTGGCATTGGCGAACACGCTCCCGCCATCCGCACGGCCATCTGCAGCAAACTCGCCTGGCTCGGCATCAAGCTCTGCTCCGAGGCCAATCAGGCCAACGAGGCCGCCATCAGCGAACCAGATAGCACGGTGGAGGTCCGCGTCATCCCCACTGATGAAGAATTGATGATCGCTACCCACACACGCGCTTTAATCGCTCAGCCCGTCGGATAATCCGCGCTGAGAGAAAGGTCCTTCTGGCCGCTGATCTCTTCCAGTCGGACCTGAAGCATCCGCGTCACCTCATCAAATCCCCATGCGCCCAGCACAATATGGCGCGGCGCCTGGGGCTTCTGCGTCAGTTCGATCATAATATCGCTGGCCCGCACAGGGTCCCCCGCTTGGTTTCCGCTGCGCGCCTTGGTGCCCGCCAGCCGCGCCCCGACGGTTTCCGCGTAATCGGCAATCTTGCTCGGCGTCTGTTTCAAGGAGCGTCCAGCCCAATCCGTCCGGAACGGCCCAGGCTCCACGCAAGTCACCTGAATCCCAAGCGGTCCCACCTCGGCCCGCAACGTATCAGACCACCCCTCCACCGCATGTTTCGACGCGGCATAATAGCCCGACCCTGGAAAGCCGATCAGCCCGGCCATAGAAGTAATATTTAGAATATGCCCGCTCTTCTGCGCCCGCATCACCGGAAGCACCGCCCGCGTCAGCGCGAATAATCCAAACACATTCGTATCGAATTGCGCGCGGATCTCGGCTTCATCGCCTTCCTCGATCGAACTTTGATAGCCATAGCCCGCATTATTCACGAGCACGTCAATCCGCCCGAATTTTTCCATCGCCGCCTTCACCGCCGCATCAATCTGCGCAGGCTTGGTCACATCCAGCGTCAAGGCCAGCACATTTTCCTTGTCCATTTCAGCAATTTCGCTGACCTGCTCCAAATTACGCGCCGTCACCACCAGCTTCCAGCCGCGTTGCACGATCCGCAGGGCCAATTCCCTGCCAAACCCCGTGGAACATCCGGTAATCAGCCAAACAGGATGATTCGTTTTACTCATCAATTCAACTCCGGGAATAAAATCGTTACCCAGCCAACACCCGGCCGGGGTGAGCGATATGTAAGCCACTATTTTCCTTTTATCAGGGGGAGACTGAAATTTTCTCCTTCCTCATTTCACGCTTTTGAAAAAGCCAGCTTTATCCCAAATAAAATAAAAACCGTCCCGGCCACGCGGTCCAACGCGCTAATCGTGCGCGGCTGCCGCAAAAACCGGCCCAACGGCACCGACGCCGTAATTATAGTAATTTCCATTAAGAGTGTGACGTTATTAATTCATCGAGGGATTTTCCTGAGAAGCTCCGTTGCCGTTTGAGGATCGCGAAAGCCTGCTCGATTGGATTGAAGTCTGGTGAGTATCTGGGCAACGGCAATAGCTTGTGCCCGTGTTGGTCGAGAATTTCGGCTATTTTGGGCTTGTTGTGGAAAGGCGCATTATCCATGATCACCAAGCTTTCCGGCCTGAGTGCCGGCAGCAACATTTCCTTGATCCATGCGGTCACGGTCAGGTGGGTGCAGCTTGTGTCGAACAGCATGGGGGCGATCCAGTCTTTGCCCCGCTGAGCCATGATGAG
>NZ_FQVJ01000058.1 GCF_900129125.1 Acidocella aminolytica 101 = DSM 11237 | reverse complement strand
CGCTGAACCGCTGATCAACACAACCAAGGTGCCCAAGAAATTCCTCGCCGACAAAGCTTATGACAGCGCCGAATTACGCAAGGTACTGAAAAAGCGCGGCACAAAGCCGGTTATTCCAAATAAGTGCAACCGCAAGAAGCCCTTCAGCTTCAGCAAAAAAGCCTACAGGGATCGACACCTCATCGAAAATGCCTTCTGTCGCCTGAAAGACTTCAGACGTATCGCAACACGTTACGACCGGCTCGAAGTCAATTTCGCCGCATCAATATACCTGGTTGCCGCCATCGTCTGGTGGATTTTATGAGTCTGGACCCTAATAATGTTTGAACCGTACAAGAGCCAACCGATGTAGAATATGCAATTGCTTTGTGATGACGCGATTGGAGTTCAACAACACCTGCGGTTCCAGACGACAGCCGCCAACCAAGGGAGCCATCTGGAAATACCTTCGGAGCACGAGACCAGAAGTCAGTCAGTTCTTTGAATCGCCAGGACGTACCCCAATGTGGATCCAGGCCGATAAAGGTGGGAGATATCGCCCCCTCGACAAGTACGCCATGCGTATCTCTGAAAGATGCAAACAGGTCTGCAGCCCCACGAGAGAATGGACTGAGAGAGGATTCTTGAGCGTCAACGAACTGCCAATAACGCTCCAATTCATCGGGATCATTCAGACTATCGAAAATGGTGACGAAGTCTGCCAGCGGAAGCAAACGAGTGGGTTTCTCGGGCGCGTTGACAGCGCCAAATGCTGTCCCTGCCTGGGTAACAACAATGATGATGTGAAGTTCATCGGCATTTAGTCCAACTTTATTTCTTGATAGTGACAGGAGACGCCCATCGGGACGGCCGAAGACGATCGGTGCGCCACGCCTCACCATGGCGTACACTTTCTTTGCCGTGTCTGATAGACGCTCAATCGATGCATGGTCACAGGAGCAAATAAGATAAAGACCTGTATCGGCCGAGATCATGCAACTAATAGGTAGGTCTTTGCAGACTGTATTACCGACAAAAAGCGTCAAGGGCCCCGTGATTGAATTTTGGAATCGCTCGCCAACGAATTGCGCAAGTCTCCGCTGGGTATGGAGGCTCACCCCGGCTAGGTTTTTGTTAGCCCAATGGTCAATAATGAGCCCCGGAGCGCTACGTACGGACATCGGCACCCAAGTGCCGTCGCTTTCGGCCGCCAGAAAAGGCAGGGCTGTCCCATTCATCACTGCATTTCCGAATGCATCCCATGTCAGCGGCGCTTCAAAGGTACCAAAATGAAAATCAAGCGCAAACCCTGCCATTTTTCGTAAATCTGAGACATCGTCGCCTATTTTCTGAAGAATCGACCTGCAAGTTAGCCAAAAATCTTCCGGAGCCACCTCAACAAAAGCTTGTTGCGCCTCGGTCACGGTGGCGCCCCCTAGGCTAGGCATCGATTCGATGATGCGCGCTTGCAGAGCAACGGCAAGATCCATTTGGGCTTGAGCTTCTGGGATTTGCGCGTAAGTGATTCGAAACGCTTCTACGAAATCGGGAGTTCGTTCAATGCAACTGCCATAGAACATCGGGACAAAATTTTGGCCAAAACGCACCTTGGTTTGACCCCAGTCGGCTTCAGGGGAAAAATCCTCAAGAAACGGGAATTCGGGCCACACCGTGTAAAGTGCTTGTGAAAACACTTTGAAATCCGCGTAGCTGGTAATTGGTATCGATTCAGGAATATCGTGCGTGATCTCTAACAGAACGTGCCATGCGAAAATGTGCTTGACAGGACTGCCTGCATTGGCCGGCCATAGCTCAGAGACACTCAATGCAATAGCGGCGTCAACGCGCTTATACTGGCAAAGTAATGCACGCGTCGCCTCGCGATGATCGTGGTACAGTTTGTCCTGATCACTTTTAGCCATAGGTCCATGCAATCCAAGTATCTCACGTAACATGAGGCTAGGATCGGGCTTTCATTCGTGCAAGTCTTTGTTCCCGCTTTTCGGAGTTTCTTCCCCATGTGATCTTTTCTCGGTACTCGGACTTTTCGTCGGCTGACGTAGCCAACCAAGTCACCTTTTCCGCCCCGATGTTCGGCGGCCAATGGCAGTTTATCTTGTTTCCCGTCCCAGACCGGGCTGTCCGCTTTCGGCCCCAACTGGCCATAAGCAGCACGGCGGGCAATCATCGCGATACCCCATAAGCCGACCGACGGGCATCTCCGAACCATTCATTCGCGGTCACGCGATTTGAGTGCCCGGGTGACTTCATCCCCGGCTCTGTCGAAACGCACCAGTTCGCGCCGTCCGTCCGGATGCTCTTTGATGAGCAAGCCCGCCGGGGTGTCGTCCTTGGCATAGTAGATCGGGAATCCGGCCTGTAGGTGTTCTTTGGCGGCGGCTCCATCGTCATGCTGAAGCGCGTGCAGGAGGTCACGCCAAAGCGCCTCGTTGGGGTCGTCGATACCGCTCGGCTCCACGGCTTTCATTTGCTGATATTCCTTTCGCGTGTGGCAAGGTATCGGCGCTGAGCCGTTTGGTCCAGCGTTCAGAAAACGGTGGTTTTCCGAACACCACAACATTTCGGGCGAAGGACGGGTAGGTCGTGCGTTTGGAGGCAAGATTCCCGTCAATCTTTCAATGTCGATATCGTGTCAGGTTTGCAATTCTCATGAGGCAAGGGTCATAAGTGGGCAGGCAACTTTGCCTGCCATCCACTCATCAGGATCAGTGTGCCCTCAACAGTTTCGCCGTCGTTGACCAGTTCTAGTTCTCCAACCGGCGTGGTTTCGTCCCATTGGAAATGTTCCGAGAGGAACGATAGCGCTTCACGCTTATAGGCCGTGTCAAGATTATCGAGCGGATCGCCTTTTGTTTCGAGCACCGTGATGCGTTTGGATTCTCCGTCCCGCTGCACGGTGAAGATGAAATCGGGATAGATTTTGGTCTTCTTCCATCCCTGAATGCCATACTGCGTTCGGGCGACGTTGCGGTGCCACCAAGTCAGCGTCTTTTCCCCATCAAGATATACGGCCACGTCCCGTTCGTCGCCATTCAGCTCATTTTCGTAGGCCGGCGCGAACTGGCTCTTTTCCAGTGGACCATCGGCTCGGTTCAGAAGCTGAGGAGCGTTCTCCGGTTCGGTGGTTTCGATGCTAAATGGTATTCGCCAGTTGCGGCCATCTAGCCGCAGCCGGAACTGGATGCTGCCCGCCGCCACTTCCGCCTGGAAGAGGACTTCGGCACGCCCATTCCGACCGGCATCGAGGCCGTTGCGCAGCTCTTCCACGATCAGGCGGCGAGCTGGCCAAGCTTGGCATCATCGAAACCGCGCACCCGAAGGGCGGCTATCATCGCGCCGACAATCTCGCGCCCGACGAAGGGATTCGGCACGGTATCCGAGATCATTTGGACGGCGTGGGCCGGATCGAAGGCAAGAATTTCCGTGTTCGCCGCGACCGTCTCGCTGGAATAGACCCAGGCTTGCGCCGAGGCCCGCCGGTCTGCGCCGGTGTCCGGTCGAAACGGGGAGCCGTTCACCAGCCGCTCGAACTCGACGAGGCGTGCGTGCGGGATGATGCGATCGAGCGCGGGACAGGCTTCACACAGGTAAGCAGGAATTGTGCGGCAGCACAGGAACAGCGTAGCCGCCCGAGGAAAGTGTCTCCGCCCACTCCTGCATACCATGCTGGAATAGACGCGCATCGACGGCACCAGGCCTTGCGGTGCCGGGTACCCCTGACGGGTAGTACTTATCAAGCCGCAGGACCAGCGCGACGATTGGATCAATCAGCCGGCGTGGCATGACTGCCTGGGACCCGGTGCCAATCCCGATGCCCGCAGCGCGGAGGGATCGCTTCTCGTCAGACCGGCGCCTGAATTTTCGGAACGCCTTCTTTCAGGAGCGCCATCACCAGGCGGATCGCCGGCGAGAGCACTCGCCGGCTAGCGTGATAGAGGTGGTTGCCCGCAAGTGGCGCCGACCATGGCTCGAGCACCTCCACCAGAGCGCCACTTTTCAAGTGCTCACGGGCGCGCCGATGGCGCACATAGGCGAGGCCGTCTCCAGCGATCGCCCGACGTATCAATAGGTCGGCGTCGTCAGTGACGAAGGCGGGCTCGAGCACCATACGCGTCGTCAACCCGTTCCTGTGCATCTTCCAGAGCTGCAGATCGCGCGAGCCGGCGATACGGTAGAACATGCAGCGGTGTGCACTCAGGTCCTCTGGCGCCTCCGGGGTCCGATGCTTAGCGATGTATTCCGGTGACGCCACCACCGCCGACCGGTCGTCCGGCTCCAGCCTGTGGACGACCATGTCGGGCGCAATCAAGCGGCCCGGGCGGATCCCGAGATCAAAGCCGTCCCGCACGATGTCTATGAGGGATTCGTCGACGGATAGCTCCACCACCACGGCGGGGTAGTCGCAATGAAGCCTAGAGAGTACCGGCTCGATGTAACGCTCCACGCTCCAACGGTTGGCGGTAATCCTAACCGTTCCCGCTGGCGTTGAGCGCCACTCGCCCAACAAGCCGAGCCCGGCCGCCACCTCCGCAAGTCCGGGACCGGCACGGGCGAGCAGCGATGCTCCGGCCTCAGTCAAGCTGACGCTGCGCGTGCTGCGATGGAGGAGCTGGACGCCGAGCCGACGTTCGAAGTCGCGAATCTGGTGGCTCAGAGCCGAGGTCGACACGCCCAGCTTCGCACTAGCACGGGTGAAGCTGCACTCCTCGGCGATGATGGCGAGCGTGTAGGTATCGCGTAGGTCGGCCTTGTTCATTATTGATCTCAGCTCAACTGATCAGGTTCATTTATACCGCTAATTAAATCTCCGCCATGGGTCTATATGATTGGAGTGAGGCCCAGCGCATGGGCGATCCTCCCAATCCTCCAATACCCATCGATAGAAAGCGATCGGAAGCAATGATTTACGCCGTTACCGGAGCCACAGGCCACCTTGGCCGCCATGTGATCGCGGCTCTCCTGGAAACCCTGCCGGCGAGTTGTATCGCAGCGCTAGTCCGCACGCCTTCCAAGGCCGACGATATGGCTAAGAAAGGCGTGTCGATCCGCGAAGCCGAGTACGACAAGCCCGAGACGCTCCTCCCCGCGTTGGCCGGCGTCGACAAACTCCTGCTGGTCGCCAGTAGTAAGCTCGGCGGCCGAGTTGCTCAGCACAAGGCTGTCATCGACGCTGCTAAGCAAGCAAACGTCAGGCTGATTGCCTATACAAGCGTCTTGCGCGCCGACACATCCGAGCTCGCCGTCGCCGAAGAGCATCGCCAAACCGAGGCGCTGTTGGGGGCCAGTGGCATCCCGTTCGTTCTGCTTCGCAACGGCTGGTACACGGAGAACTATACTTTCGCACTTCCGTCCGTGCTTCAACACGGCGTCGTGCTAGGCAGCGCCGGCGAGGGTCGTATCGCTTCAGCAGCGCGGGACGACTACGCAGAAGCCGCAGCCGCAGTCCTCACTGCTAAGGAGAACCAGGCTCGCATTTACGAACTCGCCGGCGACGTACCGTTCACGATGGCCGAACTTGCCGCAGAGATTTCACGGCAATCTGGCAAGAGGGTCGTCTACCGGGACATGCCAGAGGCCGACTATAGGGCTTCGCTGGTCAATGCCGGATTGCCAGAGTGCAACGCCGCCTCATTCGCCCGCTCCTCCGCGGCGTCCCGCCACGGCGCGCTGTTTGATGATGGTCATCAACTATCTAGCTTGATCGGCCGTCCCACCACATCATTGCACGATGTTGTCAGCCGTGCCCTGGGAGGTCTGGGACAACGAAATGATGCGTAATCCCCCCGTTTCCTCGAAGCGTGTAGGTGAAATTCCAGCTGGCGAATGGGGGTCTCCCTGCATGCCAAAGCGGTTACCTGCCTGACACGCCAAAGCTTTTCGTCACTGGCGCGACCGGCCAGCTCGGCGGTCTTGTTATCGACGCGCGGCTTGAGTTGGTGTGCACCGGCGAGCCGTCAGCCGTCTTCCCGGTTCTCGATCAACTGCGCCACCGCAAAGTCGCTTGAGCCAGCGGGCGCGGTCGAAGCGCATCAGTTCGCGCCGTCCGCTCGGATGCTCTTTGATGAGCAAGTCCACCGGGTTGTCATCCTCGGCGTAGTAGATCGGGAATCCGGCCTGTAGGAGTTCCTTGGCGGCGGCTCCATCGTCATGCCGGGCCGCGTGCAAGAGGTTACGCCACAGCGCCTCGTTGGGGTCGTCCACACTGCTCGGCTGCACGGCTTTCATTTGCGGGCATTCCTTTAGCATGAGGCAAGGTGTTGGCGCTTACCCGCTTGGTCCGGTGTCCAGAAAACGGCCCATCAGGCTTTCGTATCGGGCCCATGGGCCCGTTCGATTTTTGCCTTGTCTCGTCTCTGGCGGACCGTCTCCCCCATCTCGGTCTCGGCCAGAAAGGTTGCAAAGAATGCGCGCGCAGGCCCTAGATCGAACCCGTCGAGCTGGCTGCTCACCCAACTCCTGAACGCTTCCTTGGCGGTGCGCGCTTGCGCTGAAAGGACGCGACCACGCTCAGTCGGTTCCAACGTGAGACGACGACGGTCGTCCGCCGCGCTTCGCCGTGAGACCAGCCCGGCCTGCACCATGCGGTCCACGAGACGACTCGGGTGCCCCCCCTCAGCCACCATCAGAGACCCCAGTTCGCTCAGCGACATAGGCCCATATCGATCCAGCATATCAAGCACCTCGGCTTGACTTGCCGTCAGGTCCAGCGGGCGCAGTACGTCGTTGATGCGGCGCTCGGACTCTCGCATAGCCGCCTTCATCAACAAGCCAATTTCTTCAACATCGTCCATCGCTCCCAATCCTAACCCGGTGGTGGGCATCAACCAAGCCATCGGAAACACGCTTGCACATTTATATGCTATAGCATATTATGCTATCGCATATAAATCATCTTGGCAGGAATAATGGACACCAACTCCGCTCCCTCAATCGGCCACGTCGTCGTGGTCGGTGCAAACAGCCGCACGGGTTTCCGGCTACTCCCCCACCTTAAAGGCATCGCCGCTCGTGTGACCGCCCTCGTCCGACAAAGGGTGGATGTCCTCGCTGACGAAATTCATTCTGACTGGATGAACAATCAGAAGGCGCTTGATGCGCTTGCAGGCGCCGATGCCGTGATCGTTCTGACTGGCGTCTTCGCGGCTCCGGATTGGGCGACCTACGAGAGCGGCACAGTTGCGACAGCGCGACGCGTGGCTGATACGATCCGAGGGCGCGAGAGTCCGGTGGTCTACTTCTCGGCCACGGGTGCTGATCCCGACGACAGCAACTGGTACCTGAAATCGAAGGGTCTCGCCGAGCAAGCACTCGCAGCACTTCCAGGGGCCGTGATCTTCCGGATCCAGCCACTAGTTTGTGGTGGTGCCTCCCCAACGCCTTTTGAAAACGCGCTTCTGCCGAAACCTCCAGGGCGCACCGTTCGTGTATTCGGCAACGGCACCCAACGTCGCCGCCCGCTTCATATCGATGACGTCGTTTCTGCGGTTCTCGCAGCGATTGGACGGCTCGGGCCAAAGGGAACCTACAACTTGGGTGGACCGGACGAGCACAGCCTCGTCGAGCTGATCTCGCTCGCCAACGGTCATGATGTGCCAATCGAGTTCGTCCCACGTCGAAACCTGGAGTCACTCCCGGCGCCGGCCTCCACGATCGGTGATCTGATGAGCAGAATGACCCTTGCGACCGACGCGGAAGAGACGGCGGCCACGTTCGGTTTACGCCTCACACGGCTCTCGGCCATATGGCCATTGTTAACGGCAGGCGATGGGGCTGGGCACAGCGGATAAGGATTTCAGGTCGCCCGCCGTCGCTCTTTTCCTTTATGTTCGGGATGGGCGAACGCCTCAGGTGTGGTGTCCGCGTCTACGCGCCAGGCCGGCGCAGCAGCTTCCGCAAAGGCCCGGAAGCGTGTTGGCGTCCGGCCCGTCAGTTGGGCCACCCCGTCAGTCGTTCTAGCCTCGGCGCCCTCGGCGATCCGTTGGTCGAGCGCGCTGAGCATACGCGCGTAGTCCGGGGGAAGGCCTTGCGCCTCAAAACGCTGCGCCTGAGTGTCTGCGTCTAAGGCGATATGCCGGATTGGCCGACGAAGAACCTGCGACAGAATCTCGGCAAGGTCCTTGTAGCTCAATGCCTCTGGACCGGTCAGTACGACATCCCGATTCAACGCGGCCGGCCCAACCAGCGCCGCCACCGCAGCCTCTGCGATGTCCCCGGCATCGATGAAGCCGATCCGGCCTGTCCCGGTCGCGCTGTAGATCACCCCCTCGTCGCGGAGCGTCAGGGCATGCGGCCCCTCGGAAAAGTTCTGCATGAACCATGAGGGTCTCAGCACCGCCCATTCCGGCGCATTCCGGGCGAGCCAATCGTGCACCTCTCCCATCATCGCTCCGCCTCGCTCTAGCGACGACGCGCTGAGCAGCACGAAGCGCCTTGTCCCCCCGGCAATTGCACGCTCTAGATGCGGGCGCATTTGGGCAAGGTGATCGATACGGTCGGTCGGCGCGACGAGGTAGGCCGCGGTGCAGCCCTCGAAGGCCGTCGCAGTCTGAGGGTCAGACCACTCGAATTGCCGGTCCATCGGACCCGCAGGATGCCGTGTGGCGATGTACGGGTCGTGGCCTGCCCGCGTCAGTGCCAAGGCGACCCGTGCCCCTGTCTTACCCTTACCGCCGGTGACAAGAATTCGTTCAGGCATCCGCCGCATCCTCGGCAAAAGCGGCCCGGGTGGCCTCGGCGCCTCCTAGCGCCGACAGGAGCACCAGCGGGTTCCAGTAATCGACGTAGCGGACAATTCGCCTGTCGCTCAACGCAATGACTGAGATGTAACGTTGATCATAGGGCACCCCGGTTCTCCGCCCTCGGCCATTGCAAGAAAACTCAATGACGAAGGTCTCACCCGACGGATGTACTCTGTGCAATGTCATCTCACCGAACTCGAGAAGCGGTGAGATGCGCGTGAGGTGGTTAAACAGCCCAGCCTTGCCGCTTAACCGTCGCGGCACTCCCTCGGGCGCATAAGGAAACTCGAAGACGATGTCATCGGCGAAAAGATCGCCAATCTCTTCCCCGGGCTCGAGACTTTCACCGAGAGCCCCGCGCAGCAGCCCAGGGAAGCTGTTGAACTTGCGTGTCATGATCGGTCCTCGTATGGTTGGAACGCTAACGTTCCGACGATATATGGATAGATGAATGGAACGCAACCGTCTCGACGAAAAAAAGACGCGCGCTCCTTCGGGGGCGGCGGTGCCGAGCGCCGTGCTCACCGAGCAGCTCTACCGCGCCTTCTTAGAGGAATGGGCCGAGCGTGGCTTTGCTGCCCTCAGTCTCGAACGGGTCGCGGCCCGCGCCGGCGCCGGAAAGGCCGCGATCTACCGTCGTTTCCCCTCCAAGCTCGCCTTCGCTGATGCGGTGCTGGACGCGCTTGGGCCCAGCGTGGCGCTGCCGGAGGATACCGGAGCGCTCGAATCCGATGTGCTGTCGTTCCTGTTGCGCCTGCGTGCGGTGCTACGCCATCCGCTGGTCCGCAGAATCCTGCCCGACCTGCACGCCGAGGCCGCTCGGTCCAAAGAGATGCGTGCGATCAACACGCGCGTCGCCGCAGCGCGCCGCGATCTCGGGCGGGCACTCCTTGACCGAGCCGTCGCTCGCGGTGACCTGCCCCATTCCCTGGACCGGGAACACGCGCTCGATCTGTTGCCCGCGACGCTCTACTGGCGGATGGTGGTGATCGGGCGCACACCTTCGACTAAGGAGTTGCGCACCATTGCATCCAGCCTGTCGGCTGCGCTGCGAAGATTGTGAGCCTCTTGCCGTCGACCTCGGGGATCTGCGGACCGTACGGTCCTGACCCGCGTCAGACTAATTGCAACGCATCAGCGCAAGCCTCCGGTGGCAAGCAGTTTTTCGCCAGTCAGCCAGCGCGCGTCATCGGATGCCAGGAAGACGGCCAACGCAGCGATGTCGTCTGTCCGACCGGCGCGACCAAGGGGAGTCTGCGCTATGATCTGCTCTTGGAAGCCCGAAGAAAGGCCGGCTTCTGAACCTTCGGTTTCCACAAGGCCGGGGTTGATGCAATTGACGCGGATCTTGCGCGGACCAAGTTCGTTGGCCAATACCCCGGTGATGATGTCTACCGCGCCTTTGCTGCCGGCGTAAATCGCCAGCTTTGGCCACAAGCCGCTAGTGATGTTGGAGGAGATGTTGATCACGCAGCCGCCTTCTCCAATATACTCTGCAGCGGCTTGCGTCGCTAGTAACACGCCGAGGACGTTGACGTCGAACACGCGCCTATATTGATCCTCCGTCACCGCCTCGATGGGCGACATTTCGTAGATGCCGGCATTGTTGACCAATACGTCGAGGCGACCGAAGGCCGTGATCGCTGCCTCAACTAAGGTCGTGACTTCGTCCGCCTTAGACACGTCCGCCCCCACTGCAATGGCCTTTCCACCAGTGCGAGTGATCGCATCGACGACAGCGTCCGCGTCGGCCTTACGCGAAGCATAGTTGACCACCACAGCGGCGCCTTCTGCGGCAAACGACTTGGCGATGGCCGCGCCGATGCCCCTAGAAGCCCCGGTAACGACGGCGACTTTGTCTGCAAGTTTCGTCATGGGCATGCTTCTCCAAAGATGTTGACTCAGTATATATACTGAGTATATGTACTGAGTACAAAAACTGGCAAGAGTCATATTTTGAAGCCCACAGACGCTCGATCCCGGACGCGCCGCGCTACGCGCCAAGCCATTTCTGACGCCGCCACGCAGCTCTTTTTCGAGCGGGGCTTTGACAATGTGACGATAGATGAGATCGCAGCAGTCGCCGGAGTCGGACGGATGACGGTGTTCAACCACTTTCCCCGAAAGGAGGATATGTTCTTCGACCGCGACGCGGAAGGCCGCGAGATCCTGCGCAACACGTTACGGCGGCTCGACCTCTGTGTTCCTCCGATCGAGGCATTGCACCAGCTTGCGCATCAGCTAGTGGCGGAAGAGAGCCGTTATCTCGATTTTTCCGAGATGGGCCAAGCCTATATCAAGACGATCGAGGGCAGTGAGCCTCTGAAGGCTCGGGCCAGGGCGATACGGGACGAACTCGCCCAGGTCGTCGCAACAGCGCTTGTTGAGTGCGTGGGGCAAGAGGCTTGTGATCCCGATGCCCATCTGGCCGCGGAGATACTTCTGGCGACATGGGGCACGGCCTTCATCCAGGCTCATCGGCGGTTTCGCCGGAATCGTGATCCAGAAGAAGCTAGAGGAGTCTTTCTCGCAATTGTTGATAGGGGAACCATCGCCCTTAAGGCGGCAATGGTTGGGACGCCCTACGTGTAGTGAAACCTTTGCACTGGATATGAGCCAGTTCCGCAGCGGCAGAGAAGTCCTAACTTGGCAGGGCTTTGCCTGCCTTGACGGTCGTACAAAAGCGCTCTTTGCCTTCAGGTGCGAGGGGCGCAAATGCCGTCCCGTCGAAATTTTCCCACAAACGGGCCGATAAGATCGACGTTAAGCGCAGCAGACAGCGCATGGGCCGCGTCATGAGCTTGCTCAGCCATTGAAATGGTAGCGGCTTCCTCCACCAACGGCATCGACAGGCCGTGCGCCCATCGGTAATTGTGGGACGAAAGTAGGCCCGCTGCTTCTGCGTAGCAGTCACGTACGGAAATAAGCCTCACGATCAAGGTCTGCCAGTAGCCCCGGATGGGTGGGGTGCCATCCCAGCCGTTCTTGGGTTAGCTGGCTGGAGACTGGATTGTCGTAGGCGGCGAAAGGAGCGAGCCATTTGAATCGGCGGGCCGCCTCCGGGGGCGTCAGGCTGACCGTAGGCAGTTTCAGCCGCCGTCCGATCACCTCGGCGATTTGATGGAAGGGAATACCCTCTTCGGCCACGCCGTGATAGCGCGCGCCGGCCCGGCCATTCTCCAGGGCGAGGCGCAGCAGGACCGCCGCATCGAGGCGATGAATAGCGCTCCAGCGGTTCTCACCATCGCCGACATAGCCCGCGCTGTTATGCTTGCGCGCGGCGGCGATGAAGCTCGGGACGAGGCCGTGATCGCCATCCCCGTGGACCGAAGGGGCCAGGCGGACCACGGTTGCGCGCACACCCCGCTCGGCCCAAGCTTTCACCGATGCTTCGGCTTGCGAACGCATCCAGCCCGGGGAGCGCGGGTCTGGCTCCTGATCTTCGGTTGCGGTGTGCGCTTCGGCCATGCCCATAGTGCCGAATACAGTCACAAGAGGCCGGCCTGAACCCTGCAACGGACCAGCCAAGGCGTCAATCGCGTGCCGGTCCGCAGCGGTGATCGCTGCGCCGAACCGGCTTACGATGCCGGATGGCGAGCCGCCGAGGATCAGCCGAAGTCGGCGCCCCAGCGGGATATCGCGCGGACTGTGGATGAAGGCCAAGTGGATTACGCCCTCCGCCGCTGCGGCTGCGGCGCCAAGCGTGTCGGGCTCGTACAGGGAGCCTGCATGGACGTTCGCGCCAAGTTTTGCCAATTTTTGGGCGGCGTTCTTGGATCGAGCCAGGCCGGTGACCTGATGACCGGCACCAATCAGCTCTTTCACAACTGCCTGGCCGATGAAGCCGCTCGCGCCGGTTACAAATACCCGCATTCCGATCTCTCCAAAATCCGTCACAGAATATCGGCGGCAGGTACGACGCGCTATCATCGAACGTCTAGTTCTGTTGATCGAACGTCCAATCGGCTCCCCTTCTCAGTCTTGCCACGGAAGATCGGAATCCAGCTGCTGAAGTCTGAGCGATCATACCGGGTGCCGCCGGTCCGCTTCACGCGCTCAACGGCCGCCCTAGCACTGCGCCCCGAACCGCAGGAAAGACCGGAGCTGGAACTGGCTCCGCCGCTATACGAATGACCGCCTCCCACCCCGTTGTCGCATTTCACGGAGAGCATCCACGTGTCAGGATGCAGAAATTATCTCCGCCGGAACACCTCTCATGACAGGTATCGGCCGTGGCTGAGACGTGGTACGATGAAATTCTGTTTTTTGTTATCGGGCGTCCAATTGGATCCTTTGTCCCAGGTTATCGGCCTGCTGCGGCCACGCGAGTTGACCTGGCGCTTGATCGCGGTGCAGGAGCCTTGGGCGATCGGCTTTCCCGCCGTAGACGCTGTCGTATTCGGGCAGTTGATTGAAGGAACATGTGCGCTCGAACGCGGCGAGATCCGACTGATGCTGCAGCCGGGCGATTTCATGATGATGGCGTGTCCGCCGGAATGGGTCCTGCGATCAGGGCCGGATGTTGAGCCGATCGGATTGAAGGAGCTACTCGCGGATCCGGGGGCTCTCCAAGGCGGCGATCCTGCCACGCCCGCCGCCCGGTTCTTGGCGGGGCACTTCCTGTTTGCCGACCCCAATGCGGCTTCTATCGCGAGTCTGCTCTCGCCGGTCGTGCATGTTTGCGCGGCCGACGTTGCCGCCCAACGGCTAGGACAACTGCTGAGGCTTTTGGACGACGAGGCAACTGCGGACCGACCGGGTCGTTCACTGGCGCTGGATCGTCTTCTCGAGGTGATCCTCGTGGAGACGCTGCGCCATCGCGCTGGCCAGGTCGATGGCATGCGGCCGGGGCTGCTGGCGGGCTTGGCCGATCCGCGTATCAGCCGCGCGCTACGGAGGCTGCATATGGAGCCGTCACGCGCCTGGACCGTTGCCCAACTCGCACGGGAAGCTGGGATGTCTCGTGCCGGCTTCGCGGCCCGCTTCACCGAGATCGTCAGCATTTCCCCCATCGGCTACCTGTCGGCTTGGCGTATGTCACTCGCCAAAGCTGCGTTGGTATCGACCGCACGAGAGATGATCGACGTAGCCGAGCTCGCAGGCTACGGATCAGTCAGCGCCTTCAGCACCGCGTTCAGGCGCGCCACAGGACTATCCCCAACGGCTTATCGCCAAATGGCGGGAGGTTGAGGCGAAATCCAGACTCGCCGCTACCGAACTCTTTGGCGTGCTCACGGATTAGAGGGTGTTATGTACTTTCCCGCTGGGTTGATTCATGCCGGCGTGCATGGAGAGCATTCGCAAGCCGTATACCTCTGACGTATCAGACGACGAGGGGTCATTGGTGGTTTCCTATCTGACGCTGGTTCGTGAAGACGCGTCGCAACGACAGCACTCGCTTCGGCAGTTGTTCAAGGGACTGTCAGGCCGGTACCCGGCCATCGCAACCCGATACGAAAAGCGCGCCACCAACTATCTCGCCGTCGTCAAGCTCGCCTCAATCTGAACCGCCCCGGGTATTTCGGAGGCTCCTACTCTTGAGAAGATGGAGCCATGAGCAAAGCAGCGAAGTACTCCCCGGAGACCCGGGAACGGGCGGTGCGGATGGTGTTCGAGCACCAGAATGACCACGCCTCGCAGTGGGCGACGATCGAATCGGTTGCCGCCAAGATCGGCTGCACCGCGCAGACGCTGTGCAACTGGGTGCGCCAGGCCGAGCGTGATCAGGGCCTGCGCGAGGGCCTGACCACGTCCGAGCGCGAGAAGATGAAAGCGCTGGAACGCGAGGTGCGTGAGTTGCGCCAGGCCAACGAGATCCTGCGCAAGGCCAGCGCGTATTTTGCCCAGGCGGAGCTCGACCGCCGGTTCAAGCGATGAAGACGTTCATTGACGAACACCGAGCCGACTATGGGGTCGAGCCGATCTGCAAGGTGCTGCCGATCGCCCCGTCGACGTACTACCTCCATGCGGCCCGCCACGCCGACCCGACGACGGCACCGCCGCGGGTGCAGCGCGACGCGGTGCTGGAGACGGAAGTTCACCGGGTGTGGGACAAGAATCACCGGGTTTACGGTGCCCGCAAGGTCTGGCGACAACTTCACCGGGAAGGCTTTGAAGCGGCCCGCTGCACGGTCGAGCGCCTGATGCGCCGGCTCGGCATCCGGGGCGTGGTCCGTGGTCAGCCGGTCAGGACGACGGTCAGCGACAAGGCCGCGCCGTGCCCGCTGGACCGGGTGAACCGGCAGTTCCAGGCCGATCGTCCGAATGCGCTGTGGGTGGCCGACTTCACGTACGTGTCGACGTGGCAGGGCCATCTGTACGTGGCCTTCGTGATTGACGTGTTCGCCCGTCGCATCGTGGGCTGGAAAGTGTCCAATACCATGCGCACGGACTTCGTACTTGATGCGCTGGAACAGGCGCTGCACGCCCGCAGGCCGTTCGATGCCGGAAGCCTGATTCACCACAGCGACAGGGGATCGCAATATGTGTCCATTCGCTACAGCGAGCGTCTGGCCGAGGCAGGCATCGAAGCTTCAGTGGGCAGCGTGGGCGATTCCTATGACAACGCATTGGCCGAGACCATCAACGGCCTGTACAAGGCGGAGGTGATTCATCGCCAGTCTTGGCGCACCCGGGAAGCTGTCGAATGGGCGACCCTGGAGTGGGTGGACTGGTTCAACCACCAGCGGCTGCTGGGGCCGATCGGGGACATCCCGCCGGCAGAAGCTGAGGCAAACTACTATCGGCAACAGGAACGTCAGGTCATGGCGGCCTGACTCAAACCAAACAGCCTCCGAAGAACCCGGGCGGTTCAGAGCGTGGTATTTTTCGTGGCATCCCTGAATTTGGCCTTGTAAGAACGCTGATTTTGATGGGTATTTTTATCTAATTAATAATCGAGTGGGTATTATAGTTTGCCTGCGAAGCACAAAAACCCTTTCTTCTGGGTCTCTTTGCCCAGGCTGCTACCATGCTGGAGTGTCCGTTTTTCTTTGTTTGCTGGCCGAAACGGACGTTCTCCTATCGGCCCGTCTCACGTCGGATTCTTATAGATTACTCACTCTAATAGCAGGCATTAAGTAGAGGTTACATGCACGATTTTCTACACGATATAGTGTAAGCGTAAGCTGTTGCCCGCCTTGCGGTGATTTCCCTGATCCTGAATCTGGCCGTTTGAACTGAACGGCGGTTTTCATGGACGACGACACAGTAGTTGAGAGGGTACTCCGGAGGGCTCCGGAGGTGTTGGGGGAGGT
>NZ_FQVJ01000057.1 GCF_900129125.1 Acidocella aminolytica 101 = DSM 11237 | reverse complement strand
TCATCATACATCTCGGAGGAGAAGTTAACCTGCTTGGCGCGCTCGGGCGTAACGGTCATGGAGGAGAGAATGGCGTCGAACTTCCGGGCCTTTAGGGCGGGGATGATGCCGTCAAAAGACTGGCTGACGAAGACGCATTTCACTTTCAGCTCGTGGCAGATCGCCTTGCCGAGATCGATATCAAACCCTTGGAACTGACCGGACGGGGACAGCGACTCGAAGGGCGGGTATGTGGCATCAACCCCAAATTTGATTTCTGTCAGATCTTTGGCGGACGCGGCCACCGGCACTGCCATGCCGAGGATGCAAACCGCGGCGAGAGCCGGTGCAAGGAATTTTTTCATGTTGTCTCCCGTGTTGATGAGACCGCCCAGGCCTGCCTTCGCCAGGTTGCGGATTGAGTGACATTACCCGATTAAAAACTCAGCGCAATGTCAGAATTACACCAACAAAAAGCCGTGAAGTTGCGTTGTATCAAGGCAGCCTTGCCGCAATCGCTTAGGGTCGGGCGGCTATCTGCCTGTTCAGGCGGCACTTTGGTTAGGTGGACGAAGAGGAAATTTCATGGCCCGGTCGAGGCCTTTTGTTCTGATTTGCGCGGGCGATGAGTCGATCGGTCAGTCTTTGCGCTTTGTACTGACGCTGGAAGGCATTGAAAGTGCCGTCAGCACGCACCCCGAGGCGTTTTTGGCCGCGCCCGGGTTGGCGGCGGCGCATTGTCTGGTGCTGGAAGATAATTCGTGCGGCCAGGATGGGTGCGCGTTGCTGATGGTCGCGCGCAGGTTGGGGGCGCAAGGGGCGGCTATTCTGCTGACTGGGAAGCTAACCCCAGCCTTGCGCAAACGGGCCGAGGAGGCGGGCGTGTGGCGCGTGTTTGAGAAGCCGGTGCTGGACAACGCCCTGGTGGAGGCAATTCTAAGCCGGATGCCGGGGCGTGAGCAGCGCCTAAGTATAAATACTTAAGGAACAAACCGAATATCGCGGCCCGCGCGGGCAGGCTACGCAGCCATCGTCATTTCAACGCGGGGAGCTGCTGATGTCTGCCACCATGATGCTACAAAAAGCAGGTTACGAGACGGGCATGATGCCGCCTGGGCTGATGAGGCCCGCTTTTGCCGAGGTGCAGGCGCTTTTGCATTTCACGGCAGATGAAAGCATTCTTTCCGAGGGAGACGAGGCCGGCTGGATGTACAGGCTTGTGAGCGGCATGGCGCGCGGCTGTAAATTCATGGCCGATGGCCGCCGGCATATTGATGCTTTTTACCGTCCCGGTGATGTGTTTGGGTTTGAGCTGGGCGGGGAGCATCAGCTCTCGGTTGAGGCCGTGACCGCCTGTACGTTGGTGAAGCTGCGCCGCCCCGGCCTGGAAAGCGGCGCCGATGCCGCCCAGCTGTGCCATTACGCCATGCGCTCTCTGGCTCATGCCCAGGCCCATGCGCAGCTTTTGGGCCGTTGCAGCGCTGGGCAGAAGTTGGCGGCGTTTTTGCTGGAAATGTCCGCCAACCAGCAGGGTGAAGTGCTGGAATTGCTAATGGCTAGGCATGACATCGCAGATTATCTGGGGCTGACGGTCGAGACCGTCTCCCGCACCATGGCGCAGCTTGAAAAAGAGGGCGCTGTGAAATTGATAGCTGCCCGCCGCATTCGTATCGTGAGTCGCCGGGGGTTGGCCGCGCTTTGCGGATGAATGGCTCTGGACCTATGAAATGATATAATATATCAATCCATCCGGCATCGCAGGGAGTTGGATGGAATGAATCGATATCGTTTGGGGCTGGGCGCTGTTTTGGCGTTGGTGGGGCACATGACCATGGCGCAGCCCGTTCTAAGCGCCGTGGGGCTGGAGAGCCAATATGCCAATGTGCTGTCGCAGATTGGTGGGCCTTATGTGAAGGTAACGTCCATCCAGTCCAACCCGAATACCGACCCGCATGAGTTTGAGGTCACGCCCAGCGTGGAGCGGACGTTCCATCAGGCGGATCTGGTGGTGGAAAACGGGCTGGGCTATGATTCCTGGGCTACGCAAATGCTGTACGGCACCCACGCCACGGTGCTGAGCGCGCAGACATTACTGCATTTGCCGGCTTCCACGCCGAACCCGCATCTCTGGTACCGCACGGATACCATGCCCGCCGTGGCGGCGGCGGCGGCGGCTTTTTTTGAAGCCAAAGACCCTGCCCATAAGGCCGCGTATGAGACCAATCTGAAAAAATTCGATGCCTCTTTGGTGCCTTGGAAAGCGGAAATCGCCGCGGTGAAGGCGGAATATGCGGGCGCGCCTGTTGCGGTGACGGAGCCGGTGGCGGATTATCTTCTGCAGGAAACTGGACTGAAGATCATGACGCCTTTCTCGTTCGAGCTGTCGGTGATGAATGATACCGACCCGTCCCCGCAGGACGTGGCGACGGAGGAAGCATTGCTGAAAGACCGTAAAGTGCGCGTGTTCGCTTATAATGACCAAGTGACGGACCCGCAGACCCAGATGCTGCTGATGCTGGCCAAAACCCATAACGTGCAGGTTTTGCCTGTTTATGAGTTGATGCCCGCCAGCGCCAAAACCTACCAGGACTGGATGCTGCAAACCACCACCGCCCTGAAGCAAGCTTTGGCGGCCAGCGCGCGGTGAGCGGCCTCGCGCTGGAGGTTTCGGAATTGTCCGTCGCCCAAGGGGGGCGGGAGGTGTTGCGGCACATCGGGTTTGGCCTGCCGCGTGGCGCGTTTTGCGGGCTGATCGGCTCCAACGGCGCGGGTAAGACGACGCTGCTGCGCGCCATTCTGGGGCTGTTGCCCGCGCAAGGGCGCATTCAGGTGAATGGGCTCGTTGGCTATGTCCCGCAGAAAATCCAGCTGGAGCCGGATCTGCCGGTGCGGGCGCAGGATTTTGTGGCACTGGGGCTGGATGGGCATAAATTCGGCTTCGCCTTGCCCGGCGCCAAGCGTGCGGCGGCGGTGGAGGCGGCGTTGCGCGCCGTGGAGGCTGAGGGGTTTGCTAGGCAGCGCGTCGGGCGGCTTTCCGGTGGGCAACAGCAACGTGTGTTGATTGCCCATGCGCTGGTGCGCGCACCCGATTTGCTGCTGCTGGACGAGCCGCTGGCCAATCTGGACATCAAAGCAGCGGCGGAGATTGTGGCGTTGCTCAAGCGGCTGTGTCGGGAGCGCGGGGTGACCGTGCTGCTCTCCGCCCATGACATGAATCCGCTGCTGCCGGTGATGGACCGGATACTCTACGTCGCGGGCGGCAAGGCGATTTGCGGAACGGTGCGGGAGGTGGTGCGGACCGAGGTGCTTTCGGCGCTTTATGGCCACCATATCGATGTTATCGGCGTGCATGGGCGGATTCTCGTGGTCGCGGGCGGGGAGGGACATGACCATCGCCATGACCTCGTGCATGTGACGGCGATTCCCTGATGCTGGCGTTTTTTCTGAGCGGACCGGTACAGACGGCGCTGCTGCTGAGCGGTGCGGCGTCTTTGCTGTGCGGGGCGCTGGGAATATTTACGGTGCTGCGCGGACAGGCTTTTGCGGGGCACGCGCTGGCGGATGTAAGCAGCGCGGGCGGAGCGGGGAGCTTGTTGTTCGGGTTGTCGCCGCTGCTTGGGTTTTTGCTTTTCGGCATTGCCGGGGTGGGGATGCTGGAACTGTTACAGAGGCGCAGCGCCGCCGCGCGGGATGAGGCGGCCGGCATTTTGCTTGGCGCTGGGCTCGGGGTTACGGCGCTGCTGCTGCATTTTTGTATTACCGGCCATGGCGCGGCGGGGGCGGCGCAGGCGGTGATGTTCGGGGCGATGTTCGCCGCACCGCCCGGCATTGCGCTCTGCGCTTGTTTGCTGGCGGCGGGGAGTTTGGTGGCGCTGGCCTGTATCGCGCGACCCTTGCTGCTGGCCTCGCTGGACCAGGAGTTAGCGCGCGTGGTCCATGTGCCGGTGCGCGGGCTGGGGGGGGTGTTTTTGGGCTTGCTGGCGTTGGGGGTAACCCTCGCCGCGATCACCGTGGGGGCCATTCTGGCGACGGCTTTGCTGATTGGCCCGGCGGCCGCAGCGTTGCGGCTGGCGCGCGGCACGGCGGCGGCAATTCTGCTCTCCATGGCGCTGGGGTTGGCAGCCTGTTGGGGCGGGGTGGCGTTGGCTTACGCCTCCTATGGCTGGACGCCGGGCCATACTTGGCCGGTGAGTTTCTTCATCGTCGCGCTGCTACTGGCATTTTACGTGGGTGCTGGGCTGGTGAGGCGGGCATGAGCTATCTGGTGGAAATCTGGATGGCGGCGAGTCTTGTGGCGCTGGCGGCGGGGGCGGCGGGGGCGTTTGTGGTCATCCGCCGCGCGGGCTTCGCCGCGCACGCCTTGCCGATGGCGGCTTTTCCCGGTGCGGCGGCGGCCGCTTTGTTCGGGTTTCCGCTTTGGGTGGGGCTTGGCGGCTTTGCGCTGGGTGGGGCTGGGCTGCTGGCGCTGATGCAGCGGCGCGCCCGGCGTGATTCTGCAACGGCTTTGCTGCTTTCCGTGCTGCTGGCCGTGGGGGCGCTGTGTCTCTCTTTGTCCGGTCATTATGCCGGGTCGGTTTATGGGCTGCTGTTCGGGCAGGTATTCGCGCTGGGGGGGCAGGATCTGCCGGTGTTGTGCGTGATCGGACTATGCGTGCCCGCCATGCTATGGCTGGGGCTGCGGCCTTTGAGCCTATCGGCCTTGTCGCCGGAGTTGATGCGCGTGCAAGGCGGGCGGCCGGACGTGATGGAGTTTCTGTTCCTGGCCCTGCTGGCCTTGGCGGCGGGGTTTGCCGTGCCGGTGACGGGGGCGCTGCTGGTGTTCAGTCTAATGCTGGGGCCGGGCGCGGCGGCGGCGCTTTTATGTGCGCGGCCTGGCGGGGCGATGGCCTTGGCAATGTTGTTTGCCGTGGCGTTGGCCTGGGCCGCGCTGGCTCTGGCGTATGTGAGCAACTGGCCAGTTGGATTTTTTACCGGCGTGGGGGCGGCGGGGCTTTATTTGCTGGCGCGGCTTAAGCCTGTTTAGCGGGTTTGGCCGCGCAGGCGGCGCAAAGGCCATCCACCTCCACCACCGCTCGGCTAGGGGTAAAGCCATGTTTCGCGGCGGCCTGGGCGAGCGCTTCAGAGACGCCGTAATCCTCAATCTCGATCACTGCGCCGCAGTTCTTGCAGATGAGAAACTGCGCGTCGGCGTGGTGATGGTCGGCCTCGGCACAGGGCACAAAGGCGTTCAGCCGCTCGATTTTATGGATCAGCTTATTTTCGAGCAGGAACTCAAGCGAGCGGTAGATGGTGGGCGGCACCGCGGATTTACGGATGGGCTTGAGCTGGTCAAGCAGCTGGTAAGCCGTAACGGGCGTTTGCGCTTGCAGAATCAGCTCCAGCACCTCGCGCCGGAGGGCGGTGAGTTGCGTGCCATTTTGGGCGCAGGCTTGTGCGGCGGCTTGTAGCCGGGCGGAAATGTCATGATGGGAGGCGGCGTCGTGCGGCATGGTGGCAATTTAGGCCATCCATGCCGCCACTTCCAGCGATGGCTGGGCGTGTTTAGGCAGGCGTGGCTTCCGGCACGACTGTTTTCACGATGGTCGCGTCCAGCGCCTCGAACCCGGCATAGTCGATGGTGGCGTAGAGATCCTTGCGGGTCAGCATCTGGTCCACGCAATTCTGCGCGCCGCCATCCTGGGCGATGGATTTATAAAGCTTCTCCTGCGCCAGGGCGGCCACGCGCAGTGAGGTCACCGGCCAGATCATCATTTTATAGCCGAAATCCTGGAACTGTTCCTTGGTGTAGAACGGTGTTCGGCCGAACTCGGTCATGTTGGCGAGCAGCGGCACGCCGGGCAGGCGCTTGGCGAATTCGCGGAACATCTCCTCGGTATTTAGCGCCTCGGGGAAGATCGCGTCGGCTCCGGCTTCCATATACAATTTGGCGCGAGCCACAGCGCCGTCCAGCCCTTCAGAGGCGGCGGCATCGGTCCGGGCGATGATGTAGAGGTGGCGTCTTGCATGGAGCGCGGCGGCGACCTTGGCGGCCATGTCCTGCGCCGGTGCGAGCTTTTTGTCGTTCAGATGGCCGCATTTCTTGGGCAGGATCTGGTCTTCCAGATGCACCGCCGCGGCGCCCGCATCCTCAAAGGTGCGCACCATGTGCATCACGTTCAGGGCTTCGCCATAGCCGGTATCGCCATCCACCAGCACCGGCAGGCCGGAGGCGCGGGCCACTTGGCGGATGAAAAACGCGACTTCATCCACCGTGATGATGCCTAGATCCGGTAGGCCCATGGAGGCGGTCATCGCGGCACCTGAGAGGTAAGCGGCCTCAAACCCCGCCGCCTTGGCCTGCTGTGCTGCCAGCCCGTTATGGGTGCCGGGAATGCCGAGAATGCCGGGGCGCGCCAGTAGCGCGCGGAAGCGTTCGCCCGCCGGAATGTGAGAATAGGAGTCGGCGCTGAGATAGGTCATGGTCTTGTCCTTAACGCTCTGCCAGGGGAACGAATGTGAGGTCCTCCGGTCCGGTATAATTGGCCGAGGGGCGGATGATTTTGCCGTCCACGCGCTGCTCGATGACATGGGCGCTCCAGCCGGAGGTGCGGGAGATCACGAAAAGCGGGGTGAACATGGCGGTGGGCACGCCCATCATGTGGTAAGAGACGGCGGAGAACCAATCCAGGTTCGGGAACATCTTTTTCGCGTCCATCATCACTGCCTCGATCCGCGCCGCGATGTCGAACATCTTCGTGGAGTTTGCTTCGTCGGAAAGCTGCTTGGCGACCCGCTTGATCACCACGTTGCGCGGGTCGGAGATGGTATAAACCGGGTGGCCGAAGCCGATGATGACTTCCTTGCGGTCCATCCGCGCGCGGATATCGGCCTCGGCCTCGTCCGGGTTGGCGTAGCGTTTCTGGATTTCAAACGCGACCTCGTTGGCGCCGCCATGTTTGGCGCCGCGCAGTGCGCCGATGGCGCCCGCGATGCAGGAATAAAAGTCAGACCCCGTGCCCGCTACCACGCGCGCGGTGAAGGTGGAGGCGTTGAACTCATGCTCGGCATAGAGAATGAGCGAGGTGTGCATGGCGCGCACCCAGCTTTCATATGGAGCCCTGCCGTGCAGCAGATGCAGGAAATGCCCGCCGATGGTTTCGTCGTCGGTTTCCACATCAATGCGTTTGCCGTTGGTGGCGTAATGATACCAATAGAGCAGGGCGGAGCCGAACGAGGCCATCAGCCGGTCGGCAATGTCCTTGGCGCCGGGCTGGTTATGGTTGTGCACTTCGGGCAGAATGGTGCCCAGGGCGGAGGCGTAAGTGCGCATTACATCCATCGGGTGCGCGCTAGCGGGCAGTTGCTCCAGAACCGCTTTGGCGGCGGCGGGCAGGCCGCGCAGGGCTTTCAGCTTGGCCTTGTAGGCTTTCAGCTCCGCCGCGTTGGGCAGCGTGCCATGCACCAGCAGATGCGCGATTTCCTCGAACTCGCTGCGCTCCGCGAAATCCAGAATGTCATAGCCGCGGTAATGCAGGTCATTGCCGGTGCGGCCCACGGTGCAGAGCGCGGTATTGCCCGCGGTCACGCCGGAAAGGGCGACGGACTTCTTGGGTTTCGGCAGCTTGGATTGTTCGTTCATTGGCGTGTGACTCCTGCATGAAGGCAAGGCACTGGATATCCCACAATGCGCCGCCGTCCAGAAGTTGTGGTGCGGAATGAAGCAAAGGGGCTGGACTGGTTTTGTAAATTTTGCAAAATTCAGCCCCGTGAAAGAGCCAAAAATCTTTGCAGGTCCAAGGCTGCGCCAAGCCCGTGAGCAGGCCGGGCTGAAGCAGGTCGAGCTGGCGGAAAAACTTGAGATTTCAGCAAGCTATCTAAACCAAATTGAAAGCGACCAGCGACCTTTGACCCGCCGGCTAATGGCCCGCGCCGCCGCCTTGCTGGATTTGCAAAAAACCTATTTCGAGGATGGGGAGGAAGCGCGGCGAGAATTGCAGCTGCGGGAGGATTTGGCAGACCCGCTTTTCCGCGCTTTTCCCGGTGCCTCGGCGGAGGTCACGGCCTTGATCCGCGCCGCGCCGGTGTTGAGCGAGGCGTTCATGACGCTCTATCGCGCCTATGCCGCCCAGCGTGAGGCGGCGTTTCAGCACGCTTGGGCAGTGCCGCTTTTCCCTTATGACGAGGTACGCGACTGGGTGCAGTCCCGCCGCAACCATTTCGAGACGCTCGACCGCGCGGCGGAGGCGTTGTTCGAGGTGCGAGGCTTTCAGCCGCTTACGCTGCGGGAGGATTTCCGGCGGCATTTGCGCGACGCGCACGGTATTTCAGTGAGTGAAGCGCCAGGGCTGCTGGAGGAGGGCATGTTCTGGCGCCTTAGCCGTCAGGCGGGAAAGCTGTATGTCACCGGCGATGCCGCGCCGGAGAGTGAGGTGTTCTGGCTGGCGCATGTGATTGGCCAATTGGAGCAGCAAGGGGTGATCGAGGCGGAACTGAAGCGGCACCGTTTTTCGTCCGAGGAAACGCGCGGGCTGGCGCGCATGGCGCTGGCCAATTACTTCGCGGGGGCACTGATGTTGCCGTACCGGCGGTTTCATGAGGCGGCGCAGGCGGTGCGGTACGATATCCAGCGGCTGCAACGCCAGTTCGGAGCGAGTTTTGAGCAGGTCTGTCACCGGCTTTCCACCATGCAGCGGCCAGACCTGCCGGGGATTCCGTTTTATTTCGCCAAAACCGATATTGCCGGGAATGTGCTTAAACGCTCTTCCGCTACGCGCTTTCAGTTCGCGCAATTTGGCGGGCCTTGTCCACTCTGGAATGTCTATCGCGCCTTCACCCAGCCTGGCGAAATTCTGGTGCAGTTGGCCCGCACGCCCGACGATGTCACCTACCTTAACATCGCCCGCACGGTGGGGCGGGGCGGCGGATCTTATCTTGCCCGGCCCCGCGCCGTGGCGGTGGTGTTGGGCTGCGAGATTGGCCACGCGGTCAAGACCGTTTACGCGTCCGGGCTGGACTTGTCCCGCCCGGACGCGGCGGACCCGATAGGCCCTGGCTGCCGTGCTTGTGAGCGGACGAATTGCCGCCATCGCTCCGTGCCGCCGATGGGCACGGCGCTGGATAACGGCACGGCGGCGCGAGGCGTGGTGCCGTACCGGCTGAAAGGCTGAGGCTAGAACGCCGCGCCGATCCGCAGTTCAATGGTCCGGTAAAGCGGCCCGCCATGGGCCATCACGTCATATTCGCCATTCAAAGCGAGCTGCCAATGCGGTGTCAGGAAGGTGGAGACGATCAGCCGTAGCTGCGTTTCATCCGTACGGGTGCCAGAATCGAGCTTGGTGCCGTCAGGCAGGGTATAGATGCCCTTGCCGCCGAACGATTGATAAAACCCAGGTGAAATGAAGGCCCGCGATTTGGGATAGAATTGATAGGGCAGATAAACCCGCAACTCCTCGGTCGGCTGCATCGAGAATGTGGCGGGCTTGACGCTTTGTGGCCGCAATGGGTTGTTGGCGGGCACCGCAGGATTCAGCTGGTGATAAAAGCCGTAATCCGACGGGATGTCATTGGCCGAGATGGCGGGGGAGACCAGCCCGGCATCACCATTGCTGCCGTAGAAATAGGTTTCTCCCCAGACTGAGAGCGCCAGATTACGGCCCCCCGGCTGGCCAAGCAAGGTGGTGCGGAACCCGGCCTCAAGCTCCCCTGTCCATAGATTTTGGGAGTAGTTGAGGGCTGCGTTTTTGTCGTAGCTGCTAACGGGCGGGGAGATCCAGGCGCCGAGCACCAGCCCGGTGCTAGTGCTTTGGTTGAAGAATGGAAACACAAACGCGCCAAAGCTCGGCTGGCCGAAACCGCTGGCCGCGCTGAGGGTTTCACGCCCCGGCCCATAGGCTGGCGCGCCGGGTGGCATACCTTGCGGGGCGGGGATATTGTCGATGCCCAGCCTCTGATTCCCGATGAAGCTGACATAAGGCACGTAAAGCTGCACCCCCGCCAGCACGCCCTGGACGTTGAAGGTGTGAATGTAGCGCAGCGCCTGCAAATCCACATTCACCCGGGTATTGTGGTTTTCAACCACGCCCTTCGTGGTGCCATAGGACCCGGCCATGGTGAAGGCGTTGTAGTACAGTACGATGTTTGTGTTGGGCGGGGGCTGGATCGCTTCGTCCGGCCATGGGTCGGACGCATGGGCAGCCATAGCCGAGAGCCAAAGCCCTGCGCCGAAAATAGCGGCGGCGATTGGCCTGATCCGCGTCATTGATCCCAAAACTCCCACGCCTTTGTTTGCTGTTAGCAATATTGTACGTCTATTATAGAATATTAACCCGGACGAGATATAGATGAGAATCGATTCATCCAAATGATGATCGATTATTGCGCCGCGAAGTTAAGCCCTGGTAGCTAGGGGCGTGAATTCGGTATTTAAAATCGCGGCGGTCAGCATTGCTGTGGGCGTTCTGGTGCTGGCCTGTAAATTGGCGGCCGCGGAAGTCAGCGGCAGCACCGCGCTTTTTTCAGACGCGCTTGAAAGCATCGTGAATATCCTTTCCTCCGGGATTGCGCTGTATGCGTTGCATATCGGCGCCAAGCCGGCGGATGACACGCACCAATATGGCCATGCCAAGGCGGAGTTAATTAGCGCCGTGGCCACGGGGGCGATGATTCTGGTTGCGGCGCTGGTGATTTTTCAGCGTGCCGGGATGGAGATACTGCACCCCAAACCCTTGCTGAAGCTGGTTGGTGGTTTGGGGTTGGGCTTGGTGCTGAATGCGTTCGCGGGCGTATTTAATCTACTGTGGGCGCTTTATTTGCAACATACGGCAAGGCGCGCGCGCTCCCCCGCTCTGGCGGCGGATGCCCAGCATTTGTTCAGCGATGTGCTGACCACCATCGGTGTGCTTGTTGCGATGCTGGCAGCGGGGCTGTTGGGCTGGCCAGTGCTAGACCCGCTGGTGGCGCTGGTGATTGCCGGGCAGATCACATGGATGGGCAGCAAAACCATTATGGCATCAATCAGCGGCCTGCTGGACGAAGCGCCGCCGCCTGACGTGACCGCACGGATGGAGGAGATGGTCCGCGAGCACGGGGCAGGCGCGATCGAGGCGCATGATTTCAGAATGCGTCAGGCGGGGCGGTCGAGCTTTTTGGAGTTTCATCTCGTCGTGCCGGGGCGGATGAGCGTGGATGAAGCGCATGAGATCTGCGACCGGATTGAACGGGCGATGAAGCAGGAATTGCCGGGCGTGGTGATCACTATTCATGTCGAACCCGAATCGAAGGCGAAGCACGAAGGTATATTGGTGAGGTGAGGCGCGCATGACCGGCCCGGCTGTGAGCTTTTCTGCTGCCCAGCTGGCCGGGTCGCCGCGCATGTTTTTGCGCGCCACCGTCGCGGACAGGCTGGTGCCGGACTGGCGGCGGCAGCAGCACTGGCCATGGCGTCCTGCTTGGTGGGCCGGGGTGGCGCATCTGGCATTGGTGGGAGGTGTTTTTCTGGCGGGGACAATCCATCTGCCGCACCCGCCGCCGGAGCAGGTGGTGATCAATATTGTCCCGGAAACCACAGCCCCCTTGGTTCATCCGCCCGCGCCAAAGCAGGCTGAGAGCCAGCCGCCTTTGCCCCTGCCGCCGCCGCCATCACCCCTGCCCGCCGCCCCCTTGCCGCTGCCACCACCGATGCCGCAAGCAGCGCCTCGTCAGATGGCGGTACAGGCGCGGGAAACATCATCGCAAGCGGTGGAGGTGCTGCACCCGGCGGTGCCCTTCGCGGATAACCGGGCGCCGGATTATCCGCAGGCCGCCATTGCCGCAGGGGAGCGCGGGGTGGTGCGGTTCAAGTTGTATCTTGGCGCAGATGGGCGGGTGCGGCGTTTCCAGCTAACCCAGAGCAGTGGCTATGCGGACCTTGATGCCAGCGTGCGCGCGGCGGCGTTGGGCTGGCGTTACCATCCCGCCACGCGCGGCAAGGTGGCGGTGCCGTTTGTCGTTACGTTCCATGTGGAGTTTGTGCCGCATTAGCCGGGCGGGGGAAGAGGTGTTAGGGTTTGCGCATGCATCTTTTACATCCGCACGAGGCGCCCGCGGCGGCGCAGATTGATTTTGAGCAGTTCCTCAAAGTGGATATCCGCGTCGGCACGGTGGTGACGGCTGAACCCTATCCGGAGGCGCGCAAGCCCGCTTATAAGCTGAGCATCGATTTTGGTCCTGGGATTGGGGTGAAGCGCTCCAGCGCGCAGATCACCAAACATTACTCGCTGGAGGAGCTGGTGGGGCGTCAGGTGGCGGCGGTGGTGAATTTTCCGCCCCGGCAGATCGGCAAATTCATGTCCGAGGTGCTGACTTTAGGCTTCCCGGATGAGGATGGTGAGGTGGTGTTGTTCGCGCCGGACCGGATCGTGCCGAATGGCGCGCGGCTGTTTTAAAAGAGGGCAGGGGCCGCTTGTGCAAGGCGGCCCCTGAGCCTAAGCGACAAGCGTGGCTTGGCGGCTGGCGAAGCGCGACCAAGCGGCGGCTTCATCCTCGTCGAACAATTCCGTAAGCTTGCGCATCATCGTGCCGCCTAGCTCCTCGGCATCCACAATGGTCACGGCGCGGCGGTAGTAGCGCGTCACGTCATGGCCAATGCCGATCGCCACCAGTTCCACCGCATCGCGCGCCTCGATCTCACGGATCACGTCGCGCAGATGGCGTTCCAGATAATTGCCGTGATTAACGGAGAGCGTGCTGTCATCCACCGGGGCGCCGTCTGATATCACCATGAGAATCCTCCGGTGCTCAGGCCGGCTGAGCAGCCGGCGATAGGCCCAGAGCAGTGCTTCGCCGTCGATATTCTCTTTCAGCAGCCCCTCGCGCAGCATCAGTCCAAGATTTTTGCGGGCCCGCCGCCAAGGAGTGTCGGCGGCTTTGTAGATAATGTGCCGCAGATCATTCAGCCGCCCAGGATGTGGCGGTTTGCCGGCCTGCACCCAGGCCTCGCGGCTTTGCCCGCCTTTCCAGGCGCGGGTGGTGAAGCCCAGAACCTCAACCTTCACGGCGCAACGCTCCAGCGTGCGGGCGAGAATATCCCCGCACATGGCCGCCACTGTAATCGGCCGCCCGCGCATGGAGCCGGAATTATCGATCAGCAGCGTCACCACCGTGTCCCGGAAATCCGTATCGCGCTCGCGCTTGTAGGTGAGGGCGAGAAACGGGTCGGCGATGATGCGTGAAAGCCGGGCCGTGTCCAGAAGCCCTTCCTCCAGGTCGAACTCCCATGCGCGGGTTTGCTGGGCCAGCAGGCGGCGCTGCAGGCGGTTGGCGAGTTTGGAGACCACGGCCTGCAAATGCTGGAGCTGCTGGTCCAGCTGCATACGCAGGCGGCCCAGTTCGTCCGGATCACACAGATCCTCGGCTTCCACCTCCTCATCAAAGGTGCGGGTGAAGGCGCGGTAGGCCGTACTGTCATTGCCCGAGGGCGGGGTACGGCGCTGTTGCGGGCCCGCCGGGGACTCGCCGTCATCGGCGCTGGTGTCCTCGGCATTGTCTCCTTCTTCCCCTGGCTCGTCGGCGCTTTCGGATTCGGCCATCTCCGGGGCGGAAGCCAGCATAGGCGCGTCCTGCTGCTGGGATTCGCCCTGGCTGTCCTGGGAGTTATTCTGCTGGGGCGTTTGTTCACCGCCCTCGGATTCCTGCTCGGACTCTTCCTCGTCCCCGGGTTCAGCCTCACCCTCGGCCAGTTCAACCGCCGCCAGCAGCTTGCGCGCGGCGGTGATGAAATCGGCCTGATTATCCCGCGCAACGGCAAGGTCGGTCAGTGCGGTTTCCGCATCCTGGCCCAGCGTGCCGTGCCAGAGCTTCAACGCCGCCTTGGCGGATTCAGGGACGGAGGCCGGGTCCATTCGCTCCCGCGCCAGCAGGGACAGGGCGGTGGAAAGCGGCAGTTGGTCGCGCGCGGTAACATTGTCCAGCCCTTGCTGCTCGCATTGTTCGCCAAGCTGGCGGCGCAGATTAGCGGCCACGCCCGCCATATATTCCGAGCCGACAATTTCGACCCGCGCCTGTTCCAGTGCGTCGAATGCTTCCTTGGCCTCGCGTGAATGTGGGGCGCGGGCGTTATGCAGCCCGTCATCATGGTAACGCAGCCGCAGGGCTATGGAGTCCGCAGCGGCGCGCAGCTTAGCCACTTCCGGCCCGGCGAGCGCGCGGGACGGGGCAGGCAGCCGCGCCCGCTTGCCAGCCAGCCCCGAGGGGCCAGGCTGATACGCTACCTGCACGTCGGCGGTGGCCGCCATGGCGCGCAACGTGCCTGCCGTCGCGCGCTTGAAATCCTCCGCCTTGCCTTGGTCCTTGCCGCTCATGGTGCCTCAGGCGCTCTGGCGCAGGCCGGTCGGGATCTCTTCATTGAAGCAGCGCTGGTAATATTCGGCCACTGTTTGCCGCTCCGCCTCGTCGCATTTGTTCAGGAAGGTAAGGCGGAAGGCAAAGCCGATATCCCCGAAGATACGCGCATTTTCCGCCCAGGTGATCACACTGCGCGGGGACATGACGGTGGAGAGATCGCCCGCGATAAAGCCCGCACGGGTCAGATCCGCCAACGCCACCATGGCGCCGACGCGCTTTTTCGCCGCTTCGTCCTTGGGGTCGTAGCCCATCTTCGCCATCACAATAGACACTTCCTGCGTGTGCGGCAGGTAGTTCAGCGTGGCGACGATGTTCCAGCGGTCCATCTGGCCCTGATTGATCTGCTGGGTGCCATGATAAAGTCCCGTGGTATCGCCCAATCCCACCGTGTTGGCGGTGGCGAACAAACGGAAAGCCGGGTGAGGGCGGATGACGCGGTTCTGGTCCAGCAGCGTCAGCTTGCCTTCCACTTCCAGTACGCGCTGGATTACGAACATCACATCCGGGCGGCCCGCGTCATATTCGTCGAACACCAGGGCGCAGGCATGTTGTAGTGCCCAGGGGAGAATGCCTTCGCGGAATTCAGTGACCTGCTTGCCGTCCTTCAGCACGATCGCATCCTTGCCGACGAGGTCGATACGGCTGATATGGCTGTCCAGATTCACGCGGATGCAGGGCCAGTTGAGGCGTGCGGCCACCTGCTCGATATGGGTGGATTTGCCAGTGCCGTGATAACCTTGAATCATCACGCGGCGGTTAAAGGCAAAGCCCGCCAGAATCGCCAGAGTGGTTTCACGGTCGAATTTATAGGTCTCGTCGATCTCCGGCACATGCTCTGTGCGGGTGGAGAAAGCAGGTACCTCCATATCGGTATCGATGCCGAAAACTTCGCGTGCCTTCACCGTGGTGTCCGGCAGATCAATCGCCGAGGTCGGCAGGGAGCGTTTTTCGGCTGTCACGGCGTCGTTCATCCAATCCATTCCTAATCATTCGCGCGTTCCGGCGCTTGGGGCCTGACCCGGAGACGGCCTTCAGGAGGTCGCGGCTTGCGCTTCCGGGCGGGCGGTTGCGGCCAGTTTGCCACGAAGCGCCGCATAGGCAAGGTTGATTGTCTTTAAAGTCTCCTCAGCCCCCCGGTCGCCCTGGTTGGCATCCGGGTGGTGGCGTTTGGCGAGCTCTTTATAGCGGGTTTTCACAACGTCCAGCGTCACCGGCCAAGTCAGCCCAAAAACCTCTAGCGGCTCGCGCAGTTCTGGCGGTGTGTCCTGGGATTGGGGCTTTTTGGGGCGCGTGCCGAAGGCGAAGGCATGCAGCTCGGCCCGTACAGCTTCTTCCATCCGCGCGGCCTGTCCGTTTTGGCCCAGCGGCCAAGTTGGGCGCTGCCAGGAGGAATCAGACCGGGCCTCGGCTTCAATCTCGTCTGCCGACATGCCTTTATAGTAGTCCCAGGAGGCATTGTACTCGCGCACATGCTCCAGGCAGAACCAGTGGAAATCGCGCAGCGCCGCGCGGGATTTGGGAGCGCGATATTCACCAGCCAGCTCACAACCTGGGCGGTCGCAAGGCTGGCCTGTGGCGCCTGGGTCTGGCGCATAGGCGCGTCGCCGTGATTGCGGCTTGTCGTCGGAAGGCATCATGGGCCTAATGTGCGCGTTGAGGCGCCGTATCGCAACAAGCCAATATGGCTGTCATGCGTGCGGTGCGTGACTGATAGCGGAGTTGACGATGACAAATAGGGTTGAACGGATAAAAGCTGCGCTGGAAGCGGCGTTTCAGCCGGTCTTTTTGGAGATTGAGGATGAAAGCCGCCGCCATGCCAGCCATGCCGGACGTAACGGCGTGCCGGTGGGTGAGACGCATTACCGCGTGACCATGGTGGCTGCCGCCTTTGCCGGGCAGAGCCGCCTGGCCCGCCAGCGCGCGGTGAATGAGGCGCTGGCCGGGGAGTTTTCCATCGGCCTGCATGCGCTTTCGCTCACGCTGCGCACGCCTGAGGAAACGGCCACTTAATTGCGGCCGTAATTATCCTCTAGCCGCACGATGTCATCCTCACCGAGATAAGCGCCGGACTGCACCTCGATGAGAGTGAGCGGAATCCGCCCCGGATTATCCAGCCGGTGCACGCAGCCCAGCGGCAGGTAAACGCTCTCATTCTCCCGCACGAGAATTTCCTCCTCATCGCGGGTGACGAGCGCGGAGCCGGCCACCACCACCCAATGCTCGGCGCGATGAAAATGCTTCTGGAGCGACAGTTGCCGCCCCGGCCAGACCACAATCCGTTTCACCTGAAAACGGTCGCCCTGGATCAGGCTTTCATAAAAGCCCCAGGGCCGGTAGGTGCGGTTGTGGCTCTCGGCCTCGGGGCGTTTCTGGACCTTCAGTTTGTCCACGATTTTCTTTACGTTCTGGGCCTCGCTTTTATGCGCCACCAGCACCGCGTCCTGGGTGGTGACAACCACGAGGTCCTT
>NZ_FQVJ01000103.1 GCF_900129125.1 Acidocella aminolytica 101 = DSM 11237 | reverse complement strand
AGATCGAGATCCACGGCTTCGGTGAAACCCACCTGCTGGTGCCCACCGGCCCTGGCGTGCGTGAACCGCAGAACCGTCGCGTGGAAATCATTTTCCAGTAAGCCTCTGGCTTGCGGCACAAAGGCCCCGGCAGGCAACTGCCGGGGTTTTTTTCTGCCGCCATGGCCGTGCCCTCTTCGCAACCGGCCTCTTTACCTCCACATAAGCTTCACGTTTTTTAGGGAAACCTGAAACGTGCCTCGTCAATAGGGAGAGTTATGATGCAGTTCCGAGCCGCCTTGTTCGCTGCGACCGTGCTGGCTGTGCCGCTGGCGTTGGCTGGCCGTGCTGCCGCCCAACCCGTCACCGGGCCGTATGTCAGCCTTGGCGGGGGCTACAGCCTTGAAAGCCAGATGACCGCCAAAAACTTCACCTTCAACGGCGCCAGCGTGCCAGGAGACGCCAAAGGCGTTTTTCATAATGGCTATGATGTAAACGGCGCCATTGGCTATGGTTTCGGCAATGGCTGGCGGGTGGAGTTGGAAGGCGATTACATTCGCAACGGTGCCAACAAGGTCAAATCGGCCGGCACTACTACCACGCTCAGCGGTAACGAGGCGCGTTATGGAGCCTTCATCAACGGCATTTTTGACTTTGATGTCGGTCTGCCCTGGCTCTACCCGTATGCCGGGGCGGGGCTTGGCTGGCAGAATGTCAGCTACAACAATATTTCTGGTGGCGGCCTCAGCCTAAACCAGTCCCGCGATTCGCTCGCGTATCAGGGCATTGTTGGCCTGTCTTTCCCCATCGCGCCAGTCATGGGGCTCTCCGCCACGGTAGAGTACCGTTTCATCGGCTTGGCCACAGCCCGCCGGTATGACGCCAGCATTGGCGGCGTTCCCGCGACATTCAAAACCCAGGGTGAGTACAACAACCAGTTCAATGTCGGGTTGCGTTATGAGTTCGCGCCGCCCGCTCCTCCCGCGCCGCCGCCGGCACCCGCACCGGTCGCTGCTCCGGCTCCGGCTCCGGCCAAGACCTATTTGGTGTTCTTCGACTGGGATAAGTACAACCTGACCCCGCGCGCGACCCAGATCATCGCGCTGGCCGCGTCTGACTCCAAGACCCAGAACGTGACC
>NZ_FQVJ01000106.1 GCF_900129125.1 Acidocella aminolytica 101 = DSM 11237 | reverse complement strand
CCCCCGTAATATACCGGTCTTCGACTTGCCGCCGACACTGGCACAGGGTTCGAAGGATCGCGCCAAGTATGAGGCTATCGGCCCCGCCGATGACATGACTTTGAGGTTCGTTAAACCGGCGATTAACGGCGAATAGGATGCCACCCGTTATCAGCCTCGGGGGGCTCCTGATACAGACACCGCGCCTCGCATTGTTGGTGTTTGCTGTACTGATGATCTGGCTTATCAACTGGAGCACCCGACGATGGTTTGGCCGTGAGGGTACGCTCGGCGCTCATGTTGAGCGTAGTTTTATAATCGGCGTTCTTGGCGCCCGTATCGTCTACGTTGCCCAGAATTTTCAAGCCTATCGCGACCATTTCCTCAGCGCCTTCTATGTCTGGCAAACGGGATATGCGGTATGGGGCGGTTTTGTCTTTGCACTCGGCTATCTCGGATGGGCGACCTGGCGACGGCGGCTGGCGCTACCGGAGTTGCGGCTGATCGGTGCGATTGGCATGCCGCTATCAGCCTTCTATATCGCGTCGCTGGCGACGCTCGGGCGGTTCGCGGCAGCCGATCAACTTCACATCGGTAGCCAACTACCGCATTATGGCTTTGTCACTATCGACGGGCGACAGGCAAACCTTGCCACGCTGCGGGGTGGGCCAGCAGTCGTCAATATCTGGGCTACTTGGTGCTTGCCTTGCCGCGAGGAGATGCCGCTTCTCAGCCGAACCTACACCACGGATGACAAGAAAGATTTCGCACTGGTCGGCGTCGATCTCGCCGAGCCGGCATCGCGGGTTCAGGCGTTTCTTGGGCAACAGCCGGTCAGCTACCCGATATGGACGGATCCGGCAGGCAGCAGGAAATCACCGTCGACCACGCTTTTCGAAAAAACCGGCGGTTTCGCGGTGCCGACGACAATCTTCGTCGGCCGCCGGGGCATCATCAAGGCGATCTATGTAGGGAAACTCACGACGGCGATACTTGCAGTAAACCTACAGAAAATCCAGGGTACATAACAGCTAATGGTCCTATCCCGCGGCGGCACTTGACGAACCAGCCGCCGCCAAACCCGAACAATGGAGTTAACCGTCACATGAGTT
>NZ_FQVJ01000033.1 GCF_900129125.1 Acidocella aminolytica 101 = DSM 11237 | reverse complement strand
ATACATACCGCTGGAATGACCTTGATGCGCGGCGACCCAGCACTTGTCGCGGACGCAATCGACATCAGCCGCCGCACTTTTTCCAAGATCCGTCAGGGTCTATTTTGGGCCTTCTTTTACAACGTAGTGGGAATTCCACTTGCCGCCCTCGGCTATCTCAGCCCGGTGATCGCCGGCGCTGCCATGGCCTTCTCCAGCGTCAGCGTCGTCTCCAACGCGCTGCTGTTGCGCCGCTGGAAGCCGAACGGACGCGCGGTTCGGATTGTTGCGCCTGAGCCCGACGTCAAAACAGTAATCGCCAGTAGGACGACTCAGAAAGCTGCTTGAAATTATACACACTCTCGACACGACCGAGGCCATTATGCCGAACACTATCAGCGACGCGGCAAAACAATCCGGCGTCTCCACGAAAATGATCCGTTACTACGAGAGCATAAGGCTGTTGCCGGCCGTTGGACGCACCGAAGGCAATTACCGGACCTATACTGAAAGCGATATCCATACGCTTCAACTCATCAGGCGGGCACGTGATCTCGGATACTCGATCGCCGATATCGAACGTCTGCTCTCGCTCTGGCGCAACGAGGCGCGGGCCAGTGCCGATGTGAAGCGGATCGCACTCGATCACGCGACTTCCCTCCGCCGCAAGATCGCCGAGATGGAAGTTATGCTACGTGCAGTAGAGCACCTCGCGGATCATTGCCGTGGAGATCAGCGTCCCACCTGTCCTATTATGGATGATCTAGCTGTAAAGCCCACCAAATTAACGCAGGATCAAGGTACCTGCGCCGTCAAGGTTCCCACCGCAGGAACGCGCCGCCAGAAAGGAGTAAATGCATGATCCCACCTTGGCTCACAATTGTCTCGATCGTTTCACTGATCACCGCGTTTGCATCTGCAGCGCTGGCTGTTATTGATATTCGAAAACGGCCTCAGCCGATGGCAGTGATGAATCCGGTCTGGCCGATAACCGCACTTTATTTCGGGCCGATTGGCCTCTGGGCCTATTATGCGCTCGGTCGCGCCCCGAAGGCACAATCCGTCAAAATGTCGGGACATAGCGGCCATCGCCATCACGATGGGTCCGATCAGCCCTTCTGGGTCTCCACCTTCGTCGGCTCGACCCATTGCGGCGCTGGTTGCACACTCGGCGACATCATCGCGGAGTTTCTGGTTTTCTTCACAGGGGCGGTATTTGTCGGCTCGACTTTCGGCGCCGAACTTGTGCTCGACTATGTGTTTGCATTCACCCTGGGTGTGGCCTTCCAATATTTTTCGATCGCACCGATGCGCGGCCTCGGCCTGAAGGATGGGATCATCGCAGCGGTCAAGGCGGATTTCCTGTCGCTAACCGCCTTTGAAGTTGGGTTGTTCGGCTGGATGACGCTTATGCGTTTCGTGTTTTTTGGACCACAACTACATCCCGACAGCCCGGTCTATTGGTTCATGATGCAGATCGGCATGATCATTGGATTCGCGACCACGTACCCGATGAACTGGTTTCTTGTCCGCGCCGGCATCAAGGAGGCTATGTAACTGTGTACCTTCATTTTCATCGAAAACGTGCTCGAATGCAACTTGGGATCCTGCCAAAGTTACGTGATTACCGCTGCGATCTGAGGGAGCACATTGAGGTCATCCACTTTGAGAATACATGCATTTTTGCCAACTTTCCTTTATGAAGATCATTAGAATAACGCCCGACCAAATAGCGCTACTCGATCGGGCAAGCTTTTTCAGCGTTCAACCAGATCATTTTCTGTTGGATAGATCTCGTGAAAACTTCTAACCTCTAGAAAATGGTTTCTGAGCATAGGAAATCGCTTGAGGCGATGGTTCCAATGAGTTGTTGTGCATCATATCCCTGTTGCCTTCGCCAAAATTATTTTGATCGAAGGCCTGTGTTGGAGGCTGGGACTTCTTTTTACTCATACCCATCATGCACAATCCAAGGCCGCACATGACCAAACAGGGCAGGATTGAAAGTATAATCGGCGCAACACCTATGGCGACCAGCTTTCCCCAGCCACCGCCAAAAGCCAAAGCGCCGCCGCCAATAGCGATTAGTCCAAGAATGATTCCGGTGCGTCCCATCAGGCGTGAACGCCAACGAGAGAGGCCGGATTGATGGGATGTTGGGTTAGAGTTTGGTGAAGGTGAGCAACAGTTCATTGTAAATTCTCCATTTGAGTTGAAGTTAGAGTGCGGCCATCGCCTTTTGAAAAAAAGCGACGGCTGATGGGCTGCTCCAATCAGCAGCACCGGCGAGACTGCCAATTTGCAGTCCTTCCGGGTTAATAAGAAAACTGGCTGGAATACCTTCTAAATTTAGGGCGTCCATGGCATCGCCAGATATATTTAAATAGATGTCGAGATGTTTGATCCCGATCTCGTGGTAGAATTGCTGCACGGGTGCCAGCCCACCCGCATCAATGGATATCGGCACAACTTGAAAATGCGTACCACCGAGTTTGGCTTGCAAACGGTCAAGGGTCGGCATTTCCTCACGGCATGGTCCACACCAGGTCGCCCAGATATTCAGAAGAATAAATTTACCCTTGAAATCTTTAAGGGTGATCGGTTTTCCGGCAGCTGTTGTAAATTTCAATGATGGCATTGCCATTGGTGCCGTTTGATCCATTTGCGGATCAGGCAATTCCTGTGCTTTCGCAACCTGGCTTGCTCCCATGGCAAAAGGGGGCGCCAGTAAAGCCGTGCGCAACAGGTTCCGGCGTGGCATTGTCTTGCGCTCGATCATGGGTTTATTTGGGCTTTCAGGACTGAAGTTAGCTGAGCAACAGTTATGGTAAACGGAAACAGGTTTAGAAATTTTCCATCCGGACCCATAAGGTAGATATATGTCGAGTGGCTGATCACACTCGCACCGGATGCTTCGAGATTATTCGTATTGAACGCCACAGCATATTCATGGGCCACGCCGGCAATCTGCGCGTTACTTCCCGTCAGACCCATCAAATCTGGTCCAAATTTTGAGAGATAGGGTTTCAAGGCAGGCGGCGTATCGCGCGTTGGATCAATCGTGATAAAAATCGGTGCAATGTGCTGCGCTAATGGTCCCAACGCATTCATAGTCAAAGCCATCTTCTGCAATGTCAGGGGACATTCATCCGGACAATGGCTATAGCCGAAAAACACCAGCATATATTTGCCGCGATAAGTTGCGTCGGAAACCGGTTGACCAAGCTGGTTTGTAAGTTGGAATGGCCCACCGATCGGCGCTCCAGGCGGAATTCCCGAATTGGTTGTCGTGGCCATCTGTCCACCGCTCTCTGAACCAGGTAATGGCGCTGATAAGTTTCCTTGACCAAGCTTAAGAAGCGACGGATCAATCGCCACAATGCTGATGATCACGGCAAGTGCGAGGCAAATACCGATCCCAAGATTTCGGATGATTCTCATTGGGGCCTTGCCTGCCCCTCATAAAGATAAGTATGCGTCCGTGGCCCAGATATTCGGTGATGATGCAGTATCTGGATATCGAACCCTGCATCGGTGATGAGCGCATCAATTTGACGGTTTAGATGGCAGCCGCCTGCGATGCATCCCCAGACATGGTCAAGCCTATCTTGCCATCGGGCGACATTGGCATCCGGCGCGCGGCCGTGTTCAACAAATAGCAGGGTGCCACCTGGCCGGAGCACGCGCCTCGCTTCCTGTAGTGCCATATGCGCGTTCGGGATTGTGCAAAGTGTCCAGGTGGTGATAACTGTATCAAAGGAAGCAGATTCCATCGGCAAACCCTCGGCGGAAGTCTTTAACAATTTTACCGGCACAATGGCCCGATCGACTAGCTGTTCAGCCATTTTCAACAGTTCTGCTGATGGTTCCACACCAGTTACTGAGCGCACGCTGTTCCCGTAATGCGTCAGATTAAGACCAGACCCGATCCCAAGTTCCAGAACATCGCCTGTCGCACCTGCGATCACACGTTCACGGAATGGTTTGAGCTGTTTTTGTCCCATGACAAAATTCAGCAAAGGCGGCAGGATATGACGCTCATAAAAATTCATTGTGAAGACTCTGCTCGATAGTTGGAATGAATGGGGGTGCCTGCGTGTTGAAAGGCATCCATGACGGCACCTGGCGTCAGCAGACTTGGGAGAAGTATCCCGGCCGGCGCGCCCGGCCCGTAGATGACGTCCAACGGTACGCCATAGCGATGAAAACTTTCCAGATAGGCGGTGATAATTCGGCTCGGCCGGGTCCAATCAGCGCGCATAGCGACGACATTTGCCGACCGTAATTGCGCCGCTACAGGGTTGCGGTCCAAGACCGTGAGTGCGTTGACTTTGCACACAAGACACCACGCCGCGGTCACATCAACAAAAACCAGTTTATTCTTGGCAACCAATTCATTTATGCGAGACTGCTCAAAAGGTTGGAATACCGAATTGAAACTCGCTTCGATAGGCGGCGATCGAGTTTCTGACCGTTGAAATACAATTGGCGTAATGACCGCAGTAAATGCCACGGCTGCGGCAACGCCTGACCAAATCCGACGGCGTTTTGACGATACAAGAGGTGTTCGATGACGGAGAAACAGGATGACCAAGAAAGTCAGCAAGATGAAGCTGGAAATTATCGCTGCCGTTAATGAAACGACTGCGGCGATGATCGAAATCAACCAGATTGCCGTGCTAAGGAGTGCAAATCCCAAAACTACCCGAAGCTTGACCATCCACGGGCCGGGCCTGGGCAAAAAACGGGCCAGTCCGGGTAGCGCTGCTACGGCAAGATAAGGGAAGGCCATTCCGACCCCGAGTGCCACGAAAATCTGGACAATCGTGAGAGGATCGCGCGCCAGGGCAAAACCAACTGCGGTGCCCACAAAGGGGGCGGAGCAGGAGGTGGCCAGAATGGTGGCGAATACTCCCGTGAAAAACGCCAGGATGCGAGGATGGCTGCGGGTGCCGACCGTTGCCGCGTGCCGCGCGAAGCGCGGCGTCGAAACTGGCAGCCAGTCCCACAGGTTAGCCGCAAATAATGTGGTAACAACCGCCATGGCGCCCAGAAACCACGGCTGTTGGAATTGAATCCCCCAACCGATTGCCTGACCGGCTATTTTCAGGAGAATTAAGAGCGTTGCGATGACGATGAAAGAGGACACAACGCCTCCTGCAGTCGCCAGAAGATTGAACCTGAACTGCCGTCTTTGTGTGCCGGTTGCTGATATCAGGCCGAATAGCTTCAACGAGAGCACCGGCAATACGCAGGGCATAACATTTAAAATCAAACCACCGAGAAGTGCGATGAGGATAATGCCGGCAGTATTCTGGTCACTTGCTTGTGCAGGCAGCGGACCAGCTACAGGTGCGGCCGCAAATGTCACGGGCTGCGTTCCACCCTCTAATGTGAATTGCAAATTTTTGCCGGCGATCGATGCAGCGGGATGGTTTTTTAGAAACACACTCAAAATAGCGCGGTGATTTTTAGGACTGAGTGAAATCGTAGGAGCGCCCGGCGCAAAGCCTGACAATCCCTCTATAAAAACATCGGGATATAAAAGAGGCTTTGAGCCCATGTCGATTATAACCGAAAGAACCGATCCCGGACTTGTGGTATCGACAGTTGAAATAACAACCGATGAAACTCCGAGCCCCGCTTCGGCTGGTGTTCCTGGAACAGTGGCCCACGCATTGGCGATCAGCGGCGCCTCTGGCCCCGGAAGTGCAACGCCGGCAGGGAGCGGCAATGTGAACTTCGCGGTATAAGGAACACAAATATCCTTGCATGCTGCATAACGCACGCTTGCCTGCAGGCGCGCTGATTGAACTACTCGCTCAAGCGTGACCGCAATCGGCAGCACCACGCCATTCTCATAGCCTTGGGTGATCAAACCGTCGAGGATGAACCGCTTCGGTGCGGGCCAGAATAACTGGGCAGATTTTAAATTTTCGGAGCCACCCCAATCAATCGACGGCGGAAATCCAGCGTCGCCTGGGCTGCGCCAATAGGCGTGCCAACCAGGTGCCAGGCGAATCTGTAGAGCAGCATCGATTTGTCCGGCTGAGCCCGTCGCTTCCACTGCTGTAATCAATCGGGCCGCTGCGTTACCATCGCCAACCCATGGCGTTGCTGCAGCAAAAGCAGGCTGGGATAGTAGTGCCTGTAGTGTAAGGCTAAGACACAGCGTCAACGCGATCGCTTGCAGCTTCATTTTGACAGCGTTCATGTGATAGCCATCAATTCCAATGACAATTTCCGCGCTAAACAGAGTGAAAGCATCGGAATTAAAAACCATTGTAATATGGGTAGAAGACCGGTTCCAACGAACGGTAGTCGTGGCATGTAAGCGCTGTAAGTCCAGAAATGATGAATGGACATATTTCGCCACTCGCTGAATATTGTATAAGCTAATCCTGCAAGAAGGGTCACAAAGGCACCCACTGGGAAAAACTGTCTCGATCGTAGAATGCGTGACGTGCATATCCCCAGAGCAAGGCAGGATGCCGCAATCATCAGATCACCGATCCAGCAATGCACGATTGCAAAGGTGAGATAGGCCAGAGAAGCTGTCTGCCACAATGTATAGAATGGCTGCTGGAGAATTTCCCAGAGGAGATTACCTGCCGCCATGGTGAGCATATAACGACGAATAATCTGCCAATGTATCACTGATGTCGGCTCTATTGAAATAACATCCCTCAAAATCTGGTTCCTCAGCGAGTTGGGCGCGGGGATGCACGGATATAATCGTGCATCACCGTCCAATCATTTATTTCAAAGCTTATTTTTGAGCTGAGCCGGCACCAGACGCCGCTTCTTGATTTAGCAGCTTTGTCTGAGCATTGATCTCGTTTGTCATGGCATTCATCATGTTGATTTGCGCTGTCATCATATTGGAGCATGACGCCATCATATTCATCATGCCCATCATATCACCGCCGGACTTTCCTTTCGTTTTATCATGGTCGGCCATCATGCCGCCTCCGCCCATCATGCCGCCACCCATCATGCCGCCACCCATCATGCCGCCACCCATCATGCCGCCACCCATCATGCCGCCACCATTTCCTTGGGTCATATCATTTGTTGGTGCAGTCGGCGTTGCTGCTTGCGCCGTCGAAATACCGGCTGCAACTCCAACTAAAACGGTTGATATTGCGATAGCTTGTACGATTTTGATCATTAACCTATTCCTTTATTGGTTGCGTGTAGTTTCTTAGAATTCGCCCGGTTGAACCGTCGCATAAATAACGGGGGTCGATGTTCCAACCTCATAAACATTGATTGGGCCGGAGCTCATTCCCGCCATGCTTGGCATTCCCGGTACACCCGCCGGCATGCCCGCAATGGCAATGCCTTTAATCGGAGGACGCTCCGTCAAAAGTTTCTTTACAATCGACGCTGGGACATGACCTTCGATGACATAACCACCGATCTTCGTAAGATGGCACCCATCCAACGCTGTCGGCACCCCAGCTTCCTGTGTCAGGGCATCGAGGTTTGGTGAAGGTATAACCTTAACATCAAAGCCGTTTTTATCGAGATACTGGGCATAGTTCTCACAACAATCACAGTCAGGGTTTTTATATAATGTCGCCTGGATCGGTGCCGCGATTGCGGATAACGGCGTCACCGCCGAGAGCACAAATACTGCATACTTTAGCATGTTATTCATTGTTTTTGACTCCTTGTTTTACATAAATTTCAGGCGACACGAATTACCGTCATCAGGCCAAAATCTTGGTGCTCGACGACGTGGCAATGAAACATCCAATCGCCGGGATTGTCGGCGACAAAAGCTATCTCGACCGTATCTTTCGGGCGTAGGATCACTGTGTCGCGGATGTGCGGGTATTGCTCAGCGTCGCCATTGCGCGAGAGCACATGGAAACTGTACCCATGCAAATGCATCGGGTGCCACCATTTCGTCTGGTTGATTAGGGTAATGACAGCAGTGCGGCCCAGCGGCAGCGTCAAAATCGGCGCCATGCCCTGGTTCAAACCGTCTGGGCCTTTGATAGCCCATATTTGCGGCGTGGCGGAATTGCCATCGGCCATCATCCCACCCATCATACCCCCCATACCCATCCCGCTCATTCCACCACCAACGATGGTAAGCTGATGGCGAACGGGGTTTGTGAGATCGGGTTTGGGAACCGGATTGAGCCGCAGAATGATCGGCTTTGTGGAGATGGTTAATTTTGAAGATTCCGAATAAGCCAGATCAACTAACTTATAGCTCTCGTCATTCCCATAGAACTCATCCGTAATTGGGTATTTGCTACCAGGCTCGCCCGTCGCTTCAAGCAGCAGATCCACACGTTGGGCCGGCGCTATTACGGTGATCCCACCATCCGGCTCAAATGGCTGCACAACCGGTTGGCCATCCAGTGCCATTACGACAACACGATGCCCGGCAAAGCGCAGCGCCATAAACCGGGCAAGACAAGCATTTATTAGCCGCAGCCGGATCCTCTCACCAGCCCGGATGGATACCGGCGTCGGGATCGTACCGTTGATCGTCACGGTCGTGCCGATGCGACCCGCCATCATGCCTTCCATCTCATTATCAAAGCCATCGACAATCTGATTGTCGGAAAGCAACTCCCAATCCTGCAGAACCCACAGCATATCGCGGTCAAAACCTGGCGGCTCCGGTTCTTCAACAATCAACGCACCAGCCATGCCGCGGCCCATTTGCCGGGCTGTATGGTCATGCGGGTGATACCAGTACGTGCCGGCATCCGGCGGCGTGAAGGCATAGTGAAAACTGCCGCCGGGCTTGATGCTGGCTTGCGTCAGGCCAGGCACGCCGTCCATGGCGTTGGGCAGCCTGATACCATGCCAATGAACCGTCGTGCCTTCATCCAGCCCGTTTATAACATTGGCCTGAAAAGGCTTTCCTTGCGCCAGTCGCAACACCGGCCCACTGACCATGCCGTTGTAGACGAGCACCGATGTCTCTGCCTGCCCAGACCCCATTATCGGCGCCAAACCAGGCGCGGGTTTGAGAGTTACTATCCCCTTGCCGCCATCGGCGACGGCACGCTGCGCAGCAAATAGGGGCATCGTTAAAGCGGCACTACCCGCCATTAATAAACGCCGGCGACTCAACGCCTCCGGCCAAAAATTCGACATGAAACAATCCTCGACAGATGAAACACGATTTCCGAATAGATCGGAAAAATCGTGAACAAATTGGCGCTAAGCGCCAACCAAGCTGCTAGAGCCGCCTTCCGAAAGGCCGGAGGCGGTTAAATCAGTTAGTTCTGTCTGGGAGGGTATGGGTCTGGGTTTTGCGACATGCCCAACGGGAATATCGTTGCAATAACCCGATGAGTTATCGGGTAGGACACGTGACTAAAAGCCGCCATCGAGTTTGGTGCCATAAGTAGAGGAGCCGTGCAGAGAGCCGTCATGCAGGTAGCAGCTTTACTTGGGGCAGGGCTTTTAGATTCGTGGTCACTACAAGGTTGCCCATGACAACCAACCATCACGCTCATATTCGCTTGAGCTTGACTGGATTGCATCGGCATGGCGCGGGCGAACGACGGCACGGACAACGTGATCACAATGATCAGCGCCAAAATCCCGCGTCCAAATCCCTTGTAAAGGTCCATCGATGGCTATGATAAGCCATGAACCGGTTAGCCTCAAGTAGCGGCGCATCCGTCACCTCACGGATCAGTTACCCACGTGACAGCAGAAGTTCTACTTTCCACCCGTCGCGGAAATTCAAAACCAAGAGACGACCGAGTGCGGCCAAAAATTTATGCCCGCACCGGGCCAAAACTCCTTACAAAACATTGATTTTATTTGTTTCAATCAATCTCGCTAATACACTAAGGGGTTCTGAGCCGCGAATGCTAAGGAAGCGGCGATATCGGCAATCGACCGGAACAGCACCAGCGCGTCATCCTTCGACGGTAAAAAGCCACGGCGGCGCCAAAACCCGGCCGCCTCGTCATCAATGGCATTGACGATAAGCGCCCGCCCGCCGATCAGCGCGGCGCCGTTCACGCTGCGGGCCAGTGCATGATTGAACAATCCCATGCCAATCCCTCGCCCGCCCCAGGCGCAGTCCGTCGCAAGCTGCCCGAGCAAAATACACGGCACCGGGTTCGGTGGCTGGCCAGTGCGGATCGCGCGCGGCAAAGTGGCTGGCACAATGGCGGTAGGCGCCAAGCCGTAATAGCCAACCACCCGGCCCGCCACATGGACGACCATGACCACCGTGAACCCCTTTTGCTGATTGACCAGCGCCCTTGTCGTCAGCCAATGGTCTAGCGAGTGCTTGCCGCAGGAGAACTGGGATACATCGTGACCGGAATTCAGGAGCTCCGGCGCAGAGAGCGGCGGCTCCGCCATCAGCGCTTTGCCGTTGCCTTCTCCCATGGCGCCCTGCGGCGAAGGGATGCCACCATCTCCGGCACGGGAGCGGCAGGCGCGGAGACGGCTTGAATAAAGGCTTCAAACCCCTCTGCACTCATACGAACCAGCGTGCTTTCCATAAGCACTTCCTCAGCGGCCCGCACCGCAGCCTCACGCACAAAATCCGTCCGCGAGCGTCCGCGCAAATCGGCGGCGCGGTCGATAATGGCGATGTCACCTTCCGGCAGCCGCATTGAGAGCGGATGGTCCTTGCGCTTAGCTGAGACGGTCATGGCTGTGGCTTTTGTCATGGGATGCATATATCTCTCTGTAGCGCATTATGCAATACAAATGCGATCGCTACCCTCATCGGCTATGCCGCCTCGTTTGCTTCCGCTGCTCCAAGTGATCCCGCAAATCTTGACCTCGCCGACCAACCCGCTGCCAGAATTCCGCCTCGCTCTGGCGACTGACTAACGGGCGACGGGCCACCCTGGCCAGAAGTTCCGCCACCTCCGCACTGATACGAGCAAAACGCGCCAATGCCCCGCCATGACGGCCCAATTGCGCCGCCAAGCCGGGCAGAATCTCGGCGAACGCCTGTGCAACCCGGCGGCTTATCACCCCCTCAGCCAGCATCGACGGCTGATCCCGGACATCTTCGCGCGATTCCGCTGCCCGGTGAACCCTCTGCATGGCCTGAACCGCGCCACGCCGCAGGCCAACGGCACGATCGATCAATGCCAGCGCCGCTTCCTTCTCCGGCGTTTGCGCAAAATTGCGGATGATATTGTGCAACAGATCACCGCGCCCAATCTCGCGCCGGTCGCCCAACGGCCTCCGCGCAATCACCTCAGCCCGCTCCGCCCCCTCCGATGTCACGATAAAGCTCTGCTCCCGATGCCGGCTGCCAGACGTATAGGCCCCAAACGCCGAGACCAGTTTCGTGCCGACTGGCATCGCATGAATATGCTCCGTCACGGTGGTACCCTGTGCGATATTGGTGGTCAGCGCATCACCATAGGCCAACTGGACCCTGCCGCTGGCCTCATCGTGCAATGTATCCCAGGCGACCACCCCTTCCCTGCCCGCGGCATTCCGCAAGGTCAGGCCGGCGGCGTCGACGGCTATAATTTCCAGCACTGACCCGTTGCGACCGATATTCCCGACCGTACCGGTCTCCGTGAATTTGGCGTTTATCCGCCGGAACAACCGCACCCGGTCTCCTACGGCAAGCGCCAGTTCGTACTCCCGCTCTCCAACCCCATCGGTGGCTTTGACCGTGATCTGATCCGGCCCAATGTCTCTCATGGTCCGGCGCTGCTGGCGGATGGCCAGGCTGATGTCATGCGCTTCCGCGTTACTCGGCGCGCTGATTGAGATTGTAAAATCTGGCCGATCCCGATTTGCCTCAAGGCGCTGCCGCCATAGGGAAGCTGTTTGCGCCACCGCCTCTTCATACCCGCCCGGCACAACCTGCAACGTGCCGTTTGCATCCTTCCGGCGTACGGCCTCTTCTGTTCGGCCATTGCGGAACATCAGCACGGTCTCGCGCTCTTCCTCCGCTTTCTGCCTGACAGAAGAGCCCAATTCCGGCACCTTGCCGGCGCCTAGCGCCCGGCGCAGCAGCTCGATCACCGGGCCAGCCTCCACCGCCTGCATCTGCTTGGGGTCACCAATCATGACCAAGTGGAACTTTTTCTCTGCTTGTGCCGCCATGATCGTGTTCAGTTGGCGCGTACCAAGCAACCCCACTTCATCGACAACCACGACGGATTTGCGGCCGAGGACCAGTTTCCCTCGCTTCAAATCCCGCAGGAATGCCGTCACAGCGCGGGTGTTTGCTGTCGGTATCCCGGCTTCCGCCAGATCATCCGACTGTCGCCATGCCAAAGCGATACCATGGACGGCCCTGCCATCCGCCTGCCAAACCCGAACGAGTGGCTTCAGCAAGGTGCTCTTGCCGGAGCCCGCCACGCCGATGGCGAGCCCTACCCGCCCGCCAGCGCCAAGCTGGTCGATAATCCGCCGCTGCGCCCGGCCATGCGCGCTGGTAAAATCGATCTCCGGGAATGAGGCCACCGCTGCCGCGATGGCTTTGCGCGAGAGCGCGGCACTGTGGTCCCGCGCCCCAGCCCGTGCCGTCTCGATGAGCCTCTGTTCCTCACGAAGCTCGAGCGTCGTGGTTACCGCCACCCGGTCCCGGCCCTGGCGCCCCGGCACACGCCCCCAGATCAACGCGGCGTCCTCACCCCGGCGCTGAACACCGCGTTCACGAAAGGCCTGCGTGATGGCGTCCACGTCAACGGCCTCCCCAATCCCCGCGGCGATCAGCCCCTTGGCGGCGGCGATCCGTGCATCCGCACCATCAATTACCGCCCGTAGATCGAATTGCCTGCCCAGCAACGGCAGTGCGGCCTGGAAGGCGGCCTCCAGCCGCTGCCCACGGCTGGGAAGAGGTACGATATCATCCGGACGCAGCACGCTGCGGTGCTCATAGCCCAGCCGCGTCGCCGTCGCGCGCCAGGCGGCAAGGTCGCTGACATCATCGCTCTTGGCCTCGCGCGGGTTCTGTACCCCGGCTTTCAGCAATGCGATTTTCCGAGCTGGGGTAAGGGTCTCCCAGTCCAGTCCCTGCGATTTGGCATAGGCCCGCGCCGCTTCGGTCCCGCCCATGGTCCGTTTGCTAAATTGCGCGACAACGGTTTCCGGCACGGTGGAGAGTTTCGCCATCTCCGTGCGGGCATCGAGTTCCACCACTACACCATGGGCGCGCAGATGATTGGCGAGATAGGCCTGATACAGCGCGCCCCACTCATGAATGCGCCCCTCGAGCAGTGCCAGATTGATGCTGCCCACCCGCCCGCTCGGTGTTTCCACGATGTTGAACACCGCAACATGGGTGTGCATCTGCATGTCGCCGGGTGCGCGGCCCTGCGTGCCGGTGAGCGTGTGCAACTCCGTCACCGGCTGGCCGTGCTCGTCTTCCCGCACGATCTCAACCGTCGGCCGGGCCGCGTAATGATCGAACGAAACCCAGCCAATGGAACCGGCCTCATAACCCCGTTTAGCCGCATCCCCGATTGAAGCGCGGCCAATCTCCCGCTCAACGGTGGTCATGACATTATCGATGGCGTCCCGGTGCGCCTGGTGCAGCATCGCCTGTTCGGCTTTGGTCGGGGCAAAGGCCCAGGCGATGGAGAGGGATTTGGGCGCGGAGAAGGTCAGATCGATATAGCCAATCCGCATCTTCGCGGCTTCAAAGATGGTCCGGTATTGGCGGGCACTCACCTCCCGACCATCGGCATCACGTCCTTTGAGAATATGCGCGCGCTGTTCGGTGGTCAGCGTTTTGTCTTTGACGCCCAGGCCCGAGAGCAAACGTCGCACCGCCCGCTCAGCTTCCTCGGCGGGCAACGCCTCCCCATTCACCCTCCGCCCCGCCAGCATCCGCGCCAATTGTTCGGGCGTTGGCACTCGTGCTGCATCCAAACCAAAAATTTGCGCGAGCGGCAGGCTTGAGGCGCGCTGCACCCGTCCCTCGATCGTACCACCATCCGCGCGCTGCCCGTTCAAGACGGACGCCACTTCATCCGGCTTCAACCCACGCTGTGGCTCAATCCCCAGCCGCCGGGCCAGCATTGGATTCATGTCCCGCCGGGGCGCTGCCGTCGCGCTGCTACGATCTGGCGCGACGGCGGCATCGGCCATCGCCGCGTCCAAGCGCCTCTCTTTGTTAGTCGCCCCCTCACCGGCCCTGGCGCTCGTTGGTTCCGCCGCAGACATCCGAGCCAGACAGGCCAGTGCCTCTTCACGGCCCACCAACCCCGCCGCCGCGAAGGCCGCCAAGGCGCGCAAGATCAGCTCATCCCGCTCGTCATCCGAGCCACTGGCCAGCCCGGCACCGCTCTCAGCGAGGCGCTCGGCTTCCGCTCGCACCAGCCCATCCAGCATTTCCGCCGTCAGCGGAGCGCCACCCGCCATGAACCGGCCATAGCGCGAGGCGGCGGCATCGGCGAGTGTTGGCGGTGTCACGCCCTGCTCGTAATATTCGGCCATCGCTGCCATCTCGGGTGATAAGGTCTGCTGCAACAGATGCTCGCTCATGAAACGCGCCGCTGCCGGCGCTCCCGCCGCCCCGGTACGATAGGTCAGCATTCAGCCGCCCTCACCATCCATGCCTGGACTCTGTGGCCACTCCGGCCCGTTTTGATCGGGCGGCTCGCCAAAAGCCGAGCGCAGAAGTTGCGCCAGTCCGTCGAATTTGCGTTCCACATCGCCGACCGAGGCATCCAGTTCCATGATCGCGGCGGTCAGGCCCTGCAGGGTTTTGAGCAGCGGCGATGGCGCCGAATCCGCGGTGGCAAATTCACCGAGCTTGCGCAGCAAAGTGGTCTGGACATGCAGCGTATCGAGCATCAACCCCAGCGCGCCATTCATCGCCGCCTGCCCGGCATCGAGTGCGGCCAGCCGTGAGGCAATCGCCTCCAGGGACAAAGGCGATGTTGGGGGCGGCACTCTCACCCTCCGCCGTGTCTCACGGAGTCAGCCGCCGCCGGTGCGGCACGTCCAAGGGCGGTGCTTCCAGATCATTGAGCGTTGGCTGGCGCGCACTGTCCGGGATACGCTGCTCCGCCCGCGCATCGCGCAACAGGCTCGCCGCCCGCGCCAGGGCGGCATTCTTCTCCGGTGTCGATTTACTGGCCACCGAAAGCCAGTACGCGGCGGCAGCGCGGTCAAGATCGGCATCTATTTCTGACATCGGTTCATACTCCTTGCTGGTGCAGCTATTACTTGGGACCGGCTTGATACCCCGGCTTGTGGAAGCGGTTCTCGGCAACCCGCGCCCGCATCTCCGGCCGCCTAAAATAAATCGCCCGCCCGCAGCGCAACGGGGCCATGCCGCGTGCCAGGACGAACATCTCATCGTCGCGCACGTCACGCATCAACTCCGCCTTACGGATCAGCGGCCGCCCAATCTCATGATAAGAAATATTCGAACCGCGCGAGAGCGAGGACGACTGCATGGCTTTGCCGGATTTGCCCGTATTCATCCCCTCGGAACTCGCCATCACCCCATAGGTACCAAAGGAATTTTCCAGCTCAGTGGCGGTATCGAGATCCTGCACCGCTGCGTAGCAGCGATAGGAGACGCCATCATACCAGGAGCGTTTGCCCTGTTCGCCCCATTGCTCGACGATCTGTCCGCTCGACTGATAGAGCAATTGCATGGTGATGCCGTATTTGCGCCCGGCATCCCGCGCGGTTTCCAGGATTTTCATATAGCCAAGCCGCGCCGCCTCATCGAGCAGGAACAACACCCGGCCCTGCATCGCGCCATCCGCCTCGTACACGGCATTCAACAGCGCGCCGATGATGGTGCGCGATATCCCGGGTTCGGTCTCCAACGCCTTCAACGGCATTTTCAGAAAGATCGTTACTTTGCCATCCAGCAATGTCGAGGTCTTAAAACTATTCCCACAAACGAGATTGGCAAAAGCCGGATTGGCGAGCCAGGTTGTCAGCTCGGCGGCACTACCGACCACCCCACTGAACGTCTCATCGACCAGCCCGCAAACCGGCCCAGCGAGTTGGCGCGCATAGGCACTGGGGCTGGTTTCAAAGATACCCCGCAACACAGCGCGAACCTCATTAACTGGCATAGCAATCGCCCGGCGTACCGCGCGCAAGGTTTTGAGTTTTTGCGGTGCCGTCTGGTCGAATAGGATATGGGCCAAAAAACAGCGCACCACATTACGCGCCATGCTGTCGAAAAAATCATCTTTTTTGTTCGCTGCCTTTTGGTCCCCACAGACCCAAGCAACAACGGAATCAATGTTGGTGGCAGCTAGCGGCGAAGCAATGTCAATCCAGTCCAACACATTGAAGCCGGTATCTGTTCTTGGATCGAGCTCATAGACCGCGTGCCCCATTACCTTGCGCGCGCCTCGCAGCATCGGAGCGACTTCTCCGGCGGGGTCGAGAATGACCGCCGAGCCGGTCCAATGCAGCAAGGTGGAGACGGCCGTGGTGGTCTTGTAGCCACCGCTGCCGATGATCATCAGCGAATGGGTCGGCCCCTCACGGCACGGATCGATTAGTAGCGCTGCCTGGCCACCCTGTCCCCAGGTTTTGGCATCGTCCGGATCGAAGCGCCGAACCGCCACCTTCTCCTGGTCAACGCGATAAGCCTCACCGACGACAATGCCGCCAAAGGCAGGATTTGGGCCAGGAAAGCGTTCGCGCGCCGCCGCCATGCTCATCCAGGCCGCACGCCCATGATTATCCGTTACCGCCAGCGGCGATTTGACGATACCGCCAAAGAGTGGCCGCCGAAGTTTTGGCCCCACCACTTGCTGGCCGCGATAGATGAGTGCTGTAATCATCAGCACTGGTGGCATGGCACCCACCCCGGCACTGATTTTGAGCCAGAGCGCCACACGGGTGTTTCCGTCAAAATTCAACGCATACAGCCACCATTGCCAGAACGGTTGTGGGAACTCATGCAGCAGCCCGGTCCCGAACAAAAACACGAAGGACGCAACCACAGTCCAGGCGATCAGCGCCAGGATGACACCAAAGCCGATTTTGACGATGAGCTGGCCGGTTTGCTCTGAAATGGCGATGCTCATGATTCATGCCGCCCGCAACAAATGCGCAGCACTCTCACCCCGGCGCGCAGCATCGGCCGCAAACCACACCTCGCCGATCTCATAGACCGCGCCCTCATTATGGAATGGAATGATCAGATCAACGGCGGCGGATAAAAACTCCATCAGCGTCTTGTCATCCCACCTCCCGCCCTGCGGGCTACCCTTCACCAGCGCAAACAACCGCCTGAACGCCTGCTCGGGATTACGCCCATGGATGGTGGTAATCGAGCCGGGATGACCAGAAACGATTTCATTGATGTAGGTCCAGGCCGCGTCATCACGCAGCTCCTGCAACAAGATCCGATCTGGCTTCATGCGCAGGCTGGCTTGCAATAACATCTCCGGTGTCACCCGTGCCAAGCCGATATTATCCTTGGCATAGAGCAGGCGGACATGATTGGGCTGGGGGATGACGAGCTCCAGCGTGTCCTCGATGGTGATCAGCCGCTCCTGCGCCGGGATAGCGCTGATGAGTGTTTTACTCATCGTTGTTTTGCCCGAGCCGGTAGCACCGCAGAGCAGAATGGTGAGCCGCGCCTGCACCGCGCGCTCCAAAAAGGTTTTGATGTCCCCTGCATCATACAGGGCGAGCAAGGCGGCAAAGTCCCGCTGCGCTGCCTCTTTGCGGCTGGCCCAGTTATTCCAGCCCGCCACCTGGTAACGGCTTACCAGCGAGTCGAGCGGTGCCACCGAGCCTCCCGGCTTGCGGATGGTGATGCTGAGCGTACCAGCCGGAACGGCGGGCGGCATGCAGATTTGCAGCCGCTCCCCGCCTGGCAATTCGGTAGCACATAGCGGGCTACGCGGTCCGACATCCTGCTTACGCAGCGCGCCGGCCAGGGTGGCGATATCCTCGAGGCCGGCATAATCGAGCGGCACGGCTTCCGCACGGAACTGACCGCGCTGGCGGACAAACAACTCGCCCGGCCGATTGATGCAAATCTCTTCCGTGGCGGGATCATCCAGCCAGGACGCCAGCGGCCGGAGTAAAAATGTCAGTAAGCGCGCCGCCTCACCCGCCATTGCCCGTCTCCGCGCCCGTATCATCCAGCCGCAACCGGTACACGCTGGAAAAATCCAGATCATGCGCCACGATCAGCGACACTGTATCGCCCTGGTTCTTGGTCAGCGTCGGCGGAATGTTGATGGAGTTTGCCAGGGCGGTGTTGGCAACCGACTGCCCATTGCTCTGCGCGGCATACACAAAGCCGAGTGCCGCCTGCTGCGACGTCGAATTACCGTTGCCATTCCCCGCCGCCGCCAGGGTTCCTGCCTGCAGCCCGCCTTGCACCAGGGTCAGCATTAACGCCCCGCCGAACCGGTCCCAAAAATGGTTGTTGACCGCGCCCGGTAAGCCCGCTCGCCCGAGCTCGTCGGAACCCGGCGAATCCAGTGTAACAATGACATGATCCGGCGTCTCTGCACGGGTCCAATCAACGAACACCCGGTTCTGGCCTTGCAAGAGACCGTTCTCCATTTGGCCGACAATTTTTGTGCCGCGATCGAGCAGAACGACATTCCCGGTCGACCCGCGAACATCGATCGGCACCACACACGTCACCAGCCCGGGCAACTGGCTGTCGATGGCCGTTTGAAGGGTGCAGGGGATCATCGTGCCTTCGGTGATCACCATGTCGGGATTTTGCAGCACCGAGGCCCGTTCGCCATCGAGCACCGTGGGCTTCAACCGCGCCGCCAAGGGGGAATTATCCGGCATCACCGCCGCTGCCGTGGCGCCCGGCTGACTGACGCTCGAGGCAGGCGGCTGGTTGGGAACCGGCACCGATGATCCGGAGAAGGCCAGGATCGGCGCCGCGGCGGGCGAGGCTTGCGCGGGTGCGTCCAACAATCCCGTTTGTGTATTGGCGGGCGCTGGCAAATTTTGCGCGGCGGGCTTCATGGCCGAGACCGGCGGACCGTTAAAAATTTCGCCGCCATTCGTATATGCCGCTGGAATTATTTTTTGCTGGTCCGCCCGCGTATGGCTGAACAGCGCATTGAACCAGATGAAGCCCAGCCCCAAAACCGCCACCAGCGCCAGAATGCCGAGTTTGGTGCCGGTGGTCAGCTCACGGCGCGGCGTGCCTGCAACGGGCGAACGGCCATCCTCCACCGGCGAGGCTGCCGCCTGATCGCTCCGGCTCCCTACCTCCGGCCCGTTGGGCGCTTGCCCGCTCATGGCTTAGCTCCCGGCAAGCTGCTACCCGGCGGCACGACAACGCGCGACACATCCGGGCTGGTCGTCCCGGTCTCAGGATTACCACCCACCGACTGGTAGCCGAGATTGTAAATATCCAGGACCGTGCCGCCATCGCGCAGGCGCCATTCCCGTGCGGTTTGGTCGAGCTGCACGATATAGCCGCTGACTGCGTAGCTGGCCGTGGCCTCCTTCCCATCCGGGTCAATCACGAAGATCGATGGGATGCGGGCGTTGCCTGCAAATTGCAGCAGCGTGGAGTAGCCATTATCCCACACTGCTAAGGGCGCCAGCGAGCGGTCTCCTTTGGCAACATATTTGTAATTGCGCGGCCCGGCATAAGGGTTGGTCTGCTCATTCTGAAGTGCTGACTGTGCGGCGGTTTGCGTCGCCCGCGCCAAAGCCAGCCGGTTGAGCGCCGCCACCTTTTTGGCATCGGCAGCTGCACGCGCCGCCGCCGCTTTGGCCGCATCCGCCGGATAGGTGAATTGCACCGAATAGAATATACCCGCCGCCCCATCCGCCGTGCTCGGGGCGTCTACGGTCTCGATCTCGAAGACATAGCGTCTGAGCGCACCATCCTGGCGCTGGGTGAGCACGATGATCGGCTGCAATTTGAGCGCGGCGCTGGGCTTGAGGAACAGGTAATTGCCCTTTGGCACGGCGGCCAAGTGCAGGCTGTCCGTCTCCGCCACCGAGGTTACCGTCTCATCCGGCGCGAAGCTCACCACCATCGTCGCGCCTATGATCGTCGATAAATGCACAACCTGGCTCGGGTTGTAAGCGACATAGCGCATTCGGCTGTCATAATGGCCCGCATCCGGCGTCTGATCAGCATCGGCGCCGCGCGCCATCACTATACTTCCCACACCAACCACGAGCACCAGCGCAAAAGCTCGTCTCATGGCGCTGTATCCTCCTCGTCCTGATAGCTGGTAATGATGATACCTCCAGGATCGTCCAGCCGTTCGGCATCAGGCATGGTACCGACCTGCTCGAATTGCTCCGTTGCGGTCCAGGTGGTCGTAACAGCGGTATTCATGCCCGCCTCAAAGATCCGCTGGTAACGCACTTGCGCCACGCCGGGGCCGATCAGCGCCACCGAAATCGGCTCCACGGTCACGACGCCATTCTTGCCGATGGTCACCTGCGGGGATTGCGGGTTGGGATAATTGAACCACGCCTGATAGGCGGCTCTTGTCGCGGCATCCGACATGCCGGAGACGATGTCATAGCGGTAGCGAGCGGTATCATAGGAATAACCTTCGCGCATCTGCACATATTGCCAGAGGGCCGCGCGGATCACCGCTTGATGCGTGGAGGCCGGCAAGGTTGAAAGCGCGACTGAATTATCGATCGTGCCATCCGGGCGAATGAGAAAATACACCGGCACCAATTTGTTCAATGGCAACATCGAGGCCACCGCCCATGCCAGCCCCAGATTGGCGAGCATGGAAACAGCGAACGCCACCAGCGCGCCTTTGGAGAGCAGCCGGGCCGAGCGCGCTCGCGCTTCCTGAAACGACAAAACCTCCTTGTAATGCTTATCAAGCGTAGCGGGCGCGAGCGGGAATGTGCCGGAGTTCTGATCCATCACGCCCTACCGGTCCGCAACTTTGGGAGGGGCTGCCAAATCCTGCGGCGTTGGCTGCCAGTGCCCCGCATTCAGCGCAAAGACCGGACCGGACGCCACGACAAGAGGATCGGGATTAGAGCATCCGGCGAGAAGCCCGACGGTGATGATGATCAGTAGAAATCGAAATAACCGCCCAGGAACCGTCAATATCGCGGGAAGCGGCTTTTTCGAGAAAAATTTCCGATAGACAACCCAAACCAGAATGAGCAAGAGTGGAAGGTGAATCAGATTATTTGCTGAGATAATCATAAAATTGTACATCTACGCTCTCCCCGGAACTGGCCGTCCGCTACCGCGAACCATTTGCACCACACGCCCCGCCTGCATCGCTGACGACGCCATACTCAACGGGCTGACGGCAACACCACCACCGAGATAACTCGCCACAGCCGGTAAAAAGGCACAGATTAAACTGCCCAGCGTCAGAAAAACCAAGAACTGGATGCAGATGGTGACCGTTTCCGCCGTATTCGCGAAACTTAGATTTGTCATGCTCACATTGAAATATGCCGCGTCACCGTTGATGATGATGCTCAACACGATATCGATAAGCAGCGTGAGAATTGTCAGACCGATCAGCTTACCAATAAACCGATCAGCTATCCCCCTGGTCGCGGAAAATAGATAACCGGCCAAGACAAAAGGACCGATCGAGACAATAACATCGATCATGATCCTGGTTGCCTCATAAATGAGGAAGGTGATGCCGATTGGAAAAACGATCAGATCCTGCAAAAGACCAAGCTCTACAGAATACAGAACATTGTAGAAGTTCAAGTTCCTTTCTGCGGTCACAAATAGCTCATTGGCTTCATTCCAGATCGCATCAAATTGATGGGCCGTGGGCTGTGCGCCTGTGACACCCAAAAACGCCGATGAAAGCCAGTTTGGAATACCGCTTGAAAAGAATGATACGATATACTCATTATAGAGTGTTGCGGACATCAAGATACCAACCACCAGACTGACCGATATGATCCTCGAAATGCCGGTCCGGACTCCGACATCTCCCCGCATCACGAGTATACCCGTCAATAAAATCCACAACACTATAATTGCAGTGAGCGGCCCCTGTATCGCCGACATCGCGGCATTCACAGTGGCCGTCATTCCATTCGTAAATGGCTGTTGGATCGTTTGATCAAACACATAGAACGGATCAAGATTGCTTGCGCTTGCCATCACTCACCTCATGGAGGTTTCTGGTTGGAGTTCGATTGTCCTGCTGATGCATTGAATGCCGCTGCAGCCTTCGCATAATCCGCGCCCGCCAGCTGCGCATCCGCCGAGGCCACGTTCTGACATGCGGCCGGCGTCATCATTTCGGTATTTCCGGCACAGCGCCGCTCATCCTGCTTCAGAACATCTGGATGGCGAACATACCACGCCGCCGAGTGCACTTCAGGCGGCAAGTTCACCGGGCTTATTTCAGTGCTTGAAGAACCAGTTGAACGACCAGAATGGCTGTTATCGACAACGAGATAAAGTGCGCCGCAGCCACCTATGATGATCAATGAACCCATTATAATCTGGGATTTTAACATGGCTATTGTCCTGTATTATCGGCGGCAGCTGCCTGGCTGTAGTCCGAAGAGGCATTGGTCATATCCTCGACGAACTGCTCCTTCTGCTGCTGTTGCTGCGACAATGCCTGCTCGCTTGCCAGCACCTGAAGATTCTGCGCCTGTGCTTGCTGCGCCTGCACGAATTGCGATTCCGCCGCGATGCGGCCATTGATCGCATCGACCTGGGTGATCGAGGTGGCAGCGTTCAAATCCGATTCCAAATTCGGCAAATCCTGCATACGCTGTTGAATCGCGGCGAGATTCGTAGATGCGATGCCTTCGATATTCGCAATGGCATTGCCATTGGCATTCAACTGCGCACTCGCGGCCGAACCATCCGTTGGTGCATAAACATGGTTCTGGTTATAATAACTTGCCGCCGCACCGGACGGCGCGGCGGCTCCTCCGACCAGCCCCGCCATCGCGTTCGCCATGGGCATCGGGTTTTCGATGGACTGGTTCTCCATTCCAGCCGCCATGCCCAAGACATTGGTGGGGTTGGTGAACATCTGATAGGTCTGCTCAAGCTGGGACAATTGCGCCTTGAGCTGCTCGACCGCGATGACCGACTGCGCCGCGGTTTGGATATTCTGCCCCAGATTAGCACTGTCGATCACCGCCATTTGCGCGGCTGCATCTGACACCACGCACAGTGTTAAAGCCCCCCCGGCGCACAGAACAACAATTGTAAACAGGGCTGGTTTCATGATGTCCTCCTCTCAGTCCTTGGCGTCATGGTAGGATCTCAAAAATTCCGGCAGCCATTTGTCTGGCTCATCGCCCAGCTGGCGGCGCAGTCGTTCGGCAAAGCGCACGGTATTCGCCCGGCCGGAAAGTATAGCGACATCATCGCGCATCTGGCCAAGATCGAATTCGCAAATAACACTGGCCTGCTCGCGCTTGAGCAGGAAGCGGCGCTTGCCGACCGCCATCTCTTCGCGCACCGCGCTATATTCCCCTTCAGTGCATTTGAGGCCGTCAATATAAACCGCGCGGTCCGCCGTCGGCGATGGGAACATGATCTTGGTCTGACATTGCGCCACGATCGACGGCCCCAGCGGGCTCTCCAGAATATGCTCGGGCATCTGCAACGCCAGAAACACCGCGCCATTGCTCTTGCGCACGGTGAGCAACAGATTATCGACCACGGTGACAAATTGCGGGTTTTTAAGGTAGAAGCGGAATTCATCGATACTCAGCACGACGCGTCGCCCATCGAGGATTTGTGTCACACGATAGAGCAGATAAGCCCCGGCCGGCGCGCAAACCTCGTCATGTTCGAGCAGCTGGGTCATATCGACGCCGGTGATCGCGCCATCGAGCCGCACCTCGTCGCGCTCCCCATCGAATGCCCAGCCCAGCGCATTGCCCCGGCACCATTTCTCGAGGCGAGGACCCAGCCCCATCGGATCGGCATGGCCGAGGAATTCCCGCAATCCAGCCAGCGAACGCAACTCTTCGGGCATGCTCATCTGCCGGGTGATGGCACGCTCCAGGCGCTTCTCATCCTCCGGATTCAGCCCGCCCTTGCCGTCGCTTTGCACCAGAGCGATCAGCCAGCCCCGCAGAAAATCCCGATCCGCCTCGGTGTCCTTCAGCCCACACAACGGTGCCAACCCTGACGCCTCACCACGGCGCAATTCGAGGTAAGTGCCGCCCGTGGCGCGCACCAGCAATTCCCCACCCCGGTCCTTATCGAAAAACACCACCGAACCGGCACGGCCGGATGGGGTATTCTCCTCCACCATCGATTGCTCGAACATCGCCAGCAGAAACATCAGCAGCGCGGTCTTGCCCGAGCCTATGGGACCGAAGATGATCGTCATCGCAACATCGGCAACATGCGGCACGTAGTCATAGGCTGTGCCACCATCCGTGCGGAAGCGCGCGATAGCAGCACCCCAATGTCCGCGCTCTTCTCCTGCTGGGAAATTATCAAAGCTCGACAGCCCAGCAAAATTCCGGGAATTGATAGCCCCGGGCCGCGTGCGCCATTCCAGATTACCCGGGAGTTGCGACCAGAAGGCCGCCTCCAGCCCCAGCCGCTCCTCAACCACAACGGCCCCCGCGTCGGCCAACCGCCCCCTGGCCCGGCCAGCGTGCTCCTCCACTGCCGCCAGCGAATCCCCATAGACCGCCAGCGAGAGGTGATGCGCGCCCATGACGAATTCATTGGACGCCAGGGCATCCGCCGCTTCCTCCAGCCCGGCGATCTGGCTAACCGCCTTGTCCTGCGCGCCAAGCATCTGAGCGGATTTCAAAGAAAGCCGGTCCTGCGCCTGGGCGCGGGTGACAAAGGCGAAGGATTGCGCCAGCACGATAGGGAACGGCACGGAGAGCAGCGTGTTCAGCATGCCCGGCCTCGTTTTCGCCGGATATTCCCGAAAGGAGAAAATCGTCCCGAACAAGCTCTTATCCGGCGCGCGGATTTCTATCCCCCGCCGCCCGCAAATGACGCGATCAGTGTAAATCGAATCACCCAGATGCCCGGAGACAACCGGCACCGGCAGCGGCCTGCCGGTGATAATAAGGCGCAACGCCTCGGCGATTTCCGAGAAGGCGATCCCGTCCCGCTCATACACACCAAGGCGCCGGACTCTGAACCCTTCCAGCCCATTGGCCAAAACAAGCCATTGGTCCTCTAACTCTCGCACCAGCCCATCCGCTGCTTCCGGGGATTTACGCCCGAGCCGCGCCCATTTTCTGGCCATGCCCGAGCCAAGCGGGCTGCGCGGTGAAATCAGCAGGCTGATAAAATAATCATTTCGGTACAGCCGACCCGCGAGCACCTTGTTCCGATAGGTTTCATCCAGTGCGTGGGCAAAGCCGGAGCGGAACCGGCGGGTAGGTGTTGCCCCCAGATCGGCATGGCGGATGAGATGCGTATGGATGGTGACATTGTCATCGGCGAGATTGCGATAGGTCGTGTTGAGCAGCCGCAGCCTTGCATTGCGCAGCGCATGGTCTGCCAGCTCGAACGCCTGGCCCTCAACATGGCCCATCGCCAGCAGCGCCCCGCTTTCCAGCAGCACGGTTTGAGGCCCGATATGGCCGACATAGGGCAAATATTGCGTGGCGGCGCGCTCAGCGCGGGCGCTATCCCCCCACATCACGCATCCCCCGGTAACGAGCGCGGCCACGGACCGGTGCCGGCGACACCGAGGCCCCACCCCATCTCTTGCCATCAACTGACCGGCCAGCGGTACGCAAATACAGCAGCACAACACCGACGGCGTTATAATCCCGCGCCACCAACTCCCGAGCCGCCAGCCAGAGCGGCGCCATGACCATCAAATAAAGCGGGTTCTTGAAGATCACGACGATCAGCCCGGCCAGCATGAGCAACATCGCCCCCAGACTCAGCGGCACGCCCATGAACATCGCGGGCCTTGTCGCCGCGAGATACAGCGTGTCGGCCTCAAGGGGCTCCATCTCAGCCGCCCCCGGTCAGGGTCTGGCCGAGATAGGAAGCGCCAAACATGATGACGATGCCGCCGATAATGCCCGCAATAACCCCCAGCGACGCCCTGCCGAACATGAACAGAAACCCGATGCCGATAATCCCGAGCACGGCGATCGTCTCACCAAACGGCCCCAGGATGAAGGTGCAGACATTATTGATCATCGTCTGCGGGCTGGCCCCGCCAGAAACGGTCTGGGCGTAGGCAAATGCCGGAAGCCCCAGCATGACCGCCAGCAACGTCATGGGCCACGCTCGGGCGGCCACGGACCATAATCTGGTCAGGCGAAACATCTGCGCCTGTGCAAGAAGCATCGGGGCGATCATGTCGACCATGGCGACCTCATCGTTTGGAGTTGGGAATCGACCTCAGCGGCCGCGGCATTGCTTCGCTCGGCGACATCCAGCCCCAGCGGCACCAGCCAGGGCGCGCCATGGTTCCGCGCGTAACTGCCGGTGGCCGAAACATCCCAAGCGGGCGGCATGACGGGCTCGTTAGCGGGCGGTAGCGGCGGCACGGGAAGGCCCGACGCCGCCTCATCCGCATGGCGCATCACCCGCCTTGCATAGCCGTTCATGATCCCTTTGAGCGGTGAGCCGGTATTGTAGATCGACAACGCCATGAGCAAGGCGGCCTGCTGCCCGGTGCGAACTGGGGCTGTGCCGTAAGCGGCCCGCAGCACTGCCGCACCGCCCGCCAATGACGCGCACGGATCAAGCGCCGCGCCGACCGTCATCCCCAGCGCGGGCAGGTTGGCGCTGTTGATCTGCATCAGGCCAAGATCGACCGAATGCCCCGCGGCGATCCATGCGGTCGCCTGAGCCTCGGCGTTGGCCAGGCTCGCCGGGCTGGCACTGGCATGAGTGCTGTTATCGTGCAGCATCCATGGATGAAAATCGCTCTCCGTGCGGGCAACACCGCGCAGAACCCATACCGGCACCCCTGGCGCGCATCGGGCCGCGAGCGTGGCAAAATCCGCATCCGATAGGCTCGCAGCAAAGACCGGTGGCGGGCTGATCGTGGTCAGTCCGAGCAGCACACCGGCGAGGCGATAGCCGCGCAACCTTTCCCGCCGCGCGGCCATTTACGTCACCAGGACCGGCCGCCCGCGCAACCGGGCGGACAGGCGTTGACGCATGATTGACAGTGCCGCCGGCGTCGCCTCCCAGATACCAGCGGTTATATTTCCAATCTCCGGCCGTGCCCGCGCCAAAACCTCCGGGCACCAACCGATCCGCGCATAGATGCGCGTCATCGGTGTGTCGTAAACACCAACAACAAATTCGATGCCCGACGCGAGACAAAGCTCACACAGGCCAATCAGCAATTCAGCGGAAACAATGCCCAAATCCTGTTCGGTCCTGTCCAGAACCGGCGGCACGCAAAACCGCGTGCATTCCCAAATCGTGGGGGCCATCACGTCCACGTCATCATCGAAAAAATACCTGAACTCGCTTCGCAGCATCGTCGGCCCGGTGGTCGCCAATAAGCGCAAGGAACCCTGCACTTGCTGATGCTCATCGACCGCAAGGAGATAGACCGGATCAGCCTCTTCATCGTAGCGATCAACCTCATGGCCGTCTTTGACCAGCACATCCCACCCCAGACGGTCATGAAATACCGCCGCGCGGGACTGAAACATCTGGTCGAATAATGCGGGATGCTCGATCCTGTCATCCTGACTCAAAGTTATGATCATTTGTGCTCCGTTTCAGTTCTTGAAACATCATGGCCAACAAAATATCAGCGCCGGCTGCGGGAAAGATTTGAGCGTCTCCGGCGCAGCGGATTCATGTTTACAAGCTGGATGATTCAGGCCGCAATCTTCCGAATCGGAATCTTGACAGACCCCCTCAATCGCGCATCAATTACAAGTTTTGTCTGGATTTCGGCCGTGCTCTACGCGCCGGACGACGCAAATGCCCTGCCACATAAGATGACAGGGCGGTTGCTTCAGTCGATTGAGATTTGTTTGTGTGGGCTTCGTAATGCGCTCTCTACCCGCTTACGGGCGCAGCATTTCGCGTGAGACCGTCTTGGCAATCGCCTGCGGGATCGTGGCACAATTGAGCTTGGCGCAGCCGGATGTCAGAAACAAACGAACAGCCCGGTCCGTAATGCACAAACTTGCCGCGATCTGCTTCACAGTCGCACCGCTTGCCGCAAACTCCAGGCATGTCATCTCGCGCGGCGATAACGCTGGCTTGGGTGCGGTATCCCGATAACCCGAGAGCTCGACAATCCGATCATGCATGTAATGCCCGATCATCTGGAACTCTTTCATATAGCCTGCCCGGCGCTGTTCCCATTCTCTCATCGACATATTGGCGGTGACGGTAAACAACGCCCGTTCGCCCCCAGTCCCGCGCACCGGTAGCGTTATACCCTGCCGGCCAACATCAAACCGGTCAGCTTCCGCGAAAAACCCCCGCGCCACGGCATTTTCTCGGTCGAGCTTCATCCAATCCAACGGCAAAAAACTCTTTGTACCGCAAACAACCACCGGATCGATTCTGAAGTAGTCGTTGTCTTTATAGCGCGCGACCCAGCTTGGATCGTAAGTCAAAACTAAAATCGGATTGAACATCTTCGCGCCGGGAATATAAACCGCGTGATACGCAATATTCGCCAGATGATAGAACTTGCAAATATTGCCAGCGATATCCTGCATGGCCGCAAGGCTGGTGGCCTCGCCAATCTGGGTGACAATCTCTTCGTAGCCATCATCCGATCCGGCAATCATCCCAAGCTTTCCGGTTACATGGAAACAACCCCAAATTGCACTACCGTGCTACGAATGCTTGCGTAAATTGAAATATCGGTAATGTTTGACGACAATTAATAGCCACTGTTTTACACGGGCATTTCATCAACATTGGCGGTCACCGCCACGTGATTTTAGCAGCAAACATCCCCGCGTGACGCTCCTGATACTACCGCTCTCGCATGCGCTAGCATTCCTTGGTCTGTTGTAGAAACGTAATCCGATACCACACCAGACCAACGAGATTAGAGCCAGCCTTTGCGCCAGCCATTGAGCAGGCCAATGAGATAGCGATTGAGCTAGCCAATGAGCTATTGATTGCACCAGCGGTTGAGCAATCCGCCTTCCCCTACTTCCGATTCGGAAGATTGCCCGCAGCGTCAAAAATGGTGAAAATCCCGCCGCTATTTTGAAAGACTGTTCATGTCGCTCAAGCGCAGACCAACCGAAGCAGACATTGAAGCCCTGGCTGAAATCTTCCGTCCGCTCTGGCGGCAAGGCGATATTATGCGCCCGTGGCTGCGTCAGCATCATGAGCTGCTGCGCTCGCTTGTGCATGGCGACTCATCCTGGGCTGCGATCGGCGCAGCGCTGACCAAGCTCGGCATCACTTATCGAACCGGCACGCCCTGGACCGACAAGAGGCTGCGCAGCGAGCTGTCTCGTGCGTTGATGCCCCTCAAAGGCTACCGACAACGGCGGCCAAAATCCGAAGCACTGCCAACGGCGCAAACTGCCATGCCGCCCGGAGCAGTTGCTCAAACGGACCTGCCGCCAACTCCACCACCGGCACCCAGCCCAGCGGTTGCTGCTGCGCCCCGCTTCAAGCCTGCCTCATTCCGCATCCAGGAAACATCACCCGCGCCAAGTGAATCCACCCCGGCGGACATCGCACGCAGCCACCGCCAGACATTCAGCCCATCTGAACCCAAGGAGCCAAGCTGATGCCCGAGGACAAACCACAAACGCCCACCACTCCAACTAAGCCATCCGGCGCCACGCCCTATCGCCCCAGCGCCACAAAATTCACTGGCCCGCGCGCCAACATCATCAGTCTGGCGCCACCCAAGGAGTCCGAGCCCGACATCGAGCAGGGCATCGACCTCACCGGTCGCGCTAAAATCATCTTCGCCGCCGGACGTGGCAAAACCGGCAAGACCACCCTGCTCCGCTGGCTCACCGAAACCTCCATCCGCAATGGCGGTGCGCCGATCCTGGCCGATGTCGATCCCAGCAACGCCACCTTCTCTGCCTATTTCGCCGACGTCGCCCGCCCGGATACGGACAACCCCGCCGGGGTCGCCACCTGGCTGCAGGGACTGATCGAGTATTGCATCACCGAACGGCACTCCGCCCTCATCGACCTGGGTGGCGGCGACACCACCCTGCGCTCCCTTGCCACCGAAATGCCGGGCCTGGCGACCCATATTGAGGCCGCCGGCATGGCGCCGGTGATGTTCCATCTCACCGGACCGCAGCCCGAGGATCTGCTCCCTGCCCTCACTTTGGCCGCCCGCGGTTTTACCCCAACAGCGCAAGCCCTGGTGCTCAACGAATACGGCATTGAGCCCGGCTCGACCCGTGAGCGCGCCTTTGCCCGCATCACAACCTCCACCGCTTATGGCAATTTGGCCGCCGACTGCGTGAAGCTCTGGATGCCCCGGCTGCACGCCGCCGAGGCCGTGGAAAGCCGGCAATGCAGCTTCGCCGCCGCGCGCGATGGCACCATCACTCCGCCGCTCGGTCTGTTTGACGCCGCCCGGGTGCGCGTCTGGCTCGACGCCATGGATCATCGTTTTGCGGGCATCAGATCATGGATCCCATAAGCCCCGCCGCCCGCCGCGAAGCCCTGCACGAGCAGATCGCCGAGGCCCAGACGGTCCTGCGCCGCGCCGCCGCGGCCGCCGCCCTGAAAAGTGACCCTCTGGCCGAGCAACTCCAGGCACTGGCCGTGTGCGTCGGCGCGCTGAGTGACCTCTACCAGGCCAGCGAGGCGACCCAGATCGACATTGCCAACACCCTGAAAACCCAAACCGACGCCATCGCGAATGAAGCCATCGAGCGGGTGCACGCCTCGGGCATGGACATCGTCAAGCAGCTTGCCCCGCAACTGGCCAATGCCGCCGACCGCGCCATGCGGCTAAAAATCACCACCCTGCGCATCCGCAGCATCGTGGCCCTGGGTCTGGCATTGGCCCTGGCCATCCTGGTGCCCAGCCTGTTCACCTATGCCGCCGGACTGAATGACGGCCGGTTTCAGGCCGAAATCGCCGCACACATCATCCCCGCCGCCATGAAAGCCAGCCCGGCCGAGGCAATCGCCTGGGGGCAGCTGATGCAGGATAACGACGGCGCCACCGCCCTGGCCGCCTGCCGCAAATCCATGCAGCAAGACGCCGATGGCCGTCACTACTGCTTCATGCCGGTCTGGACCGACCCGATATCCCCCGCCTCGCCTTGAGCACCCGTCCAATAACCTCCAGCTCCGCCTGCCAGCAGCGCGTACTGAGCAGCCGCCCGGAACATTACCCTTGCCCATCCCCGCACACAGCCCTAAATATGACTACTGTAGTTCACCGCACCACCCGGAGGCCGCCATGCGGGAAATCCAACTTCGCGACGCCAAGGCCAGCCTGTCTGCCGTCGTTGACGATGCCGTGCGCGGCGAACCCGCCATCATCACCCGCCACGGCAAGCCCGAGGCAGTGGTATTGAGCTTCGCGGAATGGCAGCGGCTCTCGTATGTGCCCTCCTTCGGCCAATTGTTGATGGCAGCACCTCTCGATGCGGGCGATCTGCCGCTGCGTAACCCCTCCCCGCTCCGTGATAGCGGCCTTTGATCCTTGTATCTCGTCGACACCAACGTCATCTCGGCGCGCGCACCCTCGCGCGTCCCCCTGCCCGAGCTGGCCGCGTGGATGGACGTTCACTCGGCTGAATTGTTCCTCTCCACCGTCACCATCGCCGAGATTGAGGACGGCATCGCCAAGGCCCAGCGTGAGGGGGCAACCCGCAAAGCCCGGGACTTAACCGCCTGGCTGGAGACCGTGCTGCACCTCTACGCAGCCCGCATCCTGCCCTTTGACCTTGCCACCGCCCGCCTCGCGGGCAGTCTATCAGACCGCGCCCGTGGCCGGGGTCATGCACCCGGCTTCGCCGACATCATCATCGCCGCCACCGCCCAGCAACACGGGCTGACCATCCTAACCCGCAACCTGCGGCATTTTGAGCCACTTGGGGTGGCGGTACATGATCCGTTTGTTCGCTTGCCCTGAGTATGGTCGTGGTCGGCAAGATATCTTCAAGAGCCGTCAGTCCGTCTCCGGTAGCCACCTTAGGCGTGATTGCGACTTAACTGGTCAATCCCATCCTCGAGCCGTAGTGCGTAAGCAGACATGCTCTGATTGTTCTGATATAACAGACAAGTAATGACACAGCCACATCGGTTAATTTTATGTTAATCAGGGGTATTCGGACGCGATGAATGACAGCTCAAGGCGAGCCACTGGTCAATTTTTGGGAATGCCCAGCATCCTGGACAAAGAGCTTGATGACCGGAGTGGGGATGCATTCGGGCATCAGGATTTTGCGATTGCGCTTAGAGATCTGATTGAGGCACCTACAAATAAGCCGCCCTTCAGCATCGGATTGCTTGGACCATGGGGAACCGGCAAGAGTTCGATCAAGGCACTCTACAGGCGAGATTTAGAGTCCGACAAGGCAGGGGCCGTCGGAAGCCGCCGAACTGATCGTGTCCATGTCATTACCTTCAATGCTTGGCGCTTCGGCGGCGAACAAGACTTGAAGCGTTCGCTGCTGAGGGAGGCTTTCAAACAGCTTGGTGGAGATGAGGCCACTCTGCGGCGCGCGCTATTCGAACAGGTCAACAAGGTTACGCAGGATCGGCGGAGCCTGAAAGAATGGTTCGGGGAGGCGTTTGGCCAGCTCGCTGGTTCGGCGATCATACTTCTATTGCTCTTTGTGGTAGCGGTAATAACCACATGGATCTTTGTTCTGGTCACGGGCTTGAAGGACCCTCATTCCATAGGCGCGGTCTTCGTGGCAGCAACGGTATTAACTGGCTGGCTTGGGAAAACGATCGTCGATCTGCGCATACGTTCACCGGCCTGGTTTTTACCTCAAACATCTGTTTCATTCCCTGCGACTTCAGCAGAAGAATATGAACGTTTGCTTACCGATCAGATTGCCAAATTCAAGCGCGGTGTCGGAAAAAAATGCGAGCGTCTAGTTATATTTGTTGACGATCTCGATCGGCTGTCAGCGCCGGAAATGGTGGCCGGCCTCGATGCAATCCGTACGTTTCTCGAATTGCCCTTTAATACGATTGAAAATGGTTTTGGTGTCGTTTTCGTCATTTCGTGTGACGAAGATAAGATCGCAGAAGCAATCAAACGACGCAACGGCTTTGGCAGCCCCGATTTGCCCGGTGCGGTATTTTCACGTGGAGATGCCCGCAGGTATCTCGACCGCCTATTTCAGTTTCGCCTGGAAATTCCTCAGTTTCCAAAGCTGGACATGCGCGATTTTGCGCTGAAGAAGCTTAAGGGCATCGAAAGCGTAGCCAGCGATCTGAAAAAGCAAAACGTAGCTTTGGAAGACATCATCGATCGACTAATTCATGTCGATGTGCAGAGTCCACGAAACGCTATTCAGCTCATAAATGCCTTCATACAATCCTGGTGGATCGGCAGCGTCCGCGAGCGCAACGGAGTCGGTTCGAGTGCGGCTGGCGCGCTGCACAAAGGAGCCGTGACCGACCACCCACTGTCACTGGCGGCATTATGCGTCCTTCGCGTCGATTTTCCTGATTTCTATGACGTAGTACAAAATCGTCCGGAGATTATCCATGAATTTCGCCAGGTGATTTTCGGAGGGAAATCCCCCTCAGAATTAGCGCCGCAGGCGCGTGAACTGCTTCAAGAGTTTCTCATAGCGGGGCAGAATGGCGAACTGACAAACGAAGTACGGGCTGATCACCGCAAGCTTAGACGCTATTTTTCTAGTCTGGCAGATTTGCGCTGGCCGGTGGTATTGCAGCCGCTGCTGCGGTTAGCCGAAGATCCGATCACGCGGAAATTTGGCGATAGAGCTGCCACCGTTTTCGATAGCCTTGTTTCCGGTGATGTCGAAGGCGTATTGGAAGCATTTGGACGGAATCTGGACGATAAGCCTCTTGCGGACGAAGATGTGGTGTTGTTGGAAGATTTCGGTGAAGCGTTACCGCTAGAAACCGAAACGAGGCGCACCAATGCGGCACGCGTCTTCGCTGCGCTAGTAGACCGCATACCTCAGGATCGAAGGCGTAGAATTCTATCTCCGCTCATAAGACAGATGGCTGCGCTCAAGACGGTGCGTATGAACATCCAACCCAAGCGCGCTCGGCAGATTGTTCAGGGCGCATCGGCCGACGACCGACGAGATGTTGCTGAGAAATTCGTCGGCGATCTTTTGAACTCAGAACCACTGGATTGGCGTTTGGCTACGGGAGGCGAGCCCAACCTCGACGAGGCGGTGGGCGCCGTCAGAGACACAGTCGAACTTGCCTTGGAGGTAAAACAATCTAACGATCTTCCTACCGGTGCGGACGTCATTCTCAGAGGTTGGCTGTTGAAACGGGAAATCCGCCTCGGAAGCGCATCTCGGACGTTGCCATTCACTGATCTTGAGGGGTGGGTGGAAGGGTACAGCGGTATTCTTCCTGGATATCTGGCGAACGACTATTCGGATCAGGCCATTGGTGAATTTGAACGTGAAAAGACAGCCCCGACGTTTACTGCTGCCGTCCTTCCGAAAATTTCATCGGTATTCGAAGGCATCGCAACGCTCGGCCAGGACCAGCGCGAGGTGCTGTGGAGCCAGCTTACCCGCCTGGTAGGCGTCCAGCCGCAAGCGGCAGCTGAGGCCGCCTGGGGCGATGCTGCACGCTACAGCCGTCTTGCCTCACCTAGCAAATGCCGGGCGTTTTTGATCGCGTTCTCTACGCGCCTCTGCAAAGAGATTGAAGATGGAGAAAATTGGCCCATCGACGGGGCCCAAGGCGCGATCAGGTTTAATGATCTGGGCGCAGAGTGGTGCGCGGATATCGACGCGAAAACGGCAACCGAAATAGAGAAGCTCGTCTTGCTTTGGGCGAAAGATGCGTCGCGGCAGCAATTTGCTCTGCGTGCATTGGATTTGTTGAAGGGACAGGCCAAGGAGTCCTGGGACAGGATTATATCCGTACTGAGTCAACTGGAGCTTTCCGCGCGGCCGGATGGCGTTTCGCGTTATGTGGGGAGCAATTTCGGTGCGATTGACACGGCTGGACAGAACCAGCTCGTAACAAAGATGGATGCACTTATAAATACAAACGCTCCGGACAAAAATTTAGTCGACGGCTATAACACTCTCGTAAAGAGTATGCCCGACCCGGTGTGGTCTGCGGCGCCGCTCAAGGACCACCTCGTGCGGCTGCTGGATCGCATCAACGCGATGCACAATAATCCCGACTATTTGAGTCAACTGCTGCCCATTACGACGGGTGTATTCAGATTCTCGGTCGGCGGAAAGGTGGGGCAGATTCTGACCCAGCTTCTCGCGAATGCGGTCGGCACGCCAAATGCCTACATTGCAGTCCATCGCAGTTTGAAGGGCGTATGGCCTGAACTCAGCGAGAACATCGGGAATTACAACCCGGAAGGTATCATAACGAGGGCTTGCCAGTTCATTCGCGAACAACCCGGAAATGCGGGCGTTGGCGATGTGTATGAATCGGTGTGTGATATTGCCCAGAGGGGTTTGACCAGCGCAGGGAGCAATCAAGGAATTGCAGAAATTACTCCGATAGTATGGCGTATGGCTCCAGGGATTGTTGCGGCAATGTCCAGTTTCGTCGCAAGCATCTTAACGACTGCGAATGTGGCGGAAATCCTCACAGGAACGCAAGCGCAGAATCTGGAGGGTGGCGATCTCTCCGGGTTTCTAGCCGTAATATCGAACGTATTCGACAAGGACAAAATGCACGATACGGCCAAACGTGTCCTAGCGTCCGCGCCGGTGCCACTCCTTGAAAGGCCCGATGGTGCTTTCGAGTTGTGGGTCTCAGCTGGTACTGAGTGTGATCCGAAGTTTGTAATTGACCTTCTTGCCGACGATAGCCTTAACGATGAGCAAAGAAATAGAGTTCTTGCTCGCATCGACAATTCGGCGCTGCCGGGTGCACCTGCTGCAGTCGAGGCATTGCTGAAAGATTCTACGCGCCCGAAAACACGAAGCGCACTGGTCGAGCGGTTGCCCCAAGTTATACGAGCCTGCCCGTCTGATATTGCCCGAAGCAGGTTGGCTAATCATATGATCGCATCTTTACCTTCGCTATCCGGAAATGAGTTGCATTTAGTGGCGCGAAATATCGGTGACCTGGGTGGAATAAGCGCGCTCGAACGCGATGATAAGATCTTAGGCATGCTGGATGGTGAGCAGGTTGACATTCTTACGAAAGTGTTTCCAACATCTAGTCGAATTCGTGATGCCAAAAAGGCAGTCGAACGCTAGACACGGTCATAGCACCGGCGGAGCCATGGGGTGGATCCCGTGGCTTGAGCTGTAGGAACGCCGGGTCAAGTGTCAAGAACTTAGCGCCACATGGATGAAGCGCGGAAGAAGCAGACGACCGCAGTCAGCCATCTCTTGTAGTTTTTTTGATGACATTCTGGAATGAATGCCGTTCTGCCGTTCTTTAGGTCATGTGGTGATGATATCCGCTAGATTTGGTTCCAAAACGGTATGACAGCTTCGTTCCATTCTAATTATCATCGGAAGCGTCGATGGTCATAGTAGAATGGCAGATGTTGATGGCATAGCTCCCATTTGCGAAGTAATCGCGAATTGCTGAATTACCTGCGACTGTTATTGGGCGTCAATCTTCTTCATTCATATCGGAAAAAGCTTCAGCGTCAACGGCCTGCCCAAATAAAATCAAAAAGTTTTTGGTGCAGGTTTTTTCAAAAAGCTGCGAGGTTTACGTTGAATCTTTTTTCCTACTGGCATCGACGTTTCCCAAAAGCTCACGTCAATTTTTATGGCACGTCCCCGCCCGGCATCGCCGGGCGGGGTTCATCGCGGATGTTACTCCCCGTTTTGCTTGCGGCTGCGGGACCAGATAAGGGTGTAGCCCTCGCCGCCTTCATCGTCGAAGAGGTTGGCGTAGATCGGTGCGCTAAAGCTTGGGTCATCCAGCTTGACCGAGATATAATCGCGCCCTTCGGCGGAACGCTTGGACCAGCCAGCACCGAGCTCGGCGCGTCCACAGAATATGCGGTGGCTGGGTGCGTTGTCGTTGCCGCGGTTTGTTTCAGGTACGATACGCACATTTTTCGTCTGCACGCTTAAGGTCACAATCTCGCCGTGGATTTCATTGCCGACTTTTTTGAAGGTTCCAATGTTAGCCATGTCAATTCTCCTATGCTGTTTCGAGCCCGCGACCATCGCAGCCTCGATGGCGATCAAATGACCGGGGGCGCGATCGGCCTGCACCGCTTGCGGCCGTAGCGTCAGCGAAGGATGGCGGCTTCTGGCTTTTTTGGAGCGCAGCGTCCGCGAGGAGGCAGCAGCGCTGCCGGGGAAAAAAGCCTGAAGTTGCCATTGCAGGAAGGCGATCGTCCTTCGGTCAGATCAGCCACGGAGAGGCCACGTGGCGCGGCTTGGGGCAGGCAGTCAGGAGATATTTGGCGATACTCGGGGCTTTCATGAAAGTGGCATCGCCCATGGAATATGAGCGTAACCTGTCTTGCAGACGTCACCGCGTTATCATGCCGCGTATAACGGGTTGCTCCGAGGCCATCCTGCCGTCACATCAATGGACAAGCGGATTGGCCGGCACATGGCCATGAGTTTCGCCGTCAAGCGATCATTCTGGCCAAGCGATGAATCGAGAGGCGCACCTGACCCTGCCAATCCAAGACAATGCCGCGAGGGTATCGCCTTTCACGTCAGGTTCCGCCAGCAAAACGGGACGCACGCCGCGATGAATTCCGCCGGTGATGCCGGGCGGGGCGTTGGCGGGGGCTTGTCCGGTGAATAAGCCCGCCGGGCCGGGCGACCTCATTCTGTCATCGGGGATACTGCATGTGCGAGCTGAGTTTTGGGGGCTACGCGCCCCCTTTTCCAAAGCTCCACACCGGAATGCCGAGCTTCTTGGCTTTGTCGGCGAGATTGTCCTGGATGCCGGTGCCGGGAAACACCATGACGCCGATTGGCAACGCCTCCAACAGCGCGTCATTGCGCCGGAACGGGGCGGCCTTGGCGTGCCGGGTCCAGTCGGGGCGGTAGGCAATCTGCGTCACCTTGCGCGCATCCGCCCAGGCGGCGGCGATGCGCTCGGCTCCCTTCGGGCTGCCGCCGTGCAACAACACCATGTCCGGGTGTTTGGCGTGTACTTTGTCCAGCTTGTCCCAGATCAGAATGTGATCATTGCACTCCATCCCGCCGGTGAAGGCGATTTTCGGACCGGTGGGCAGCAGAGGCGCGATCTGTACCTGGCGCTTAGCGGCGATAAAATCGCGGCTATCGATGAGGGAAGCGGTCAATGCCCGGTGGTTAACCATCGAGCCTGAGCGCGGGCGCCAGGCGGTACGCGTGTGGCGCTCGAACTGCTCGGCAGCCTGGTCGCGGAAGAATTCCAGGCAATCCCGGCGCTCCAGCAAGGTCTGCCCCTCCGCCGTCAGCCTTTCCAACTCGACCGAGCGGATTTCTGAGCCGTCCTGCTCCTTCTGGCTGCGCTTTTGCGCCTGCTCGTTATCATCGAGCTGCCGTTCGATCCGTCCGGTGGCGCGGTGGAACAGATTGACCGTGGCCCAGAGCAATTCCTCGAGGTCAGGCTCCAGGCGGGTGTCACTCAGGGTGGCGGTGAAAGCGTCGAAGATATCCGCGATCGCCCCGGCGATCAGCGGGGCTTCGGGCAAGGGCCGTGGGTCAGGCTCCTCCTGACCGGGGTGATAGCCATAGAGTTGCAGTTCGCCGAGAATATGGGCGGTGGGTGAAGCGGCGTGCGGTGGCTCATAGCCGGTCTCGTCATAGTCGCGGGTCATGGGATGCTCCTGTGTGCCGGAAGCCCGCGCCCATCGCGGCCTTCCATGGCGATCCCAGCCGGGGGCGGCGGCGGCCCGCACCCGCCATGGCTCTCCGTGACGTCATGGGCTGGTTTTGCGGGCCGGAGCGTAAGCGGAGGATGGCGGTGGGGCCGCTATTTTGCTTCGCGCTGCAAAGCCCCGGAATCGCTGAGCAAGATCATGGTGCCACCCTTTGCCCCCGGGGCGGCGGAAAATAGTGGCCCCGCCGCCATTGCGGGCCGACGCCGCCCACGGCACAGAGCGCCCTCTCGGAAGGCCGCCGGCGCGGCCGCCCGGCAAATTGGGGGAATACACTACCCGGCGGGCGCGATGATCCCGGCGTTGGCGGGCCGTCACTCGCCAATCCGCTGCGTAAAATCTCAGCCGCACGCCATGAAGCGGTGTGCATCCTCCGGCGCCAGTTGCACCCGCAGATGTGCCCGCAATTCAGCGAGGCCAAGTTCGCGGAGGTCATCGTTGAAATCCCCCAGGCGGGGCGAGAGCGGGATCGCCTCGACCCCGGCGGCAATTGCGCGTCCGGTCAAACTTGCCACGGCGCGGTCACCGGCCGCATCGGCATCGCGGGCGATATAGAGCCGGCGTAGTCCAGTGGGGAGTAAAAGAGCGGCCAAATGCCCGGCCGAGAGTGCGGCCACTATTGGCATGACGGGCAGCACGCAGCGCAGCGACAGCACAGTTTCAATGCCTTCGCCCGCCGCGAGCAAGCCATGCTCCGGGCCGCTTTCCAGCCCTGCCGTGGTGCCGAACCGCACGGCATGACCAAGCAGCAGCCCCAGCGCCCGGCGTGGAACTGCCAGCGGTGCCTTGCCCAGCCGGATGGGATCGAGCGGATCAAACCCGTCAGGATCAAGCCAGGTGCGCTGGATACCGGTGATGGTGCCCTCGAGGTCCGTCACCGCCGCGATCAAAGCGGGCCAGGGTTCTGGCGGTGCATCGGGAGTCGCGCGGTAGAAACAGCGCGGATGGAAACGTAACGCGCCAATGCCAATAAGTGCCGCCGCCGTGATGCCGCGCCTGTTCAAATAGGTTTCAGCAAGGGTGCCCGAGAGCGGCTGCGCCATGCCGAACAACCGCCGTGCGGCGCGCTGGGCCTGGGCGGCGTCAGGAGCTGCATCACCACCATCATCCACCTGCGGCTTGGGGACGGCACAAGCACCCGACAAACTCGGCAGATGGCCTTGAGGGTGGAGGTGATGGTGATGGTGATGGTGATGGTGACAGAGTTTGTCGCCGACAGCATGATCATCCGCCGCCAGCCCCAAAAACCGCCGTGCCTCCTCGGCCACGTCCCGGAACTCGGTCAGGCCGCAGCTTTCGCGGATCAAATCCAGCATATCGCCATGCGTGCCCTCGGCGGCATCCTGCTTATGTGTAACTGCACATAAGCAAGAATATGTTGCTTAGCGTGTTATGTTGCGGAATTCCGGACCATGCCTTTTGGCCTGACATGACCTCAGATCGCCGCAACATAATCTCCTGC
>NZ_FQVJ01000073.1 GCF_900129125.1 Acidocella aminolytica 101 = DSM 11237 | reverse complement strand
CGAATATGCAATATGTGATGGATCCAGGCACGTTCTCCTACACCCATATCCCCAATGCATGGGTCTTCGGCTTGCAGGTGAAAGCTGTACTGTAACTCCTGACACACCAAGCAGGGAAAAGGCCGGTTCTCTCAATGACGCAACCGGCCTTTTTATCGTCCAATATTTTCGCATATTCTTCCATGGTCTGTTGCGCAACTCTTGGCAACATCAGAATCAGACATCAAAGCGCCAGGATTTGAGATGATTTTCGAGCTGCGTACCTATGAGTTAACTGCAACGAAGGCTCAGGAATATCTGAACCTTTTTCGTACCTTAGGTGTCGAGCATGTTACAGCGTATTTGCCGATGGGCGGCTACTTTCTAACCGAGACTGGGCAGTTAAACAGAATTCATCATATCTGGATTTATGAAACTTTTGCTGAACGCACGGCCGCCCGGCAAGCGCTTTCCAGTGACTTAGGCTGGAATAAACTATTCGTACCATCTGCCTTCCATTTAATCGAAAGGCAGCGCAATGCGTTCATGATTTTACAAAAAAGCTCCAAACTTCTGGATAAGGTTTGTGCCACCCGTCGTACCCAGCACCACGCTCAAACCCCCGAAGCGCAACTTTTTGGACCGCGTCTGCTTTCATTGACCTATAGCAAAACGCCATTTCAGCCAAAAGAACGATTGGGACAATGGCGAATTACCAGCGGCTATGCAGCTGGCTCTTATGTCACGCTGGCCATAACGGCAGACGAGGATCTGTTGACGTATTCAGAGACAAACCCGCTTGAGCATGAGTTGCTGCGTCCCCTCTCTTGTTCCCCTTTGCAATAGCTTGTCATCTTGATTCCTGACGATAAGCAGCCGGAGGCTGACCAACGCGCTGAGAGAAAAAACGGTTGAAATACGCAGGGTCCTCAAAGCCAAGCTGATGCCCCACCTCAGCCACGCTCAATCCCGAATAGAGCAAGATCCTTTTGGCCTCAATAATCACACGCTCGTGCAACAGTCTGGACGCGGCTTTCCCTGCCCTTGCCTTGCAGGCGGCATTCAAGCGTGGCACCGTGACGCCTAAGACGCCCGAATAATATTCCAGCCTTTTTTGCTGTCTAAAGTCCTGCTCGAGTAACGCCCTGAACCGGTTGAGCAAATCGTAATTCCGATCCAACCTTAACTCTACGCCTAAAGCCGCCTCACTCAGCCGCGCAGCATGAACAAAAATATGCAAAAGCAAAGCCGTTATGGCTTGACGTCGGAACGTAGCACGCCAGATGAACTCCTGGCGCAATTTCGAAAATGCTTTAACCAGCTGTTCCCAAACTTCCTCTTCATCAAACACATGCACAGATGGACGATTAAGCGAAGCCAGTAGTTCAGGGGAATTAAATAGTGGCTCAGCCAAATATCCTTTTGATACTGTTATGACCTCACCATCCGTACCAGCGGAAAACTCCATATCGTGCACACAGGCAAGCGGAATCACTACCAATGCAGGCGCCACAACATCATAGCGCCGCGCTTCCATTCTGATCCAGCCACCTCCCTTCGTGACCAGCAAAAGCTGGGCATGATCAGGATGTACATGGGTACGAATTGTCCAGTCATTCACACTACTACGATCACGGATCGGCTCGGCATGAAGCAAATTCATATCCACATCAGAATGCGGATCTCCATAGAGATAAAAATGAGGAATCTTAAACTCAACCTGCTGCTTCATATATCTTTGCTCTCTGAACAGCTTAACGTTACCCCAACAAATTGTGCAATAAAACCAAATTTCCGTCCATTCTTGCGGGACCACTTCATTTCTAATCTACGGTCAGGAATAAAGCGTGAGGAATATCCATGGCAGGACCAATTTCATCCGGCACGGAATGCGATGTGCTGGTCATCGGCGCGGGGGCGGGTGGGCTTTCCACCGCCATTACCGCCTGCAAGCATGGTCTGAATGTTGTCGTTATTGAAAAAGCGCCAGTTTTTGGTGGTACCATGGCATTTTCCGGGGGCGTGCTCTGGATTCCTGGCAATAAAATATGCCCACCAGGAAATAAGCCAGACAGCCGGGCCAAAGCGCTATCCTACCTCAAGCACGAAACCGGTAACTTTTTCGATGAGGCCGCAATTAACGCCTTTCTGGACCACGGCCCCGAGATGCTGGATTTCTTTCAGCGTGAGACTGAGGTGAAATTTCTTCCTACCCTCTATCCAGATTATCATCCTGACGCACCAGGCGGCATGGATGTTGGACGCTCAGTACTCGCAGCACCTTATAATGCAGCTGAACTTGGAAAAGAATTACACCGTCTGCGACCGCCTTTACGTACTATCACCTTTATGGGTATGATGTTCAACTCTTCAAATGCAGACATAAAGCATTTCTTTAATGCCACAAAATCGGTCTCGTCTTTCCTTTATGTTACGCGCCGCCTCACCGGGCACATAAAAGAACTGATCCGCTACAAGCGCGGTGTCCAGGTCACCAGTGGAAACGCTCTTGCCGCGCGCCTGGCCAAGACAGCTTTCAACCTTAATATCCCTATCTATACAAACACGTCCGCGCAAGAGTTGCTATGGGACGGCAACCGCGTCACTGGCGCCAGAGTTCATACGCCCATAGGGCCAGCAGTCATTATAGCGAAACGCGCGGTAGTTATTGCCGCTGGCGGCTTTCCTCATGACAAGTCACGTATTTCTAAACATTATCCGCATTTACGCCGTGGCGGAGAGCATTTATCACCCATTCCGACAACAAATACAGGCGATGGCATCTCACTTGCGGAATCAGCTGGGGGAAGCTTCATCTCCTACCCAAACGCTTCGGCATGGATGCCGGTTTCCGCTGTTCCAAGAAAAATCGGTGAAGTCGAGGCTTTTCCGCATTTGCTCGATCGCTACAAGCCTGGCGTTATTGCTGTTACGTCGAATGGAGAGCGATTTACAAATGAATCAAACTCCTATCATGATTTTGGTGAGGCCATGATCGCCTCCTGCGAGGCACAGGATCACACAAGTGCCTTCTTGATCTGCGATCATGCCGCCATTCGTAAATACGGTCTTGGCTTCGTAAAGCCCGCACCATTACCGCTCACGCCGCATCTTCGCAATGCCTACCTCAAGCGCGGAAAGACATTAGCAGAGTTGGCCAAAGTCCTCGATATCGATGCCTGCCAGCTTGAGTATACTGTCGCACGCTTCAATAAAGACGCCGAATCAGGGCGTGACACAGAATTTGGGCGAGGTAGTACCTCTTTCAACCGTTATTTGGGTGATCCCGATCACAGGCCCAGTCCCAACATCGCTCCTATTCAACGTGCCCCCTTCTATGCCGTGAAGCTTATTATGGGCGACCTTGGCACGTTTAATGGGCTAGAGACGACGGTCGAAGGTCAGATCTTGAACAAAGACCACAAACCAATTCCTGGCCTTTACGCCGCTGGAAACGACCGCGCCAGCATAATGAGCGGAAATTACCCGGGTGCAGGCATTACGCTCGGACCCATCCTAACTTTTGGCTATATCACCGGTCGGCATCTCGCTACGACTTCAGATGTATAAGGAACCCGCATAGTGGAAAAAATTAGTATGGATTGGCTCTGCCATGCGGGTCGTGTGTGCGTCGTTACTGGTGCTGCTGGCGGCATTGGCAAGGAAATAGCAGACCAGTTTGCCCATGCTGGCGCAGCAGTTGCTTACCTCGACCTTAACGCCGAGGCCGTCATCAAGAACGCTAAAGCTGCTGTTACCAGAGGCGGAATAGCGATCGGTCTTTCCTGCAACGTTGCCGAACCTGAAAGCGTCGCTGCAGCTGCCTCAAAAATCAACGAGTTGCTCGGGCCGACGGATATATTGATAAATAACGCAGGTATCCTACGCCCCGGTGACCTCAGTCATATAGCGCTGGATGATTGGGAGTTGATGTTGCGGGTAAACGTCACCGGCTATATGTTATGCGCCCAGCAATTCGGCCGCGGCATGTTAAATCGCGGCAAAGGCAATCTGGTACACATTGCCTCCATCGCTGCATCTGAACCGCAGGCTTTTAGCGGCGCCTACAGCCCCGGTAAAGCGGCTATAGCCATGCTCTCCAGGCAGCTTGCCTTTGAGTGGGGTGCAAAAGGTGTGCGCAGCAATTGCGTCAGCCCAGGTATGATCCGCACTCCTCTAAGCGAAGCCTTCTACCAGACACCCGGCATTGCAGAGAAACGTGCCGCGATTATACCTGCTCGGCGCATTGGTGAACCACGAGATATCGCCGAAGCCGTACTTTTTCTCGCCAGTTCCCGCGCGGGTTATATAACCGGACAAGAGATTGTTGTGGACGGCGGCTTCAGCCAGTCGTTGATGAGCTTTGCACCTCGGCCTGGCTATTGAACCAGAAGTTCATGAATATAGGCTATGCTATCAGAAATAACCTGTTCATGATTTTCATACTCAGGATCTAGGTAATCAACTTCCAAAGCCAGCAATCCTTTGTAATTTTGGGCTTTTAATGCAGCGAGTATCACGGGCAAATCAATCAAACCTTGCCCCAGGGGAACGCTGGGCCAAAACGAAAAATCATGTGGATTACCTGAGCGGGCACGTACATCCTTGATGTGCGTCGTACGGGCATAGGGAACAAGCTTTAGCGTAGCCTGCAGAGGATCTTCCAACATACGCAGATTGTTCGCGGTATCGAGGCATACACCCAGCCAAGGTGAATTCACAGTCTCGATCAATTCCACCAACTCATCCGCCAGAAGATCAATATGATTTTCAATTGCCAGCACTACGCGATGCGCTTCGGCGTGCGCGACAGCCTCATGGAGCAAAGGTAGCAGCGCGGCTTTATGTCTAGACCACTCTGTTGGCCTTGTTCGACGGCTACCACAACAGATCCGCATAACCTTGGCACCAATGCGCCCCGCTATTGCAGTATGATATTTCAAGTCCTGCAACTGATCCGGCGCGGCGCCTGACCCAAGACCTGAAAGATGCCCCCAGGCCCAAACTCGTTCAAATCCAAGATAGTCTAGTTTTTCCCGCAGTATATCCGCATCACCTAGTGTTATATGCGGAAAGAAACACGACTCCAGTGAGACCCCCTGCACCTGCAATGCCAAAGCCTTATCAAGAAATTCATCAAGACTCATTCTGACACCAGAATCGGTTTCAATTCCTGGGTAAATTTCACCGAAATATCTATGATAACAATAAGAGTCGATCGCGGACTTCATCCTCCTCTCCTCAAAAAAGTGGCCGCCATTTTATAGAGGCGGCCATCATTCCGACCTTACAGTACAGCTTTCACCTGCAAGCCGAAGACCCATGCATTGGGGATATGGGTGTAGGAGAACGTGCCTGGATCCATCACATATTGCATATTCG
>NZ_FQVJ01000038.1 GCF_900129125.1 Acidocella aminolytica 101 = DSM 11237 | reverse complement strand
ACGCGCCGCGGTGACGAGCCACCGGACCGGATGCGTGACAAGCAGGCGCGGCTGGCGCGCATCCGTGCCGCCAAGGCCGCGCTTGAAGCTGAAGCCCGTGCTGCGGAAGCGGCCCGGCCGCGGCCGCCGCCCCCCCCCTGACGGCAGCCCTAAACCACAACCAGGCAGAACCCCAAAACACGAGCCAGGCAAACCCAAGCCCAAGACGCAGCACAATTTCACCGATCCGCAAAGCTGGATCATGAAAAGCCGCGATGGTTTCATCCAAGCGTACAACCCACAGGCTGCTGTCGATGCTGGCGTGCAGATCATCGTGGCGCATCGCCTCACCAACAATGGTTCTGATCAGGACGCCCTGTTGGCGCTACTCGATGCAGTCGAGGCAAATACTGGCGAGATGCCAAACGAAGTCTCCGCCGATAATGGCTTCTGTTCGGAGGTCAATCTTGAGGACCTCAACGCGTGCACGGTTTGCGGCTATGTGGCGGCCGGGCGCGCAAGCAAGCCAGGCAGCGGCAAAAAAGGCGGCAAGCTGGTTCAAGCCATGCTCGTCAGGCTCCGAAAAGGCGGGCATCAAAGCCGATATCGTATCCGAAAATACACCGTCGAACCTGTGTTTGGACACATCAAGAAGGCCAGAGGCTTCCGGCAATTCCTCCTCCCCGGTATCGATAAGGTAAAAGGAGAAAGGGCAATGATCTGCACTGCCCACGACCTCGCAATACTCACCGTGTGAGGAGTAGCGCCGCCCACTCGAAACAACTGCTCAACGCAGTCAAATGGCGCCCCAAAGATTACAGGGACAAGCTCCTAGGGCTTTGTCTTCTAAAAAACGAAAGAGAAATTTGGTGGAGCTAAGCGGAATCGAACCGCTGACCTTCTGCATGCCATGCAGACGCTCTACCAATTGAGCTATAGCCCCATACCACTTCGTGTCGCGGCGTATAAACCGGACTGGAGGAGGCTGGCAAGTGGGGGAGGAAAGAAATTTTATACCTCCTCTCCTTGCCTGTATCGCCTTCCCCCCGCTCGAAAAAAGGGCTAACCCCCGGCTGATGGTTAAAGTCCGCTTCGCCCCCAGCCCCACCGGCTATCTTCATGTTGGCAACGCCCGCGCGGCCTTGGTGAATTTCCTGTTCGCCCGGCATGAGGGCGGGCAATTCCTTCTCCGTCTGGACGATACCGACACAGAGCGCGGCCGCCCCGAATATGAACAGGGCATCTATGACGATCTGCGCTGGCTGGGCATTGAGTGGGACGAGGAAGCCAAGCAATCCTCCCGCGCTGCCCGATATCAGGAGGTCGCGGAACAACTCAAGGCCTCCGGGCGACTTTACCCCTGCTTTGAGAACGAGGACGAGCTAGCCGCCAAACGCGCCGCCCTCATCCGCCGCAAGCTGCCTCCAGTCTATGACCGCGCTGCCCTATCCATGACCGCCGAGCAGCGTGCCGCCGCCGAGGCCAATGGCAAAACTCCCTATTGGCGCTTCAAGCTCTCAGACGATTCAGCCAACTGGAACGATCTGGTCCTAGGCGGGCGCAGCATCAAACTAACCACAGTATCAGACCCCGTGCTCATCCGTGCCGACGGCACCCCGCTTTATACCTTCACCTCCGTGGTGGACGATGCGGATATGGGCATTACCCATATCATCCGGGGTGAGGACCACGTCTCCAACACAGCGGTACAAATCGACCTGTTCAAGGCCATCACCCGCAAGGTGCTACCGCGTTTTGCCCATCTGCCCCTCATTTCCGGCGGGGATGGAGAAAAACTCTCCAAGCGCATCGGTTCCATTTCCCTGAAATCGCTCCGCAAGGACGGCATCGAGCCCGCCGCGCTCTGCGCCTATCTCGCCCGTCTTGGCACCTCCAAAGACGCCGCGCCCTTGCCGCTGGCCGAGCTCATCGCGCAATTCTCGCTCAATGATTTCTCCCGCTCCCCACCGCGCTTCGATGCCTCTCAGCTACTGGGGCTGAATCGCAAGCTCTTGCACCATTTGCCCTATGAGGCCGTGCAGGCACGCCTACCCGAAGGCGCCGCCCCCGCCTTCTGGGACGCCGTGCGCGGCAATCTGGATATGCTTACCGAGGCCCGCCGCTGGTGGGAGGTGGTACATGGCGAAATCATCACTCCCGAATTACCGCCCGAGGCCCTACCCGTTATCAAGGCTGCCAGCGAGACCATTCCCGCGGAGATGACGCCGGAAAACTGGAAAGGCTGGGCCGCCGCCATTACCGCCGTCACTGGTGCCAAGGGGAAGGCTCTCTATCAGCCGCTGCGCTTGGCCCTCACGGGTGAGGAGCACGGCCCCGAGATGGCGCCGCTGCTGGCGCTAATGGGTCAAGAACGCGCCGCGAAACGTCTGGCTGCCTGCGTTGCCGCCAGCGCCCACCCCGGCTAAGACAAACCGGCAAAGAGGAAAGAGCCGCGTGGTCGATATTTTAGACGAAGTTGCCGAGGATCTGCGCCATGAACGGGCCATGCGGCTCGCCAAACGCTATGGCGTGCTGCTTATACTGGCCGCCGTTCTGGTTCTGGTAGGGGTGGCCGGGCAGGAATATTGGCAAGCCCACCAGAAGAAACTGGCCGACAAAGCGGCGACCCAATATCTCGCCATCACCCAGCCGGTTGATGAGCCCAGCGGCCAACTGACGCCGGACGAAGCCAAGGACGCAGCGAAGCAACTCGTGGGCTTTGCCGCCAACGCGCCGGAAACCTACAAGACCATGGCGCGGATGCGCGCCGCCGCTCTGTACGCAAACACCGGCGACACCGCGCAGGCCGCCGAACTCTGGACGCGGGTAGGCGCGGACGAAGCCGCCTCCCCTCTCATGCGCGACGTCGCCAATCTGCTTTTTGCCCAGCATGAGCTCGGCACCGCCAAGGATTCAGACATTCTGGCACGGCTCCAGCCCATGCTGCAGGCGAAAAACCCTTATCATGGCCTGGCGCGTGAAATGCAGGCGATGGTCTATCTAAACGAAGGCAACAAAGCGATGGCCAAGTCCCTGTTCACCCAAGTGCAGGATGACCCCACCGTGCCGCAAGGCACGCGCAGCCGCGCCCGCGCCATGCTCGCCAAGCTAAACGGATGAAACAGCCCATGATGCGCCGCCGTACCGCGACTATCGGCCTGCTCGGCCTGCTGGCCTCCTGCTCCTCGGCTAAAAAGCCGCCCATTCTAGGGGTGCAGATCCCCGTTCTGCCAGACCGCAGCGGCATGGATGTTTCCAGCAACGCCCCCGCCGTAAGCCTGCCCAGCGCCAATGCGCTGCAATCCTGGCCGCAGCCTCTGGCCAACCCGGCACACGCGCCGGGCAACGTGGCCGGTCCGGTCAGCTTCCAGGAAAGCTGGCAAGCGGAAATCGGCGATGCCGGCGGCTATCGGCAGCCTTTGGCCGCCAGCCCTGTGGCCTCTGGCGGGCACGTATTCACCATGGATTCCAGTGCGCATATCCGCGCCTTTTCCCTGGCTGACGGCCATGAAGTTTGGCGCATGAATACCCGCCCTAAACATAATAGCACCCAGAATATCGGCGGCGGCATCACTTTAGATTCAGGCAAACTCTACGCCAGCACCGGCTATGGCGAGGCCCTGGCCCTGGATGCCAAGTCCGGCAAAATCCTCTGGCGCCAGCCGCTAGACTTCCCGGCGCGCTCTGCTCCGCTGGTAGCGGGCGGGCTGGTGGCCATTGTCTGCCAAAACGACTTGCTGCTGACCTTCGACGAACAATCCGGTACGCCGGGCTGGCGCTTCTCCGGCGCGGTCGGCAAACCGCCAATGACCGCCGCCAGCGTCACTGGCGCCCCGGCCTTCGCTGACGGCATTCTGGTAGCCGGATTCTCCACCGGGCTGCTCGCGGCCATCGACTCCAATTCCGGCACCCCTGTTTGGGAGCAAAGCCTGGCCGCAGGCTTTGGCCAGTCCAGCACGCTGGACCTGTCAGATGTCGTGGCACCACCTGTCATCGCGGGTGGGGTGGTTTATGCCATCAATCTGGACGGCACTTTCATGGCGGTGGATCTGCATTCCGGCGCCAAGGTCTGGACGCATGAGGCCACCGGCACCCAGCCGCCCGCCGCATCCGGCGGGTTCCTGTTCCTGCTCGACTCCAAGGCCAAGCTGTTCGCCGTGCACGCAGACGACGGGCTGGTGAGCTGGTCTACCCAGCTTCAGCCCTTCAAGAACATGAAGAAGAAAAAGCACCCCATCATCTGGTCCGGCCCGTCCTTGGTGAACGGCACGCTAATCAGCGTGAGCGACCAAGGAGAAGCCGCCTTGGTGGATGCCATCACCGGCAAGCTGAAACAAACGATCAAGCTTGGCGCCCCCGCCGATCTGCCGCCCATCGCCGTGGATGGCAAGCTGTTACAGCTCACCCGCAATGCCCGTCTGACCGCCTATGGTTGAGCTCCCACGAGTCGTCATTGCCGGCCGGCCCAATGTCGGCAAATCCACCTTGTTCAACCGGCTTGTTGGCAGCCGTCTGGCGCTGGTGGCTGACACACCCGGCGTCACGCGTGACCGCAAGGAAGCCGTCTGCGAAATTGGCGGCCGCAAGGTGCTAATGGTAGACACGGCCGGGCTTGAGGAGGCCCCGCCGGACACGCTGCCGGGCCGTATGCGCGCCTCCACGTCAACGGCGGTGGACCAGGCGGATCTGGTGCTGTTCGTATTCGACGCAAAATCGGGCCTGATCCCCGAGGACCGGCATTTCGGCATCTGGCTGCGCCGGAAAGACCGGCCCGTGCTGGTCATCGCCAACAAAGCCGAGGGGCGCGGCGGCATAGCCAACGCCATGGAAGCCTATGAGCTCGGCTTCGGTGAGCCCGTGGCGATTTCCGCCGAGCATAATGAAGGCGTGTACGATCTCATGAACGAGATCGCGAGCCGCCTACCGGATGAGGAAACCCCTGCCGAGGATGAGGAGAACAAACCGCTTCACCTCGCCATTGTCGGCCGCCCAAACGCGGGCAAATCCACCATGCTGAATTATCTGCTGGGCGAGCAGCGCATGATCACTGGCCCCGAACCGGGCCTGACGCGCGACGCCGTCTCCGCCGATTTCGAAGGGCCAGACGGTAAACTCTACCGCGTGGTGGACACAGCCGGGCTGCGCAAGCGCGCGAAAGTGGATGTCGGGCTAGAAAAAATGTCCACCTCCTCCTCGATCGAAGCACTGAAGCGCGCCGAAATGGCGGTTCTAGCCATCGACGCCATCCAGGGCGTGCAGGAGCAGGATCTCCAAATCGCCCGCCTTATCGAGCGCGAAGGCCGCGCCTGCGTGATAGCACTCACCAAATGGGACGCGGTGGAAGATCGTCCAGACGCGAAAAAAGCCGCCTTGGACCGTATCTCCATCTCACTCAGCCAGATGAAAGGCATCACCCTGGTGCCGCTCTCGGCGGAAACCGGCGAAGGGATAAAAAAACTCTTCCCTGCCATCCGCGATACCTACGAGAAATGGAATCTGCGCATCCCCACCAGCCAGCTCAACCGCTGGTTCGAGGCCGCCTTGGAACGCTTCCCGCCGCCTTTGGTGGATGGCCGCCGCCTGAAGCTGCGCTACATCACCCAGATCAAGGCCCGCCCCCCGACCTTCGCCTTGTTCGGCACGCGCGCCGAGCAGGTGCCGGAGACCTACCAGCGCTATCTGGTGAACTCCCTACGAGAAGTGTTCGAGATGCCGGGCGTGCCCATCCGCATCTATCTGCGCGGTACGGAAAATCCGTTCAAAGGCCGGGATTAGACCTCATTTATAAGGGCTTCCCACGAGAAGCCCTTATACCCTCAAATCACTAATGCCGTCTCCCGGGTTGGGCGGGAAACAGTGCCGCCCGCCAGCCGGAATTTCAGCAACAAGCCCTCCAGCGTTTCCGCGTCCTCATTCAGGGCGTGGCTGGCGGCATTGGCTTGCTCCACCAGCCGGGCATTTTTGCCGCGCACCTCGTTCATCTGGGCCAGAGCTTTATCCATGTCGGTCAAGCCTATCCCTTGCTGCCGGGCTGCATCCGCGACGGCGTTGATCATGCCGTTCAACTGCTCCACATGCGTGACAATCCGGGTCAGCGCCGCGCCCGCCTCACCCACCAGCCGCACCCCCGCCTCAACCTGCGCGCCAGAGGTGGAAACCAGCGCCTTAATCTCCTTGGCGGCATCAGCGGAACGCTGGGCCAGTGCTCGCACCTCCGTCGCCACAACGGCAAAGCCACGCCCCGCATCCCCAGCACGGGCGGCCTCAACCCCGGCATTCAGCGCCAGCAGGTTGGTCTGGAAGGCGATCTCGTCAATCACACCAATAATATTGCCTATCTGGCGGGAAGAGGCTTCAATCTCGCCCATCGCATTCACAGCCTCCCGTACCACGCCGCCTGACTGCTCAGCCTCCTTGCGGGCACTGGTGACCACACGGCTGGCCTCGCTGGTGCCATTGGCGGCATTGCGGGCGGAACTGGTGATCAACTCCATTGCCTCAGCAGTACGGCACAATGCGTTTTCAGTCTGGGTAGTGCCACGCGCCAGATCATCCGCTGACTGGGCCATCTGCCGGGCACTAGCGCGCACGCCGCCACTATTGCCCCGCACCGCCTGCATGGTTTCCGCAAGCTGCTCCAACGCGGCGTTAAAATTCTTCCGCAGCCGGTCATACTCACCGGGAAACGCTGTCGTCAGCTGGTTTTGCAGGTCGCCGCGGGCCAACGCCTCAAGCCCATGGCCCAACGACTCCATCACGCTATGCTGCTGACGCGCCACCGCCTCGCGCTCAGCGATAATCTGCGCTTCCGCTTCTTTAATCGCGGTCAGGTCCTGTAGCGTTTCAACAACAAAATTCGTCTCGCCATCCGGGCCGCGCAACGGCCCCGCGTCAATCCGCAGATAACGCCGCTTGCCGCAGGGCAGATCGCACCAGTTCTGCGCCAGCATCCTGCCATCCTTGGCGGCTTGGTCTGAATGGGCGGCATACAGCGCCCCTGCTCTCTCCTGCGCACCTTGCAAAACAAGATCCGCTAAGCAGGGCCGGGCCTGTTGATAAAAGCCACGCCAATGGTTGCTGGTACCCATGACCTCATGCGCGGGCAGACCCGTTAATTCAGCGCAAGCCTCATTCCAGAACACCACCTCACCCTTGGCGTTCAATACGAACATCGGCACGACCATGTGATGCAGGATGACCTCAAAGGGCAATTCCCGCGTTCCGGCATCCAGCCCGCGCTTACTCCAAAAACTCATCCACCCGGCTCCGCTTGCGTTTCTTAACAGCAACAATAGAACCAGAATAATTTAACAAAACCTAAGCAAACCTGCTGTTTCAGCCCTCTTTCAGCATCTCTAGCTCCAGCCAGCGCTCCTCGGCTTTTTCCAGCTTGGCGTGCAGGTCCGCCAGCGCCGCCGTGGCCTGGGCGAATTTCTTGGGATCTTTAGTATAAAGGTCCGGCGTAGCCAGAATGTCTTCTAGCTGGGCCATCTGTAACTGCAGCTTGGCGATATCCCCATTGAGTTGTTTCAACTCATGCTGCTCCTTAAAGGAAATTTTGGTTTTCGCGGAGGCAATTACGGCCGGCGCTTGTTTGGGCGCTGTTCTTTTCTCAGCTTTTTCAGCCTTCACCACCTCAATCCCCGCCCCACGCTGAGCCAGCATATCAGAATAACCGCCCGCATATTCCACCCAGCGCCCCCGCCCTTCGAACATCAGCACCGAGGTACAAACGCGGTCCAGAAAGTCTCGATCATGGCTGACCACAATTACCGTACCCGGATAATCGCCCAGCATCTCCTGCAACAAATCCAGCGTTTCCAGATCAAGATCGTTGGTCGGTTCATCCAGCACTAGCAGGTTGGAAGGCTTGGTCAGCGCCAGCGCCAGCAATAGCCGCCCGCGCTCCCCGCCCGAAAGCGTGCCCACTGGCGTGCGCGCCTGCTCCGGCTTGAACAGAAAGTCCTTCATATAGCCAATCACATGCCGCGCCTGACCGCCCACCACCACTTGGTCGCTATTGCCGCCAGTCAGCGTATCCGCCAGGGACGCGGCCGGGTTTAAATCCGCGCGCTGCTGATCAAGCGTCACCACATCCAGGGCAGAGCCCAGCTTCACCGCGCCGAAGTCAGGCACCATTTGGCCAAGAATCAATTTCAACAGCGTGGATTTCCCCGCGCCATTGGGGCCGACAATGCCCAGCCTGTCCCCGCGCAGCACACGAAAAGTCAGGTTATTCACCACCTGTTTCTCGCCAAAGCTCTTAAAGATGCCATCCGCATCCACCACAATCCTGCCAGAAGTCGCGGCATCCAGCGTGGCCAGCTTGGCGGTGCCAAGCTTATGGGTAAAATTCCGCCGCTCAGCCCGCAGCGTATGCAACCCGGCCAGACGCTTCACATTGCGTTTGCGCCGCGCCGTCACGCCATAACGCAACCAATCTTCCTCACGGGCGATCTTACGGCCCAGCTTGTGGAATTCCTGCTCCTCCTGCTCCAGCACCTCATCGCGCCAAGCCTCGAAATGCGCGAAGCTCTTATCCAGCCGCCGCGTCTGCCCTCGATCCAGCCAGACCATGGAGCGGGAGAGATTTTCCAGAAACCGCCGGTCATGGGAGATCAGTACCAACCCGGAGGACACCGATTTCAGTTCCCCTTCCAGCCATTCAATCGCGGGCAGGTCGAGATGGTTGGTCGGCTCGTCCAGCAGCAACAAGTCTGGCTCCGGCGCCAGAATACGTGCCAGCGCCGCCCGGCGGGCCTCACCGCCTGAAAGATGGCTGGGCTTTTCAGCTCCGCTCAGCCCCAACTCGCCCAGCAAATACCGGACGCGATATTCATCATCATTCGGCCCCAGCCCGGCCAGAACATACTCCATCACATCCGCATAGGCGGAGAGGTCCGGCTCCTGCGGCAGATAGCGCATAGTGGCACCCGGCTGAAAAAACCGCGTTCCACCATCAAATGGCACCTCACCCGAGGCGATTTTCAAAAGGGTGGATTTGCCCGAGCCATTGCGGCCCACAAGGCAGATACGCTCCCCCGCGCCAACGGAGAGCGTCGCGCGCTCCAGAAGCGGCACGGAGCCAAGCGTAAGGGAGATGTCGGTCAGAAGAAGTAAGGGCGGCGCCATGTGTGCTGTTTGGCCCAAGCAACACCTTGGTTCAAGCCGCGCTTATTGTTGTTGCAGCGGTTTAGCCGGGCCGGACGACGTATAACTGGCCGAAGGCGGCAAAGGTGGCAAAGATGGCGGCCTATACGCAGTTGCCGGCGGCGTGCAGGTCGCAGGGATGGGGGAGGCGGCAACCGGCGCATCGGCCGGTGCGGGCGCTGACGAATCGGCCGTATGTTTCCGCTCATACACCCGCCCCGCCTCAAAGCCCTGGTCGAAGGCTTCTTTTTCTGCCTTTTTCAGGTCGGCTGGGGTTAATGTAATGGCGTTAAGGGCCACAGGCTGAGCCGACGAGCCGGGGCGCGGAAGCGCACACCCGGACAACAACATCACTAAACTGGCCCCCAGCAAAATACGGTGAGGACTGAAAGCGGACTTCATCATTACCGTCTGCATAGCCTAGCTCCATCTTCCCGTCACGCGGGGCTTTTCCATTTTAATGCGCGCGGGCAGGATACAAGGCATGAAGCGCCTGCTGATTGTTCACTACAGCCTCACCGGCGGCACTGCGCAGATGGCCGAAGCTGCGGAGCAAGCTGCCGCCCAGGAAGCCAGCGTGGAAATACGCCACCTGACCGCGCTCGAAGCCGGACCGCGCGACATGCGGGAAGCTGACGGCTATTTATTCGCCACGCCGGAGATGCTGGCCGCCATGGCGGGACTCATGAAAGATTTTTTCGATCGCTGTTATTATCCGCTGCTCGGCCAGATTGAGGGGCGCCCTTACGCCGCGATGATCTGTGCCGGAACCGACGGCACCAACGCCGCTCGGCAAATGGCCCGAATCGCCACTGGCTGGCGCCTGCGCGCCGTGGCCGAGCCGCTGATCCTGCGCAATGGCGCCCAAACACCACACGCTATCCTCGCCCCCAAACACTGGCCCGCCGCCAGCCTGACCCGCTGCGAGGAACTAGGCCAAGCCCTCGCCGCCGGATTGGCGTTGGGCGTGTTTTAACGCCAAAATGCCGATAATGTAGTTTATTCTGATTTCTAAACCAATTGGCTGGCTCACAAAATCTGCTTATTTACTCCTCAAACCCGTGCTTCCCGCGTACCAGATAAACCGGCCTCCGCTTCGTTTCTATATAGATACGGCCTATATATTCGCCCAACACTCCGATACTGATAAGTTGCACGCTGCCAAAAAACGTCACCGCCACAAAAATTGAGGCATATCCCGGCACGGTATTACCAAACAAAACCGTCTTCACCACAATGAACAATGCATAAGCCAACGCCACAACCGCACCCAACGCTCCCAGATAAGTCCAGATTTTCAACGGCGCCGTGGAAAAGCTGGTGAACCCCTCCAGAGCGAAATTCCATAGGCGGAACCCCGAAAATTTACTTTTCCCCGCAGCACGCGGCGGGCGCTTATAATCCAGTGTCACGGTTTTGAAGCCCAGCCACGCAAACATCCCTTTCATGAAACGTTGCCGTTCGGGCAACATTTTCAAGGCCTCCACCACAGCGCGGTCCATCAGCCGGAAATCTCCAACATTCTCGGGCAAATCGATATTCGAAATGCGGCTGTTTAATTTATAAAACATCGCCGCTGTGGCGCGCTTGAGCGCACCGTCCGTTGAACGGTCCACCCGACGCGCCAAAACCACTTCGGCCCCTTCATGCCAAGCCGCAACCATCTTCTTTATCAATTCCGGTGGGTCCTGAAGATCCGCATCCATCGGTATCACAGCCGCGCCGCGCGCAGCATCCAGTCCGGCGGTCATCGCGGCTTCCTTGCCGAAATTTCGTGATAATTCCACCACTTTGAACCGCGCATCCTTCCGCGCAAGAGCCAGAAGCGCAGCCAACGTAGCATCGCGGCTACCATCATCCACACAGATAATTTCCCATTCCGATTCCGGTATGGATTCCAGAATTGGGAGCACAGCAGACGCTAAGGCCGCAACACCATCCTCCTCGTTATAAAACGGCACAACAAGAGAGAGCAGGTGTGGCATGGACGTTCTCTGACTATTGGCGAGTCTTATGGTTCAAGCATAATTACCCCCACACATCCACCTCACTATAACCGTCAGACCTTCTCAGGCGGGAACAGCCCTGCCGCCCGTACAAGCAACCCGGGCCAGCAAGGGGCCGACATCCGCTTCCGGCATCGGCCGTCCCAGTAGAAAGCCTTGAACCTGCCCGCACCCAGCCTTGCGCAGAATATTCAACTGCGCCTCTGTTTCCACCCCTTCCGCCAGCACCGCCATCCCTAACGCCGCGCCCAGCCCAATAATCGCCCGGGTGACAATCTGGGCATCCTGGCTGGCGGCAATCTCGCGGGTAAAGGATTTATCAATCTTCAGCCGTTCGAACGAGAAACGATGCAGATAGCTCAGGCTGGAATATCCCGTCCCGAAATCATCAATCGCCAACCCCACCCCCAGGGTCTTCAGAGCCGCTAGAGCGGCCTGCACCTGACCGGTCTGCTCCAGCATCGCCCCTTCCGTTAGCTCCAACTCCAACCGGCATGGGGCCAAGCCACTGCGGACAAGCGCCGCGTGCACCCGCTCCGGCAAAGCGGGGTCTTTTAGCTGAATGGGGGAGAGATTAACCGCCACGCGCAGGTCATTAGGCCAGGTAAGCGCGGCGCGGCACGCTTCCTCCAACACATAATCACCCAAAGCGTTAATCATGCCGCCAGCCTCCGCAAGCGGAATAAACTCATCCGGCCCGATCAAGCCACGTATCGGATGCTGCCACCGGGCCAGCGCTTCAAACCCCCGCAACTGCAATCCGCCACAATCATACAAAGGCTGAAAAAACAGCAGCACCTCACGCTTATGCAGAGCGTTCTGGAACTCCTGTTCAAGTTGATGGCAGCGCAGCAGCCGGGCGCTCATTTCGGGCGTAAACAAGCACACCTGCCCGCCCCCCGCGGCCTTGGCCTCACGCAACGCGATATCCGCCGCGTTCAGCAACGTTTCCGCGCCTTTCTTAGCCTCCTCGCCACAGACCAGGCCGACGGAAGCGCCAATCTGCATTGTCACGCCCTCCACCACAAAGGGCGCGGACAACAAAGCCACAACCTCCTGGGCAAAGAAGGAGGCCGCCTCAACAGACGGCGCCTCTGCCCGCAGCACCACAAACTCATCGCCCCCCGGCAAGGCCAGTACATCTTTCTCTTGCAGCAGCGTTAGCAATCGCTGGGCGGCTTGGCAGAAAAGCTGCTCCACCAGTTCCCGCCCGAATAAATCATTCACAGACTTCAGCCGCTCCAGACCGATGCTCAGCAACATGGGGTATGCGCCTGGCTTTTCCGCTAGCTTGTCGAGCTGTTCGTACAACCCCCGGCGATTTAGCAGCCCCGTCAGATCATCATGCCGGGCCAAATGCCAAAGGCGCTTGGCCTCCTGCTCGCGTTCCGCCAATTTCACATCCGCCGTGGCGCTGATCAGCAGCGTAATGAGCAGCAGCAAACTCACGCCAGCAATGGCAATCGCCAGACTTCCTTTATTGGCACCCGCGAAAGAGATTGCCTGGCCCCCCTGCTGCGGCGACAGCACCAGCCCGGCCATGGCAGTAAAATGTAACCCGCAAATGCTGGCGGCCAGCATCAGACAGGCCTGCACCGGGCGCTCTGTTCTGGCACGTATCTTGGCCCGCAAGGCGAGCGCGGCAAACACACACCCCATGATGATACTAGCCACCACCAGAGAGGACTTATAGCTGAAGCTGCCGCACAGCTCCATCGCCGACATGCCGACAAAATGCATCGCCGCGATTGCGCCGCCCAAGATTACGCCGGACAACGCCCAAATATAACGCGTGTTCCACCGCCAGATCAGCAACGCAAAGGCCGGCATCGCCGCCAGAATGGCCACGATGATGGAAAGCACCGTGCGCAACGCATTATAAAAAATCGGGATACCGGGGTCGAACGCCAGCATGGCGATGAAATGGGTCGCCCAGACATCCGCCCCAAAGCTAAGGCATAAGGCCAAAAACCACCCAACACGACGCAACCCACGCAGCGTAACAGCACGCCGCAGCAAGATCATCACCGCATAGGATCCTATGAGGCACAGGCCCAAAGCCAGCGCCACTAAAATCACACTGAATTGGCTTGCCCATAGCAGCAGCCTTGGCAAGTCAAAAGGCCCCACCTGCAACTCTCCCATGCCGCTTAAACTATGTTGGGAATTGTGCGATGGCAGCCTTAACGAACCCTTAATCGGCCCCTGATAAAGGACAGCTGTTCTACTATAGAATTAAACAGACTACTTATTCTTCAGCTATGTTTGCGCCCCTCGGTCTCATAAAACCATTCGTCCGGGTAAGGATACCACCAGCCCTGAATCCTGGGCTTATGGTCAATCACCACCATCTTGCTGCGCCTGAACGTGTCCAGCCCAAGCCTTGAAAGCTCCCGTCCCAGCCCGGATTGCTTCCAGCCGCCAAAAGGCAGCGCGTCATTATCAATCAGCGGATTGTTCACCCAAACCATTCCGGCCTCCAGCCGTTCAGCCGCTTCCATCGCTTCCTCCAGCGATGTGGTGAAGATAGAGGCCCCCAGCCCAAAGGGCGTATCATTCGCGTGCGTAATCGCCTCACCCAGACTTTCCACCTTCATCACGGCGGCCACAGGGCCAAAACATTCTTCCCGCATAATTGCCATATCTGGAGTGCAACCGGTGAGAATGGTCGGTTCATAGAACCAGCCCACCGGCTCGGACGGTGGAATCCGTCCGCCGGTCAACACGTCTGCCCCTTTGGCCTTGGCCTCGGCCACCAGCCGTATCACCTTCTCCCGCGCGGCTTCGGAGACCAGCGGGCCGATCTCGGATTTTTTCAGCCCATTGCCGATTCGCAGCGCACGGGTTTTTGTCGCGAACAGGCGTAGAAATTCATCATGCACCGGCGTCTCCACAAATAGCCGCTCGGCAGAGGTGCAAACCTGCCCAGTGAGATGAAACGCGGCCGTCACCGCCCCCGCCGCCGCAACCTCCAGCGGCGCCAGCGCCGTGACAATCAACGGGTCCGACCCGCCAGCCTCGATTACCGCCGGTTTCATCTGCGCCGCCGCCGCCATCGCCACTGCCCGCCCCGCCGAAACTGACCCCGTGAACGCCACGGCATTGGTCTTGGGGCTTTCAATCAGCGCCACTGCCAACTCGGCGCCGCCGGGCAAACAGGCCATCAGCCCCGCTGGCAAGTCGGCGAAAACGCCCATGAATTCCAGAGTGGAAAGTGTCGCCGCCAAAGCGGGTTTAACGATGCAGCCATTCCCCGACGCTAGTGAGGCCGCAACCGTCCAGCACATCAGCAGCACGGGAAAGTTGAACGGCATGATATGGACAGACAACCCTAACGGCTCATACCGCGCAAACTGAAAACTGCCCGCCTGGGTCGAGCCCGCCACCTTGCCTGCCTCATCCCGGGCCATTTCCGCGAAATACCGGAACACGCCCGCGCAGTTGGCCAACTCACCAATGGCATCCGGATAGGTCTTTCCCATTTCCCTGCACATCAATTCAGCACAGCGTCGCAAATCAGCCGCCTCAATCCGGTTGGCGACCTTATGTAGCGCGGCCGCCCGGCTTTTCGCGTCCAGTTGTGCCCAGGTACGCTGGGCGACACGCGCGGCATCCAGCGCGGCCTCACGTTCAGCCATTGTGGTCTCGGCGATTCTTCCCACCTCGGCCAGCGTTGCGGGGTCAGTCACAGTCAGCATTTGCCCCTTAGCCGGGCGCCAACTGCCGGAAAAATAGACGGGGCCGAAGCAGTCAAACATCTAAAATCCTTTGCATCAGTACCTTTGCCCACAAAATTAGCGGTTGACGTGTTTATTTTTTTAATCGTAGGTTTTCCCCCACGTCCAATCAATAAGGTTTGTATGCCAAAAACCATCGCGTTTTTCCCAGAGGCTGCTTTTGGTCCCGCGCTCAACTCAGTTGGCATCGCGCAGGCTGTAGCCAAGTTGGGCCATCGGCCGGTTTTTCTGTCTGACCCGGGCTTTGTCCCGGTCTATGAAGGCTATGGTTTTGAGGCGCATCCGATTCATCTCTCGGCCCCTATGCCGCCCGAGCAGATGGCGAAATTCTGGGAAGATTTTATCAACGGCCACATTCCGAATTTTCGTAAGTCCCCGTACGATCAGATCGATAATTACGTGAAGGATTGCTGGACCGCGATCGTAGACAGCGCCAAATGGGCACAAAAAGACCTGCCCGGCGTACTGTCGGAGATAAATCCGAACATAATCTGTGTGGATAATGTAATTCTGTTTCCTGCGATCAAACAATTCGGCAAACCATGGGTGCGGATCATCTCCTGTTCCGAGAACGAGATCGAGGACCCGGACATTCCCCCACACTTATCCGGTTGCGGTGAAAAAGACCTTGCCTGCCATGCCGCCTTCCGGGCGCAGTTCAACGAGGTCATTGCGCCGATCCATGCTGAATTCAACAATTTTTTAACAGATTGTAACGAGACACCTTACCCAACCGGGCAATTCTTTGAGACCTCGCCTTACATGAATCTTCTGCTCTACCCTGAGCCCGTGGCCTTTCAGCGCCGCCACCCCCTGGACCCGCAACGCTTTCAATATCTCGAAGGTTGTGTGCGCCAGGAAAAGCCATACGAGATCCCATCCTTCCCCCGCAACAACGATAAGCCGCTGCTCTATGTCAGTTTCGGCAGTCTGGGGGCTGGCGATACAGAGCTATTAAAGCGCATCATCATGGTCATTGGCACCCTGCCCTATCGCGCTTTGGTGAATGTGGGCGACTACAAAGCCGCCTATGACGATGTGCCGGAGAACGTGCTCGTCGACAGCTGGTTTCCACAGCCTTCCGTCATCGCGCAGGTGGATGCGGTGATCCACCATGGCGGCAATAACAGCTTCACAGAATGTCTGTATTTCGGCAAACCAGCAATCATTATGCCCTATGTCTGGGACGGACACGATAACGCAACCCGCGTGCAAGAAACCGGGCACGGCTTCAAAATGCCGCGCTATGACTGGCCGAATGAGGAGCTTGAGAAAAAATTACGTATATGCATCGAAGATCGTGTCATGCAGGCCAGGCTGGCAAAAACAGCTGCTCACATGCAAGCGCATAATGGGCCGGAAAAAGCGGCACGAATTCTGCATAAGCTTGTATCATGATTGACTCTTCCTTACCCGGTACGGTTCCCCAAACCGCGCCGCGCACCGTCACGTACCCGCCCTGCCAAGCGGTCTGTGCTCCACAGTCAAGCGGCGGCTCTGTCTTCAGTTTTATGAAGCAGACTCGTCTGTTTCTGGCGCCTGTCTTCCTCACGTTTGTTTGATCTGAACGGAACCCCCGATGTCCAGCGCGCCTTATCTTCGTGCCCCCCTCGCCCAGACGGATCTGGTGGATTGGGGTGTGATACCGTCCATGATCGAAGGCACCAGCACCACCGCCGGGCTTCTCATCCACAAGGGACCAAACGGTGAATCCGAGTGTGGGCTATGGACCTGCACGCCCGGCAAGTGGGCCTGCCATGTCACGCGTGATGAATTCTGTCACTTCCTGGAAGGAAGCGCGACTTATTTGCATGAATCCGGTGAGACCATCGAAATCACGCCCGACACCGCCGCTTTTTTTCCAAAAGATTGGCGTGGCGTTTGCACAGTGCATGAGACTGTGAAAAAACTGTATATGATTCGTTAGTAACAGCCGGAAAGGTATTCGGTTTGGAACGGATAGAAGAACAAGAATATAGGAGCTTGCCGCTTGTCGGCTGAGGTCGCACGGCTCGCCTTGAATGGCGGCATTTCCCCACCGGCTGCTGGCTTGGCAGCCTTCACCCTTTTTCTGTGCCATAGTTTGGTGTGCCGCATTTTTCATCTGGGCCACCACGTTCTGACGAGAAGAATAGCAATTCACAGACGCGGCGGCGGCGCACCAACCGCTCACCACGCCTTTTTCAAAACCGGAGCCTTTGCATGACCCCCCCCTCTTCCAACCGCCATGATGTCAGGCTGGAGAACGTCATAAAACAGTTTGGCGGCTTGACTGTTGTTGACAATATTTCCCTCACCGTCAAAGGTGGCGAGTTCTTCTCGTTGCTCGGCCCCTCGGGCTGCGGCAAATCCACCACCCTTTCGATGATCGGCGGGTTCGAAAACCCAACTTCCGGCGCAATTTATCTGGACGGCGAGGATGTCAGCCGCCAGCAGCCTTACAAGCGCGATGTGAACACGGTGTTTCAGTCTTACGCGCTGTTTCCGCATCTCGATATTTTTGAGAATGTCGCCTTCGGGTTGCGGCGCAAGGGGTTACCAAAAGCTGAAATTGAATCCCGCGTCAAAGAGATGCTGGATCTTGTGGACCTTACCAAATTCACCAGACGCAAACCGGGGCAGATCTCCGGCGGCCAGGCGCAGCGCGTAGCACTCGCCCGCGCGCTGGTGAACCGGCCCAAACTTCTGCTGCTGGACGAACCTTTGGGCGCGCTCGACCTTAAGCTCCGTAAGCAAATGCAGATCGAGCTGAAGCGGATTCAAAGCGAAATCGGCATTACCTTCTTGTTCGTCACGCACGACCAGGAGGAAGCGATGGCCATGTCCGACCGGCTAGCGGTGATGAATAACGGCAAAATTGAACAGGTGGGCACCCCGGCCGAAGTTTATGACCATCCTGCAACAGAATTCGTTGCTTCCTTCCTTGGCGCATCGAACCTAATTCCCGGCACGATCGTACAGCGCAAAGCTGATACCGTGCAGGTCAAGCTAGAGGATGGCGCGCTGGTGACGCTGCCTGCCGCGGCCTTACAGCCCGGCACCGGCAACGACGTCAAAATCGGCGTGCGGCCTGAAAAATTCCATGTACTGGCGCCAGCTGAAAACGCTGAGCCAGGCTGGAACATGATCGAGGCAAAGGCGGGCGTCTCGGTCTATCTTGGTGTCAGCCGCCAATACATGATGGAAAGCAAAACCGGGCGGCCGCTAAGCGTTTATGCGCAAAATTCCGGCCGCAGCGAAGATCTTGCCCATGGCGAAACGGTGCGCCTAGCCTGGAACCCGGCCCACACATTCGCTGTCAAGGCAAACTAGACTTAACCCGAAGGAGAGTACCATGAGCCAAGACGACAAGACCGGCCAGAACTCAACACAGGCCTTTTACCGCGGCCTCACCCAGCCTCGCCTCACCCGGCAGAATTTCATGCGCGGCGCTGGCGCCGCCATGATGGCCGCTTTGGCCCCGCAGATCGCGCACGCTGAAAAAGTGAAAGACTGGAAAGCCTGGTGGGCCAAACAGAAACCCACCAAGGACTTCGTGTTCGCCAACTGGCCGTATTATATTGACGTCACCAGCAACGGCAAAGACCACCCCTCCCTCGACACCTTCACCAAGGATACTGGTATCCACGTGAAGTATATGGAGGTGATCCAGAACAACGCACCGTTCTACGCGCAGATTGCCCCGGTCCTGAAATCCGGTGCCCCCACCGGTTACGACCTGATCGTCATGACCAACGGCTGGTATCTTACCGAGTTACTGATGCAAAACTTCCTGATCCCCATCTGGAAGGAAAAAGTGCCTAACTTCGCGAAATATGCGAGCCCTGCCGTGGTCAACCCTCCCTACGATCCAGGCAATAAGCACACAATGGTGTGGCAGTCCGGCATAACCGGTATCGCCTATAACCCCAAGATGACCAAGCGCGAGATCAACAGCTTCGACGATCTGTGGGATCCCGCCTTCGCTGGCCATATCGGCATGATGAGCGACACGACCGAGCTTGGCAGCGCCGCCATGCTGAAGCTGGGCATTAACCCCACCACCTCCACACCCGACGACTGGAAGAAGGCTGCGGCCGTCCTCAAAGAGCAGAAAGACAAGGGGCTGGTGCGCCAATATTACGACCAGAGCTACATCAATGCGCTGGAGAATGGTGATATCTGGATCACCCAGGCTTGGTCAGGTGACATCTTCCAAGCCCATTCCAAAGGCTATAAAGATCTGCAATTCGTGATCCCCAAACAGGGCGCCATGATCTGGCATGACAACATGGCCATCCCCGTCGGCGCGAAAAACCCGCTCTCCGCCCTGGCCTGGATGAACTATTACTACACGCCTGAAGCCGCGGGCGTGATTGAGGATTACATCAACTATATCTGCCCGGTCCCCGCCGCGAAAGATTATATCCTCAACGTCATCAAGGACCCGGACGTGGCCAACTCCCCGCTGGTGTTCCCGTCCGCCTCTGAACTCGCCAAGGTTCATGAATTCTACCCCTTCAAGAGCTATGGCGACTACCAGACCTGGAACAACACCTTTAATCCCATCATCCAAGGCTAATAAGAGGCGGACCCATGCGGCAACTGCGCGGAATTTTGGCTCCTTATCTGCTCAGCTTGCCAAGCTGGGTCTATCTTCTCATTTTCTTCCTGATCCCTCTGGGATCGATGCTGGGCATGGCGCTGGCCGTGGGCAACCCACTCACCGGCTACACCATGTCCGACAATTTCTCAATTTTCGGACAGGCGTTGTCATCTTTTGGTGACTCGTTCATACGTTCGTTCTGGTACGGCACTGCATCAACAATCATTACCTTGGCGATGGCCTATCCGGTGGCGTACTGGATCGCCTTTTACGGCGGGCGGCATAAGAGCACGTTTCTGTTCCTGATCATGCTACCCTTCTTCGTCTCCTTCGTGATCCGAGTTCTGGCGTGGGAGTTCATTCTTTCAGACAACAGCTTCGTACTCGGCCCCTTGAAAGAGATGGGTATACTGCCTGAAAAATTCCGGATCCTCTCAACGCAATGGGCGGTAATTGGCGGCTTGGTCTATAACAGCTTCGCATATTATGTGCTGCCGCTTTACGTGGTGCTGGAAAAGATAGACCGCCGCCTGGTACGCGCCGCGAATGATCTCTACGCCTCCCCCGTCACGGCATTCCTTAAAATCATCCTGCCACTCTCGGCACCGGGCGTGTTTGCCGGCTTCCTGCTAGTTTTCGTGACCAATGTAGGCGACTTCGTGAATGCCGCGTTGCTGGGCGGTCCGGGTACATACATGATCGGCAATATCATCCAAGATGCGTTCTTCCTGAATCAGAATTATCCTATGGCGGCAGCTCTATCCTCCATGCTGATGCTGATGCTGATGCTCGCGATTTTGCTTTATTCCAAAACATTCGGAACCGATACAATTCAGGAGTACGCGGCATGAGCGGCGCGGTTTCCACCCCCATGCCTTCGGCCTACAAAAAAAGCCGTCTTGGTGAGCGGGTTCTGGCCTGCTTCACCTGGGCCATGATCATTTACACCATGCTACCCATCGCGGTGATGGTGGTGTTCAGCTTCAACTTCGCCCCCAACGGGCGCGTGGCGCTGAACTGGCTGCATTTCACCTTTTCCAACTACACCCACGCCTTCGCTATTCAAGACCTCACTACCGCGTTGGTTCATTCGCTTGAGGTCGCCATTGGCAGTGGGCTGATATCGGTGATTCTTGGAACCCCTCTGGCCCTGGCGCTAGCTCGCCACAAATTCTGGGGCAAAACCGTCACGGATATCGTGATCTTTGCGGACATCGCGGCCCCCGCTGTTGTGGTTGGCGCATCGTTGCTTTCTTTGTTCCTGACCCTAAATCTGCCGCGCGGCCTGCTGACCATCTTCATCGCTCACGTGGCTTTTAACTTGGCCTTTGCCGTAGTGGTCATCCGCGCCCGCGTCTCCGGGCTGGACAAGTCCCTAGACCGAGCCGCCGCCGATCTGGGGGCGACCCCCTGGGTGGCGTTCTGGACGGTGATCTTCCCGCTGATCCTGCCCGGCATTATAGGCGCCATGCTGCTCTGCTTCATGCTTTCGATCGACGACCTAATCATCACCACCTTCGTCGCCGGACAGACGCTCACCTTCCCGCTATGGGTCTATGGCGCGGTTAAAGTCGGTACGCCGCCGCAAGTGTTTGTTTTGTCCACTTTCATCTTTGCCGGCGGTGTACTGCTGGCCCTGGTCAACGCTGCCGTCACTCACCGACGCCAATCCGTCTGAGGCGTTTCAACGCCACGGCAGAAGAAAGGGCTGGCCATCTTGGCCAGCCCTTTCTCTTTAAAGCCCCTGTCTTTATTCCGCCTGCGCCTATGCTTGCACCATAAGCGCGGCATCATACGCCGCTAGATAGCCCTGCACCATGTCGGCGCGTGAAGGCGGCGGGGTGATCCCGGCTTCCAGAGTCTCCCACAACTTTTCCTCCGTCATTGCCCGGTGCATAGTTGCTGCCAGGGCATGCGCATCACCAATCTCAAACAGCAGCCCGTCCACGCCATCTCGTACCCGTTCGGCCATACCGCCTTTGTTGGAGGCAATCACTGGCCGCCCGAAATGCCAGGCCTCGGACATCACCAGCCCGTAAATCTCCCACCAGATTGAGGGCACCACCACCCAATCCACCCGCGCCATGCGCGTCGCGAGTTGGTCATGATGATACCCACCATTAAACCGCACCCGCTGTTCAAGCACCGGGCGCCGCGCTTCCTCTTCCAGAAAACTCTCAATTTCCTTGCGCTTTTCCGGGCTGGCGAAATGAATATTCTCGCCATTGATCTCCACCACAAAAGGCGGGCTTTCCGCAGCGCGCAAAATCTGCACGGCCTCCAGCAAAACAGACACCCCCTTCACATCAACCAACTGCCCGAAAAAGCCAAACCGGTTCCGTCGGGCGGGTACTGCTTCCGGAACGCGGGGCAGCATATCCTGCCCGTTAGGCACATGCCTGAATCGTGCCGTATCCAGCCCCCAACGCGCAAAAACATCAATCATGAACCGACTGGGCACGGTGAAGTAATCCACCACAGCCAAATGGGTGCGCATCCATTGTTCGCGCAAAAACATCTCTTCCGGCGGGCGCTGGGGCAGGCATTGATGGCACCTGACTTGGCTGGCCTTCTCGCAAAGTGAATTATCGGTCCGGCGCAGCATGTGCCCTTCCGCCGCGCAGATGGTGAGAAACTCATGCGCGGTGAAAACAATCCGTGCATCCGGAAGCACCCGGCGCGTCAACGTCAGATAATCGATACCGATGGTCATGAAATGGTTGAAATGCACTACATCCGGCCGAATTCGCCGCAGAAACCCGGCAAACGCCTCCGCCTGCCGAGGCCATGGCAGCCTCTGCCATACATGGTCGTAATCATGCGAGAGAAAAAGAAACTCATTTTCCCGTTGGTCAAAACCGGTAATCCGCGCCCCGCTCTTGAACATGGCGGGGGAATTCAGATCCGTCGAGCAAAGCAGCACCGGCTCAACGCCTGGCGCCTGCTTTAGCCCTTGAAACAACTCATACGCCACCTGCTGCGAACCGCCACGCACCAGCTCGGGATGATACATCGTGACGATCAGAACCTTCATGAAGCCGTCTCCCGCAAGGCCGGATGTTCCGGCGCCACGCCCAGCAGCCCGCCTTCCGCCAGCTCCAGCCAGCTATTCGTGAACAGCACGCGGTTCACCGTCGCTGCCCCTTCATGCAGCGCCAGATGCACGCCGCCTTTGCCCTCCAGATGGTACAGCCGCAAATCCGTCATCCAGGCGGGGCGTCCGGCTTCCAGCGCGCGCAGGCACAAATCTGCGTCTTCGTAATGACCGAAAATATAATCTTCAGAGAACCCATCCAGCGTCTCGAACCATCCCCTCTCGGTGGAGATAAACGCACCGGTCACAGCGGGCACCGGGCGACAGCGCAGTAGGTCTGGTTCCTCCCCGGGCGCGCCTTTGCCGTAATGCTCCACGCGAAGAATGGTGCTGTCCTGTTTGCGTCCCAGGGCAAAGCCCGGCAGTGTGTCGGCTTCAAGATACATGCCTCCATGCATCAGCGTGCCATCGTCATAATAAAGCGCCGCGCCGAACAGATCCGTGCGCACAGTGGGCCAGTCCTGCAACAGCGCCAGATGCCGCCGCGCGAATTCTTCTTCCTTCGGAAACACATCCGGGTTCACAAACAGCAGCCGCCCTGTGCGGGCATGGGTAGCGGCCAGATTATTCGCCGCCGCGAACCCGGCATTTGTGCTCAGCAAAATCAGCGTGATATCCAGCCCATAAGTCAGATGCGCGATTCTAGCGCAGCGCTGCATCGCCTCCGCCATTTCCGGGCTGTTGCTGACGTAAATGAACTCATACGCCTCCATCCCCGCCTGCCGCGCAAACAGCGCTATCTGCAACGGCAGATAATCCGGCTTACCATACAGGCAGACAATGATGGAGGCTTTCGGCGTGCGTCCGGGCTGATGAAACCGCTCGACATAAGGCGCGCTCACCGCCCTGCGCGTCAGCATCCGATTGAAATCAGCCAGTTGTTCGCCAATCATCTCGCCCAACGCGGCGGAAGCGGCAAAATAGCGTGGGCCCAGATAAGGCGCCGTAGTGATCCCTTTTAGCATCAGATCGCGCAACGCCATATCGTCCATCGGTGCGATGGTGGCGATAAAAGCCAGCTCCACGCCTGATTTCAGCCGCAGCACGGCATTGCACTTTCCCAGAGGCAAGCGCTGGGCGGCATAGATAAACCCCCAGAAACCTGTGGCGTGGGTTCCTCTCAGCTTTGCCACCTCATCCGCATCCGGCCGCATGACCCGCACCAGCCCAGCGGCGGAAAACGCAACGGACCAGCCCGCAACATACAGCTCAACCGTTTCCAGCCGGTCCAGCGAATCATCCACCCAACCGCTGACGTAAAGCCCGCCCGCGCTAGAGAGATAAACATAATCCACGGCCGCATGAGGCGCTCGGGGCACTTCCTGGGTTTGGCCGGGCCGGGCGGTGATAATAATCCGGTCGCGCGGCAACCCGCCCGGCGTTGTCGCTAGGCGTCCTTCCGCGCGGCCATAATGCTCATAATGCTCCCGGCCGGACTGGAATTTGCCTTCCGCCACCGCCATCAGCACATCTGGGTTCAGGCGCAGATAGGTTTGCTCGTCAAAACCCTGCTCCGGCGCGGGCTGCATTGCCGCCTTGTTGGCCTTGCCAGCCGCCCGTTGCTTCATGCTCTTGCCCCTGCCAGACGCCTCGTTCATCTCACAGCAAACGTAACGTCAACACCTGCTCCGGCACAAGCTTTCAAGGGCTTGTTAGGTCTTTGGCCGCTTCACTTCATTCAGAAAGCCGCCCAGCAGCCCGGCCTGCTTGAAGGTAAAGCTGCACGGTATAATGGAACCGCGCTCCACTGGATAATGCAGGTCCTTAAGGTCCAGAAATATGCCTCCCGGGGCAAGGGTCACGGTCTGCTTGGCGGGAATCGTCAGTTCAGAGAGGGGCTTGCCGTCCTTGCCCATCAGCACCGTGTCCTCGGCATTGGGGCAGGTCCAGGCGGTCAGCGTGTCATCCGTATCACCGTCATTGTGGATCTGAATAAACCCCTCGGTGGCTTTCTGTTTCCCCGTGGCTTTCCAGACGGACCCATGGTCCAGACGGATATTAATCACCGGCGTCGTGGTGGCGGCAAAGGCCGGCACAGCCCCCGCCAACAAAGGAATGGCCAGCATCAGGTTATGCAGCTTCATGCAAGGCTCTCATATTTTTCGAGTTTCCAGGAGTCGGGTTCTTTTGCCGCAATCCCGTACCATTCCGCAACCAACGGATGCGCCCGCACTGCATCACAATAGGCGCGTGAGGCTACGGACAAAGGCGGTTGGTAGGTCAGCAGCCGGGCAGCAATCGGCGCATACATGGCGTCAGCGGCGTTGAAATGCGTGCCAAACAGATACGGCCCGCCCGCCCCAAAAACCGCCCGCGTGTCCGCCCACAGCTCCTCAATCCGCGCGATATCGGCGAGACATTCAGAGTTTTGCCCCAGCCCAGCATAATCATTGCGGCCCAGCACCATCGGCATAGCGATCCGCAGTGCCCTGAACCCAGCATGCATCTCGGCGGCAATGGCCCGTGCCCTCGCCTTAGCCAGCCGCTCGGCGGGCCACAAGGACGGGGTGATGTCAGCGCAATATTCCGCGATGGCGAGGCTTTCCCACACCTGGGCGCCGTCATGCTCCAGATACGGTACCGTACCGCTGGGTGAAACCTTCTTCACTTCCGGCGAGTTGCCCCCTGCCAGCGGCACAAAAATCTCTTCCGCCCGCAACCCAGCCAGCCGCACCAGCAGCCAGCCGCGCAAGGACCAGGACGAATAACGCGCGGTTCCCAGATATAGCTTCGCCGTCATTCACTCCCTCCTTGCCAAGTGAGCATAGCAAGGGCACAGCGCGACGGTTCTGGCAAGGCTGGCCCGGTCACGCGGACGCATGATACGGGCAGTCATGGGTGAACAACTCTCTGAATGGGCGGGGCTGCGGCTTGATGTGCCCTTGGTCATGGGCATTCTGAATGTAACGCCGGATTCATTTTCCGACGGTGGGCGCCATACCACGCCGAAGGCCGCTATCGCCGCCGGGCGGCGGATGCTGGCCGAAGGCGCGGATATTCTCGATATCGGCGGCGAAAGCACCCGCCCTGGCGCCGCCCCGGTAACGCCGGAGGAGGAAAAAGCACGAATTCAGCCGGTAGTGCGCGCCCTGGCGGCGGAAGGAGCGGTGATCTCGCTGGACACCCGCAACGCCCTTACCATGGCGGCGGGACTGGAAGCAGGTGCCCGGATCATTAACGACATCTCCGCCCTCACTTACGACCCGGCGGCCCTTCCGCTTGTCGCCGCCCTCGCCTGCCCAGTGGTGCTGATGCACATGCGCGGCACCCCGGCGACGATGAATGACTGCGCCATCTATCATGATATAGCGCGGGAGGTGACCACCGAGCTCACCCAGGCGCGAGATTCCGCCTTGGCCGCGGGAGTGAAGCCCGGTAATATCTGCCTGGACCCCGGCCTTGGTTTTGCCAAACTGGGCGCGCAGAATGAGGCGCTACTGCGCGCCACCGGCCAGTTGGCGGCGCTTGGCCATCCCTTGCTCGTCGCGTTGTCGCGCAAGCGGTTCCTAGGTGAAATTTCCGGCGAGACCGAGGCCGCGCGCCGGGACCCGGAAAGCTTGGCGGCGGGTCTCTATGCCGTGGCGCATGGTGCTCATATATTGCGGGTACATGACGTGGCCGGGACCAAGCGCGCCCTTCGCGTCTGGCAGAGACTGACTGAGAGAAACGATGGATAAACAACCCCAACGCCGCCTGTTCGGCACGGACGGCATTCGCGGCACCGCCAACAAAGCACCGATGACAGCCGAAATGGCGCTTAAGCTGGGACAGGCGGCCGGGCTGCTGTTCACCCGGGGCAATCACCGGCATCGGGTGATTATTGGCAAGGACACCCGGCTCTCCGGCTATATGCTGGAACCCGCCCTCACCGCGGGCTTTATTTCAGCAGGCATGAACGTGACGCTGGCGGGGCCTCTGCCCACCCCCGCCATCGCCATGCTCACGCGCTCCTTGCGGTTGGATCTGGGGGTGGTCATCTCCGCCTCGCACAACCCGTTCGAGGATAACGGCATCAAGCTGTTCGGGCCGGACGGCGCCAAGCTCTCGGACGAGACCGAGGCCGAGATCGAAGCGCTGATGGCCGAAGACCTCTCCGACCGGATGGCCCTGCCCGAGCGACTGGGCCGCGCCGCCCGGCTGGTGGATGCCGCCGGGCGTTATGTCGAGGCCGCGAAATTCTCCCTGCCGCGCGGCCTGCGGCTGGATGGCCTGCGTATCGTGCTGGATTGCGCCCACGGTGCCGCCTACAAAGTCGCCCCCGCCGCCTTGTTTGAGCTGGGGGCCGAGGTGATTCCCCTCGGCGTGACCCCGGACGGCTTCAACATCAACCGCGAGGCCGGGTCCACCGCGCCGAAGGCCCTATGCGAAGCGGTGCTGGAACATCACGCCGATATCGGCATCGCGCTGGATGGCGACGCAGACCGGGTGATTCTGGCTGATGAGCGCGGCGAGATCATTGATGGCGACCAGATTCTTGGCCTCATCGCGCGGGATATGGCCGAGGCATGCAATCTGCGCGGCGGCGGTATCGTCGCCACGGTGATGAGCAACCTGGGGCTGGAGCGGTTTCTGGGCGAGATGGGCCTGTCCCTCACCCGCACCAAGGTCGGCGACCGCTATGTGGCCGAGACCATGCGCGCCCAAGGGTTCAATCTGGGCGGCGAGCAGTCTGGACATGTGATCCTCTCGGACTTCGCCACCACCGGTGATGGGCTGGTGGCGGCGTTGCAGGTGCTCTCCGTGCTGGTGCGCTCCAGCAAGCGCGCGTCCGAGGCCTGCCGGGTGTTCGCCCCGCTGCCGCAGCTTTTGCGCAATGTGCGGTATCACGGCACCTCACCGCTCGGGCTGGCGCATATCCAAACCTCAATTGAGACCGCCGCCCAAAGGCTGGCAGGCACCGGACGTGTGCTGATCCGCCCCTCCGGCACCGAGCCGATGATCCGCGTGATGGCCGAGGGTGAAAATCAAGGTCTGATCGAGGAGATCGTGGACGGACTCTGCGCCGAGATCGCTGCCGCCGCCGTGCAAGCCGCCGAATGATCGCCCGCGTTCTGACCATCGCAGGGTCGGATTCCGGCGGTGGCGCGGGGATTGAAGCGGACCTTAAAACCATCACCGCCCTGGGCGCATATGGCTGCACCGCCATCACTGGGCTGACCGCGCAAAACACGCTGGGGGTGCAGGGCGTGCATCCCCTGCCCGCGGATTTCGTGGCTCTGTGTATACGCGCGGTGCTGTCGGATATCGGAGTGGATGCCATCAAGCTCGGCATGTTGACCAATGAGCCGATCATTCGCGCCGTGGCCACCCATTTGCCGCCAAACGTGCCAGTAGTGCTGGACCCGGTGATGATCTCCACCTCAGGCGCCACGCTCCTGCCGGACGACGCCATCAGCGCGCTAGTCTCTGAGCTAATAAGCAAGGCCACAGTTATTACGCCAAATTTGCCGGAAGCGAGCAAAATCACAGGCTTACCGGTAGCGACTGAAGCCCAGCGGATTGCAGCGGGGCGCCGGTTATTAGAGATGGGCGCCAAAGCCGCTCTGGTAAAAGGCGGGCATGGCGAAGGGGTAGACCTGACCGACCTGCTGATTACGGCGGAGGATGTGGTTTCTATTACCCTGCCACGCCTTGAAACACGCAACACGCACGGCACGGGCTGCACCATGTCATCTGCCATCGCCACTGGGCTGGCGCAGGGCATGAGGCTGGAGGAGGCTGTGCGGCGGGCGCGGGCTTATCTGCAAGAAGCCATCCGCACGGCGCCGAACCTTGGCGCCGGACATGGGCCGGTGAACCACCTCACCCGTCTGGAGGGGTGAGGCCGGTAGGCCCCTTTAACGTCTTTTTAAAGACTAACCGTTACTAGCCACGCTCATGCAACAAAGTGAGCGTAGCCCCATGTCCGGTTTTCAGGCTTTGGCTGAAAGACTAAATTTCGTCAGGCTGACAGAGCGCCTTCAAACCAGGCTGCGGTCCGCCAAACCGCTGATCATGGCGGCTCTGCCCGGCGCACTTGAGGCGTCCTACGCGCAGATTCGCGCCACGCCGGAAACCGCGAAATTCTTTAAATCAGAAGACGTGATCAGGCACGCCAAGAGCCGGCAGCATGGTCATTGGGACCTTATCTCCAACGGACGTCTGGATGCATCTTATGTCCAAGCGGTGACGCATGTTGGCGAGGTGCACGCCAAAATCGGGCTGGAACCGCGCTGGTATATTGGCGGATACAGCATTGTGCTGGAGCATCTGGTGACCGCGCTGCTGCAGGCACGATGGCCGGAAGCACGATTCAGCAAGGAAAAAAACGAAACACGACGGCAAGCGATCGAGGAAACTAGTGCCGTTATCAAATCCGCGTTACTGGATATGGACATAGCAATCTCCGTCTATCAGGAGGCGTCCGAAAAAATGCGTCTGGACGCGGAAGCCCAAGCGCGCGCCAATTCCGAGGCAGTGCTGAAGGCCATGAACAGCGCCATGGCAAAGTTGGCGGCGGGGGATCTCTCTCACCGGCTTGGTGATGAATTGCCGCAGGAATACGCCACGCTACGCGAGGATTATAACACCGCGCTGGACCGGCTTTCCGCCACGCTCTCGGGCGCGCAACTATCCTCGCGCACCATCAGCGGCAATATCGAGGAGCTGGCCCAGGCGACGGAAGACATGGCCCGCCGCACGGAACACCAATCCGCCAGCCTGCTGGAATCCACCACCGCGCTGAATGAACTGACCGAAGGGCTGAAAAGCATGGCGGATGGCACCGCCGAGGTGGACAAGATTGTCAGCACCATGAATGCCGGGGCGGAAAACTCCCGCGCCGTGGTGGCCAACGCCGCCAAGGCTATGGAGCAGATTGAAACCTCCTCCCGCGAAATTGGCCAGATTATCGGGCTGATTGACGATATCGCCTTCCAGACCAACCTGCTCGCGCTCAATGCAGGGGTGGAAGCCGCCCGCGCAGGGGATGCCGGGCGCGGGTTTGCCGTTGTCGCGTCCGAAGTGCGGGCCCTGGCCCAGCGCTCCGCCGATGCCGCCAAGGCCATTAAAGGGCTGATCTCAACCAGCTCCACCCAGGTGAATCAAGGCGTTGAGCTGGTGCGCAAAACCAGCGCGACGCTGGACGGGATTGTCGGCAGTGTGGGGCAGATTGACGGGCTGATCTCCGAAATCGCCACTAAGGCGGCCAGCCAATCTAGCGGGTTGGGACAGGTGAACACCGCCTTGGGGCAAATGAGCAACGCCGTGCAGCAAAACACCGCCATGGTGGAGGAAACCACCGCCGCCGTGCACTCTCTTCGGTCTGAGATTGGCGGACTCGACTCCTCGCTCACCGGATTCCGGCTGACAAATGCTTCGAGGCCGGAGCCAGATCTCAGCCACCTGCCCGTTCCGGCCAAGCGGCGGATGGCAGCAGGATAAAATACAACTGAAATACTAGGCACTCTCCTGGTGGTAGGCTATCCCGGACGTATCAAGATCCCGGAGGGCGCATGTCCTGGCTACATAACCCATCGACAGGTCCAGAAGGCGGGGCTGATCTCGTCATCACCCCCATTAGCCATGATATCGGCGGGTTGCGCGTGCGCCGGGCCCTCCCGCACGTCAAACGCCGCATGGTGGGGCCGTTTGTATTTCTCGACCATATCGGTCCCGCGACCTTTGAGGCCGGTAAAGGGCTGGATGTGCGCCCGCATCCGCATATCGGCCTCGCCACCATTACTTACCTGATGCAAGGCCGCATTTTTCACCGGGACACGCTGGGCAGCGCGCAGGAAATCCGGCCTGGCGAAGTGAACTGGATGACAGCCGGGCGCGGCATTGCCCATTCTGAGCGCACCCCGCCTGAAAGCCGGACCCAGGCCCAACCGATTCTGGGCATACAAAGCTGGGTGGCCCTGCCCAAAGAAGTAGAGGAAGCCGAGCCGGGATTTTTTCACTATCAGGGAGAGAGCCTTCCGCAGCTTGAGGATGGGGGCATTGTGGCGCGGGTCATCGCGGGCGAGGCTTATGGCGCTAGCTCGCCGGTGGAAGTTTTTTGCGGCACGCTTTATGTGGATGTAAGCCTCGCAACAGGCAGCGCCCTGCCCTTGCCAGACGAGCATGAAGAGCGATCCTTGCATGTTATTTCCGGTGAAATTGAAATTGCTGGGGAGCGGTTTGGCGAAGGGCAATTGCTAATTTTCCGCCCTGGCGATGCCATTACCGTCCGAGCTTTGACCGATAGCCGGTTGATGCTGCTGGGCGGTGCCCCGCTGGATGGCCCACGCCATATCTGGTGGAATTTTGTCAGCAGCTCAAAGGAGCGTATTGAGCAAGCGAAGGAGAACTGGGTCAGCCGCCGCTTTGGGCTGGTGGCGGGTGACGAACACGACTACATCCCGCTGCCGGGCGCCAAGCCCGCATGAACATAAGGAGGCTGGCATGAGCGAACGTGTGACCATTAATATCACCAGGCAGGAAGATTACCGCTTTCTGGTTGAGTTTGGACCGCAATACCCAACGCTCATCGCGGATGAGCCCATGCCCATCGGTGAGGATACCGGCCCTGCCCCGCAGCATTTGCTGGCCGCAGCCATTGCCAACTGCCTGTGCGCCAGCCTAACCTTCGCGTGCCGAAAATACCATGAAGACCCCGGTGAGTTTGCCGCCACCGTCACCTGCGTAAGCGGCCGGAATGAGCATAACCGGCTGCGCATCACCAGCGTGGAGGTCAGCATCTCCCTCGGCAGCAAGGCGGAGCAATTACCGCATTTGCAACGCGCCTTGGCCTCATTCGAGGATTTCTGCACCGTGACGCAGAGCGTTGAGCGGGGAATTCCCGTTAAAGTCGACATCTTCGGGGCCGACGGCGCAAAACTGCACTAAAGCAAGCCGGGTTTGATTTATTAGACAAGCAGGTTAAATAGAGAACGCCCAGCAAGTCGGTGCAGGTAGACCGTGCCGGATTGTTGGGCGCTTTATAAAGTCTCCGTAGCTCAGCAGGATAGAGCACAGGATTCCTAATCCTGGGGCCGTGGGTTCGAATCCCGCCGGGGACACCATTTTTCAATGCTCTAACGCGCCATCCGGTTATTTTCCACACTGGCCTCATCGAGCCAAACCCAAAAAGAACTGCTTCCCTCGTAGAAACTAGCGCACTGAGCCTGTTAAGTTTATCCCGCTCACAGTCGGCATGGTGCTTTAATGCAGCGCGGAATCTTTTGCTGGTCATCGTGACAGGCTGCGCCGGTCCGGCTAAATTGGCGCGGTTTTCTCAAGCCACGGACCTCGCTTTGCACCGCCCAGCACTGCCCTTTTTCTTGTTGCCTGGCCTTCTTATGCTGCCCCTCACCGGGTGCCATGCAGGGTATTCTCCCAACACCTATGCCGCCGACGCCGCCCAACAGGAGGCACCGGTGCAAAGGGGTGTTATTATCGGCGTGCGGCAGGTGCTTATCAGCGCCTCCGGCTCGGTTGGCGCCACGGCGGGCGCTGCCGCAGGTGGTATTGCGGGCGCGCAGTTGCCAACAACCGCCCTGGGCGCGGTAGGCGGAGCGCTGGTTGGCACCATTGGCGGCGCGGCGGCTGAAAAGGCGGTCGCCGACACCAAAGGCTGGGAATATATTGTGCAGCAGAGCAATAACAGTCTGGTTTCCGTCACACAGACGAGCAAGACCGCTCTGCCCATTGGTATGCATGTGCTGGTGATCGACGGCAGTAAGCAGGCCCGCATCATCCCGGACTACACCGTGCAGCTTCCCGCCAAACCGGCCGCGAAAGCAAAAACCGCAACGCAAGGCGTAGTTGCCACCCCTGCAGTCACGGTTAGCACACTCCCCGCCCCTGCCGCACCCACTCCGCAGAACGCAAGCCCTGCCGCCACGCCTCCCGCTAGCACCAAAGAAACGGCTGCCCCAGCCCAGGCCGCGCCCAGCGCCGCCACCACACCGAAACAAAACGCCCCGACCCTGCCTGCAGACGTGACTAACGACCCTATTCTCGTGCAGCCCGCCCAGCCCGCATCGGCTTCTCCGGCTGCGGCACCCCCGCAATCAGCCGGGGCGCAATAGCCGCGCAGGCCGTTTTATCTGGCAAGGAAGTTACTGAGCAATCGCTCACGGATTACTGACCACCATGAAAATTCTGCTTGCCGATTCCAATGAAGCGCGACGCGAGGCACTGGCTGCACAGCTAACAAAGCCGGATGCCTCTTTTTCGGTCATTCCCCTGGCGAGCGAGGCTTTCTTGCTGGCGGAGGTTGAGCGCCTGCGCCCGAATGTGGTGCTGGTCGACATGGCCCGCCCAGACCACGACATGCTGGACTCCCTGCCCCGTACAAAGCAGTACGCCACCGGTGGTGATGTTTCTGGATGGGGAAGATCCGGGATTTATGCAGCAGGCGATCAGTGCCGGGGTAAGTTCTTATCATGGGCAGGAGGTGGCGCGGGATGCCGCTATGCTGGTGATGCGTCTGGCGGTGGCGTTTTTTCAACGTAACCAGCCGGAAGCGCTCTGCGGCACGGTGCTGTTCTTTGCCAGTACCTTTGGCGATGGCGAAGCGCCGGATAACGCGACGCGCTTCTGGCAGGCCTTAACAGCAGAAGCCGCCCCCCTGGCTCGAGACTTTACGCTTTGGCGTGCTGGCTTTTAGCGATTCCTCTTACACGCAATTTTGCGGCTTTGGCGCCAAGCTGGAAGCAAGGCTGACCGCCCTTGGCGCGCCCCCCTGCTGCCGCGCTGGAATTGCGAACCCGGTGAGGATGAAAAAGCCCAAGGCTGGCTGGCAAAGGCGCAATCCGCCCCAGGGCAACATACTTCCTAGGCCAGCCGGTGCCACCTGCTTATTCTCGCGCCCGCCCCTTCATGGCACGGTTGACCGGCAACCGCCGCCTGAACAAGTCGCGATCAGAAAAGGAAACGCGGCATCTGGTCTATAACCTAGGTGAAGCTGGCTTGGACTATAAACCCGGAGATACGCTGGGGATTTGGCCGGAAAACGCCCCCGCCTTGCTGGCGGAGATTGCGCGGCTAACCGGGCTGAGTCCAGAATCGCTGGCGAAACGCGACATAACCCGGCTGACGCCGCCCCTTTTGTCATTTTGTTCAATGCGCGCGCCAGCACTTGCGGCCTTACTGGCGGAGCAAAGCGAAGCCAACCAGCAAGCTTGGCTCTGGGGCCGGCAAATCCGGGATGTGCTGGAGACGTATTCTATAGTAATTCCCATTAAGAGTGTGACGTTATTAATTCATCGAGGGATTTTCCTGAGAAGCTCCGTTGCCGTTTGAGGATCGCGAAAGCCTGCTCGATTGATGGTGTGGATGGCTCCTGCTCCCGGCGTCGCATTGCGCCATAGTTGGGAAGTCATCATCCTGCATAGAGGAGCTATTCATGTCCGAGCTTGCCACAGTCGGTATCGACCTCGCAAAGAGTGTCTTCCAGGTTCATGGTGTCGACGAGAACGGTCGGATTCTCGTGCGCCGTCAGCTTCGCCGAAG
>NZ_FQVJ01000032.1 GCF_900129125.1 Acidocella aminolytica 101 = DSM 11237 | reverse complement strand
GCGGGTTTTCCTCCAATGAAGCGACGCCGGAGCTTACCGCCTTCGTCAGATATCGTAGGCTGATGGTCACGCACAAGCGTGATCGGCCGCTGTTTGACAGTGTGACCATTAGGCTCAAATCAAAGGCAGTGACCGTCAAGACCGGTACGCTGGTCGATGCTATGATCATTGCCTCCGCCGCCGAAGACGATGCACGCTGGGTCAAACACAAGGGAAAACCGAGCGTTCATGGCTTCAAGGCGTATGTTGGGGCAGATGCCGATGCTGCATTGGTCGAGGAAGTGTCGGTCACATCTGCTAATATCAATGATGGCAGAGCAGGCCCCGAAGCGCTGCCCGACAATCCCGGCGAGGTATTTGCCGACAGCGCCTATCGCGGTAATCACTTCCGTGATGCTGTGCGTGCAAAGGGCGGCATATCGCGGATCGTCGTTACCGGCATGTGGGGGCGCGATGAAAAGGAAACGCTGCGTAAGCTTAAAGAATGGAACCAACCGATCCATCGGGTGCGAGGCCGGATCGAGAAGGTATTCGGAACATGGAAGCGCTGCTATGGCCGCGCCGCATGCGATGGCGAGGTCTCGCCAAAGCCGCCGTCCAAGTCCACCTCACCGCCATCGCCTACAACCTCAAGCGTGCCATGAACATTCTCGCGGCCCAAGTATGAAAGCAGCCACCGCTCCGACCAGGGCGGTGGCGACATAGGCCAATCGCCACCGCAAAATAAAAAAACAATACGTTTCAGTGCCCTACAACAACCCGCGCACAGGTCTCGCTAGAGCGGAATCCGTTCAGATTGGGTCATATCCTGCTGCTTTGAAGAAGTTTTGAGCTTCTTCTGGTGTGAACCTTGGCAATGCATCGGCGATGGCCTGCCACAGGGCGGGGATTGTTCTTGCGGCTTGTTTGCGCAGGATTGCCTTGAGCTTTGAGAAGGCGTTTTCGATGGGGTTGAGGTCTGGCGAGTAGGGCGAAGCTGGCCAAGGTTTCGCCGGTGCGAAGCGCTGGTGGAAAGCCAGCGGAGGGGGCAGGTAGAGTAAGGTGGCGCCTGCGGCTTCGATGGCGGCGCGGACGTCTGGCGGGCGATGGGCGGGGAGATTGTCCATCACGACGATGTCACCGCGGCGCAGGCTGGGGACGAGGACCTGCTCAATGTAGGCTTGGAACATTTCACGATCCATGGGGCCGTCAAGCAGCATTGGCGCGGTCATACCGTCCAGCCGCAGCACGCCGGTGAAGATCGTGGTTTTCCAGTGTCCGTGCGGCACGGGGGCAATGGGGAGTGTCTGAAAGACTGTGTATCCGATGTGGCCCATGTGGTTATCAGACAATTTCAGGCGTTGAAGCGCCCTTCAAACATTATGGCCAGTTGATTGCGTGCCGCAACCCATTCTCTCACCGTACGCCCGCCTTTTTCGAAATTTCGGATGGCCAGAAAAATCAGCTTTGTCGCGGCGTCCTCGGTTGGGAATGCCCCCTTGGTTTTGAGCGTTTTGCGCAACACCCGGTTCAGGGATTCCACGGCATTTGTCGTATAGATGATTTTTCTGATCGCCGCGCTGAAGGCAAAAAACGGGATCACTTCCGCCCATGCCCGGCGCCAGGCCGGGGCGATGGACGGGTATTTCGTGCCCCAGATTGTCTCGAAGGCATCGAGCTGGCGGGCAGCCTCCTCGACGGTGGGGGCTTCGTAGATCGGGCGCAAATCCGCAGCCACAGCCTTTCGATCTTTCCAGCTGCAGAAATTCATCGAATGGCGGATCAGATGCACCACGGGGTCGTTGAAGAAGTCCGCTTTTCGATATTGGCAGGACATCGGCCGATGGATCGGCGACGAGACGGTTCTCAGGCGAGTTGCGGCAGGTTGGCATCGATTACGGGGACAGGCGCGATCAAACGGTAAAGAATCAAGGTGAAGAATGCGACGGCAAGCCGCTTCAGATTGATTGCCGCGGCGGTGAGGAAGACCTGGATGCGCATATTGTCGAGTCCGCGCCGGACGGCTCTGGCCAAACCGTGCCACGTCTTGGCTTCGCCATGAACGCCCTCGACCCGCCACCGGTGACGCTGATACAGCCGGTTCTCCCGTTTGCCCCAGGCGCGCCGCTTGCGACGCGCCCTGAGCAACGAGGGATGGTTGACGTTGAATACGACAACGCGGGCATGCCGTGAAGGGCTGACGCAGCGAGCGCGTAGCGGACAGTTTCGACAATCCTTGACGTCGGCGTAGAAATGCTGAAATGCGCTGCGCTGGAGCTTGCCCTTCGGGCGCAGGATTTTCCCTCTCGGACAACGTGCAATATTATGGTGGGAGTCAAATTTGAACCGCCGCGTCGGAATAACCTTGCCCGGCATCTGCTCAGCCTTGGCGGGTAAAATGCCCTCGATGCTGCGATCCTCCAGCGCACGGAAAACTTTGGCGTAGGCATAGCCGGCATCCATCGTCGCGATGGTGATCGGCCGTCCCGTTGCGGCCGTGACCGCGTCGAGACGTTCGGCAACCACCATCCCCTCATTCTCCTGGCCCGTCGTCACTTCGACATCAACCACCACGCCGGCGACATCATCGACGGCGGTATGCTGCTTGTAGGCAGGTTCGAGCCGCCGATTGCGGCCGCTGGTTGCCATTGTGGCATCCGGATCCGTTATGCAGATCTTCTTGGATTTTCCACTTTGCTGGCTCTCGTGAAGGATCTCGTCATCGGCTTGCGCGACAGCCTCGACATGGCGGACCGCAAGTGCATCCCAACTGACATGCGCGCGGATCAACGACGCATCGATATGGACGACTTCGCCGGTCGCAATCCTGGCGGCGACACATGCCGGGCTTATTCGTGTTCCGCACTTCGGCGAGTGAACGCTTTTCTAATGTTCGGAGCATATCCCACAAATCTTGATCCGCGACTAATCCCACAAATACAAGCGACATATTGCCGCATTTCGGTGCAGGCTCAAGCAAAACGGACGCAAAAATCCAAGGAAAACCTTAGTTTTTTACTTGTCTGTGATGAGAGTTGCAGGGGTCGCTGGCGGAAGAGGTGTCCGCCTAACGTGTATCCATAGCCGTTTATTGCCGTTCAAAGACTTCATATTTTCCCTTGTTTTTACTGGCTTTGTTTCCGCCTTAATTTGCTTGCGTACGCGGCAATGTGATTTTATGGTGTAGCCATCATGCTTCATCACCCCGTGCCGGACCCCTTAAAAATGGATTTTCAGACCTACCCCCCACCTAATCCACCTAATCCACCTAATCGGGAGCGCGGGTGATGGGCAAAGGACCGTCGAAGCGGCTTTCCGCGCTGGGCATAAACGCCCTGACAAAGCCCGGCACATATGGCGATGGCGACAATCTTTACCTTCGCGTGCGCCCCGATGGCTCGAAATCCTGGCTTTTCCGGTACAAGCTGGCAAACAAAGCAAATTGGATGAGCCTTGGTCCGCTGCGTGATGTACCGCTGGCCGAGGCGCGGGAAGCAGCGCGGAAGCTTCGGAATCAAATCCGAGACGGGATTAACCCCCTTGAGCAACGCCGAGAGCGTCAAACCTTGGCCACGAACGCGGATGGGCGGACATTCGACGCGGTTGCCGGGCTTTATATTGAGGCGCATCGCGCGGGGTGGAAGAACGAGAAGCACGCCGCACAATGGGCCAGCACCTTAAAAACATACGCCAGCCCGGTTATCGGCAATATGAGCGTAGGCAGTGTTGGCTTGGATGAGGTGCTGCGTATCCTGCGCCCGATATGGCAAGAGAAGCCGGAGACCGCTTCCCGGCTGCGTGGCAGAATAGAGGCAGTGCTCGATTACGCCGGGGTGCATGGCTGGCGCAAAGGTGACAACCCCGCGCGTTGGACTGGGTATCTCGATCAAGTGCTACCCGCAAAGACGAAAGTCAGCGCCGTGGTGCATCATGCAGCACTGCCTTGGGCCGATATACCTGCTGTATGGGAGCAGCTGACCGCCGCGAGCAGCACCAGCGCCTTGTGCCTGCGGTTTCTCATTTTGACCGCTGCGAGGTCTGGCGAGGCGCGCGGGGCTCGGTGGAATGAGATTGATCTTGCCGCCAAAGTTTGGACCGTTCCCGCCGCCAGGATGAAGGCGAAGCAGGAACACCGCGTTCCGTTGAGCGATAACGCGATAGCGATCCTTGAGGTCATGCAACCGCTACAGAGCAAGCCGGACGGCCTGATTTTCCCCGGTGGCGCCCCCGGCAAGCCCATGAGTGACGTGGCCCTAAGCAAAGCCCTAGCAGCCGTGGCGGAGGGCTTCACGGTTCATGGTTGCCGTAGCTCTTTCCGCGATTGGTGCGCGGAGACCACAAACTACCCTCGCGAAATTGCCGAAACCGCGTTGGCTCATACGAATAAAAACAAAGTCGAGGCAGCATATTTGCGCGGCGATCACTTTGAAAAGCGGCGCCAACTCATGGCTGCCTGGGCGCGGCATTGTACCAGCCCAGCGGCCACGGGCGGCAACGTAAGGCACTTACATGCCAGCGCATAAAAAGGCGCGGGAGGCTGGACCCTCACCGCGCCAAAATCTTAACCCCGCAAATGGAATTAAAGATCATGTCGGACGATATCACGAGCCATTCTGATTTTCCACCCTGGTTACCTTTGGCGGTGGCCAATTGGATTGACGAAAACAGAACGCACCCTGAGCATGTCCGAGGCCGGGATTTGATCGACCGGCTGGCATCTGACGAAAAACTGCGGACGCTCTGGAACGAATTGCAGAAAAAAAAGCGCACAGGGTTTGTCTATGCACCAAACAAAAAGGCGTTGGAGACCATTTGCGGCACATGCCCCGATGACGAGAGCGAGCGGCAGGGCATCGCGCTTATATGGCTTTTTAAACAGCTTCTGCACTTTTCAATTGCTCCCCAAACTGCGGCCACGATGGCAAGTTATCAAAGCGAAGTTGAGCAGTTGAAAAACCGCGCCCGCATGCTGCGAGAAGAGGCCGACGATACCGAAAAGTTGCCGCCGATGGCTGGCGGCATTGACTGGCGCGGCGCCGCTTCCGGGATGAGGGCCAAGGCCGACGTGCTTGAGCAAAAGATACGGCTGATCGGAGAACGGCGGTTGATCTTAGAAAATGACCGCCACAACAAAGATGGACTGCAAACTGGCGCGGATGTTTCCGCGATGTTTAACGCACTTTTTGGAAAACCCCTTTACGAACAATCGGCGGCCATAGCCAACGCATTGACCGGCCAGCGGGTGACGTTCGAGCAAATCCGACACGTCACTAAAACCCATCATTGTAGTGTGACTTTTGCCCCACAGCGGCGGTGAAAGTCACACAGATAGGCGACGCGTACACGCAAATCCATAATGCTCCGTACAAACTGGATGGAGCCACCTATGATCGAAAAGTTACTGCATCGGCCTGCCGAGGTTCAAAACGCCTTGGGTATCAAACATTCAAAATTTTGGGAACTGGTGAAGTCCGGCTCGTTTGAAACGAGGAAAATCGGACGGGCAACTCTGGTTACCAACGAAAGTTTAAAAGCTTTTGTCGCCAGCCTCCCGAAATCTGATGCCGCCTAAAAAACCAAACCCCGCGCTTGCGGCACGGGGCTGGGAAAGGAATCAGATGCAGGCTCTACACCCGCATCATAATTTCCACCCGGCTGACATGCAAGCGCGATCTTCATGGATCGCCTGAATGAATAGCAAAATTACCCCAAAAAAAATTCGCCGGGCCGTAGCGCATCTTCTTAGCCGCGCGGAGTGGTTACGCCGTCGCCGCGAGCCTGACCCAGCTTGCCGCGCAGCGCTGCTGGCCGCTGCGGCGGAGTGTGAACGACTGGCTGCCGATTTGTCAGAGCTTGCTCCGGGGGGCGCGAAATGACGCCCCTGGAACATGCGCTCGCGTGCGCCGCGCGCGGCTGGGCTGTGTACCCGGTCGGTACCGACAAAATCCCCCGCACCCCGCGCGGGCATAAATCCGCGACCACGGACCCAGACCAAATCAGAGGCATGGCTGTTCAGTTTGGTTTTGTGTTGGTGGGCATCGCTACAGGCGACGCAAGCAACGTTGCCGTGCTGGACATTGACAGGCAGCATAACGGCCTTGAATGGTGGGCGGCAAACCGCAACCGCCTGCCCGCAACGCGGACGCACCGCACCCGCTCCGGTGGGCTTCACCTGTTTTTCAAGCACCAGCCGGGGCTCCGGTGCTCCACCGCCAAGATAGCCCCCGGCATCGACGTCCGGGCCGAGGGTGGCTCAATAATCTATTGGCCTGCAATCGGTCTGCCGGTGCTCTGTGACGCCCCGCCGGAAGACTGGCCGGACTGGCTTACACCAACGCCGAAACCGGCCCCTCCACCCGCCTGGAAGCCGATTCATGCCGTGAACGCAGACGTGCAGCGCCGCTATGCGGAGGCTGCCCTGCATAATGCCGTGAGGCGCGTTGCCGGTACTGCCGCAGGAAGCAGGAACGCCAACTTGAACGCGGAAACCTACGGCTTGGCACGTTTCATTCAAAACGGCGCTCTGTCACCGGCAGAAATTGCAAAAGCAATGGCCCACGCGGGAATTGCAGCCGGTCTGGATGCCCGCGAAGTGCAGGCAACAATCGCGAGCGCGATGGGAGGCGCAGCGCAATGAGTGATGGAAAAATCTTGAGGTTTGACCCGGCAGCCGTCGCCGCCTCTGCGGTTGCAGCCGCCACAGCGCCGCCTGATGCAAAACGGCCTTTGTTCCGAGAGAGCGCGCCCCCTGCCGAATTTCCCATCGAAGCCCTGGGCGCGCTCCGGGACGTGGCGGACGCTATCCAAACCAGAACGCGCGCACCGATTGAAATTGCCGCTCAAAGTGTTCTCGCGGCTGCCGCTTTCGCAATCGCGCCGCATCACGACGCAAACCTTCTTAACGGCCCCGCCCCGCTGACGCTTCTGTGTTTGACCATCGCGGAATCGGGGGAACGCAAAAGCAGCGTAGACAATCTCGCTCTTGGGCCAATTTACGCGAAGGAAGCCGCGCTACGCGAAGCTTACGAAGCTGAATCCAATTATTACGCTGCCGATCATGCGGCGTGGAAAAGCACCGTAGAACAGGCCAAAAAGTCTGCAAAAAACGGCCGGGCTGCTGCACGAAGCGCTATTGAAGCAGTTGGCCCTGAACCGAAACCGCCCGCGCCGCCAATGTTGCTGATGGCCGATGCCACGTCGGAGGGCATCGTCATGCAACTTGCGGAATCCCGCCCCTGGTCCGGCGTGTTTAGTGCCGAAGGCGGCATGATGCTGGGGGGCCACGCCATGAGCGACGACGCGAAAATCAGAACCGCTGCCTTGTTGAACACATTATGGGATGGTGCGCCAATCAGGAGGCGGCGCGTTCTGACGGGGACGGCATTTCTTCCTGGGCGGCGTTGTAGCATGCACCTAATGGCCCAGCCAGCGGTAGCAGAAACCCTAACCTGCGACCCAGCGTTTGCCGATATTGGCCTGTTAGCGCGAGTGTTGCTTGTAGCCCCCAAAAGTACCGCTGGAACTCGGTTTTACCGGGAAGCGCCGAAAGAGGCGGCAGTCGTGTTGGCAAAATATAAAGACAAGCTCTCGCACTTCCTCGACAAAAAGCCGAGGATACTTGACGGTTCTGGCGGCTTGGACCCTCAACCTATCGTGTTAAGCCATGACGCCCGCGCCATGTTGATCGCGTTTCACGACGACGTAGAACGTGGACTCGCACCGGAAGGCGTGTATTCCACAATCCGTGGATTTGGCTCAAAAATGGCAGAACATGCCGGACGCATCGCGGCAATTTTGGAACTGTACGGCACCCCCGAGGCAGAGGAAATCAGCGCCGCTTCAATGGCGAATGGTATTGCGATGGCGGAATACTATGCCTGTGAAATGAAAAGACTTTCAGAGGGTGCGAGTATTGCCCCCGATCTGAAACTTGCGCGGCGGCTTGTGGACTGGTGGCAAGCCAGCGGGAAACCAAAGCGCCACCTTGCGGAGATCTACCAGCGTGGCCTGAATGCGATTGCCGATGCCAGCACGGCGCGGCGCATCATCACCATTTTGGAAGAGTCAGGCTGGGTGACACGCTTGCCGCCCGGCACGGTGCTGGATGGCAAACCGCGCAGGGATGCTTGGGAATTGTTGCCGTGAGCGGCGCGCGAAGGTTTGACCCCTGGGCAGCCATTGGCAAAAAGCCACCCGTCGGCGAGGCCCGCGAGCGCCGCCTAGATGCCGAAACGGAGCAGGCTGAGCGCGCCGCCATCCAAAACGAGCCGCAACTTCCACCACCGGGCAGCGAGGAACGGCGCGTCATAGACCTAGCGCACGAACGTATGGTGCGCGGGCTTCTTAAAACTTCACTAAAAAACAGCAAACTTTGAAAGGACTAACCATGAATAAGCGTTTTAATTCCAACAATTCGGCTTTTGACGAGCGGTTCAAAGAGGAAGAATCGCGGGCCGCCACGTCCGCTGAGCGCGGTTTCAGTGATTTGAACAAACAGCTACGCAGCATGATCGACCTACAAGCCGATGAAATTGCGAGGTTGCGCGGAATTATCGAGCGCGCCGAGAATTTGCCCGAGCGGCGCGCTGTCGCTCTTAGCTCATCCAGCTACCAGGACGAGCGGTTCGGCCGAACTGACGTAACAGCCTTGGCAAGTGATGGCTCAGCTTGGCTCCTGGCCCATGCGACCCGGCCTGGTTACTCAGGCGGCTGGAAGCGCCTGCCTGACCTGCCCCAAGTTGCGGATGAAATGAACGGCTCCCAGTCCCGCGCTGCTGACGATGGAGACGAATGATGAGCCTCAAAAACTACAAGCAGGCGCAAGAGTTTTTGGCAGGCACGCAGCGTGCGGCGCAGGACGCCGAACAGATAGTTCGAGCCGAGGCGGAGAAGCTGGCTAACTGCGGACAGATTTACCCGATCAAAACGATTGAGAATGGCCATCAGGTGACCAGATACATTGGCGATTCGGCTGCTACCTTCCAGCAATTCACGCTACCGGGCCGAAAATTCACCATCGACAACCCCCGGCGCGGAGGCGGAAAGTGATAGCCCCGTCGATCATCCGTCGCTTGCAAGCCTGGCGCGTAATGCGCTGGGCGACCAGGGCCGACGCGACGTTTCGCAGCGATGAAGCCGTCCGCATCATTCGGGCAAGCGAATTGTTTGCACGGCAGGCAGCCGACAAGCAGGCAAAGCAGGCCGCAAAGGCCGAGGTTATCGCGTATGTTGGCAATCTGGCGATGGCGGCCAGCCTAGGCAGCAACCCGGCGCGCGACCGGCTTCAACAACTCTGTTTCAATGAAATCGGAGAGTTTGCGGCCAAAGCGGCGCGCGAGGCCCTGGCCGAATTGCCCGGAAAACGGGGACACGGATAATGGATGGCTCCACTTTTCCGGCTCAAGCCCAAACCCCCGCCAGCGCAAAAACCGGCGAGCGAGAATGGGCGGTTTATATCGAACTTCTCCCGCCGGTTTTACGCTCGCCAACTGGTGGTGGGCCACTAGTTGAACGCGCGCGGTGCGAGGTAGGCGGCATCACCTATGAGGCAGAGAGCAAGTCCGGGGCAATTTGTGAGATTTGTCGCGGCCTGATGGCGGCTGGCGTGCCTGATGGCCCCTGGCGGGCTTATCGAGATGGTAAGCTCGCGCTGATAGGTAGATCCGTGCATCGGATGGCGGGCATGGCGGTTTCCGAGGGCGGTAAGAGCGGCCCCAAATGGGTTAAATGGCGCCCGTTCCCTGATCGTTTTGGGGGCGACGAATGACAGCGAAGCAACGCGCCACCAGCTTGCGCCAACAGATGATCGAAGCCAGGCGAAAACACTATGACGCAATCACCGCACTTGATGTGTTGATGAGGGCGCTTGCTGACGGGATGCGACAGGCGCGCACTCGGGAGGAAAAAGAGGCGCTGCTCTTGGCTGTGGGTGAGGCGATGGCAAAGGTCTAGCTTCCCCGCCGCGCAATTCGCCCGCACGCACGCGAGGGCGCGCACGCGTAGGCGCGCGTATTGTTCGGAAAGGTCATCCACGGCTGCCTTGCCCCCGCCTTATGGCGGGGTTTTTTGTGTCTGCTGCACCATGATGGCCGCCCCTATGCCAGAGGAGCCGAAGGAAGACTGCGCGTTGCAATACTCACAAAGCAGTATCTCCAAGTCGGCGACCGAGGTCTTGTAAGTCCGTAAAATGCAATAATAACACCCCCGTCTTTCCCGCTAATGCTTGTGCGGCGGCTGTATATGATTGGTTGCTAATCACCGCAGCCGTATCAGCGTTGGCATACGCCTTAGCAGCAAAAGCTTCCTGGACCGCCTTGTTGCCTATCGGCTTCGAGTACAGCTTACATTGCAGAACTATGGTGTGGCCTGCCTTCCGCGCAATAACGTCGACTCCTTGATCCCCTGACCCCTTGGTCGTCTTAGCGCTCCATCCTTTCAAAGAGAGGTAGTCGGCGCAGCAGCGCTCGAACTCAACAGGCGTCATGCCGGGGTGCCACCTGAAATCAAGCAGCATTTGATGGTAACGCTTCCTGTTTTTCAGATACCTTAAAAGCTTCACCGCAATGGCAATTAAGGCCCCAAGGACAGTTACGGAAACCACCACCTCCACACCGAACCAGTCTTGAGCAGATAAGTGCTGAATCCAGCTTATTACCCACCCAACAGCCCCCATCGCCAGCAACAACATAAGTCCATTGGCGTCGGATTTCTTTGAGTGTCGCCTTCTGATCATTCGGGGCATGCTTGTCTCCAATTAGAGTGGGGGAGGGCAAGATTAGGTGAATTAGCCGGATTAGGTGGGGGGTGTCCTCAAATTTCCGTTTTTCATTCCAGGCCAGGAAGCCCCTGCGCCTATGCGCGCGCGTGAAAAACAAGAAAAAAAGGTCAGTATTACTTACTTATAACTATAGTTATTATATAGGCTTTATATACGCCTCTGTATGCTGCCATCCGTCCTAAGCCGAATGTTTGGTGTAGCCTAATAGGTGTAGCCAGAGTTTTTTGTGGTTTGGATTGTTGCTCTATTTTACTAGGAACATTCAAAACCGCTGGCGGAAGAGGTGGGATTCGAACCCACGGTACGCTTACACGCACGGCGGTTTTCAAGACCGCTGCCTTAAACCACTCGGCCACCCTTCCATACGCAGCCCCGGAATCGCCGGGGCTGGCCCTTCTTTCCTCTTTCCGGCTCACGCGGTCAAGCGCACCCCCAGACGCCCCGCAATATCCTGAATAAACTGCCAAGCCACCCGGCCAGAGCGGCTGCCGCGCGTCATCGACCATTCAACCGCCGCCGCGCGCAACTCCTCCGTTGTGATCGGCAAGCTGTAGGCCGCCGCGTACCCCTCGATCATGGCGAAGAATTGCTGCTGATCGCTGTTATGAAAGCCAATCCAGAGACCAAACCGGTCGGAGAGTGAAACCGCTTCCTCCACCGCCTCACCAGGGTTGATTGCGGTGGAGCGTTCATTGTCGATCATATCGCGCGGCATCAAATGCCGACGGTTGGAGGTGGCGTAGAACAGCACATTGTCCGGCCGGCCCTCGATGCCACCATCCAGCACGGATTTCAGGGCCTTGTAATCGCCATCGCCCTTCTCGAAGGAAAGGTCGTCGCACAAAATTACTGACCGCCGGGGTGCGTCGCGCAGCAGGTTCAAAAGCTCCGGCAGGGTGCCGATATCCTCGCGGTGGATCTCGATCAGCGCCAACGCGCCGGGGTGCTCGCGGTTGGCCTCGGCATGGGCGGCCTTCACCAGAGAGGATTTGCCCATGCCACGCGCGCCCCACAGCATCGCGTTATTGGCGGGCAGCCCTTTGGCGAAGCGCAGCGTGTTTTCCAGCAGCAGGGCTTTCTGGCTCTCCACCCCCTTCAGTAATGCCAGCGCCACGCGGGAGACCTTGCTGACTGGCGCCAGCCGCCCTTGCTCCGGGAGCCAGACAAAAGCGTCCGCCAGGCTCAAATCCGGCACAGTCGCGGGCGGCGGCGCCAAGCGTTCCAACGCCTCGGCAATCCGGCGCAGAAGGTCATCATTCATTTGGCACTCTCCCTGTTGACTGCATCGGCGCGCACCCTATGGTCCGCGCAACTTCACGGCAACCAGGAGATCCCATGTTCATATCCGCCGCCTACGCGCAAACCGCCGCCGGTGCGGCCTCCGGCTCTGCCGGCATGGCCGCCATCGTTCAGTATGCGCCGCTCGTTCTTATCGTCGTTGTCTTTTACTTCCTGCTCATCCGTCCGCAGCAGAAGCAGCAGAAGCAGCTCAAGGCACGGCTGAGCGCGCTGAAGCGCGGCGACAAGGTGGTGACCGCGGGCGGTATTGTCGGGCTAGTGAAAAAGACCACCGACGATTCGAACGAGATCGATGTCGAGATCGCGCCTAACGTTACGGTCAGCGTCGTACGCTCCACCATCTCCACGGTGCTCACCGCCGCGCCCGCTGACAAGAAATAAACCGGAGCCGGGGGCCTTAGCCCCCGTTCTGAGCCAAGGGGTAGATCATCGCCACGTTGCATCGCGCATAACGCGCCCCAAACTCTGCCATGATCCCGGCATCATGGCAGAAGCCAAGTTTCTCATAGAGATGAATCGCGGCTTCTGATTTTTTGTTCGATAAAAGATAAAGCCGCCGCGCGCCCTTCTGCTCGGCCCGCGCCAGCATCGCCTTCAGCAAAAATTCACCGGCCTTGCGCCCGCGCGCGCTTTCCAGCACGCCCATTTTAGTGAGCTCGTACTGGTCCGGGCCGGTTTTTTGTAGGGCACAGGTACCAACCACCCCCAGCCCCTCGGCTTCCACGAACAAAATATCCCCGCCTTTATCAATAATCCGCTCCTGGGGATTGTCCAACACGTCCAGATCCGTTGGCTCCAGCTGGTACATGGCTTCGATCCATTGCGCATTGATGCTGCGGAACAAAGGCGCCAGAGACGGGGTGAAGTCCCAGATAACCAGCCCCGCCTGCGGGTGGGCGCGCAGCCCCAGCGGTTTTTCCGCTAGGCGCGCCTCAATCGCGTCAATCTGCGCAAGAAAATTCCCCTCTAGCCCGCCTAAAACCTCTTTGACAGCGGCCTCCACGCGCGGCCAGACAAAGCTTTTAGACCGCGCCAACGCGGCGGTTCCGGCCTCGGTCAAGGAGACGGTTTTGTGCCGCTGATCCTTATGCAGCCGGTCGATCACCACCAGCCCCATGTCCGTCAGCTTGGCCACCGTGCGAGTAATGGCGGGTTGGCTGAGTTGCATCGCCTGAGTCAATGCACCGATTGTCTGGGGGCCATAACGGTCCAGCGTAGCCAGCAGTGAATATTGACTGGGCTGAATATCCAGCCCAACCGTGGCGGCCATCTCCACCACCTCGCTCTGCATCCGCTCCGCAAGACGTTTGAGACGGCTGCCCAGAAACAAGACAGGGCGTTCCTTCAAAATATCGCCGCTCATATCCGCTCCTTAATTATATAACAACACATATAATTGGATATATTTATCTCGACAACAGGACGTGGCGTATTTTTCTAAATTTCAGATATTAGTGGCGCCGGGCGGTGGTGTAGCGCGCAACATCCGCCAGGGCGGAACGAACGTCACTTTGCGGGAAGCGGGCGAGTATATTCACCGCACTATCGATAAACTGATCCGCCCGGGCGATAGTGCGCGCCGTAACGTCATATTTTTGGATCAGCTTGAGCGCGGTAGCGAGATCTTCCTCGGTATGTTCACTTTGCTCAATGGTGCGGACCCAGAAGGCGCGCTCCTGCTCATTTGCTTCGGCCAATGCCAAAATCACCGGGTAGGTCAATTTTCCTTCACGGAAATCATCTCCAACCGTCTTGCCAAGCTGCGTTTGATCGGCAGCGTAATCCAACGCGTCATCAACCAATTGGAAGGCCATTCCGAGATCCATGCCAAAGCCCTGCAGCGCGGCGCACTCTTCCGCGCCAACCCCGGCAATCACCCCGCCCACCTCGGCGGCGGCGGCGAACAGGGCGGCAGTTTTGCCCCGGATCACGTCGAAATATTTATCCTCGGTGGTCGAGATATCGTTCTGCGTGGTAAGCTGCAGCACCTCTCCTTCAGCAATCGTTGCCGAGGCGGAGGAAAGAATCCGCAGCACCTCTAGCGAGCCATCCTCCACCATCAACTCGAAGGCCCGGGAAAATAGGAAATCCCCCACCAGCACGGAGGCCTTGTTGCCAAATACCGCATTAGCGGAGGCAAACCCCCGGCGGAGCATCGACTCGTCGACCACATCGTCATGCAGCAGCGTGGCGGTGTGGATAAACTCAACACATGCGGCGAGCTTAACCTGACGCGTGCCCTGATAGCCGCACAGCTTGGCGGTAGCCAAGGTCAGCAGCGGGCGCATACGCTTACCGCCCGCCGCAACAATATGCGCAGCAAGCTGGGGAATAAGCACAACAGGACTATCCATCCGGGCAACAATGGCCTCGTTGGTGGCTTTCAGCTCTGCTTCCAGCAACCCCGTGAGCCGCCCCAAAGCATCTATCGTCGATGGCGTTCCAACGTCCAAAATCTGCGCCCTAACCTGTCCTGGCAAAATACGATAGCACCATATCGGGCGCTATTCTGGAAGGGTCAAGCCGGTGGTGGAGAACGAAACAACTGAAGGGCATTTGCTGGACGGGCAGGTGGCATACCGGCAGTTCCGGCAAGGGCACCGCAGCGGGTTCGAGCCGGTGCTGATGGCCGCCATGGTTCCCGCCCGCGCGAATGATGTTGTGCTGGAGGCTGGAACCGGCGCCGGGGCGGCTTTGCTGTGCCTTGCCGCGCGCGTGCCCGACGTGCGGGGCATAGGGGTGGAGCGGGGCGCGGCACTGGCTCGGCTGGCCACGGAAAATTTCATAGCCAACGGGTTTAGCGGCCTCGCGGCGGTGAACGGGGACGCCACCACCCTGCCCTTCGCGCCTCAGACATTCCAACACGTCATGGCCAATCCGCCCTGGTTTGGAACGCATAACACCGCATCACCGGACCAAGCGCGGGCACTGGCGCACCACGCGCCAGATTCCACATTAGCCGGCTGGGTAGGGGAACTACTGCGCGTGCTGCGCGATAAAGGCAGCATCACCCTCGCATTGCCCGCCTTTGCCTATACGGAAGCCACCGCCTTGCTGCGCCCGTGCTGTGGCGGCATCACCCTGCTGCCGCTCTGGCCGCGCCAAGGGGTAAAGGCCAAGATGATTCTCATTCAGGCCCGCAAAGCCAGCCGCGCACCGAATGTTCTGTTGCCCGGATTGGTGCTGCATGATGAAACCGGTCTCACCCCGCAAGCAGAACGGCTTTTGCGTAACGGGAAAGGGCTGGAAGCATGATCCGTACAATAACGAGATTTATTTTGTCTCTGAGCTTGGCATGCTTGTTGGGCGCCACCGCCGCCAAAGCGGACGAGGCCGCGCAATGCCGAGCGCGAGACGGCACATATCTCACCGGCGTTATTCTCCACGGTCCTTTTTATGTTCATGCACGGGAATACAGGCATGGCGTGGCGCTCTCCCACACCAAGATTTTGCTGCGCGCGGCGGATGGGCAGATTTACGATATCAGGGCAGATAACGTGTTCGCTGCGGGCTATGATGCAGCGCCGGGGCGCGTTCCCGCCCCTTTATCCGGCATGCGCCATGGCGACCTGCTGTCTCTCTGCGGCAAAACCTACCAGACCAGATCAGGCCGGATGGGCATGGATTGGGTGCATATAAATTGCGGTGATACCCCCCGCCATAACGCTCCCAATGGCTGGCTAAAAGAAATCGGCCCGGCAATGACACCGGGCCGGAACCTGGAAAGCTCCGAGGAATATTGCAGCCTTTGGTAAGGCTCAGATCACCTTGTCACGCCGCAAGGTCGCCAGATCATCCGCGGAAAGCGCCAGAACAGACGCCAAAACCTCCGACGTATCCGCTCCTAGCATCGGCGGCGGGCGGTCATCCTGCACCACGGAACGTGAAAACCTCATCGGGTTCGCCACACCTCGCAAGCCCGGCGCGAGGTCTTTAAAAATGCCGCGCGCCCGCACCTGGGGATCGGCATCAATGTCGGCGAACTCATTGATCGGACCACCGGGAATCCCGAAAGCCTCCAGCGTCTCCGTCCAGTCTTTGGTGGTGCGCGCCGCCAGCAGCGTTTCCAGCAACGGCACCAGAACATCGCGGTGCTGCACCCGCGCCGGATTGGTGGCAAAGCGCTCATCCCGCGAAAGCTCAGGCGCGCCCGCCAAGGTTACAAAGCGCGCGAATTGATCGTCGTTGCCGATGGCAAGGATGATATGCCCGTCCTTCGTCGGGAAAACCTGATACGGCACGATAGAGGGATGCGCATTCCCCAGCCGCGGCGGCTGCTCACCGGAGACAAGGTAAGACGAAACCTGATTGGCCATGGCGGCGATCTGCACATCGAACAAGGCCAGATCAATATGCTGCCCCTGGCCAGAACGTTCACGTTCCAACAGCGCGGCCATCACGGCGTTAGAGGCATAGAGGCCGGTGAACACATCCACCACCGCCACGCCGGCCTTCATCGGCTGACCTTCAGGTTCGCCCGTCACGCTCATCAGACCGCCCATGCCTTGCATGAGAAAGTCATATCCTGCCCGCGCCCGGTACGGCCCGGTCTGGCCAAAGCCGGTGATGGAGCAATAGACAAGGCGAGGATTCACCTTCAGTAAATCCTCAGGCCCTAGGCCCAGTTTCGCCAAGCCGCCGAATTTGAAATTCTCCAGCACCACATCGGCTTTTTCTGCCAAACGCTTGACGAGCACCCGCCCCTCCGGCCTGCCCATATCGATGGTGACAGATTTCTTGCCACGGTTCGTAGCGCAGAAATAAGCAGAGAGCCCGTTTTCCTCGACAAAAGGCGGCCCCCAGGAACGGGTGTCATCTCCTTTGCCTGGACGCTCGATCTTGATGACCTCAGCGCCCAGATCCGCGAAGATCTGCGACGCCCAGGGTCCCGCCAGCACACGGCTGAGGTCGAGAATCTTATAGCCGAAAAGCGGCCCCATCAGAACGCGGCGATGCCGGTCTGGGCACGGCCGAGGATGAGGGCATGTACATCATGCGCGCCCTCATAAGTGTTCACCGTTTCCAGATTCACCATGTGGCGGATCACATGATACTCATCGGCAATGCCGTTGCCGCCCAGCATGTCGCGTGCTTGGCGGGCAACATCCAGGGATTTGCCGCAATTATTGCGCTTGAGCAGGGAGATCATTTCCGGCGAAGCCTCGCCCGCATCCATCAGCCTTCCCAGGCGCAGCACCGTATGCAGGCCAAGGGTGATTTCCGTCTGCATATCCGCGAGCTTCTTCTGAATAAGCTGCGTGGCGGCGAGCGGGCGACCGAACATCTTGCGGTTCAGCGTGTAATCCCGCGCCGTGTGCCAGCAGAACTCCGCCGCACCCAACGCCCCCCAGGCAATGCCGTAGCGCGCATTGTTAAGGCAGGAGAACGGACCGCGCAGCCCCTTCACAGCGGGCAGCATCGCATCGTCCGGCACGAACACTTCATCCATCATGATCATGCCGGTGATGGAGGCGCGCAGCGACACCTTGCCCTCGATCTTCGGCGTGGTGAGGCCCTTAGCCCCGCGCTCGATAATGAAGCCGCGAATATCGCCCGCCTCGTCCTTCGCCCAGACTACGCACACATCCGCGATGGGGGAATTGCTGATCCAGGTTTTAGAGCCGGAAATGAGATAGCCGCCATCGACCTTCTTGGCATGGGTGCGCATGGAGGCGGGGTCAGAACCCGCATCTGGCTCGGTGAGGCCAAAGCAGCCCACCCATTCACCGGTGCGGAGTTTCGGCAAATATTTATCCTTCTGCGCGTCAGAGCCAAACGCGTAGATGGGGTACATCACCAGGGAGGATTGCACGGAATAAGCGGAGCGGTAGCCGCTATCCACACGTTCAATCTCGCGGGCGATGAGGCCGTAGGCAACATAGGAGACATCCGCGCAATCATGGGTGGAAAGCGTGGCGCCAAGCAGGCCCAGTTCGCCCAGTTCGTTCATGATCTTACGGTCGAACCGCTCTTCCCGGAAGGCACTCAGCACGCGCGGCTGCAGCTTTTCCTGAGCGTAGGCATGGGCGGTGTCGCGGATGGCACGCTCTTCCTCAGTCAGTTCGGCATCCAGCCGCAGCGCATCCATCCAATCAAAAGAAGACATCTTGCCCTTGGTCATGGTTTTCTCCCTACACTTGGCGTAGCCCATTTGTGCCGCGCTGGCGGGCGCCTGACAATCGCATTAAATAGGCAATTATAATGCTAAAAACGGATTAAATTATGGAGCTGCGGGAACTGCATTGTTTCGAGGTATTGGCCGAGGAATTGCACTTCGCCCGAGCGGCGGAACGGCTGGGGCTGGCGCAGTCCGGCGTGTCGCGTCTCATCGCGGGGCTGGAGACGGATCTGGGCGGCAAGCTGTTCAACCGGGGCAAGCGCAGCCAAGTGAGCCTAACCACAACGGGGGCGTTGTTTCTACCCGAGGCGCGGGCGATTCTGCGCCAGGCGGAACGCGGAGAGAGCCTCGGTAAACGCGCCGCGCGTGGTGAGGTGGGGCGGCTGGAAATCGGCTTCGTGGCCTCTGCCGCATGGGATGGCACGGCCTCCGCCCTGGTGCGACGTTATCATGAAACCGCGCCGGAGGTGGAAATTCATCTGCGCGAGATGGAAACGCCCCGGCAGTTGGAAGAAATCGCCGCTGGGCGTCTGGATCTTGGCTTTCTGCGGGCGCGGGCGGATTATCCGGTGGAAGTGCGGGTCACCCCCCTCAAACGCGACGCCCTGCTGCTGGCCTTACCCGCCCACAGCCATCTGGCGCGCTCCCCTGCCCTCACACCGGATATGCTGAAGGGGCAGAAATTCATCCTGCCGCATTTTGGCGAGGAGGCCGGGTTTCTCGCTCGGCTCCAGACCTTGGGGCAAGCGGGCGGATTTGTGCCGGAATTTTTAACGCCGGTGCGCGATTTCATCACCGTGCTCACCGCCGTCGGCGCGGGGTTGGGGCTGGGGTTGATCCCGGAACCGGCGAAGAGCCTGGGCCTGCCCGGCGTGGTACTGCGGCAGATTGACGGCATCACACTGGACTCATCACTGATGCTGGCCAGCCGCCGGGCCGAGACCTCACCCGTCGTGCGGCAGTTCCTGGCGCTGGCCAGGGCGAAGGGCTAGAGAGCCTGCTATGCGAGAGATTTACGATGCGCTGGTGATTGGCGGCGGCGCGGCCGGGCTTTTCTGTGCGGGCAGTCTGGCACAGGCGGGGCAGCACGTGGCGGTGCTGGAACATGGGCCGGAAGTGGGCCAGAAGATTCTCATTTCTGGCGGTGGACGCTGCAACTTCACTAATCTGGAGGTCAGTGCCAAAAATTTCCTTAGCCAGAATCCACATTTCTGTAAATCCGCGCTGGCGGGCTTTACGCCTTTCGACTTTCTGGCCCTGGTGGGCGAAGCTGGGATCGCTTGGCATGAAAAAACACTAGGGCAATTATTCTGCGACGGCTCGGCGCGGCAAATTGTCGACTTGCTGCTGGCCCGCATGGGGCCCACGCCGCCCCGCTGCGGGGTGAATATCCAAGCGGTGGCACATGACGGCAACTTCCGGTTGGAGACGGACAAAGGCACCTTCCGCGCCCAAAACCTCGTGGTGGCGACAGGCGGATTATCCATTCCCAAAATCGGCGCGACGGATTTTGCATACAGACTGGCCCGGCAATTCGGGCATCAGGTGATCCCACCGCGCCCGGCCCTGGTGCCGTTGACGTTCGAGGCCGAATGGATCAGCGCGTTGGCGGGTGTCTCCGCACCGGTTACGGCCCAGGCCGGCAAAGCCCGCTTCGCGGAGAGCCTGCTGTTCACCCATCGCGGGCTTTCCGGCCCAGCCGTGCTGCAAATCTCCTCTCATCTGGCGCCGGGAGAAGGGTTCAACGTGGATTTCCGCCCCGGCACACGGCTGGAGGACGCCCTGCTCGCCGCCAAACGCGCCCGGCCCAAAGCGGGGCTGAAATCCGTGCTGGCGGAGCATCTCCCCGCGCGCCTCGCCGCGCATTTCGCCGAGGCACATTCCGGCAATCTGGCGGACCTGCCAGATAAAAGCCTGCGCGCGCTGGGCGCCCAACTGAACCGTTTTGCCTTCCACCCCACCGGCACGGAAGGTTTCGCAAAGGCCGAGGTCACGGCAGGCGGCGTGGATACGGCGGGACTCAATTCCCGAAATTGCGGTAGTAAAACCGTCCCGGGTCTCTATTTCATTGGTGAAGCCGTGGATGTAACGGGCTGGCTTGGCGGCTATAATTTCCAATGGGCCTGGGCCAGCGCCCATGCCGCCGCCGAAGGAATAAAAGGAGCGCAACAAGATGGCGAATGAAAAGCAGAAAACCTATTGGAGCAAGGTTGGCGGCCCGAAATGGGTCGGCCTCGGCGGCGCCATGGAAGCGCGGTTGGCCCCGGTGAGTGATCTGCTGATCCAACACGCCGCCTTGCAGCCCGGCGAAACCGTTTTGGATATTGGCTGCGGCGCGGGGCTCACCAGCCTGGCCGCCGCCCAGGCCGTGGGGCCCAATGGGCACGTTCTGGGCGTGGACATCTCCGACACCATGCTGGAGGCCGCACGTGCTTTAGGGACGCAGGCGAACACCGCCAACCTCACCTTAACCCTGGGTGACGCGCAAACGGACGAATTTTCTCCCCCCGCCAACGTGTTGATCTCACGTTTCGGCGTGATGTTCTTTGAGGACCCCATCGCCGCTTTTGCCAATTTGCGCCGTAGTACCGCCCCGGGGGCTCGAATGGTGCTGACCGCCTGGGCGCCGCTTTCCGCCAACGAGCATTGGCGCAAGCCGCTGGAGCTGGTAGAAACGCTCGTTGGCCCCGGCGCTCCGCGCATACCGCACGCCCCCGGCCCCTTGGCATTTGACGAGCCGGATTATGTAAGCACCCTCCTGCGGGAAGCCGGATGGCAAAACGGCACCGTACGGGCCGTTGAGGTGAATCTGCATGGCGTTTCGCTGGATGAGGAAGCCCGCGTGGCCTGTTTCATGGGCCCTTCCGGCGCACTGCTGGAAGAAAAACAAGCCAGCCCGGAACAGCGCGAGGCCGCCCGCCAAGCCATACGCGCCGCACTGCCGAGCTATACCACAACCACGCCGGATGGCGGAGTACATTTGCCCGCCACCCTTCACCTCATCACTGCCACCGCGTCTTAAGAGAGAGTGTGCGACATGAGCCTGTCTGAAATGATGATCTTCTGCGCCGCCCTGGCCGTGATGGCCGGAGCACCGGGCCGAACGTGGCGGCTCTCGTCGCGCGTATTCTCACCAACGGCTTCCGCGATGTGTTCCCATTTCTGGCGGCGATGTGGATTGCCGAGGCTATCTGGCTCACCGTGACTTTTCTGGGCCTCTCCGCACTTGGCACGCAGCTTCGCCACTTTCTTTATTATCCTCAAATATGCGGGCTCGGCCTATCTTCTGTTTCTGGCTTGGCGCATGTGGCACGCCCCCGTCGCGGTGCAGGATGAAACTGCGCCCCCCTGTACCTGTTTGACGGCGGGCTGATGGTGACGCTGGGCAACCCGAAAATCATGGTCTTTTATGTCGCGCTTCTGCCCAGGATTATCGACCTCAACCGCGTCACGCTCAGCGGCTGGAGCATTCTGGTCGGCGCCTTGTTCATGATTCTGGCGGGGGCGGATATGGGCTGGAATTTTATTGCCGTGCGCGTCTGGCGGCTACTCAAAAACCGCAAGGCCATGCGGCTCGCCAACCGCTCCAGCGCGGGGATGATGGAGGGGGCGGCCGTGGCTATAGCCGCGAAATAAAGGCCCGCCGCCATAAGGGCTTGCCAGCGCAATATTCCGCCTCCAAACATAAGCAGGCGGATTATCCGAAAGGAGCCTAAAGATGAACCCACCCCCCTTACCCGGCAATTTCCACGACAGGCTGCGCGCCATCTCGCCCAGGCTGTTCTGGCTGGGACTGCTGCTAACGGTGCTGGGCATCGCCGCTATCGCCTTTCCGGAATTCAGCACGCTGGCCGCCACCCTGCTCACGGGCTGGATTCTGCTCATCGCCGGGGTGCTGATCTTCATAAGCTCGTTCTGGATTCATGGCACGGCGCCGTTTTTCGCGGCCAATCTATTCGGGCTACTTTCCGGCGCGGCGGGGGTGTTCCTGCTGTTCAACCCCATGACCGGAGCCGTCACGCTGACTTTGATCCTGGGCATCATGTTCATGTTTCAGGGCGCATCAGAACTGGTATTCGCACTGGAAACCCGCCCGGCCAAAGGCTGGATCAGCATCCTGATCTCCGGCCTTGCCTCCATTCTGCTGGCCATTATCATTGTCTCCGGCTGGCCGGGCATTTCCGCCATTGCGCTCGGGCTGCTGCTGGGCATCAACTTCCTGACTACCGGCATCGCCTATATCGCGATCTCACACGCCATGAAGCGCTAAACCCACCGGCCCGGCAGGTTGAAGCCGCCCCGGCCTGCAACTATACCCTGGGCAAACGAGTTTAGCAGGATTGCCGATGGCCGCTTATCAATATGTGTATGTGATGAAAGACCTCACCAAAGCCTATCCAGGCGGGCGCGAGGTCTTCAAGGGCATCACCCTCTCCTTCCTCCCTGGCGTGAAGATTGGTGTGCTGGGTGTAAACGGCGCCGGTAAATCCACGCTGCTCAAAATTATGGCGGGTATCGAGAAGGAATATGGCGGCGAGGCCTGGGCTGCCGACGGCGTGAAAGTTGGCTATCTGGCCCAGGAACCGCAGTTGGACCCCACCAAGAATGTCGGTGAGAACGTAGCCGAAGCGTTCCAGGAAGTCCGCGCCGCGCTGAAGCGCTTTAACGAGATCTCCGAAGCCTTCATGGAGCCGATGGAGGACGATAAGATGAACGATCTGCTGGCTGAGCAAGCGCAGCTGCAAGAGCTTATCGACGCCAAGGATGGCTGGGACCTCGACCGGCAGATCGAAATCGCATTGGACGCGCTGCGCTGCCCACCGGCGGAGGCCGATGTCGGCCCACTCTCCGGCGGTGAACGCCGCCGCGTGGCTTTGTGCCGTCTGCTGCTGGAAAAGCCCGATATTCTGCTGCTCGACGAACCGACCAACCATCTTGACGCCGAGTCTGTGGCCTGGCTGGAGCGCACGCTGGAAAATTACGCAGGCACCGTCATCCTGATCACCCATGATCGCTACTTCCTGGACAACGTCACCAACTGGATCCTGGAAATCGAGCGCGGGCGCGGCTACCCATATGAGGGCAATTACTCCTCCTGGCTGGAGCAGAAGCAGAAGCGCCTAGCCCAGGAAGAGAAGGAAGAATCCGCCCGCCAGCGCGCCTTGGCCGAGGAACGGGAATGGATCAACGCCTCCGCCAAAGCCCGCCAGACCAAGAGCCGTGCGCGTATCCAGCGCTATGAGGAAATGCTGCAGAAGAGCCAGGAACTGGCAGGCGGAGTCGCGGAAATCGTCATTCCGCCCGGGCCGCGCCTGGGCGGCACCGTTATCGAGGCAGAAAATCTCTGCAAGGGCTTCGGCGACCGCGAGCTGATCGAAAACCTGAACTTCAAACTGCCGCCGGGCGGGATTGTGGGGGTGATCGGCCCCAACGGGGCGGGTAAATCCACCTTGTTCAAAATGATCACTGGCGCCGAGAAGCCGGACTCCGGCTCCTTGAAGATCGGCGAGACCGTGAAGCTCGGCTATGTGGACCAGAGCCGAGACAGCTTGGATGACAATAAGAATGTCTGGGAGGAAATTTCCGGCGGCACAGATGTCATCTATCTCGGCAAGCGCTCCATCGCCTCGCGCGCTTATGTGGGTGCGTTTAACTTCAAGGGCTCAGACCAGCAGAAGAAGGTCGGCATCCTCTCCGGCGGTGAGCGCAACCGCGTGCATCTGGCCAAGATGCTGAAATCCGAAGCCAACGTCATCCTGCTCGACGAACCGACGAACGATCTGGACGTCGATACCCTCCGCGCCCTAGAAGACGCTCTGATGGAATTTGCGGGCTGCGCCGTGGTCATCTCCCATGACCGCTGGTTTCTCGACCGTCTGGCCACGCATATCCTGGCCTTTGAGGGTGACAGCCATGTGGAATGGTTCGAAGGCAACTTCCAGGCATACGAGGAAGACAAGCGCCGCCGCCTGGGCCAGGAGGCCACCGAGCCGCACCGCATCAAATATCGGCCGCTGACGCGGTAACACTGGGCAGCTTGCTGGCATTGGAGCCCGCCAAAGGGGAAGACAACTCCCCTTTGGCCCCTTCACAAGGTCATGAACCGACATGAGCGTGACCTGGGCCTGGGTGGTTGAAACGGCGCGTCTGCGGATGACGCCGGTTGGCTATTGGGACCTGCCGGACCTCATCCAGCTGAAAAGTGACCCGCGCGCCTTCGCGTTAATGTTGGGGGGCGTGCGTTCGCCCGTGCAGACTGCCGAGGAACTCGCGCAAGACATTCAAGGCTGGGGCAAAAATGGCTATGGCATGTGGGCCGTGCGGGCCAAGCGCGGCAAGTTCCTGGGCATCACCGCTTTAATGAACAGAGCCGACGGGCTGGGCGTAGCACTGCGCTTTGCCTTCTACCCCGAAGCCCGCGGCTTTGGGCTCGCCCGCGAGGCCGCATCTGCCGCGCTGATCTACGCGCACGACACCGCGCATTTACCCGAAGTGATCGCCGTGGCGCGAGAAGACAATTACGGATCGCGGGAAGTTCTCAGTTCCATCGGCATGTCACGCGTTCGTGAATTCAACCGAAACGGGAATTTAATGATTGTTTATCAATCCATTAAACTAAGTTCCCCCAGGGTGAATTCGGCGTAATTCTCGTATTCCCCTCTTGCTCAGTACACATCTTTTGTCGATTAAGTTCTGTCGTGACATTGCAAGAGCACAAAACGATTCTCGCCTTTCTGGACCATGCACTTGGTGGCCCACAGGAACCGTTGGACGTAGAAGCCGATGCTATCATCCGCGCCTACTTCAAGCGTAACCCTGACGCCGCTTACCGCGTGACGAAGCTGGCGATGGCCCTCGCGCAGACCCCTCTGGTGGAGGACGAGCCTAACGCCCCCAAGCGGCGCCGCTGGTTCCCCATGCTGAAGCCCCGCGAAGCCTGAGCTTGCCGACTAAGCGGGTGGCGCATAAACCGCCCTCATGACAGAATTCGCCACACGCATTCGCCGCACAGAGCTGGCCGCAACCTTTGCCATGGCCGCGCGCGCCCGCGCGTTGCGCGCCGAGGGCAAGGATGTGATCTCCCTCTCCCTTGGCGAACCCGACTTCCCCACCCCAACGCATGTGGTTGATGCCGCCTATGCGGCCGCCCAGCGCGGCGAAACCAAATACCCTCCGCTCGGCGGCATTGAGCCCCTGCGTGCGGCCGTGGCTGCAAAATTCACCCGCGAGCATGGGGTCCCTGTCTCTCCGCAAGAGGTGCTGATCACCAATGGCGGCAAGCAGGGCATTTTTAATATGGTAATGTCCCTCATCGGCACGGGGGACGAGGTTATTATCCCGGCCCCGGCCTGGGCTGGCTATGAACAAACCGTAAAATTCGCGGGCGGCGTGCCGGTCTTTGTGCCCTGCCCGCAGGAGCAGGGCTTTGTGTTGCAGCCAGAGGCCCTGGCGAAGGCCATTACCGGGCGTACCAAACTGCTGCTGCTCAACTACCCCAGCAACCCCTCCGGTGCCACCATCTCCCGGGACGCGTTGGCCGCGTTGGCCGATGTGCTGCGGCAATATCCACATGTCTGGGTGCTGAGCGACGATATCTACGAGCATCTGCTCTTTGGCGGCGCCCAGCACCATACGCTGCTGGGCGTCGCGCCAGATTTGCAGGACCGGGTAATAACGCTTTCGGGCGTTTCCAAGACCTACGCCATGACCGGCTGGCGCATTGGCTGGTGCATCGCCCCGGCAGAGATGATCAAGGCCGCCACGGTGGTGCAAGCCACGGCCACGTCGGGCGTGTCCTCTATCGGGCAGGCGGCGTCCCTGGCGGCCCTCACCGGCCCGCAGGACTTCCTGGCCGAACGCGTGGCCGCCTATGAGCAGCGGCGCAATACGGTTGTGGCGGCGCTGAACCAAGTGCCCGGCGTCGCCTGCCACAAGCCGGACGGCGCCTTCTACGTCTTTCCCAACATCGCCGGATGCCTAGACAAAACCACGCCGCACGGCCGCCTGATCAGATCAGACAACGATTTCGCCATGGCGCTGCTGGAGGACGGGTTGGTCGGCGTGGTCCAGGGCTCTGCCTTCGCGCTCAGCCCGCATATCCGCATATCCACCGCCACCGCCCTGCCCCGGCTTCAGGAAGCCTGCCAGCGCATCGCCGCTTTCTGTCAAACTCTCACCTGATCCGGCCTTGCGCGCGGGCCGCATGAGCCCACATGCTGGGTATCCGCAAAAAGGGAGACCCAGGATGAGCGTGAAAGAAGTTCTTTACACCGCCCACGGCCACGCCACCGGCGGCCGCGCCGGTAGGGGGGCGTCCAGCGACAACAAGGTAGATGTGACCTTGAGCGTGCCCAAGAGCATGGGTGGCGATGACGGGCCAGGCACTAACCCGGAACAGCTTTTCTCCGTTGGCTATTCCGCCTGCTTTTTGGGCGCACTGAAGTTCGCGGCGGGCAAGGAAGGTGTAAAGCTGCCCGACGACTCGAAGGTCTCCGCCGAAATCGGCATCGGCCCGCGGGAGGATGGCGGCGGCTTTGGTATTACCGCCGCTTTGACCATTACTGCCCCCGGCGTGGAGAAAGCCGTGCTGGAGGACCTAGTTCAAAAAGCTCACATCGTTTGCCCTTATTCCAACGCTATCTACAAAAGCGTGGATGTAAAACTCAGCGTCGCTTGAACGCTCTGGCGCCGTGGAGGTGGCTTCACGGCGCCCTCAGAACAGGTTCATGCGGATCGGCACTTCAACCAATATCTTCGCTGCCGGCGCATACGGCCCCACGCCGATCCCCACCCCGATATTCAGGCTGGTCCGCTTTGAGATGTTATAACCCAGCCCAAAATTGAATGTCCCAAAATCATAGGACGAACCTGCTAGCTGGCTTCCATTCGCAGAAGCGGGGAAAACATGCTCCTCCTGATAACTCAGCGTCATTGACGCTTTATCATTCAGTGCGAAACCGAGACCAAATGTCGCGGCCAGCGCCTGCCCCGGAGAAAGATCAACCCGCGAGCCCGGCCCGCCAGTCGTGTTGGGCACGGTAAACGTGTTGCTGAAATTTTTTATATATTGAAGGTTGCCGAACAACACGCCGGGTGCCGTGGCGTAAAACACCGTCAAACTCGGCTCCAGCGCATAGAACCCTGTGCCGGTGGGGAGTTTTTTCGGAATGCCATACAAAAGCTGGTCGCTTGTATTCTGGGCGTTATAAATCGGCACCTCATACGGGTTCTGCCCTGTCGCCGTCTTAAACGTCAGGTTGCCGACAAAAATCGGCCAGCCATTATCACCAGAATTAAACTGATAAGATGCGCCAAACTGAATGTCCCCAATATCAGCCGCATTGGCGCTGGCTGTTAACGGCAGCGCCGACGCTCCGGCCTGTTGTGCAGTCGTGCTCCCCCACCCAAGTACAAACGGAACCTTGAGATTGATTTCCATCCGGTTCGTCACGCCATAACGCAAGGTAAGAGCAGGCATGATGTAACGCTGATCAACACGGGAAATAAAAATATTCCCAAAAGTAATACCTGGAATAATTGTAAACCCGTTAAGGTTGAGCTGATTTTGCGTCCAGTAATCATATTCCACAGACGGATCAATAACCAACTGGCCTTTCGGCGTTAGAACGCCACCCGTATTGGACAGAACAGTTGACGATTGCAGAATGATCTTGGTCTGGTCCTCCTGGTTCTGCGTCTTGGCCTGCTTCTGCTCCGCACCGGCGGTGGCCGTGGGCGCGGGTGCATCTTCTGGGGTGGACGTTGAAACCGGTCCTTCCTGAACCACTTGTTGCGCAGCAGGGGCGGGCGTTCCCATACCGCGCATCTTTGCCATCTCTGAATTCAGAAGCTGCTGTTGCTTTTGCAGTTGCAGCACCTGGCGCGCCAAATCCTCTTCCTGCTCTTGTAATTTCGCTTGCTGCGCCGCGATAGATTTTTGCAAGGCCGTTAGATCACTCATCGACGTTTGCGCCTTTGCCTGCTGCCCGGCAGCCAGACAAAGAAATAGCGGCAAAGGCAAAACCGCTGAACGTTCAAGAAATGCTTTACTCGAATGCCATGCTTTTTCCACCAGACTGCTCCGTATCATTGTGTTTTTAAATTACGGATACACAACAAGACAAATTCGCACTTTGCGTTGAAGCAATTTTGTTTTCTACTTAAGGCTGCCTAAATTCCGTCTAACGCAACTTCTTTCTAACGCAAATACTCATAACAATCCAGTACCAAAGAAAAATCAAAACTCTGATATTTTGAATATGTTACAATTTTTCGTAACAGGTTTCCGTAAACGGTTTACAGTTTACAGAGATTCCTAGCCCTTCACGAAGCAGCCAAAAATTCAAACAATACATTGTTAAGATTGAATAAAACAGAAACCCACAGACCTTCAAAAACTTTGGCACGCCACTTGCTGCTATGCTTGCGTGGCCGCCAAGGATGCTTGGGCCATAGAAAAATAAAATCGTGAACCAAACTTCAACACGGAAAGGAACAAGACTATGCGCTCACTATTCCTTGCGACCACAGCGGCATTTCTTCTGAGCGGCGGCATGGCATTGGCCTATGGCGGTGGCGACGGCGGAACCAACACCAACGTCGCGATCCCTATTTCCGGTAACGCTCTTGCAACAGATGGCGGCAATGCCGCGACCACCGGGAGCACAGCCGTTAACGACAGCATGCTTTTGTCTGTAGGCAACGTAGCCCTCAGCGATACCAGGACCAACACACACATGCACGTGACCTTCGCTCAGTCTGGTAATTCCGGCTCAGTAGGTGGTCTTACCCTTACTGGCGCAGGCAGCCACGGCGATCGCGACGGGCATAGGTCCTCCGGTGCTCTGGTTACCACTGGAAGCGCCTCAATGAGCTATGCAAACGCTAGTTCCTCCGGTATCAACACCGTTCAGCAGAACACCGGCATTGGCGCTCTGCAGCAGAACTCCGTCTCTCTCGGCTCTTATGTCGGTAGCGGCACGGGCTTCTCCGGCTTCTAATAGCCTCAGAAGGCAGCGCGGTTAACCTGCATGGCGTTTCCACCCGCCATGTGGGTGCCGCGCTGTTACACTATGTCATGCTGCCGTGGAGATGCCCTTATCTAGGACAGGAGACGTCCATGAAAACCTGGCGAACAGCGGTGCTTCAGCTTACGTTAAGCGGTGTGCTGTCTCTTCTTGCGTATCCCGCCCTCGCTTCCGGCGCCACTAACGGTCCCAGCGCAAACGATAGTAACGCCCTGGTTGCCGCCCTTGGTACCGATGCGCTCCCCACCTCACAGCTCTCAAAACTTCGTGGCGCATCCGGCTTTGTTGGCGCCGTTAACATAGGTACCAATACGGGAAACAGCGCTGATAACAGCATCACCGGGTCGATTTCGAATACGAGATCTGTAAATAATAACGTCGGATTGACAACGGTCATTCAAAACACCGGTAACAATGCCCTAATACAAAGCAGCATGACGGTGAATATCACCGTTCATTAGGAGCATTGCCAGGAGCTAAAAATGAAACTTGCCATATCGGCCGCCCGCTGTTTTGCGCTACTTCTGTTTCTCGCTCCCGTCTCCGCGCGAGCCGGGCAGATAGCCTTGAACGGCCTGACAATCGGCGCTGGCGCTGCCAATATTGACGTACAAAGTTTTCAGGCTCGAAAATTCAATACTACGATCCAGCAGAAATATGATTTTTCCTGCGGGTCCGCCGCACTGGCAACGCTCCTGCTTTACACATATCACATCAAAGCCAGCGAAAGTTCGGTCTTCACCAATATGTTTCTAAACGGCGATCGGAAAACCATTGAGGAGTCCGGGTTTTCTCTGCTCGACATGAAAGACTATCTTAGCCGGCGCGGCATCCCTTCAGACGGTTTTCGGGCGCCGCTTTATAAGCTGGCGGAAATTAAGATTCCCGCCATTGTCCTGATAGACGAGCATGGATATAAGCATTTTGTTGTTTTACGTGGTATACAAGACGGGCATGTTCTCCTGGCGGACCCCGCCATCGGGTTACGCACCGTAACAATTTCCAGTTTTCGCAAGCAATGGTCTGGTATCTTCTTTATCATTCTCGATCATGTCAAACTTGCGCGGGCCGGGTTTAACAGCGGGCAGGATTGGTCTGAAGAACCTGGCGCACCGCTAAATCTTACCCGCTTCATGGTTAATCTGGCCACGCTGCAACAAGTCAGTGTGCCGAACTCCTTACGCTTCTAAGGTTGCTTATCCTGAAGGGAAAAAACAGATGATCCGGCACAGCATCAAAGCATTAGGGTGGTTTAGCGCCGCCGCGCTGCCGTTGCTGTCAACCCCCGCCTGGGCCACTCCGGCACCGGCGGGCATGGAAATTGCCTCTCTCGGGCTGACAGGCCAACAAATTCCCAATGGTGAGTTGCGCAATATCAGAGGCGGTTTCAGCCTCGGCAACAACCTATCCATTAATTTTGCTTTTAAGCAGATCGAAGCCGTAAACGGCATCATCGTGAAAAGCATCATGATTCCGCAAACAAACGTAACGGCTGCGGCAGCCTCTTCGTCTTCCTCTCCCCTGGTCACCATACCGTCGAGCGCGCCTTCCGTTGTGGTAACGGATTCCACTGGCGCTTCTAAGACCATTACCCCGTCATCCGGCAGCGCCGTGAATCTGGCGACAAAAGCCAATAATGGACTAACCGTAATCAACACGCAACTTGGTTCGAACGGCATTTCAAATCTGACGACGAATCAAGCCAATAACACTGCCATCAGCGTTGCCGCGACAATGGATATCGCCATTACGGGCATGAGTCAGTTCCTCACGCAGCAACAATCTTTTGCAAATGTGCAGTCAGGGATGTATTATACGAGCAGTGCCTTCAAATAAAAGGCACGAAGCTGTAGGCTGGCATCCGTAAGAATTGGCGGCAACCGCCTGACAAGGATGAAAAATGGCTGATTGGAAGCTTTTAAAGCAGGATCAGATGCACCGTCCGGCAGTATTTCTTCGGTCTAGTTGGGCTAGGCTTTTTGCCGTTTTGCTTGCCTTCTCTCCTCTTCCCGCAGCTGCGCAAAACGCCAATACAGCGGTTATCGACACTGCCAGCCTTACACTTACTCCACTGCCCACACAGGCAATCGCCACAATTAAGGGCAGCGGGTTTCAGGGGCCTGGGCTTGGCAATATGTCGAGCACAAGCCGTACCATTACTTTGTGGGATGAGTTAAAGCCGCCAATCAAATCACAAAATGAACTAAGCGGTATCAGCACCATCACCATTAACGGAACAGCCAAATAGAAATCGCCGAGGTCGGATTTTTTCAGTTCTGGTAGCGTTTTTCTTTAAGGCGCACAAAAAACGCCGTCCTGTAAAGAGGGTGGCGCTTCGCATTTCAGCTTCATACTGCGCGTATTAGGTCGAATCGACATTCAGTGCATCCAAATCATACTTGAGGCGAGTTAAACGGTTGCTAGGAAATGCACGGCTCTTCGGTCGTAACGGGTTGCTACCCTGCGGAAGTGTTTGAGCTTATTGAAGAACATTTCGATGCGATTTCTCAGCTTATAGGCTTTGACATCGTGTGGGATTTGGATCTTTCTATTTTGCTTTGAGGGGATGACAACCTCTATATTGGCCTCCTCGATCATTTCGCGGAGTTCATTGCAATCATAAGCCTTATCTGTGTGACACCGCCGGCAGTTTGGCCATCCAAGAGATCAGCGGCGGCTGTGGTGTCATGTGCTTCTCCGCCGGTAAGGATAAAGCGCAGTGGCCTGCCTTCTGTGTCGGAGAGGGTATGGTTTCTGGTAGTCAATCCTCCTCTGGAACGCCCCAGAGCCGAGTTCTTGGCCCCCTTTTTCCGTTCGCTGCCTATTGATGGGCGCGGACCACGGTGCTGTCGAGCATGAGGTACTGGTTCTCAGGATCACTTGTTAGGTCATCAAAAATCCGTTCCCAGACGCCAGCTTTGGCCCATCGGGCGAAGCGTTTATGTACGGTTTTGTATTTTCCGTATCGATCCAGCAGGTCATGCCAATGCGCGCCGGAGCGGATTGCCCAAAGAACCGCGTTCACGAACAATTGATTATCAGCCCCGGTCCCGCCGGGGTCAGAGGCTTTCCCAGCAATCAACGAGCTAATCCGACCCCACTGCTTCCCAGATAACTCATAACACTTCGTCGCCATCAAAAGCTCCAGACCGTGAGTCTGGAGCTCTATGAATCACAAAAGCTGCTCGTACCGGAAGAGCTGAATGTCGATTGGTTCTAGGACACAGTCAGTCGCTCTGCCCTCCGCGATTAGGTTTATCGCCGTGGCGCTTCAGCTTACGGTAGAACGTCACGCGTGAAACCCCCATCTCCGCTGCCGCACGCGTAACGTTATTATGGTGACGCGTAAGCGCTTGCATGAAGGCTTCATATTCTTCATCAGACCCTGGGCGAAACCCATGGGGGACACTCTGCACCACTTGATGCCGTATAGCTGGCCGCGCCTGAATCGCCAGATCCTCAGGATTGATGGGACCGCCTGCATTCATCACAACAGCCCGGCGTATGGCCGCAATCAACTCCCTGACATTACCAGGCCAGCAATGAGAACAAATGGCCTGCCGGGCAACTGGCGTAAACTCACCGCCTTCCATTCCTAATTCCTGGCTGATCCGGCGCAGGAAATAAGAGGCCAGAAGCAAAAGATCATCACCTCGCTCTCGTAAAGCGGGCATTCGCAGCTGCAGAACATTCAACCTGTAATAAAGATCATCCCTGAATCGGCCAGCTTCAATCGCCGCTTCAAGATTTACATGCGTGGCTGAGATAATGCGCGTATTAACATGGATGGCATTGTGCCCGCCTAGCCTGGTAATCAGGCTTTCCTGCAAAAAACGCAGCATATGCGCCTGAAGATCGTGCGGCAGATCACCAATTTCATCCAGAAACAACGTACCTCCATCGGCACGTTCTATTAGTCCGAGCTTCCGCGAAACAGCGCCGGTAAACGCGCCTTTTTCATAGCCGAACAGCTCAGATTCAATCAGAGTCGGCGGCAAGGCGGCGCAATTAATCGCTACAAACGGCCCGTTAGCACGCGCGGAACGCTGATGAATAGCCCTGGCAGCAAGTTCCTTGCCCGTGCCTGTCTCGCCAGAGATCAAGACAGGTGCGTCAACTTGCCCAAAACGCCGAATGCGCACAAACACATCCTGCATTGCCGGGCATTCGCCTACAAAAAATTCCTGGGATGCTGTCTTATTATTTTGTGGTATTCTGCTAGTTTGCTCTTCCGAACCAACCTTCGGAAGCCTTCCCCCTTGAAAGCAATTCTGAATTCCTAAAACTTCAGTATTTTCCTTAAGGTTTCTGGCTGAATACAGTGCCACTTTGCCCTCCTGTAGCAGGAAGAACGTTTTTAAAGCCTATAAAACGCAATCCTCGTGCAGCGCAGTATAGCTTCTGTTACAAAACCGGACAAATCAAAAATTATAATTGTTTACTAAAAATCGTACATTTTTATGGGCTGTTAACATTTACCTCAAATAATTGTTTGTTCTTATAGGGACAAAAACACCACAGAAACCTCCACAAAAGCATAACTTTCCAGTTGAAAGCACATTTTTTTGAACGTTCTCAAAAAATAAATAAATTTCATGTACGCAACATCACGCTGCGACGCAGCAATACCCTGACCCCCTCCAGCAATACCCCGGCCCCCTCTAGGAGCTTGTCCTTGTAACAGCTGAATCAGGCTCGACGCGACGCGGTTCGGAATGGTTTTCTGGTTTCATGAGCAAAGTGTTTCGTCCCTGCGGGTCATCCGGCCCATCTGATCCGCGATCTGGTCAGTGAAGAGCTTGATCTTTCGGCGATCATGAGAGCCTATACGGAGGTGAAGGGCTATCCGCCTTATCACCCGGCCATGATGGTCGCGCTGCTGCTCTACGCCTATCGCAGCGGTGTTTATTCGTCGCGCCGGATTGCGCGCGGTTGCGAGGAGCGTCTGGACTTCCGGGCAGTGACGGCACTCAACCAGCCGGACTTCCGGACCATCAGCGAATTCCGCCGACGCTACCTTGATGCGTTGGCTGGCCTGTTCGTGCAGGTCCTGGCGTTTTGCCGCAAGGCGGGCCTGGCTGGGTTGGAGCATGTCGCTGTCGACGGCACCAAGATCAAAGCCAACGCCTCCAACAAGCATAAGGCGATGAGCTACGCCCGCATGGTGGAGGCCGAGGCTGAACTCACCCGCGAGGTGGACGCGTGGCTGGTGCGCGCGGCAACCGAGGATGCGGCCGAAGATGCCACCCTTGGCAGTACGCGCCGCGGTGACGAGCCACCGGACCGGATGCGTGACAAGCAGGCGCGGCTGGCGCGCATCCGTGCCGCCAAGGCCGCGCTTGAAGCTGAAGCCCGTGCTGCGGAAACGGCCCGGCCGCGGCCGCCGTCCCCCCTGACGGCAGCCCTAAACCACAACCAGGCAGAACTCCAAAACACGAGCCAGGCAAACCAAAGCCCAAGACGCAGCGCAATTTCACCGATCCGCAAAGCCGGATCATGAAAAGCCGCGATGGTTTCATCCAAGCGTACAACGCACAGGTTGCTGTCGATGTTGGCGCCCAGATCATCGTGGCGCTTCGCCTCACCAACAATGGTTCTGATCAGGACGCCCTGTTGGCGCTGCTCGATGCAGTCGAGGCAAATGCTGGAGAGATGCCAAACGAAGTCTCCGCCGATAATGGCTTCTGTTCGGAGGCCAATCTTGAGGACCTCAACGCGTGCACGGTTCGCGGCTATGTGGCGGCCGGGCGCGCAAGCAAGCCAAGCAGCGGCAAAAAAGGCGGCTAGCTGGTTCAGGCCATGCGCGCCAGACTCCGAAAAGGCGGACATCAAAGCCGATACCGTATCCGAAAATACACCGTCGAACCCGTGTTTGGACACATCAAGCAGGCCAGAGGCTTCCGGCAACTCCTCCTCCGCAGTATCGATAAGGCAAAAAGAGAATGGGCATTGATCTGCACTGCCCATAACCTCGCCAAACTCACCGCTAGGGCAAGAGTTGTGCAGCGGCCTGATATGTTAATTTTAACATTACTCAAATAATGTTTCTACAGAAGCTTCGGGACATCTACGATTATAACCCCATGATTGAGGCGTTCCGGCCAGTTAAGTGATTTAATCGCGACCAATAATGGCTTGGGTGTACCAGGACCGATTAAGACATAGTGTACATGGTGAAAACTACAGAATTCTACGAGGTTTTGTTCAAAATTAGGGCCAGCAGTACCATTCGTAAGATCAGCAAGGATATTATTCCATTTTTGCTCAAGTTGTGGGACTGAACCTATATACCCACCCGATTGCGTAAAATTCATACCTGCATCGAGTTGCCAAGCCATACCAGGTCCGGTCCAGGCATAGGGAAGGATGAGGACGTTCTGATTTTTGCCGAGCGTGAGTTGAACATTATTTGGTGTAAAGAATGGTTGTTTTTCCCAAGGCTGCCAAGGGTAAGCTCCACGATTTGGAATCAGACAAAAACAAGCAAGTCCAGCGAGTACAAATCGCCATGTCCGCCATCGTCCACAATTCTCATCGGCTAAATATAAGGTGACGACTATAGATGAGCATAACGCAACATACATTGGAAAGCGTGATGGTAAGGCTGAGCGCAGCAAAGGTAATCGGTCAACTAATATCCAGGGCATTGGAATGTGTGTCTCTAAACCGCCGACATGTAACCATGGGCCGAGGCTAAAAATCACAAGTGCAGAGATCACAATTAATAACGCCTGCGTATAGCGACGAGACATGTTATCCCGAAAATACAGCAGGATTATGAAAATAATCGGCAAGCCAAGATATGCACCTTGTTCAAAGGTATTCCCAGAAAACTTGTTAGCCAAAGGCGCGTATATTGTCTTTCCAAAATGGGTCACATTTGTTGGTATGATGTAGTTCATAAGATCAGTAGAATAAAACTGAGGTGAACTGCCTGTTTGAGGGAAAAAGCCAAATCCACTTATTAAATAAAACAAAAATGGCGCTGATAGAAAACAGACGAATATGACAGCGATAATAATTTCACTCGCCAAAAGCGATAATTTAAGCCGATCAGACGATGGCGCAAGCGCAAAAAATATGGCCCAAGAAATTGCTCCGAACGTGCAAAGAGTGGCAAGTATCTCGCTCGAAATGCCAAGTTGCAAAAAAAGAACGATCGTAAGCAGTAGAATGAATTTCTGACGGCTTAGCTTATCATTAATACGCTGAAGGCATAGAAGAATTACGATCGGTATCAAACAAATGAAAATTAGGTTTAAATGCGCAAGCATATGACCAAGCTCATAGGAGGAGAATCCAAACAGATAACCTCCGACTAATGCAGATGCCCAATCGCGACTGATGTAGTGGGCCAAAAGGAATGCTGTCCATGCCGAAAGAGCGGGAGCCATAATTGTCAATAAATTTAGTGACAATATTGGTCCACTAATCAAAGTAATCGGTAAGCTAATAAAACTTAGAAAAGGTACAGAGGTACACCAAGCAAGATTGAATCCGCCCGGAAACCATACGAATCTCGACAAGAAAGGGTTCAAGCCATGAGCTATGGCAAATGGCCACCAATTGAGAAACCATGCGAACTGAACAGGGTCTTGGCTTTTTCCAAGCCAGTGGCTTGTCCACCCCCTATGCCATCCAAAAAAATATAATGATAAAATAGCATAAATAATTAGAGATAGTAGATTTGACGGTTCTAGCTTAAGTCCAATTTTAAGCGCTTTTGCTCTTTCACTAAAAATCATTTCAAAAACTCAATCCATTCTAATAATTTATCCCAACAAACGCATCAGGATAGCGACATTAAGGTATCATGATTGCGTATGTGGCGGGCGAAGAAAAGGTGCGCGGTTGCGGCGTAAACATTCAAGTCGGGGGTTAATCAGCGTTCCTTGTGTGGCTCCTTCCTCCGTAACAGGTCCGTGTATCTTTCTCGGCATAATGGGCTTAGCCAAGCGTCGCCAGAACGTTTGCAACATTAGCGCATAAATAAAACCAACATTGTCAGACTGAATTGCCCCGGCTTTACAAGACCGTCCCCCCCCCGAAGAGGATACTGGTGCCGATTCCGAGCAAGGTGTCCATTGCTTCTGATAAATCCTCGTCCCTCTGATTTCGGGGCATACTTGCTCGGATGGGAGTGGGTGATGCCATCCTCGCTGGCTGAGGTTAGGGTCACCGCTCCCCCTGGTTCTGTGTTGAATATGCGCCGTTTTTAGTGATTCCGTGGTCGCGACATCCCAGCTGGATCGCCCGCTTCACCACGCCGTCATCCAGATCAGGGGGGCAGCTACTGCATGCGTGCGGATTCCGACGAAGTCGCCCAGCGATTCCGAGATTTACTCGCCCATGGTTTGACGCCTCGCTGGCTGGATTTTTTTCTGGCATTGGCTCTGTGTCTGCGTCAACTTTTATCGGTGGCTTTTGATCGGGTTTTGCGCAGGCTGTCGCCGGTGAGATTGAGGCGGTGGGCGTTGTGGACGAGGCGGTCGAGGATGGCGTCTGCGTAGGTGGGCTCCCCGAATACCTCATGATGCCTTTGATCTCGATAGGCGAGTCACTCATGCCTCGGTTGTTGACCCCCATCACCCTCTTTTTGGGACCCGTTTACGGCTGGCTGAGCGCCATTTTCGCCGTGGCTCGTCTATGGTTGTGCTCATTCTGACCGATGGGCGGGAGCGATCTGTTCCGCGCGCTGCAACAGACTTAGCAGATCCTCCGATTCTACATTCAAGAATATGTCCGCAAGCTCGAATTTCCATGCGGAGCCTTTTGCCGTTGGCGAATCGCATCCGAGCTATGCTTCGGTGTCAGGATGAAGACTGTGGTGGTGAAGCGCTGCCAGGTCGATGGCCTGCACCCTCAGCATGCAGCGGAACCGATTCTGCCGCCGGAACTGGTGCCACGGTTGTGGTGCCAACTTCCAGCGGCGATACAACAACAGTTGGCGCAGCAGATGGCGCAACTGATCCAGCGCCTGCGGTTATCTGCCGGCCCGTGCGAGGAGGGGCGTGATGTTAAGCACCTCACTGGCGATTGAAGAACGGATCACGACCGCGCACCGGGCCAAGCTGGCCTATATATATGTACGGCAATCGTCCCCGGGGCAGGTCCGGCAGCATCAGGAGATGCACTGAGTTGCAGTATCGTCTTGTCGAGCGGGTCATCCTGCTTGGCTGGCCGCGAGAACGCGTGCAGGTTATCGATGATGACCTTGGCAAGTCCGGCGCTTCGAGTGATGAGCGCTTTTTTCCAGCGGTTGATCGCAGAAGTAGGTTTGAACAAAGCGGGACTGGTAATCAGCCTGGACGCGTCGCGGTTGGCCCGTAACAATCGCGACTGGTAACCGGGGCAGAATCCCGGGCGATTTTGTTCAAGCCTGTTGGGCGCGGGCCCTGAGCAGATCCGGGAGATAGGGGACGGCGGCGTGGTCAGGGATGTGGAGGCGATCGCCGAGATAGTCCCAGAATGAGAAGCCGAGCCTGGTGGCGGTGCGCATGAGGCCGAGGAAAGCGTCGCGGCAGTCGCGGCCGCGGGTCACCTGGGTGCCGCCGCTGATCTTTCGCCTGGTGACGTGCAGGCGTGCAAGCAGGCGGTCGCGAGTGGCAAAGCCGGTGCGTCTTCGGAAGATGCGATCGAAGCGGACGCGCAGCTCGCTTCGTCGCCGCGGACTGGGATCGGCGCGGTAGGCCTTGAGATCGGCGTAAAACCACCAGATCAGATTGCGGATATGCGCCTGCGCGACCCGATGCCGGTCGGTGAAGGTATCGAGCCTGTGCACCAGCCGTTCGGCGTGCACCCAGCACAGGGCGTGGCTGCCGACCACGAACTGGCCGGCATCGTCGCTGACGATGACGGTGTCGTTGAGGAACCCATGGGCCCGGACGGCACCCCAGAGCGCACCTTCGGTGGCAATCCAGACCGGGTCGGGATGGACCTTGAGCGCGCTGATGCCGAGCTGGTCCAGATGCGCCTGCCAGGCTCCATGATCGGCGAACTCTTTCGCCGTGGCGTCGGCGAGGGTGCGGATCACCGGGCCGGCGAGCGCGCGTCCGCGCATATAGGCGAGCGCCGCGTCGTTGACGACATAGTCGGCATAGCCGGCGCGCAGCAGGTCGAGGAAGTTCAGTCGGCTCTTGCTCTCCCTCGTGCGAGAGTGTCCGCCCTTCTGTGTATGGCTGAATTGGTCCATGCTTCCTGAGAGGGGCATGGAAGATGACGATTTCGAACGAGTTGCTGGACGAGTTGCTGAAAGGCTGCAAGCGTCCTGAGGACCTACTTGGTGATGCCGAGTTGATGAAGGAGCTGAAGATCCGCTTGATGGAGCGGATGCTGGGCGCGGAATTGACGGCGCATCTGGGTTATGAGGTTGGTACGGAACCGCCGGCTGATCAGCCCAACCGGCGCAACGGCGTTTCGACGAAGCGGGTGAAGGGCTCTGATGGCGAGGTGCCGCTTGCCGTCCCCCGGGATCGTGATGGCAGTTTTGAACCTGAGTTAGTGAAGAAGGGTCAAACCCGGATAGACGGGGTGGATGACAAGATCATCGGGCTTTACGCCGCTGGCCTGTCTGTGCGCGATATTCAGGCGCATTTGGAAGAGCTTTACGGGCTGCGGGTCTCCCCGGACCTGATCAGCCGTGTCACCGATGCGGTGCTGGATGAGGTTCGTGAGTGGCAGCACCGGGCGTTGGAGCGGATGTATCCCATTGTCATTTTCGACGCACTACGGGTGAAGATCCGTGACGCCGACAGCCGGATGGTCAAGAACAAGGCTGTCTACATCGCCCTGGGCGTTACCCGGGAGGGGGATCGCGAGGTTCTCGGCCTCTGGATCGCCGACAACGAGGGGGCCAAATTTTGGCTCTCGGTGATGAATGAATTGCGTAATCGGGGCGTCCAAGACATTCTGATCGCGGTGGTGGACGGATTGAAGGGGTTCCCCGAAGCCATCACCGCGGCGTTCCCGCAGACCACGGTTCAAACCTGCGTGGTGCATCTGATCCGCCATTCGATGAATTTCTGCAGCTGGAAAGATCGAAAGGCTGTGGCTGCCGATTTGCGCCCGATCTACGAAGCCCCCTCCGCCGAGGAGGCTGCCCGCCAGCTCGATGCCTTCGAGACAATCTGGGGCACGAAATACCCGTCCATCGCCCCAGCCTGGCGCCGGGCATGGGCGGAAGTGATCCCGTTTTTTGCCTTCAGCGCGGCGATCAGAAAAATCATCTATACGACAAATGCCGTGGAATCCCTGAACCGGGTATTGCGCAAAACGCTCAAAACCAAGGGGGCATTCCCAACAGAGGATGCCGCGACAAAGCTGATTTTCCTGGCCTGTCGGGCGAAGTGAGAAATTGACCCCCTGACGAATCGTAGAACTGACCCCCCTCATTTTTTGAGAGGAGGGACAGATGACGAGTGTCGGTTCAGAGAATTCTGCATTGTCGATGACGATGCAGGGGAACAAGATGCTTCAGCCTGAGGAGGTGGCTGCGATGGTGCAGCTGCATGGGCTTGGCTGGGGTGCCAAGCGTTTATCGAAGGAATTTGGCTGCTCACGGAATACGGTACGCCGTTATCTGCGGGCGGGTGGGCCTGTCGCCTACCGCAAACCTGAACGACGGCGGAGCCTTGACGGGTTGGAGGATTGGCTACGGGAACGGTTTTTCCGCCACGACGGCAACGCGGATGTGATCCGCCAGGAGCTGGTGAGTGAGCATGACATTATCATTGGCCTGCGCTCGGTCGAGTTGCGGGTCCGGCAATGGCGGCGCGAGTTGAAGGCGCAGAGGCGGGCGACGGTACGGTTTGAGACCGCGCCTGGCCGGCAGTTGCAGATCGACTTTGGCGATACCAGGGTATGGATCGGCGACGAACGGGTGCGGGTGTATCTGTTCGTGGCGACATTGGGCTATTCTCGGCGGTTGCACATCCGTCCGTCGCTGCGGCAGTGTCAGGCTGACTGGTTTGCCGGGATGGAAGGCGCCTTCCTGCGGTTCGGCGGGGTACCAGCAGAACTTCTGTTTGATAACGCACGGGCGCTGGTCGATCGCCATGACGCGGCGACGCGCGAGGTGCGCTTCAACGACCGGTTGCATGCCTTTGCGCGCTATTGGGGCTTTACCCCGCGCGCCTGTGCGCCCTACCGGGCGCGGACAAAAGGCAAGGATGAGCGGGGCGTCGGCTATAGTAATTCCCATTAAGAGTGTGACGTTATTAATTCATCGAGGGATTTTCCTGAGAAGCTCCGTTGCCGTTTGAGGATCGCGAAAGCCTGCTCGATTGGATTGAAGTCTGGTGAGTATCTGGGCAACGGCAATAGCTTGTGCCCGTGTTGGTCGAGAATTTCGGCTATTTTGGGCTTGTTATGGAAAGGCGCATTATCCATGATCACCAAGCTTTCCGGCCTGAGTGCCGGCAGCAACATTTCCTTGATCCATGCGGTCACGGTCAGGTGGGTGCAGCTTGTGTCGAACAGCATGGGGGCGATCCAGTCTTTGCCCCGCTGAGCCA